>NZ_CP025611.1:863750-1485000 GCF_002868735.1 Niveispirillum cyanobacteriorum | reverse complement strand
CGCGACATCATCGATCTGGACGCCTCATATGGCGTGGACCCGGAAGCCGGTGAGCTGCCGCCCGAAGCGCTGGACGGTCCCGCCGCCGAGCGTGAAGAGGAGGAAGCCGAGCGGCCCGAGGGTGAAGGTGGTCCCGCCGCCGAAGGCGAGGGTGAAGAGGAGGGCAATGTTTCCCTCTCCGCCATGGAAGCCGAGCTGAAGCCCAAGGTGCTGGAGATCTTCGGCAAGATCGAGGAAACCTATGAGCGCCTGCACAAGATGCAGGAAGAGCGCCTGAGCCTGCTGCAGAGCGGCCAGGAGCTGCCCAAGGGTTCCGACAAGAAGTACGACAAGGTGAAGGCCGAACTGACCGAACTGGTCAATTCCGTGCGCCTGAACAATGGCCGTATCGAACAGCTGGTCGAACAGCTCTATGCGCTCAACCGCAAGCTGCTGGGCTTTGAAGGCCGTCTGCTGCGTCTGGCCACCGATTGCCGGGTAAAGCGCGAAGACTTCCTGCAGCACTATTACGGGTCGGAACTGGACCCGAAATGGCTGGATCGCTGCAAGAGCATCTCCAAGGCCTGGGCCAAGTTCGCCGAGCGTTCGTCGTATGAGGTGGGCCGCGTTCGTGAGAGCATCGCGGAAGTGTCCAGCCAGGCGCGTCTGCCCATCGGTGAGTTCCGCCGCATCGTCTCCACGGTGCAGAAGGGCGAAAAGGAAGCCAGCCGCGCCAAGAAGGAGATGGTGGAGGCCAACCTGCGCCTCGTGATCTCCATCGCCAAAAAGTACACGAACCGTGGCCTGCAGTTCCTGGACTTGATCCAGGAAGGCAATATCGGTCTGATGAAGGCCGTGGATAAGTTCGAGTATCGGCGCGGTTACAAGTTCTCCACCTACGCCACCTGGTGGATCCGGCAGGCGATCACCCGTTCGATCGCCGATCAGGCCCGCACCATCCGTATTCCCGTGCACATGATCGAGACGATCAACAAGCTGGTGCGCACCAGCCGTCAGATGCTGCACGAGATCGGACGCGAGCCGACGCCGGAGGAACTGGCCGAGCGTCTGATGATGCCGCTGGAAAAGGTCCGCAAGGTCCTGAAGATCGCCAAGGAGCCGATCAGCCTTGAGACGCCGATCGGCGACGAGGAGGATTCGCATCTGGGTGATTTCATCGAGGACAAGAACGCCGTTCTGCCCCTCGATGCCGCCATCCAGGCGAACCTGCGCGAGACCACGACCCGTATACTCGCTACGCTCACCGCCCGTGAAGAACGCGTGCTGCGCATGCGCTTCGGTATCGGCATGAACACCGACCATACCCTGGAAGAGGTGGGTCAGCAGTTCAGCGTGACGCGCGAACGTATCCGCCAGATCGAGGCCAAGGCGCTTCGCAAGCTGAAGCACCCGTCCAGGAGCCGCAAGCTGCGCAGCTTCCTGGATACGTGATCCAGACCAGACAAAAGGCCGGCGGAAACGCCGGCCTTTTTTGTCGTAGGTCGCATAAGCGTCAGCGCATGCGACGTTACACAAGTTGTAGCATGCGCTGACGCTTATGCGACCTCAGGCAACTCTTTGATCAATAAACCAGCTCGTCCTCGCCCTTGCCGCTGGCGATGACGATTTCGCCGCGCGCGGCCATGTCCTTGGTCAGCTGCACCATGTACATCTGCGCCTCGTCCACGTCGCGCAGGCGGATGGGGCCCATGGCGCCCATATCCTCGCGCATGATCTTGGCGGCACGTTCGGACATGTTGGTGAAGAACAGGTCCTTCAGCGTGTCCGACGCACCCTTCAGGGCGGTGGCCAGCTTCTGCTTGTCCACGCTGCGCAGCAGGGTCTGAATGCCGCTGGGGTCCAGCTTGGACAGGTCCTCGAAGGTGAACATCAGGGCGCGGATACGCTCGGCGCTGTCGCGGTTGCGTTCTTCCAAGGCGGCGATGAAGCGGCTTTCGGTGTTGCGGTCGAAGCTGTTGAAGATTTCCGCCATCATTTCGTGCGCGTCGCGGCGGTTGGTGCGGGCCAGGTTCGACATGAATTCGGTGCGCAGCGTGCGCTCGATATCGTCGATCACTTCCTTCTGCACCGCCTCCATGCGCAGCATACGCATGATGACTTCCATCGCGAAGCTTTCGGGCAGCAGCTGGAGCACGCGGCCGGCATGGTCGCCCTTGATCTTGGACATGATCACGGCGACGGTCTGCGGATATTCGTTCTTCAGGTAGTTGGCCAGCACCTGCTCGTTCACGTTGGTCAGCTTGTCCCACATGGTACGACCGGCAGGACCACGGATTTCCTCCATGATCTGGTCGACCTTGTCCTTGGGCAGGACCTTGGTCAGCAGGCGTTCGGTGCTATCAAACGAACCGACCAGCGAGCCGGTGGAACTGATCTGCTCTGCAAACTCAACGAACAGGCGCTCCACCAGATTGGAACTGACCGAGCCTAGGTTGGCCATGGTCTGGGACAGTTCCTTGATCTCGTCATCGCCCATCAGGGCGAACAGCTTCGATGCGATTTCCTCGCCCAGCGCAAGCATCAGGATGGAGGCCTTTTCAGGCCCCGTCAGGCCACGATAATCCTCACGAACGCGCATCGCCATGGCGGCCACTCCAACGCTACGAAGACCGGCAGGAAAGGCCGGTCCAAACACCTGGCGCGGAATCTAGCACACCGATTCGCCAAGGTGAATCCGTCACGTACACGAAAGCGTATGGGTTACGGTCCACCGGCCAGTGCACGGCGGCGTTCTTCCCAGCTGACTTCATCTGCGACGGGGGAAATGGGGCTGCGCGGCAACTCGGCCTTCATGCCGGGGCAATCCCGCGGCCCGTCATAGGCACGGCCCGCCAGATAACCGATGGTGGACCCCACACCAGCCCCCGCCAGTCCCTTGGCGGCGGTGGTCACGCTGCTGTCATTGTCATCGCCCAGCGCCATGCCGGCCATCAGGCCGACGGCAGCCCCGATCCAAGTTCCGGCTTGCGCGCCCTTCTGGCTGCGTCCCGTGCAGGGCGGCGGCAGTGCTTCGCGTACACGCAGGTCGGCATTATCCAGTGATACGATCTCGCCTGGAAGCGGATCGGCGCTGGGCAGGGGCTTGAAGCTGTTGGCAGGGGTATCGGTGGCAAAAGCGGGCTGAAAATTCAGCAGGCAAAGGATCGCGATCGCTAAGCCGCCCGCTTTCATGATGTCACCGGCGTCCGTCCCAGAATTCCAGCGGCGCTGACACGGACGGGGCGCCCAGGATGTTGCCGCCATACTTATGGCGCAGGAAGCTTTCATTATAGTTCAGGCGCGGCGTGCCATAGGAATAGCCATAGGGCGTGTAATAGCCGCGATTGTTGGAATAAAACGGCTCGGCGTCATAGCCGATCTGTCCGTCGCCCAGCAGCTGGTTCGACCGGCGGGCCCCATATCCGCTGCTAAAGGACGGCATATTGCCGCTGACCGACAGGCTGAACCCGTCCGGCAGGCGGCTGTTGCTTTCACCCGACAAGGCCAGGGCGGCAGCAGCGGCAGCATCGGCACCAGGGCGGGCATAGGATTGGGCGGCGGCGCGTTCGCCGGGTGTCATGTCGCGGCTGATCGGCTTGAAGGTATTCACGGGCTTGCCCGCCTCGTCCGCCAGAACCGGTGCCGACATCGGAACAGCCACCAGCAGGGCGGCAATACCGGCGGCGCGGGTGTGACGGGTGACAGCGTTACGCATCGCAATTCTCTCCACTGCCGGGGCGGTGCCTGTCCTGAAGACCAGGGCAGCGCCACAATCGGGGGAACCGGGCCGTCCCACAGACGCCCGCATCATACCCATAAGGTCATGCGTCGTGGCGTCTACGTCAAGGGGGCTAAGCGCTTTCTTGCGCAGAAATCCCCTTTGCCGCAGGAAGCTCCATGCCAAATTGAACAATGATCAAGGCTGAATTATGGCGATAGGCAGCATGGCAGCCGGGGAACGGCCATGGTGGCGGGCAGGGTTTTCACCGTGCTAGCTTGCCGGGACAATGCCAGAGACCCCGATCCCCTCATGTTGTACAGCCTTTATCGCGGCCTGACGCATCTGGCCGGCCCGGCCATCGGCCGGCTGCTGGACCGGCGTGCCGCGCGTGGCAAGGAAGATCCGGCCCGCCGGCATGAACGGTTGGGCCGTCCGCTATTGCCACGTCCGGCGGGGCGGCTGGTCTGGGTCCATGCCGCGTCGGTGGGGGAGGCGCTGGCGGTGCTGCCGTTGGTGGAAAGGCTGCTGTCACAAGGGCCGCAGGTGCAGGTGATGGTGACGACGGGGACGGTGACGTCCGCCGCGCTGATGGCAAGGCGGCTGCCGGGGCCGCATGCATTCCACCAATATGTGCCGGTCGACCTGCCCAGCGCCGTCGATGGCTTCCTGGCCCATTGGCGGCCCGATCTGGTGCTGTGGGTGGAATCGGAATTCTGGCCCAATTTCCTGTCCGGCATCCGGCGGGCCGGCATTCCCTGTGCCCTGGTCAATGCGCGCCTGTCGGCCAAAAGCTTTGGCAATTGGCGGCGGTTTGCGCGCACCGCCCGGCGGCTTCTGTCCGTGTTTCAACTGGCCCTGGCCCAGACCGGGGTGGAGGCAGAACGGCTGTCGGCGCTGGGCATTGCCGATGTGCGGGCCGTGGGCAATCTGAAATATTCGGCCCCGCCCTTGCCCATTGATCCGGCGGCGCTGCACACCCTGTCGGCTGCCATCGGGCCCCGGCCCGTCTGGACCTTTGCCAGCAGCCATGCCGGGGAGGAGGCAATGGCCATCGCGGCGCAGGTGGAACTGCGTCGGCACTTGCCCGATGCGCTGCTGCTGCTGGTGCCGCGCCATCCCGACCGGGGGGGAGAGGTGGCGGTGATGCTGTCCACCGCCGGCCTGTCTTACGCCCGCCGCAGTGAGG
Organism: Niveispirillum cyanobacteriorum; assembly: GCF_002868735.1. Lineage (GTDB taxonomy): Bacteria > Pseudomonadota > Alphaproteobacteria > Azospirillales > Azospirillaceae > Niveispirillum > Niveispirillum cyanobacteriorum. The sequence goes on along the minus strand of NZ_CP025611.1, from coordinate 1,480,114 downwards.
GCGGGCTGCCGGGGGCGGGGGATGCGGTGTTCCTGATGGATACGCTGGGGGAGATGGGGCTGGTCTTCCGTCTGGCCCCGGTCACGGTGATGGGTGGGTCCTTTATGCCCGTGGGTGGGCATAACCCCATCGAACCGGCTCTGCTGCACAGCGCCGTCATCCATGGCCCGCACATGTTCAATTTCGCGGAAGTTGCGGCGGAGATGCAGGCGGCTGGCGGCCTTCTGCCGCTCGCCGGCCCGCAACAGATCGCCGATGCCGTCGCGGGCCTACTGTCCGAGCCTGCGCGGCGACAGGCGCAGGCAGAGGCGGCAAGAGAGGTGGCCCTGCGCAATGCCACGGCCATCGACCGGGTGATGGCGGCACTGGCCCCGCTGCTGCACCGGGCGGGGGTGGGCTGATGCGCGCCCCTGCCTTCTGGTACGCCCCGCCGGGCCTGTTGTCGGCGCTGCTGACGCCGCTGTCATGGCTGTGGCGGGCGGGTGCTTTGCTGGGGTTGCGGGTGCCGGTGAAGGCGCCGGTGCCGGTGCTCTGCGTTGGTAATCTGGTGGCCGGCGGGGCCGGCAAGACGCCTGTGGTGCGCGATCTGGTGGCGCGGCTGCGTACCCGCGGGGTAGCGGCGGCGTCGCTGTCGCGCGGCCATGGCGGGCGCATGCGGGGGCCACTTGCCGTGGACCCGACCCTTCACCACGCGATGGATGTAGGGGATGAGCCGTTGCTGCTGGCCGCAACGGGTGCCGCCTGGATCGGGCGCGACCGGGTGGCAGCGGCCAAGGCCATGGTGGACACGGGGGTGGGTGCCATCATCCTGGATGATGGATTTCAGAACCGCGCCCTGCACAAGGATTTATCACTGATCGTTGTCGATGCCGGGGCCGGGTTCGGCAATGGCCGTGTCATGCCAGCAGGGCCGCTGCGGGAGAGAGTGGCCGGCGGGTTGAAACGGGCGGATGCGCTGGTGGTCATCGGCGACGGGCCGGGCCTGGCGGCGGCGCAGGCGGTGGCGGGCAGGTTGCCCGTGCTTACGGCCCGGCTGCTGCCCGATCCGGCGGCGCTGGAGTCATTGCGGGGCCGGCCCCTGCTGGCCTTTGCCGGGATCGGGCGGCCTGCGAAATTCTTCGCGACCCTGCGCGATGCCGGCCTGTCGGTGGTGGCGGAAACGGCGTTTCCCGACCATCACCCGTTCAGTGCGGCGGACCTGTCCAGCCTGCTGGCACAGGCAGAGGCGCTGGGCGCCACGCTGGCGACGACGGAGAAGGACGCGATGCGCCTGTCCCCCATCTGGCGGCCGCGTGTGGCGGTGCTGCCGGTCCGCCTGTCCTGGGATGATCCCGTGGCGGTAGAGGGGCTGTTGGACCGGTTGATGGAGGCACGCCATGGCTGATCACAGCCGCCTGCGCCGCCGGTTCGACCGGGTTGTCGGCTACCGTCTGCAAGCTGCTGTCGTCTGGCTGTTCATCGCAACCATGCGCCTGCTATCGCCGGAACAGGCGTCGGACTTAGGCGGCGGCCTGCTGCGCCGGGTTGGCCCGCGCCTGTCGCGGTCACGGCGCATGCGGCGTGACATCGGGCGGGCCCTGCCGACGCTGGAACCGGCGCGTATCGACACCATCCTCACCCAAGCCTGGGACAATCTGGGCCGCACCTTTGCCGAATATGTGCATCTGGACCGTATCGCCGCGGATTTCGACCGGCATGTGGAGGTCTCGGGTCTGGAGCATCTGCAAGCCCTGGTCAGCGACGACCGGCCCGGTATCGTCTTCACCGGCCATTTCGCCAATTGGGAATTGTGCGCCATGGTGTCGGCGCGGGTTGGCCTGCACCTGACCTATGTGTTCCGCAAGCCCAACAACCCGTTTGTGGCGGACATGCTGGCCCGTGCGCGGGCTCCCCTGGGTGGCACCATGGTGCCCAAGGGGCGGGAGGCGGCGCGCGGCCTGATGACAGCCATCCGGGCCGGCGGGCATGTCGGTCTGCTGGTCGATCAGAAACTGAATGAGGGGCCGTTGGTGCCGTTCCTCGGGCGCGAGGCGCGGACGGGAACAGTCCTTGCCGATCTGGCTCTGCGCTATGACGCGCCCGCCGTGCCCATTCGCGTTGTGCGGACGGGCGCGGCGCAGTTCCGCGTCACCATCCTGCCGCCGCTGGATTTTGCCCGGACCGGGGATGTGAAGGCCGACACGCTGTCGGCCATGAAACAGGTCAACGCCCTGCTGGAAGAATGGGTGCGCGACGATCCCGGCCAATGGATGTGGCAGCATCGGCGCTGGCCGGACTGACCCTCACTCATAAACCGCGTAGTATTTCTTCGCAGGCTCCAAAATGTCCCACACACCGGTGAAGCCCGCCGGCATGACAAAGGCGTCCCCCGCCTGAAAGCGGCGCTCTGAGCCGTCATCCCCCCGCACGACGACGACACCTTCCAGGAGCTGGCAGAACTCATTTTCCGTGAAGACCACGCGCCAGGAGCCGACGGCACCGGTCCAGATGCCGCAATTGAAGCGGCCATCGGCGCTGCTGAAGCGGTTGCTGACGGTCTGGACCGGATCGCCGGTCAAAATACGGTCTGCGGCGGGCCGGTAGGTTTCAGCCTCCGGGCCGGGATCGTTCAGCACTGTGACGGCGGGGAACTGGCTGGTCATCATCACTCTCCTATCGCCTGTCCTTGAAGAAATCGCGCAGCAGGCTGGCCGCCCGTGCCTCCCCGAACCCGCCATAGGCGTCGGGCGCGTGGTGGCAGGTTGGCTGCTGGAAATAGCGGGGGCCATGATCGACGGCCCCGCCCTTGGGATCATAAGCCGCGAAATAGACCCGCCGCAGACGGGCAAAACTGATGGCGCCTGCACACATGGCACAGGGTTCCAGCGTGACATAGAGGTCCAGGCCTGGCAGGCGCGGGCTGTTAAGCGCTGATGCTGCCTGACGGATGGCAAGGACTTCGGCATGGGCCGTGGGGTCGGACAGTTCCTCTGTCCGGTTGCCGGCGGAACCCAGGATGCGGCCCGTGGCCGGGTCCACCACCACGGCCCCCACCGGCACCTCCCCGCGTGCCGCCGCCTTTTCGGCTTCGGCAAAGGCAAGGTCCATGGGGGTGAGGGCGGGCGGCGTGTCAGTCATGATGCGCGCAAGGCTGCATGGGACGGTCGCGCGCGTCAAGGCGGGGCGCGGCTTGCGGCAATCTTGTTTCGCGCGTAATCTCCGCGCCCATGTCCCAGAACAGCTATGACCCCTTGCGTCAGGTGCCGGTTGATGCCGTCGCCGACGAAACCGACCTTGATGCCGCGCCCGAGCTTGCCGGGGGCGAACGCATTGCCAAACGCCTGGCCCGCGCCGGCGTCTGCTCCCGCCGCGATGCCGAACGCTGGATCGCCGAAGGCCGTGTCCGCGTGAACAATGTCACGCTGGAAAGCCCGGCTTTTCTGGTCCGCGATGGCGACCGTATCCAGGTCGATGGTCAGATGGTGGGCGAACCGGAACCCACCCGCCTGTGGCGTTATCACAAGCCGGAAGGGCTGGTCACGACGGCGCGCGATGAGAAGGGCCGGGCCACCGTCTTCGACCATCTGCCGCACACCATGCCGCGCGTCATCTCCGTCGGTCGCCTGGACCTTGCGTCGGAAGGGCTGCTGCTGCTGACCAATGACGGGGCGCTGGCACGGCATCTGGAACTGCCCTCCACCGGTTGGTTGCGCCGCTACCGCATCCGCGTCCATGGCGTGCCGACGCCGGAAACCATGCGCAAGCTGGAAGAAGGGGTGGTCATCGAAGGACTGGCCTATGGCCCCATCGAAACGGTGATCGACCGTACTGTCGGCTATAATTCCTGGCTAACCGTGGGCCTGCGCGAGGGCAAGAACCGTGAGGTTCGCCGCGTGTTCGAATGGCTGGGCCTTCCGGTCAGCCGTCTGATCCGCATCGCCTATGGTCCGTTCCAACTGGGTAAGCTGGACCCCGGCGCCGTGGAAGAGGTGCCGCGCCGCGTCCTGCGCGACCAGATGCCTGACTTCTTCCCGGCAGAGGAAGAACCGGCGCCCGCCGAGGGTGCTGCCAAGCCGGTGCCGGGTGCGGCCCCGCGCATGCGTTATGACCGGCTGCCCAAGGCCATGGCGGCATCTGCCCCATCCAGCGCTACCAAGGGCAGGGCCAAGCCGTCCGCCGCCAAGGCCCGCGACAGTGTCGAACGCCTGATGGGCGGGGGGCGCAAGGCCGCCTCCACCGCGACAGCACCCAAGCGCACGGCCCCGCCGTCACGGGTGGAAGCCGAAGTACCCAAGGCCGCCCGTCGAGGGGCCGGGGATCAGTTGAGCGATAGCGCCCGCCGCGCCGTTGCCAAGCTGGACCGCGCGCTGGCCGGTGCCGACATCCCCGATGATGATGCGCCCGCCCGCCGTGGGCCGAAGCCGACACCCAAGCGTGCCGCTGCTGCGGCGGCCCCGGCCAAGCCGCCCGCCAAGGGTCCGGCACCCGGCAATGCCGGCGGTGGAAAGCCGGCCCATAAGGGTGGAGCGCCGCGTGCGGATCGTCGCCGGTAAGCATCGGGGCCGCCGGCTGGAAACGCCGGCGGGCCGTGACGTGCGCCCCACCAGCGACCGTACGCGCCAGTCGCTGTTCAACATCCTGTCCCATGGCGATTGGATGGAGGATGGCAGCGACGTTCTGGACGGTGCCGATGTGCTGGACGCGTTCTGCGGAACCGGCGCCCTGGCGCTGGAGGCGCTGTCGCATGGTGCCGCACGCGTGGCCCTGCTGGACAAGGCCCGCGCCTCGTTGGACATTGCGCGCCGCAATGCGGAGATGCTGGGGGAGGGGGCGCAGTGCCGCTTCATCCTGGCTGACGCGGCCAAGCCGCCGCCGGCTCCCTTTGCGGCCCGGCTGGTATTCCTGGACCCGCCCTATGGTCAGGACCTGTCGCCGCCGGCCCTGACCGGGTTGTCCCGTGCCGGCTGGATCGCGCCGGGTGCCCTGGTCTGTGTGGAGGTTGGGGCCGACGATGCTTTTGCCCCGCCACCGGGGTTCGATGCGCTGGATCTGCGTGACTATAGTCAGGCGCGCATCCATTTCCTGCGTTACCGGGGCTAATTCAGGCCGCAACCATGGAAAGGGAGGCGACCTCCACCCGGTCGCGGCCATTTTTCTTGGCCGTGTAAAGCGCTTCGTCAGCACTATCCAGGATCAGGTCGAAACTGGCGGGTACCGGTCCGACGCCCGTGCTGGCCAGACCAATGGAGACGGTGACATGGCCATGCGGGCTGCCGCTATGGCGGATGCCCAGGGCGGCCACCGTTTCCCGGATCCGGTCGGCCACGGCGCGGGCACCCGAAAGGTCGGTCTCGGTCAGTAGGACGGCGAATTCCTCTCCCCCGATCCGGGCGGCAAGGTCGCCGCCACGCGCCACGGTGCGGGTGATGGCCAGCGCCACTGACCGCAGCGTCGCGTCACCGGCGCCATGGCCGTAGGTGTCGTTGAAGCTTTTGAACAGGTCGATATCGATCATCAGGATCGCCGCATCATGCGGCATGCGGGTGACACGCGCCTGTTCACGCCGCAGCATGTCATCGAACATGCGGCGGTTGGCAATACCGGTCAGGGGGTCGGTGGTGGCCATCCGTTCCAACCGGGCATTGGCTTCTGCCAGCGCCACCTGCACCCGCGACCGCTGCCGGCTTTCCCGGTGCAGCAGGCTGATCAGGATGATGATACCGCTGATCAGCAGGGCGGATGTCAGGCCGATGGTCCAGGCCTTACGCCGCCAATGGCCGTAAACCAGGTCCAGCGACTGGGCCAGGCTGACCCGCATGGTGGACCCGGCTACGGCGGTGGAGACGACCAGCCGCGTTTCGTCCGGCGCGCCCGGTTCTTCATAAATGGCCAGCGGTTCCCCGACGATGGCCTTCAGGTGTGGATCCTGGCGCAGGTCGCGGCCAATGGCTAACGGGTCCACCGGCTGCCGGGCCAGGATGACGCCCTGGTCCAGAAACAGGGTCAGGGCTGATCCGGCATCCAACTTTAGGTCGGTCAACAGCCCGTCAAAATAGGTCAGAAGCATGGAGGCGACAACCACACCCCGGAACGAACCATCCGGTCGGTTCAGCCGCATGGACAGGACAATCACCGGGTCCTTCGTCGTGGCAGAGATCAGCGGGCCGGTGATCAGCATCGCGGGATCGTCATTGTCCCGATGATAAGCGAAGTAGGGCCGCCAGGCCCGGCTTTGCCCACGCACGTCATTGCCGCTCGATTCCGCTTCGATGATGCCGTTGACATCCGTCACAAACAGCACACCCAGCGCCTTGGGTGCGGCCGTGTGAGAGAACAGGACCATATCGCGCAGATTTTCGGGCACCTGCTGGAAATCCGGTGAGGTCACCGTGTCGCGCAGGGACGTCAGGACAAAGCGGAACAGATCAACATGCCGGGAGATATCGCGCGCGATAGCGCCCGTGAGGTTCACTGCCGCTTCCTGGGCATGATCGCGCGCAGCGGCGCGGTCCTGATAGAGCTGCAGCGAGATGATCACGGCCAGTGCTGCGGCCATCACCATACCGAGGATGAAGCCAAGCCAGCCTGTGCTGCGCGTCAGGGCGCGCGCACCGGCCAGGGCAGCCGCAGGTTTCGACGATGTGAACAGATCGCTCATACCGGGAGAATATACCGGTATGGGAATTGGTAAATTCCTGCCCCCTTATCCAAGGGGATAGGATGGGTCGGTTCGTCAGGTGATCAGAACAGGCTGCCCTGCGGTCCCGCATCGCCCGCTTTGCGGGTGGGCCGCGCCGGGCGTGGAGGTGTGGCCGGCGGGGCCCCCTCGCCTTGACCGATGGTGGCGCCGGCATTGCCGTCCTGAAAGGCGATGGTCACACGCTGTCCGTCGGTTAAACCGGCGGCATGCGTCACGGGCTGTCCATCAACATCGGTAACCAGGGCGAAGCCGCGCGACAGCACACCGCGATAGGACACGCTTTCCAGCAGCCGGCCCAATTGTGCCAGCCGGTCGTCCTTGGCGGACAGGTCGGCCAGATGAGCGCGCTCCATGCGGGTGGGCAGCTCGGACAGGCGGGTGGCCCCATCGGTCAGGGCCCGGCGGATGGTCCGGTCGGACAGGCGGTCGGCGATGCGGTGATAGCGCCCCTCCGACAGGCGGATGGCGCTGTCCAGGCTGGTGCGCAGCGCCCGGCCCGCCCCGTCCAGCCTTGTGGTGGCCAGCCGCAGCACGTCGCGCGGGTGGCGTAGTTTCAGGCCCAGTTGCCGTACCGCCGTCTGCCGCCGGTCGATATCGCCCCGCATGGACAGGATCAGGCGTTCGGCCCGGTCATCCAGCCGCTGCGACAGCCCTTCCAGCAGGCTGTGCGGATCGCCCAGGCCACGCGCCAGCCCCTGCACATAGGTGCGGCGCTGATCCAGGGCGCGGGTCATGGCGCGGTGCAGGCGGCTCTCATCATCTAGCACTTGACCCAGCAGGTCGGCCCGCACCGGCACCGCCATCTCCGCCGCCGCCGTGGGTGTCGGCGCCCGGCGGTCGGACGCGAAATCGATCAGGGTCGTATCCGTCTCATGCCCGACAGCGGAGATCAGGGGGATGCGGCTGTCGGCGGCAGCGCGGACCACGATCTCCTCGTTAAAGGCCATCAGATCTTCCAGGCTGCCGCCGCCGCGCGCCACAATGATCAGGTCGGGGCGCGGCACGCGGCCACCGGGCGTCAGGCTGTTGAAGCCCTGGATGGCGCGGGCCACCTGTTGTGCGGCCCCGTCGCCCTGTACCGCGACGGGCCAGAGCAGGACATGGCGCGGGAACCGGTCGGCCAGACGGTGCAGGATGTCGCGGATCACGGCCCCGGTCGGGCTGGTCACCACGCCGATCACCTGCGGCAGGAAGGGCAGGGGCTTCTTGCGCTCCGGGTTGAACAGCCCTTCGGCGGCCAACCGCTTCTTGCGCTCCTCCAGCATTTTCAGGAGCGCACCTTCGCCCGCCAGTTCCATGCTGTCGATGACCAACTGATACTGGCTGCGGCCCGGATATGTCGTCAGTTTGCCCGTGCAAACCACCTCCATCCCTTCTTCGGGACGCACCGACAGGCGGGCCATGGTGCCTTTCCAGCACACGGCCTCGATCACCGCCGCGTCATCCTTCAGACGCAGATAGAGATGGCCCGACGAATGGCGCTTGGGCTGGCTGATCTCGCCCCGCACCCGGACATAGCCGAACGCATCCTCCACCGTCCGCTTCACGGAACGGGCCAGATCGCTGACCGTCTGTTCGGGCAGATTTGTACCGGGGCGGGCGGGGGCGGGATCGGACAGGAAATCGCTCATGGTGCGGGCATGATAGGGGGATAGGGATTTGGATGCCAGTCTAGCGGCGACGGGTACCAACCAATTCAGATAGAAGGTCGTTCCACACCTTCTGCCGATGCCCCCGGAACCCCATGCTCACCGATCCCGCCTATTGGAGCCTGTTCTTCCTGTCCATGGCGGCGGCGACCTTGCTGCCGGGCGGGTCGGAGGTGGCGTTGGTGGCGCTGCTGGCTGATGGCACCCGGCCTGCCTGGGCGCTGGTGGCGGTCGCGACCCTGGGCAATGTGCTGGGGTCGGTCATCAACTGGGTGCTGGGCCGCGGGCTGCGTCGGTTCGTGGGCCGGCGCTGGTTTCCGGTGACGGCGGCACAGCTGGCGCGCGCGGAAGGGGTGTTCACCCGTTATGGCGCCTGGACGTTATTGTTCTCCTGGGTGCCGGTGATCGGCGATCCGCTGACCGTCGCGGCGGGGACGCTGGGCGTGCGGCTGCGGATTTTCCTGCCGCTGATGATGCTGGGCAAGGCCGCGCGGTATCTGGTTCTGGCCGGTGTGGTGGGCGGGGTGCTGGCACCATAGGTACCGGCACCCCGCCTTCACCTTACTCCGCCAACAGCTTTTCCATCTGGTCGATGGTGGCATCCATGCGGCGCACCAGGGCCTGATAGGGGGCAGCGGTGGCCATGTCCAGGCCCGCCTTCTTCAGAAGCGGATAGGGATATTCAGACCCGCCGGCCTTCAGCACGTTCAGGTAATTGTCCCGCGCCTTGGCGCCGCCCTTGGAAATCTGCTCGGCGAAATAGGTGCCGGCAGAGATGGAGGTCGCGTACTGGAACACATAGAAGGGCCGATAGAAATGCGGGATGAAGGCCCATTCCGCGCAATATTTCTCATCGATCTTCATCACGCCTTCGGCGTCGCCATGATATTTCTTCAGCAGGCCGCAATAGATGTCCTTCATCTTGGACCCGGACAGCGCCTCGCCTCGCTCCACGGCGTCATGGGTGGCCAATTCAAACTCCGCGAACATGGTCTGGCGGAAGAAGGTCCCGCGCAGCCCTTCCAGCGACTGGCCCAGGTAGAACAGCTTCTCTTCCTTGGTCTTGGCCTTGGAAACGAGATAGTCGGTCAGCAGCATCTCGTTCGTGGTCGACGCGATTTCCGCCATGAACAGGGAGTAATTGGCCAGCTCATAGGGCTGGTTCTTCGATGCCAGGGCCGAATGCATGCCATGGCCCCATTCATGGGCATAGGTGGACATGGAGTTATAATCATCCTGATGGTTCAGGAAGATATATGGGTCCAGCCCATAGCTGCCCCAGTGATAGGCGCCGCTGTCCTTGCCCTCTGACGGGTATACATGCATGGTCCGCTTGGCCGTCAGGGCCGCCAGCATGTCGCCATATTCCTTGCCCAGCGGCTTGACCGCCGCCAGGGTCGTCGTCCGTGATTCGTCCAGCGTGAACTTCTTGTCCAGGCTGATCAGCGACGGATAGATGTCGTAATAGTACAGGTCCGGCAGCTTCAGCATCTTCTGCCGCAGCTTGAAATAGCGGTGGAGGGTCGGCAGGCCCTTGTTCGCCTCGGCCACCAGGGTGCGGTAGACGCTTTCCGGGATATCGTTATTGGCCAGCGAAGCGGCGACGGCGGTCGGGTATCCGCGCAGCTTGGCATCGATGGTACCGGTCTGGACGGCGGCGCCAAGCGTATTGCCCATGGTGGTCGCGTACTGACCGAATTTGGTCCAGAACGTGTCGAATACCAGCTTGCGGACGGCCCGATCATCATTCTGGCGCAGAGACTGATAGGCAGACTGGTTCACCTTGCGCTTGGTGCCGTCGGGCAGGGTGATTTCCGGCCAGTCGATATCGGCATTGGCCAGGGCGGAGTATGTGTTGCTGGCCGATCCCAGCACAGGACCCAGGGCCGCCAGGGCCGCTTCGGTTTCCGGTGTCAGCGTATGGGCCTTCAGGCGCAGGATATCGTTCAGGCGGAAGGCATGCTTGGACAGGCCGGCATCGGCCTTGATGAAACTGGCGATCTTTTCGGCACCAACCCCCTGCACCTCCGGCGAGACCCAGGCTGTGGCCGCCTGCGCCTGCGCCGACAGGGCCTGCGCCAGGCTCCAGCGTTCCTGATAGGCATTGTTGCGGGTGTCGGTGGAATATTGCAGGTAGGCATAGACCAGCACGCGTTCCACATCGTGCCCGACCTTGGACATACGGTCCATGGCGGCGCGCAGGGTCGCGGCATCCTTGCCCAGGGTACCCTTCAGCGCGTCCAGCGAGGGCAGATCGGCCAGCGCCTGTTTGCGCGCCGCATCCCAGGATGCGTCATCCTTGAAAATCGGCGTCAGGTCCCAGACATAGCGCGGGTCGGTCTTGGCCGGCGCCTCGGTGCTGGCCGGGGCGGCCTGTTGTGCAGCGGCACTCGCGAGCGGTGCCAGGGCGGCGGCCAGCGCGATGGCGGAGGCGCCCAGCAGGCGGCGGGCGAAATGCGGGCGGTGATGATGCTGTGTCATGCTGTCCCTGTCCATTCGGGGGCCGTGTCGCGACCATGCGCCGGCCATTTGTGCAGACCTTTATAAAACGCACCCGCCAACACGCCCGGCGGAAAATTGTAACGGGGTGGTTTCATTTCGCGGCCTCTGCCAGAATGCAACGGCCGCAACCTTCGGACGCCGCCCCATGACCGCCATCCGTGCCTATGCCGCTGCCAAGTTGAACCTGTATCTGCATGTGCTGGGCCGGCGGGAAGACGGCTATCACCTGCTGGACAGTCTGGTGGCCTTCGCCAGCGCCCATGATCTGGTGGAGGTGGAAAGCACCCCCTATTTCAGCCTGCAACTGCACGGGCCGCATTCGCTGCCCCTGCTGATGGAGGACACGGAAAGTAATCTGGTGACCAAGGCCGTGTTCCGGCTGGCCGAGGCGCTGGGCCGCAAGCCGCATGTGACGGTGAAGCTGACCAAGAACCTGCCGCTGGCATCGGGGATCGGCGGCGGGTCGGCGGATGCGGCGGCCACCTTGCGCGCGCTGTGCGCCCTATGGGATGTGCCGCTGGACCATCCCGCGGTCACGGAATTGGCGGCCAAGCTGGGCGCCGACGTGCCGGTCTGCGTCGGGTCACGGACCAGCTATTTCGCGGGTACGGGCACCGAACTGTCGCCGGCGCCGGACCTGCCGGAGGATTGCTGGGTCGTCCTGGTCAATCCCGGCGTGTCCATGCCGACGCCGGCGGTATTTGGGGCGCGGGAAGGGGCCTTTTCAGAACCCGCCCGGCTGACCACATCCTTCACGGATGTCCGTGAACTGGCGGCCCTGCTGAAGGACGGGCGGCGAAACGATCTGACCGCACCCGCCGTGCGGTTGAGTCCCGTCATCACTCAGGTGCTGGCGGCCCTCGATTCGACGGCGGGATGCCTGCTGTCGCGCATGTCGGGAAGTGGGGCCACCTGTTTCGGGCTGTATGTCGATTTCGACCATGCCGTGGCGGCGGCTGAACTGATCGGCGGGATCCGTCCCGGCTGGTGGGTGCAGCCGGCGGCACTGCTGAATGACCTATCGGGGCTGGAACTGCTGGAAGGGGTCACCCTTCTCGACTGGCCGTAAGTTTTTCAGGAGTAGAGGAACCATGTCCCGCATTGACCTGTCCCGCCGTTTCCTGGCCGTGAACATCGCGGTGCTGACCGTGTCGGATACGCGTGGCCTGTCGGATGACAAATCCGGCGATACGCTGGTGGAACGGCTGACCAGCGATGGCCATGTGCTGGCTGCCCGCGCCATCGTGCGCGACGATGTTCGCGCCATCGTGGATCAACTGCGCGTCTGGATCGACGACCCAAACGTCGATGTCGTCATCTCCACCGGCGGCACCGGCCTGACGGGCCGCGATGTGACGCCGGAAGCATTTGAAAGCGTGTTTGAGAAGACGATCAACGGCTTCGGAGAGATGTTCCGCATGCTCTCCTATCAGAAGATCGGAACCTCGGCCTTGCAAAGCCGCGCGACGGGCGGGGTAGCCAAAGGCACCTATCTGTTTGCCCTGCCGGGCAGCCCCAGCGCCTGTCGCGACGGTTGGGACCTGATCCTCAAATACCAGCTGGATAACCGCCACCGCCCCTGCAACCTGGTCGAACTGATGCCCCGGTTGCAGGAGAAGTGAGGGGTATGTCACTGCCCCCAGGCGGGTGGGGTGAAATGCAGGCCGGTGGCGCCCGATAGGGCGCCCCACAGGGTGCCGACCACCCCATTCCAAAGCTGCTCTGCCGTCACCAGTGACAGGCCGACCAGCACACGCACAAAATTCTGGGCGCTCTGCTTCAACTGATCCAGGAAGAACTGTTGCAGGGACGGGCGGATTTCACCCGATGCGATACCGCCGGCAATGGTTTCCGCCTGTTGTGCCATGGCCGCCAGTTGCTCCTGGGAGAAGCCCTGCGCCGTCTCAATATTCTGGCCCAGGATGGCGGTGGCCTGTGTCTTGATCTGGTTGATCAGGTCGGGGACGTTGATGGGCGTGATGGTCATCTCAAGGTCTCCTTACGACTGCGGTGCAGGCTGCTGCGCGACCCCGCGCGCCAGCGCGTTCTCATAGGTCAGGGCCTGCTGGATATCGATGCTGAATTGCTGCTGGAAGGCCTGGGCCTCCAGGCTGCTGATCCCGCCTGACTGATCGGCCTGCTGCATCGTCGTGAACTGAACCCCGATCTTGGTCAGGATGTCGCCCGTGGGCGCGGCCAGGGTCTGGATCTTGGTCCATTCCTTAACCTTCGACTCCAGGAATTTCGGCAGGGTGGTGGGGTCGGGCCGCGCCTGGGCCAGATTGGCCAGCGCGTTGGCCTGCCCGATCAACTGCGTGTAGGTGCCCTGGCGCTGCGCGAAGCTGGAGGCCGGGACACCGCCTGCCACCTGGGCATAGAGCAGCATGGCCTGCTGGTTCAGGCTGGCGACGCCATTGGCAATGGATGCGTCATAAGGGGGGGCCAGCTGTGCCGTACAGCCGGCCAGCACGCCACCCAGGAACAGCAGGGCGAAAAGAAGGCGCAGGCGGGCCAGGACGGGCGCCAGGGACAGGCGCTGCTTGTGAATGGGAACGATCACGGTAGCATCTCCCCCTCGGATGATATTCAGCGTGATCCTATCAGGTATGATGACCATTACACGATCAAAGATTAGGAACTATTGCGTCAACACACGCAAAGGCCGCAACCCGACAAACATGCCCGATAATGAAATTCATCTAAAATTATCGGCTAACGGCCCGGCGGCATTGAAGGCGACGGGGAAAACGGGTAACGATTCCGCCGCTGCGACAATGGCGGCGGCCAAGGCATGGCCGTACCCCTGTCGCACTCGAATATTCAAGGCTGGGCGCAGGAGAGAATTGGCATGACGCGGACCTTCATCTCGATGGCGAAGACGGGTGGGCAGGGCAAGACCCTGACGGCCCAGATGCTGGTGCTGCAGCACGAGCAGAAGGGCGTGCCCGTCAAGCTGGCGGCCGCGGACAGCGACAGCCTGAACCAGCGGTCCAAGTTCGGCCGCCTGTTCCGCAACGTGAAGGAACTGGGTATCGGCGAGGATCTGACCAAGGTCAAAAGCTCCACCGATCCGAACCTCGCCATCAAGTACTGGGACGAATTCGGCCGCACCGTTCTCGAAGGCGGTTACATCATTGATGTCGGCGCCAATGTCGCGGCGGAGCTGTTCGCCTGGGCCGAGGCGCGGAATGCCGGTTCGCTGCTGCGTCGCCGCAACTCGCCCCCCATCGATCTGGTGGTGACCACCAAGGCCGAAAGTCAGGCCATCGAAGACGCGCGTGGCCTGATCCAGTACAGCTTCGACAAGAATGAGTGGATGCCCATCGGCCGCCGCTATGTGGTGCTGAATGAGGTCTCGGGCGGCTTTGGTGCCTATGAGAACGACCCCAACTTCAAGCGCCTGAAGGCCTATCAGGGCATGGGCGTGCATATCGTCACCATGAAGCGCTGCGAAAGCGACATCTGGACCTTGCTGGAGCGGGAATTGATCTCCGTCCGCGAAGCGCTGAAGATGACCGAGGTCGATCTGGAAAAGCGCTTTGGCATCGATGTCTGGACCGGCCATGGCGGTCTGACCGACCTGAAGAGCTGGGCCGATGAGACCCTGTCTTCGTTTGAGAAGGTGGGTCTGGTGCCTGTGCGCGACAGTGGCCATCTGGATAGCGGCGTGGAGGCAGTCGGCGCCGGCTGTTCCTGAAAGGAACCGAACCCGGCGCCACAGGCTTCACCGCCACCCCCGCCACCTCCTGCACCGGTGCCGCCAAGGCGCCCGGTGCATCCGGCGGGACGGCATAAGAAGAAGCGCCGGTAATTGAGTGTGGCCCTGCCCCCGCAAGGGGGCGGGGCCTATTTGAAGTTCCCTCAATCGCCGGGCGGCGGCATCCGCCGCCTTGGCTACGCCGCACGGGCGGCGGGCTGGCGGTCGCCAGCCTCCAATCTGCCAAGGGTCAAGCCCTTCTCAGATTGGTGTTCCAGATGGAGGATCGCGGTTTGGTCCGTTTCGAAAATGTCGGGTTGCGCTACGGCAATGGGCCGGAGGTGCTGCGCGACCTCAGTTTCGAACTCGCCCCCGGTTCCTTTCAGTTCCTCACCGGCCCCACCGGTGCCGGCAAATCCAGCCTGCTGAAGCTGCTTTATCTCTCCGAACGCCCCTCTAGAGGCCTGATCACCCTGTTCGGGGAGCCTTTGTCCAAGGTGCCACGCGACCGGTTGCATGAGCTGCGCCGCCGTATCGGCGTGGTCTTTCAGGATTTCCGCCTGCTGGACCATATGAGCGCCTATGACAATGTCGCCCTGCCGCTGCGCATCGCCGGCCATGGCGAAAAGCACATCAAGGAAGCCGTAACCGAACTGATGGAATGGGTCGGCCTGTCGGACAAGATGGGCGCCCTGCCGGCCACCCTGTCGGGCGGCCAGAAACAGCTGATCGCCATTGCCCGCGCCGTCATCACCAGCCCGTCCCTGATCGTGGCCGACGAGCCGACCGGTAACATCGACCGCGACATGTCGATGAAGATCATGCGGCTGTTCATCGAACTGAACAAGCAAGGCACCACGGTCATCGTCGCCACCCACGACTGGCCCCTGATCGATAAGATCAAGCGCCCCATGCTGGAATTGTTCGAGGGCAAACTGGCCGAGGCGTCCTGGTGGCTGAAGCCGGGTGAGGGGTTGGACGAGCCGGTTTAGGGGACAAATTGCCGTAGGTCAGGTCGAGGCGAAGCCTCGCCCTGACAGAACAGGCTTTTAGTCCAATGCTGTTAGGGCTCGCGCGCCGCGCTCGACCTAACCTACGATTTCTGCGCGACCGGTAATCCGCCCCCCCCCAAAAAAAAGCCAAACCCGCCACGGCGGGGCCGGGCGGGTTTGATGCTTTGATGCAGAAACCTTTGGGAAACAGCCTTACTTGAAGGCGATGCCCACGATTTCGTAGCTCTTTGAGCCGCCGGGCGTGGTCACTTCCACACTGTCGCCGACCGACTTGCCGATCAGAGCACGGGCCAGCGGGCTGGTGATGGAGATCAGGCTCTGCTTGATGTCGCTCTCATCCTGGCCGACGATCTGATAGGTCACCTCTTCGTCGGTGTCCTCATCCGCCAGCGTGATGGTGGCCCCGAACTTCACGGCATTGCCGGACAGTTTGGTCGGCTCGATCACTTCGGCGCGGCTGATCTTGTCTTCCAGCTCCATGACACGGCCTTCGATGAAGCTCTGCTTCTCGCGCGCGGCATGGTACTCGGCGTTTTCCGACAGGTCGCCATGCTCGCGGGCTTCCGCGATGGCCTTGATCACGGCGGGACGCTCAACGCTCTTCAGATGCTTCAACTCATCCTGCAGCCGGTTGTACCCCCGAGCCGTCATGGGAACTTTTTCCATCGTGCCCTATCCCAGTAAAGGTAGCCCAGAAACAAAACAAGCCCGACGGGGCGGCTTCCCGCCCCGACTGACCAGACCGTCCTTAGTAAGTGCCGCTCAAGTAAGACTGGAGCGGGGCCACGTCCAGACCGCCGACCTTCAACGCCGAGATGGCTTCAACTGCCGCCTCGGCTCCGGCCACCGTGGTGTAGTAAGGGATGTTATTGGTCAGCGCGGCGCGGCGCAAGCTGAAGCTGTCGGAAACCGCCTGTGACCCTTCGGTCGTGTTGAAGATCAGTTGCACGTCGCCATTGATCATGGCGTCCACAATGTGCGGCTGGCCTTCGACCACCTTGTTGATGGCAGTGACCTTCACGCCGTTATCGGCCAGATGCTTGGCGGTGCCGCGCGTGGCGATCACCTTGAAGCCCAGTTCCAGCAGCTTGGCGGCCACCGGCACCATGGCGCCCTTGTCCCCGTCGCGCACGGAGATGAAGACGGTGCCTTCCTTGGGCAGGGTGACGCCCGCACCCATCTGGCTCTTGGCGAAGGCCAGACCGAAATTCTTGTCCAGGCCCATCACTTCGCCCGTGGAGCGCATTTCCGGCCCCAGCAGGATGTCCACACCGGGGAACCGGTTGAACGGGAACACGGCTTCCTTGACCGCCGTATGCGGCGGGAACGGGCCGGACAGCTTGAACTGGCTCAGCTTTTCGCCGGCCATGACGCGGGCCGCGATCTTGGCGATGGCGGTGCCCGTGGCCTTGGCCACGAAGGGTACGGTCCGGCTGGCGCGTGGGTTCACTTCCAGGATGTAGATGTCGTAGCCGCCGATGCCCGACCCGTCCGTGGACTGCTTGACCGCAAACTGAATGTTCATCAGGCCGACCACGTTCAGGCCCTTGGCCAGCTTCACCGCCTGCACCGTCAGCTCGTCAATGACGGGCTTGGACAGGGTGTAGGGGGGCAGGGCGCAGGCGCTGTCGCCGGAATGGATACCGGCTTCCTCGATATGCTCCATGATGCCGGCGACATAGACCTCGCCATCGGCATCGGCCACGGCGTCGACATCCACCTCAATGGCGTTCTGGAGATAGCTGTCGATCAGCACCGGGTTGTTGCCCGACACCTTGACGGCGGTGGCGATATAGCGGTGCAGGCCGGCCATATCGTGCACGATCTCCATGGCGCGGCCACCCAGCACATAGGACGGGCGGATGACGACGGGGAAGCCGATCTTCTCGGCCACCGCGACGGCTTCTTCCAGCGACCGGGCCAGGCCGTTGGCCGGCTGGCGCAGTTCCAGCTTGTGCAGCAGCTGCTGGAACCGCTCGCGGTCCTCGGCAAGATCAATGGCGTCCGGCGTGGTGCCCAGGATGGGCAATCCTGCCTGTTCCAGCGCCTTGGCCAGCTTCAGCGGCGTTTGGCCGCCGAACTGCACGATCAGGCCGACAACCTCGCCATTCTGCTTTTCCTTCTCGACAAGTTCGATCACGTCCTCGGCCGTCAGCGGCTCGAAATACAGACGGTCGGCAGTGTCATAGTCGGTAGAAACCGTTTCCGGGTTGCAGTTGACCATGATCGTCTCATAGCCCGCTTCCTGCAGGGCATAGACGGCATGGACGCAGCAATAGTCGAACTCGATGCCCTGGCCGATGCGGTTGGGACCGCCGCCCAGGATGACGACCTTCTTCTTGTCCGTCGGCTCCGCCTCGCACTCCGCCGGCTCCAGGCCGTTGCCTTCATAGGTGGAGTACATATAGGGCGTGTCGCTGGCGAATTCGGCGGCGCAGGTGTCGATGCGCTTGAACACCGGGCGCACATTCAGGGCGCGGCGATGGGCGGCCACGGCGGCTTCTGGCTGGCCCAGCAGGCTGGCCAGACGCGCGTCGCTGAAGCCCATGGCCTTGATGCGGGCCATGTATTGGGCGTCAATGCCCGACAGGCCGGCGGCCTTGATGGCGGCCTCTTCCTGCACGATGGCCTCGATCTGGCGCATGAACCAGGGGTCGTACTTGCACTCTTCGTAGATCTGCTCAACGGTCCAGCCATGGCGCATGGCCTGGGCCACGATCAGTAGACGTTCCGGCGTCGGACGGCTCAGCATATGGCGCAGGCGGCCCTGATCGACATTGCCATTGGCATCGCGCAGGTCGATCTCGTCAAAGCCGTTCAGGCCGGTTTCCAGACCGCGCAGCGCCTTCTGCATGCTCTCGGCGAAGGTGCGGCCGATGGCCATGACCTCACCCACCGACTTCATGGAGGTCGTCAGGGTGTTGTCGGCACCGGGGAACTTCTCGAACGCAAAGCGCGGGATTTTGGTGACGACATAATCGATCGTCGGCTCAAAGCTGGCGGGCGTGGAGCCGGTAATGTCGTTATCCAGCTCGTCCAGCGTGTAACCCACGGCCAGCTTGGCCGCGATCTTGGCGATGGGGAAGCCCGTGGCCTTGGACGCCAGGGCCGAGGAGCGCGAGACGCGGGGGTTCATCTCGATCACGACCATGCGGCCGGTATCGGGATGGATGCCGAACTGCACGTTCGACCCGCCCGTATCCACACCGATCTCGCGCAGCACCGTCAGGCTGGCATTGCGCATGATCTGATATTCTTTGTCGGTCAGCGTCAGGGCGGGGGCGACCGTCATGCTGTCGCCCGTATGCACGCCCATGGCGTCGATATTCTCGATGGAGCAGATGATGATGCAGTTGTCCTTGCTGTCGCGGACAACCTCCATCTCATATTCTTTCCAGCCCAGGACCGATTCCTCGATCAGGACCTCGTTCACCGGGCTGGCGCGCAGGCCGCCGCGGACAATGTCCTCAAACTCCGCCCGGTTGAAGGCGATACCGCCGCCGGTGCCGGCCAGCGTGAAGGACGGGCGGATGATGGCGGGCAGGCCGACAAAGGCCAGCGCGTCCAGCGCCTCATCGAAATTCTTCACCACGCGCGACCGCGGGCTTTCCAGCCCGATCTTGTCCATGGCGTCGCGGAACTTCAGACGGTCTTCGGCCTTCTCGATGACATCGGCCTTGGCGCCGATCATCTCGATGCCCAGCCGCTCCAGCGTACCATTATGGAACAGTGCCAGTGCCGTGTTCAGTGCGGTCTGGCCGCCCATGGTGGGCAGCAACGCGTCGGGCCGCTCCTTCTCCAGGATCTTGGCGACGACGGCAGGGGTGATCGGCTCGATATAGGTGGCGTCGGCCAGACCCGGATCGGTCATGATGGTGGCCGGGTTTGAATTGACCAGGATGACCCGGTAACCTTCTTCTTTCAGCGCCTTACAGGCCTGAACACCGGAATAGTCGAATTCGCAGGCCTGTCCGATAATGATCGGACCCGCGCCGATGATGCAGATGGATTTGATGTCGGTGCGTTTCGGCATGATCAGTCGGACCGTCTTTTTCGGGCGGGAAGGGCGAGTATGGTCGCGGCAAAACGCCCCCCGCTCCACAATGGGTGCGGGGGGCGCCCGGCTGAGGCGCCTATATAGAGGGGTCGGGTCGTGAATTGAAGTGCCGAGCTTGGGGCGCTGGGATGCGTCAGGTGGGAGGCAGAAGCCACCGCAACGCGGGCGTCCTTACGGCCCGATATAAAAGCGCTGAAGGTCTGCCTGCCGGGCCGTAAAGACGGTGCAGTTGGTGCTTTCCTGGCCCTTGAAGAAATAGACCAGCGCCTCGTCCCGCCTGCGCGTGGGATCGAACAGGTTCACGGCCATGCGGCCATAGGCAACGCCAAAGGGCCGCTCCTCCGGCCCGAACGCCCGGTAATGCAGGTTGATCAGCTGATTGAACCGCCCCTGCCGGCACAGGCGCGACAATTCCAAATCGGCCTTCATCAACCCGCGTGAAGGCGCGTTGAAGGAATAGACGATCCGGTCACGCCGTTGTGGCGCGGGCCGGGGGCGGGCAATGGCCGGATCAATCCAGCTCTGCCAGGGCAGCTTGCCGAATCCATTAACCTTGTCCGCCTGCGCCGGTGCGGGCCGGTCGGCCCAGGCAGGGCCGGGAGGCGCCGTAATGACAAGACAAGCGGCCAGGGCCAGCAACTGAAGGGCAGGGGGGATCATGATCAGCGGGTGATGGCAAACCGGGCCAGGAACAGCGCCACGGCCTTCTTGCTCTCTTCCGGCAGGCTGGTAAAATTGATCTTGGTGCCGGCCTTCTTGTCCACCGTGGCCACGGTCCCCGCACCCTTGAGCTTCAAATTCTGCTTGGGGTCCTTCAGGTTCAGATCGAACGTCACCGACTGCCCCACCTTCAGCTTGGCCCCGGAAACGGTGACGGAATTGACGCCCAGATTGGCAACCGTCAGCTCCTTGCCGTCGATATTCAGATGCGCGGTGTATTTCTGCACCTTCACCTTCTCAACGACATCCACCTTCAGGAAGTCGAACATGCCCATTAAGACCTCCTGTCTTGAACCTTCAATCATGTACATCACATCGAATGACCCGTCACGTATTCATAAGTATCGACGGGCCTGGGCTAACTCCTGTTGGCGCTAACTGGCGCCAACAGGAATTAGGTCACCTGACCGTCGGTGGGGTGAAGGTGGGAAGATCGGGTATGTGTTCGTTTCGAGCCAAGCGTACGCGTTCCAGAATATGATGGAAACCGCGGCCTGTACTGATCGCGACGGCTTGATCCAGCAAGGCGTCACCAGACTTGGGGTCACCGCGCGCCTTAAGTGCCTGACCGATCTCGATCCGGAGCGAAGTGCGGTGTTGGGCATGCCCATAGCGGCATGCAATGGTCATAGCATCCGCAGCATATCTGAGAGCAGTATCGTAATCGCCACCGTGGCGCACATGTTTAGCAAG
Organism: Niveispirillum cyanobacteriorum; assembly: GCF_002868735.1. Lineage (GTDB taxonomy): Bacteria > Pseudomonadota > Alphaproteobacteria > Azospirillales > Azospirillaceae > Niveispirillum > Niveispirillum cyanobacteriorum. The sequence goes on along the minus strand of NZ_CP025611.1, from coordinate 1,459,104 downwards.
GCTTGTGCTGGCTTCGATCCGCACCCGGTAGCAATCGGACGCCGCGGCGTAGGTCAATGCGTCACGTATATCCTGTTGTGCTTGGCGAAGCACCCTTGGGTCGGAGAACGACTGGTGCCACAGATCGGCTCGGACCACGCGCGAGCGGTGCAGGATATCCATCTGCTTGGCTGACTGTGCAGCGGCAATGGCATATTCGATATGCCGCAGAGCTTCTTGCTTCTCTCCGATAAAAATATGCAAGGTCGCGTATGACCGCTCAAAATGAGCAAAGGCTCTTTGCTCTCCCAGGCACCTTAGCATCTTGATGCTTATCTCGAACAAATCTTTGGCTTCATGGTAGCGCCCCCGCATTTGGGCGATCGTCGCGCGATAGCCAGTAGACATAGCAACGCAAAGGATAAGCTCACGCGAGTACAGGCTGTTGCCACGGATCGGTGGTGGTCGGTCGATCGCGTGAAACAGGGCGCGGATCTGGTCGGCGTGCCGTAACGTGGCGCCCATTGTTGCCGGTTCTCCCGCTGTTATCACCTCGCCTTGTGAAACCTGAGTATGAATGGAAGTCTCCAGCTGCTCCAATAGGCGTTCCGCAGGCTTCAAATGTCCCCGTTCAATCTGGGTTGTCACCATATTAATGGCAATACGTCGCCAATAATTACCCTGATAATCTAAATCAACGCGTTCCTTATTAATTTCCATGGCAGCGCCGAATGCGTCGCGCGCTTCGTATAGGTTACCTTGAGCTAGTGCGACAACACCTCTTTCATTGTGAAGCCACACAAGATCATCTTCGTAGAAGGGGTCGGCCCCTAAATGAGCTGCGTACTCTGCACTCAGTTCGCTGTTTCCCTCCGCCAGAAACACTTTCCGGTAAATTGTGCGTGCCACCGAGCAATCACCGAATCCGTTGATGAGTCTGTCCAATCGAAGTGCGTGGTCAGTAAGAGCGCCGTAGCTATCATCAACATTTGTCCTGTCGCCCTGGTCCAGTTTCAATAGCGCGGCGGTGGAATAATATCCTCGGACAAGAGACAGAGCTGCACGCAGGCAGGATGCAGCCATACTGCTGCTTCTTGCAAATATGGAGCGGATTATAAATTTATGACTGTCTTTGTGTGAGTATAAATCTTGAATTTCATTTTGCAATTCTGCTGATTTGCTGACAGCATTCTTTATTTTTACACCATCTCTGTAAGCGTCAATTATTTTTTCTTTTTCTTCGCACGCTAACGGCATTTTCTCTTTATTTATAGATAATTTATTTAATTTTTTTAAAAATTGAGATGTGCAGAATTTTTGCATTGCAAGAATATCATGCCAAGCGCCTACGAGGCTATCGACCAAGTCTCCCAGCTCTGTGTGGAAATTTGGTTCTGGGCTGTAATCTTCGCCAGGATTGCTCATGAACATGGATAGATTGAACGTCGTCGCCAATTTGGCATCGTTGATCGGAGCTCCATGCCGATCCCGGAGAAAGGCAGCCAATGAGCGATGAAGGCCAACTCTCAGGCGAAGAACGCTATCTGCTCTGATATCGATGAAACCACCTCTGGCAGAGTACTTGCCGTGGTCGTGTAATTGGGACGTACCCATATGTGACGGGTCACCACTCTGCGCGTAATTGACTTTTTGTTCTGCATCATACTTCCTGTACGCAGCTACTTCAGAATGGGGAATATAGGGTTCAAAAACAATCAAAAGATGTAATTTTATTAAATTAGCGACAACTTTCTCTAGCTCGCTAATAATCTCATTAGGGGATTTGATGCTGGTTGACCCCTTTACAGGGTCTTCTGCAAGTATGGATCGCACTTTTGGTGCATATAGAAGAATGCCAGCCTGGATAGGTGACCCGATAAAGCACATGGTACGTAGTACTTCAAATGTAGCGGGGCAATTAAGTTGTAAGGATTGTAGAAGAGGCGGGAACAGATAAGCTTCAAAAAATGCACGATTCAGGCCATTACGATCAACATCTAATGCCCGCTCGATCCGAGCAGCGGCGGAATCAGTTATATCAAGTTCTGGGCTTAATTTGCCATTTGATGCTCTAAGCGCAAAATCCTTGAAACGCTCGGCGACCCACTCAAGATAGGCGGAGTTCAACTGGCGATTTGGGGTGCAGATTTTCTCAAGCAACGTCTGGGTGTCAATGCCGTTTACTGCGCCCTGGTTATCAGATTTCGTATTGTGTGATGTTTTTTCAATTTTGATGATAATATTCAAATGGCATCCCAGAGCCTCGCAGTAGGGGCGCAGCCGTTCGGTGCCGAGGAGCAGCACCTGCACCATGTTCTGTTTGACCCGGCGGATACTGCGCAGTAGGTGATCCAACTCTGCACTGAGCAGGGTGCCGTCTGAACTGAAGAAGCGGTCGACGCCATTGATGATGATCAGAACGGGGTTGTTTGTCTGAAAAAGGCTACCATCGCCGTAGCTAGCCTCGCGGCTGAATGACTGTGTTGCGAGCCCAGATACAAGTCGTGTGGAGAGGAATCGGGAAATTCCATTAAGTACCGCATTACTATTATAGCTGAATCCGGCGTTGATCAGCAGTCGGTCCTTTGGTGCTGTCGGCCGCAGATAGATATTCTCTATTCTCAGCCAGCCTTCAGCCCCATTCATCAGGGCTTCAGCAAGGGCACCGCGTCCCTGTCCGATATGCGCGGCGGCGAAGACCAGATTATCTGGGCTTTGATATGAGCATTCACCCTGACGCGGCAGCACGTTGATGCCCCGCTCCATGACCTCTTTCTGTAAAGCCAGAGCGCCCCATAGACGCACGGCCTGTCGGTTCTTCAGGCGGTCTTCAAGGCGTAACTGTATGGAACGCCAGGCGCCGCGTCGTTTCAACCTTCGATCAACTCGCCGTACGAGTTCGGGTAGGCGTTCCAGCAATGCTGCCATCTCGCGGCTCAGATCGGTCTCGGTCTTGTCTTCTTCTTGCTCTGTTGCGCCCTGGTCCGCTGACATTCCTTTCTCAGTCGCGGTTTCCGACGTAGCCGGTGGGGGCGGGAGGTCATCTAGATAGATGAGATGCACGCCCAAACGGGTACGGAAGTCCAGTCGTCGCTCCTGTAGCCAAAGCGGGTCAAGACGTTCCTTCTTTGTTGGGTTCCAAACCACAAAGGCGGGGGCAAGTCGACTGAACGGAGCATTTGAAACAAAATACTGTAGCTTCTCGTTCAACTCTGGCTCAGTCATGCCAAGGCCCACAAATAGGATCGGGTTTCCGCCGAATAACACCCGCAAGCTGTGATCGAAAGGATCACGATAGAGATCATCCAGCCGGTAAAGCCGATCATACTGCCGAATATTTATCACAAGAGACTCGGGTGCGTCGGCCCGCCCGTGGAGGTGTAGAATATGGCGGCCTGGTCTGGCGGATCCCACTGCGAACTCGAACAGACGGTCCGGTCGTTCGCGATCAACGATGTCGCTTTCAACCAACAGGCCATCGCCAAGTGTCCGGGAAAGCCGATTGCGATGCTCCTGGACAATCGGCTTCCCTGAACCGTGCATGCCGATGAAATCGGCAACCGAGGACAATTTTGGGCGGACGCGCCCGGATAGTAATGAAGCGGGCGGGCGTTGACCTTGATCTTCTGTGTTCCCGACAGGATCTACAGATTCGTCTGTGGGGCTGAAATGAGATTCACCCGGCTCTTTCAGCTTTGACTTCGCGGCATATCTTAGGACGTTCAGCCGACTTTCTTTAAGGTTGGTGCTATCATTGGTTTCATTATTCGTTCCTGCAACATATGTATTGATGAGTTTTCTGATTTCTTGTTCGCCATTCCGAAGCAATGTGGCCTCGTCATGACGAAGCATCAAAGCGCGCTCCAACTCCAGGTCATAGTTTAGCGTTGCAATGCGCTGTATGCCGAGGCTTCGCAGGAGCGGCGTGATCGCGGCTTCATGTCCTTTGCTCGACTCATCGTAAGTGCGTGAAAGAAAAATTGCCGCAATTCGCTTTTGAAACGTAGCAAGGGCTGGCTCCTGGTATTCGTTGTCAATAACGAGACCGGCGCGGCTGAAAACAAGCTCTTGATCCAAAGCCTTGAAGCACTCAGAAATGGCCCACATCTCCACGCGGGCATCTATCATTGTGGGGTGCTGTCTATTGTTTAGTATTTTCCAGTATTTGTTAATTTCTGCAGTTGAAATAATGTAATCTGGTCTATCTCCGCCTGAATTAATTAAAAGCCTTAATGATCGCTGGCGAATATCTTTTATTATTGCTCCACTCGCTGTCCAGTCCAGAGCTTCTTCGCCCCTTCTTGTGTCCAAAATCTTGGTAGTTATATCAAGTGCAACCAAAGCGTATGTTTGTTTGAATTCTGGCCATGAAGGATAGCCTTTGCTCTTTGTGGACAAAGCCCCTGTTACCGCCACCATTCGACCGGTGTGCAACGCCTTTACGAATGAGCGAAGGGCGTCTTCGCGTAGCTTACGGTTTTTAACGGTGCCCAGGTGCTTCATGGCGATAGTTCCGATTGTAGGCTTTAATACTAAGGATTGATGTGTTGTCGATCTCAGTCAAGTTTAAGCTTCTGAACAAAGTTGTTTTACACAGAAATTTATGGGCGATAAAATTATAGGTGTTCATTCTTTCATAATCTGTTTGGCTCGCAGTCGATATCAAAGGTGTTATGATTTTCTGTATTTTGTATGTCGGATTCGTATTTTAACTAAATGTGGTAATCGTTTCGGGGGTGCGTCAATCACGATCTTGCGGGGGGCGCACGTCCGCTAACCCCACCCCCCGATTGCACCCCGCGTCCCGCTGCGGTACAAGGCCCGCAAAACTTTTGCAGACGCTTATCTGAAGGATGCCCCCATGGCCGCGTATCAATATGTCTATGTGATGAAGGGTGTGACCAAGGTCTATCCCGGCGGCAAGAAGGTGTTCGAGAATATCTGGCTGTCCTTCTATCCGGGCGCCAAGATCGGCGTGCTGGGTGTGAACGGTGCCGGTAAGTCGACCCTGCTGAAGATCATGGCCGGGCTGGATAAGGATTATAATGGCGAGGCCTGGGCCGCCGAGGGTGTGAAGGTCGGTTACCTGCCGCAGGAGCCGCAGCTGAACCCCGCCAAGAATGTCTGGGACAATGTCATGGAGGGCGTTGGCCCGACCAAGGCGCTGCTGGACCGGTTCAACGAAGTGTCGGAGGCCATGGCCGATCCCGACGCCGATTTCGACGCGCTGATGGCCGAGCAGGCCGATTTGCAGGAAAAGATCGACGCGGCCGACGCCTGGGACCTGGACCGCACCGTCGAGATCGCCATGGACGCCCTGCGCTGCCCCGCTGGCGACGCCGATGTGTCCAAGCTGTCAGGCGGTGAAAAGCGCCGCGTGGCCTTGTGCAAGCTGCTGCTGTCCAAGCCGGACATGCTGCTGCTGGACGAACCGACCAACCATCTGGACGCCGAAAGCGTTGCCTGGTTGCAGCGCTTCCTGGCCGATTATGCCGGCACCGTCGTGATGGTCACCCACGATCGTTATTTCCTGGATGCCGTCACTGGCTGGATCCTGGAACTGGATCGTGGCTCGGGCATTCCCTATGAGGGCAATTACTCGGCCTGGCTGGAACAGAAGCAGAAGCGTCTGGAGCAGGAAGGCCGCGAGGAAGGTGCCAAGCAGAAGCAGTTGGCCCAGGAACTGGAATGGGTGCGCGCCAGCCCGAAGGCGCGTCAGGCCAAGTCCAAGGCCCGTATCCAGGCCTATGAAGAATTGCTGGCGTCCGCCAACCAGAAGGAAAACATCGGCGAGACCCGTATCGTCATCCCCACGCCGCCGCGCCTGGGTAATGTCGTTATTGAGGCCGAGAACCTGCGCAAGGGCTTTGGCGACCGGCTGCTGATCGATGATCTGTCCTTCCGCCTGCCGCCCGGTGGCATTGTCGGTATCATCGGCCCCAACGGTGCCGGTAAGACCACGCTGTTCCGCATGATCACCGGCGCTGAAAAGCCCGATGGCGGTACTTTCCGCGTCGGCGAGACAGTGCAGCTGGGCTATGTCGACCAGAGCCGCGACAGCCTGGATGACAAGAAGAACGTCTGGGAGGAAATCTCCGGCGGTCTGGATGTGATCGAGCTGGGCAAGAAGTCCATGCCGTCCCGTGCCTATGTCAGCGCCTTCAACTTCCGCGGTCCGGACCAGCAGAAGAAGCTGGGCCAGCTTTCGGGTGGTGAGCGCAACCGCGTGCATCTGGCCAAGATGCTGAAATCCGGCGCCAACGTCCTGCTGCTTGACGAACCGACCAACGATCTGGACGTCGAAACCCTGCGTGCCCTGGAAGAGGCGCTGACCACGTTCCCCGGCTGCGCCGTCGTCATCTCGCACGATCGCTGGTTCCTGGACCGTCTGGCCACCCACATCCTGGCGTTTGAAGGCGACAGCCAGGTGGTCTGGTTCGAGGGCAACTACGCCGATTACGAGGCTGACAAGCGCCGGCGCCTGGGTGCCGAGGCCGACCAGCCGCACCGTATCAAGTACAAGCCGCTGGAACGGTAAGTGGTGCCGTAGGTCAGGTCGGGGCGCCAGCCCCGCCCTGACAGAAACGGATTGTAAGCCTTATCTGTCAGGGCTCGCCTGCGGCTCGACCTGACCTACGGCATCGACCGGGCCGGGGAGCGATCCCTGGCCCTTATCTTTCAATGGGTTATTCGTATGCGCCTTGTCCGCCTGATCGCCAATCTGGGTTATGGCAGCCAGCGCGATGTGAAGATGCTGCTGAAGGAAGGCCGCGTCACGCGGGCCGATGGGTCTGTCCTGTCCGATGGGGACAAGGTCGAGCATGCCGATATCCGCATCGATGGGGAGGAACTGGACCCGCCTCAGGGCTCCGTTCTGATGCTGCATAAGCCGGCAGGCTATACCTGTTCGACCAGCGACCCTAGTCGCGTGGTCTATGAACTGCTGCCGGAGCGGTTTGAATATCGCAACCCGATCATCGCACCGGTGGGTCGGTTGGACCGGGATACGACGGGCCTGCTGCTGCTGACCGACGATGGTCAACTGCTCCACCGCATTATCTCGCCCAAGGCCAATGTGCCCAAGGTCTATGAGGCGGAATTGGCCCGGCCCCTGACAGGGGAGGAGGCGGCGTTGTTCGCGTCAGGTACGCTGATGCTCAAGTCGGAAAAGACGCCGCTGCTGCCCGCCGCGCTGGAGGTGCTGGACGAGACGCGTGCCCGCCTGACCATCCGCGAGGGGCGGTATCACCAGATTCGCCGTATGTTCGCGGCGGTCGGCAATCATGTGGAGACGCTGCACCGCGTCTCCATCGGCGGGCTGACGCTGGGCGACCTGGAAGAGGGCGAATGGCGGCTGCTGGACGCGGGTGAGGTCGCGTCCGTCTTCGCCGCCTGAAGCCCTTTCTTACTGCGCGCCCTTTTCGATCGCCTTGCCGGCGCTCTTGATGTCCTTGCCCACGCCTTCAACGGTATTGCAGGCGGAAAGCGACAGGGCGGCCAGGGCGAGGGTGGTGAGGATCAGGGCGCGTTTCATTGTCTTATCCATCGTTCTGGGACTATCTATCCCGGTTACCCCATTATCGCAAAAGCGTGTAGCCATGTCCAAGCCGCCAAAAGTTAAAGAGCCGAAAGTCAGAGTGGATCAGGCTTTGGTCGATCGTGGCTTGGCCGAAAGCCGGTCCAAGGCACAGGCGCTTATCCTGGCCGGTCTGGTCTATGCCGATACCCGCCGCATCGACAAGGCCGGCGATACCGTGCCGGAAAGCCAACTGCTGTTGGTGAAAGGCCAGGACCATCCCTGGGTCAGCCGGGGGGGACTGAAGCTGGTGAAGGGGCTGGACACGTTCGGGATCGACCCCACGGGCTTTATCGGCATCGATGTGGGGGCGTCCACCGGTGGCTTCACCGATGTGCTGCTGACGCGCGGAGCGGCCAAGGTCTATGCCGTCGATGTCGGGCATGGGCAGTTGGCCTGGAAAATTCGGGAGGATGAGCGGGTTGTGGTGCTGGAAAAGACCAATGCCCGCCACCTGACCGCCGAGATCATCCCCGATCCCGTCGATATCGTGGTCTGCGATGCCAGTTTCATCGGCCTGGAAACGGTGCTGCCCGCTGCCATGGCCCTGACCAAGCCCGGCGCCTATCTGGTGGCCCTGATCAAGCCGCAGTTCGAGGTAGGCAAGGGCCGGGTCGGCAAGGGCGGCGTGGTGCGGGAGCCCGAGCTGCACCAGGAGGTCTGCGACCGTATCCAGGCCTGGCTCGCGGGGCAGGCGGGCTGGACCGTGCTGGGCGTGGTCGAAAGCCCGATCACAGGGCCGGAAGGGAACAAGGAATTCCTGATCGGCGGACGGCGGGAGGGGTAAACCCCCTCCCGGACCAGTTCCTTACTGGAACGCCGCCTCGGCGAAGCTGCGCAGCTTGCGGCTGTGCAGCCGTTCCAGGCCCGTGTCGCGCATCATTTCCATGGCACGCATGCCGATGGCCAGATGCTGGTCCACGCGGGCGCGGTAGAAATGGTTGGCCATGCCGGGCAGCTTGATCTCGCCATGCAGCGGCTTGTCCGACACGCACAGCAAGGTGCCGTAGGGCACGCGGAAGCGGAAGCCGTTGGCAGCGACCGTGGCTGATTCCATGTCCAGCGCGATGGCGCGCGACTGGCTGAACCGCTGCACCGGTTCGCTATGGTCGCGCAGTTCCCAGTTGCGGTTGTCGATGGTGGCGACGGTGCCGGTGCGCATGATCGACTTCAGTTCCCAGCCCTTCAGGCCGGTCACTTCCTCCACTGCATCCTCCAGTGCCACCTGCACCTCGGCCAGGGCCGGGACGGGGACCCAGGTCGGCAGGTCGGCGTCCAGCACCTTGTCGTCACGCACATAGCCATGGGCCAGGGCGTAATCGCCCAGCTTCTGGGTATCGCGCAGGCCGGCGCAATGGCCCAGCATCAGCCAGACATGCGGGCGCAGGACGGCGATATGGTCGCTGATCGTCTTGGCGTTGGACGGGCCGACGCCGATATTGACGATGGTGATGCCGTTGCCATCCTTGCGCTTCAGGTGATAGGCGGGCATTTGCGGCAGACGGGCCACCTTCTGGCCCTGCGGCTCCTTGCCCGGATACACGGCCTGGTTCCAGGTGATGTGGTCGCCCGGCTCAATGAAGGCCTCATACTGGCGGCGATAGGCCTGGGTGGCCGGATCGTCCGACGGCTCCATGATTTCCAGCCCACGGCGCACGAACTCATCAATATAGAACTGATAGTTCGTAAACAGGACATAGTTCTGGAAATGGTCGGGCTTGGTCGCCGTGTAGTGCTTCAGCCGGTGCAGGCTATAATCCACGCGGGGCGCGGTGAACAGGGCCAGCGGGCGGGCCTGCCCCGGCGGGGTAACGTGCGTGCCGTTGACGATGCTGTCATCCATATAGACCAGATCGGGCAGGTCGAAATAGTCGCGCAGCTGGTACAGCCGCTCCGGCGTCAGGTCGCCTTCGACATGCATGCCCTCGGGGTACGCGAACTGGATGGGGATCGGCGTCTCGCTAATCCCCACCTCCAGCGGCACGCCGTGATTCTTCACCAGCAGCGAGAACTGATGGTGCAGGTAATGGTCGAACAGGTCGGGGCGCGTGACAGTGGTGCGGAAGGTGCCCATGCCGTGGACGAAACCATAGGCCAGACGGCTGTCGATACGGGGTTCGCTGTCGATACGGATCTGAATGAAGGGGTAACAGGCGCGCACGCGCCCACCCAGATCCTCGCCACGGGCAAATGCAGAAAACCGGTCACGCAGAAAATCGACGGCCTGATCATAAAGCGCCCGGACACGGGCATATGCACCATCAGCGTCGGTGAAGCTTTCCACCGGCAGATCAAGGGTCGAATTGTTTGATGAAATCACTGTGCAAGCTCCTATGAGTTTGCACTTCTTTATGCGCCAAGCCAGGGGGGCTTGGGAAGGGGCATTTTGCAGGCGGACATGTTAAAGGCCCGGCGCGGCATTTTTGCCGCTGTACCGGGCCCCAGAACAGCCGGAAAACTCAGTCGCCGAAAGCCTCTTCCCACGACCCCTTGGTGGCGGCCTTGGAATATTCGGTGGCGCGGTTTTCGAAGAAGTTGGTGTGTTCCACGCCGTTCAGGATGGCATCCATCCAGGGCAGGGGGTTCTTTTCGGTCTTGTAGATGGGCTGCAGGCCCAACTGTGCCAGACGGCGGTCGGCGATGTAGCGGATGTACTTCTTCACATCCTCGCCTTCCATGCCTTTAACCGCCCCCATCTCGAACGCCAGGTCGATGAAGGCATCCTCGTGATGCACGATGGTCTCGCAGGCGACATACAGCTCGCGCTGGAAGTCCTCATCCCAGACCTCGGGGTTCTCGGAAATGAAGGTCTTGAACAGCTGGATGATCGACTGGGTGTGCAGGCTTTCATCGCGCACCGACCAGGTGACGATCTGGCCCATGCCCTTCATCTTCCCGAAACGCGGGAAGTTCATGAGGATGGCGAAGCTGGCGAACAGCTGCAGGCCTTCGGTGAAGGCGCCGAACACCGCCAAAGTCTTGGCGATGTCCCTTTTGCTGTCGACATTGAAATTCTGCATATAGTCGTACTTGTCCTTCATCTCCTTGTAATGGAGGAAGGCTGAGTACTCGACCTCGGGCATGCCGATCGTGTCCAGCAGGTGGCTGTAGGCCGCGATATGCACCGTCTCCATGGCGGAGAAGGCGGCCAGCATCATGCAGACCTCGGTCGGCTGAAACACGCGGCTGTAATTGCGCATGTAGCAGTTATTCACCTCGACATCGGCCTGGGTGAAGAATCGGAAAATCTGCGTCAGCAGGTTCCGCTCGCCGTCCGACAGGTTGTTGCGCCAGTCCTTGACGTCATCGGCCAGCGGCACTTCCTCCGGCAGCCAATGGATTCGCTGCTGCGTCAGCCAGGCCTCATAGGCCCAGGGGTAGCGGAAAGGCTTGTAAACCGGGTTCGGCGTCAGCAGGGACATGGCACCAACACTAGATGTAGGGGGTGGATGCCGTAAGCTAGCACAATGGGCGGCGGGGGGAAGGGGTCTTTGGCTGTGAATGATGTGGATAAAGGGGATGGCCGAAAGGGTGGGGCAGTGTGACCGCGCCCGCGAGCGGCGCTGGATGCCGCCTCTGGCTGTGTAATTGCTTGACGGTTTGGTCGATTTGGATAGCCTGTGGAAGCTTTACAGCATGCGGATCGGGCCCGTGTTTGTGCCATTTGTTCAGGTTCAGGGGTTCCGTACCGATGAAATTTAAAATTGATGAATTCGTTTGCGATGTTTTGATTGAAATGGGGCATGATTCAATACCCCTTGTTCCCGATGCACTGCAATCCGGGTTTCAGGATATTTATAGAATAGAGCCTTCTGTGCCGCGATGTTCTGCCGTTTGCGATGCCATTAGGATTGAAATGGAGTGCCAGCCATCAGCAACTAGAGTCATGCTATATGGTGGCCCTGCCCTTGCTGCGATGAGCAAGGCTTGCGAGAAATCACAGAACAAATTAGTGGCTGTTAAGTTGAGCAACAACAAGGCGGATTATGTCCCGGATGCCCATCACCAAAACTATCTTGGGCTGGAGGGGGAGATGCAGGTAATCCGGCGTTGGTTCCATGACAATATTCTGCATCCGATTGTGATTGTGAGTGATATTGTGGCCAGTCACGGTTATTGGCCAGTATATAAAATAATCGATGCCATGCTGGAGATTTGTCCGCAATATTACTTTCAGATACTTGATGACGGTTTGCGCCGCAATGTATTGGTGGCGGTTCCTCCGGCTTGGTTTCATGCCTATGCCGCCGGTGGGACTATCCCTAAATCAGCTAATCACGGGCCCACAGCTCTCAGCGGTCAGGATTGATCATGTTGGCGGAGAATTTTGGTGTTGAGTGGCTGCGCATAAATCTGCCATTTCCATGTGAAGTGCACTGGTGCCAACCGATGCGGATTGAGTCGAATGAAAATTATAAGGTGCTATTGATCAATTGTGAGCCGCTTGAATTTCTTATTGATGTTGAAGAGTTATCTAAGATTTATAGATTCTTTGATTTGATAATTGCGTATCACCCCCGATATAGCATATTTCCGAATTGTGTAATCAGACCCTTTGGGTGTCTCTATACAACGAAGATTCCTTCCAGAAAGGAATTTTCTACCAGTTTTCTGTTCAGTATGGGCGGTGACCGACCCAAGCGCACTGGGTATGCTGAACGTCTCCGTTTCTTACATGGCTTGTCGCAAGGCGCGGCAATGCCGTTGCGTATTTACAAGGGCCGCCAGTTCGCTGCGGAAGATCGAGTTCCTTATCCGCTTCTGCCTGACGACACCAAGAACATATTATTTGAATCGATGTTTCACGTGGCTATCGAGAACGCATTTGATGAACATTATTTTACTGAAAAGCTGATGGATTGTTTTGCAACGTATACCATTCCCATTTATATGGGTAGTCCGAATATTGGCGAATATTTTGATGTTGATGGCATGATTTTGATTTCGCCGGGTGATAACGTAATGGATATTTTAAACCGGTTGTCAATTTCCGACTATTGGGACCGTTTGAAAGGCATGACTGAAAACTGGAAGCGGGCCCAGAAATATTTCGCTTATCTACAGGCATGCCGGAGCCTCATTGTCGAGGCGTCGCGTTGCCGTCAGGTATCGCAGACCTCTGCTCTGTGATCTTGTATCGGTTGACCGCTACCGTCCCCGCTCCGCCGTCTGTGTATCGGTGTTGATCAGCGGGTTCAGGGCGGGGGCCAGTATTTTTAGCAATTGTGAGGGCAGTGCGGAGGTGAAGCGGTATTCAGCTGCCTCCGGCCCATGCACATGCGCCGTTATCACGCCGAAGAAGCGGTCGCCGATATAGAAGACGAAGGTGGCGGTGCGGTTGACGACGCGGCTTTCCAGGACCACGCCGCCCGGACCATAGCGTTCGAAACGATGATCGCCCGTACCGGTCTTGCCGCCAATGGGCATTTCGGTGCCGTCGGCGGAAGTGAAGGCGCCCTTAACGCGCCGCGCGGTGCCGTTATCCACAATGTCGCGCAGGTGGCGGCGCACGACGCGGGCGACCGACGGTTCCATCACCTGTTCCGCCCCATCCAGCAACTTGGCCGGCACGAAGCTGGTTTCATAGGGCGTGCCCGTGGCGAAATGCAGGCGGCCGACGCGCAGGGTGGGCAGACGCACGCCGTCATTGAGGATCACGCCCATCAGTTCGGCCAAGGCACCGGGCCGGTCAGCGGAGCTGCCGATGGAGGTGGCGTAGCTGGCGATCAGGCTGCCGAACGGATAGCCGAGGCGCGTCCATTCCTCATGGATGCGGTTGAATGCCTCTTCCTCCAGCACGATACCGATGCGTGTGTCCTGCGCCTGTTTGGAGCGCGACGTGAACAGCCATTTATAGCTTTCCTGGCGCGGCACGCTGCTATCCTTCAGCATCTCCCCGCGCTGGGCCTGCCGGCTGTCCTGTAGATATCCGACCAGCCACAGTTCCAGGGGATGCACGCCGACAATATAGCCCCGGTCGTTAAGTGACCAATTATCGGGGTTATAGCGGTCAAACAGCGCCTTGACTTGTGCCTCAGGCGGGCCGCCGGCGGGCATGTGCCGGTTCAGGAAGACGCCCAGGTCTTCTGCCGTGGCATTGGGCAGGGCGGAGCGGAAAATAACCGACAGCCGGTCCGGCGTGGCCCGGATGCGCTTGGCCAGCTTGTCGAGTGCCGCTTCCGGCTCCAGCCCCTTATAATCGGACCAGAACTTGTTGAGATAAGCGCTGCCCTCCTGATCGGCGAACTGTGCCAGATAGGTGCGGCGGGCCGGGTGGCGGGGATCGTCCATCAGATCGTCGCGGCTGTCCGGCCCCTCGGCGATGTAATGGTTCACGATGTCCCGCATCATGCGGATGAAGACGAGGTTGACGGAGTGGCGGAACGCCTCTGACACGGTGATGACCTTGCCATCATCCTTGTCATCGAAATTCCCGAAACTGTGCAGGCCGCCGCCCGTGAAAAAGCGTTCGGCGGGGCTGGCCGAATATTCCCGCTCCATCGCAAGGTCCAGCAGGGGGGCGATGCCGATGCTGGGGTTGGCAGCCATGGTGCGCAGCACCCATTGCGTCAGCCGGTCAGGCGCCTCCAGTGCCGCCGCCTCCAGCTCATAACTTTCCCGCGTGATGTAGCGGGCATGCAGCCGCGCGATGATCTCCAGGTAGGTGACCAACGTACGCAGCTTGGCGGTGGACCCCAGGTCGAGCTTGGCCCCCTCGTTCAGATCCAGCGGCTGAGGCAGGGTGTCCACCTGCACCCGGACAAGATTCGCGTCTGCGGTGCGCTCGAACAGGGTGACGGAATAGACGATGCGGGCCGGATCGGCATTGTTCAGCAGCCGGTCACCAACCAGGCCTAAGGCCGCCGCCTGCGCGGGGTCGGCCAGTTTCTTCAGCGTCTCTGTCACCCGCGCCTGTGTCGGCTGGTCCAGGGTGGTGTCGACCGCAAGGTCCAGCCGGTCCAGCGCATACAGGCTGGGCACACCCAGCATGCCCAGCAGCCGGGCCCGGATGGCGTTGGTGGCCTTCTGCTCCACAAAGCTGGGTTCGGGAATGTCGGGCGGTGCTTCCTTGAACCGCAGGGGGAAGAAGCGGGCGGCATCGGCCAGGGGCGCGGAGATGACGCCGGCGCGTTCCAGCAGGGTCAGATGCGTATTGGCCAGATCGTTCAGCGCCTTGCGGCCATTGGTGCCCAGATAGGCCGATGGCCGCCGCTGGGCCAGCAGCAGGCTCAACACCTGTTTGTAAACCACGGCCTGGACCTGCAAGTCCTCCTCGGTCCGGGGCTGGCCGCGCAGGATGCGGTTGGCGACGGCGAAGTCAGTGCCGTACCAGGCCCAGAGACCATCGCCCAGCCCATTGACCTCGCCCACGCCGGGGCGGGCGGAAAGGGGGGTGGAGTTCAGGTAATCCACTAATATCTGATGGCGCACGCGCGTCGTGTCCGGCCCGCCCTTGTAGGCGCGCACAGAGGCCGACATCATCTGCCGCAGCTTTTCCACGCCGCTGCCCGTCCGCCCCTCTGGTGAGTGGCGGTATTTCTCGATCTGCGTGGCCAGGGTGGAGCCGCCGGCGCGCGGGCTGTCAGGGTCGATGAATTTCAGCGGAATGTTGATGACGGCCAAACCGAACCGGTCCCACTCCACCGCCGGATTGCGGTTGGGATATGTCGTATCCAACAGCTCCCGGTTCTCAATGAACAGCAGCGTATCGGCCACCAGCTTCGGCACCTCATTAAACCCGGCATAGATGCGTTCGGGATAACGCGCGTCGAACAGGGGATTGCCCATCTGGTCACGGATGGACAGGCCGCCCGACGTCTTCTCCGCATATGGCGCAAAGCCGCCGAAATCCATGTAGTCGCGTAACTGCGCGCTGGGCCGCGCCTGTAAATCCACACGATAATCGGCGGCGACCAGCCGTTCCACAAAGCTGGGGATGGCGGCATAGCCCAGGCGGGCATCATAGGGCCCCTGGCCCGGAAAACGGATATCTGGGTTGGGGCCGGGCTCCACCCGCCAGGTCAGGTCGCGCCCGAACCGGGCCAGCACTTCTGACTGCAAGGCCGATGTACGGCTTTCCTGCCATACCGCGACACCGGCACCGGTTGCCAGGGCCAGGGTCATGCCCCAGGTCATCCAGCGATAGAACCGTGCCGATGGCATGCGTGAAAAAGCTCCCCGAACCCCTTGTTATTGAAGCATGCATAGCATGGGCCCGAACGGGTCCGCCACCGGTGGCTTGCGCCCTCTGTCTTATGGATGTGCCCGGTCACATCAGGCGTTGCGGAAGACCAGCTTCTTCGACAAGACAAAGTTGAAAACCAGCCCCGAAACGCTGCCCGCCGCCACGCCGGCATAGGGTAGAAGGGCCGTCAGCCCCTCCGGCCACAGGCCGATGCCGGCAATCACCCAGGGACCGACCTTCAGCACCAGCACATAGACGCCGTAATTCACCACGGCCCCCACGGCATTTGCGGCCAGGAACCGCGCCCATTGCCGGATGGCCCCGCGCCGGCTGACGCCGGTAAAGGTGAATTGCCGGTTCATGTACCAGGTGAAGGTCGCGGCCATCAGATAGGAGAAGACGCGCCCGCCATAGGGGTCGAGACCCAGCAGATGCAAGGCCACGGCCAGGGCCGCCATATCGACGAACAGGCCGCCCACCCCGATCAGGGCGAAGCTGGCGAACTGGCGGGGGACTGGTTTGCTCATGATGGCCGGCGGCTGCTGGGGAATGGCCCTTTGCTACACGCTTTCGCGCGCGCGGTCACGCCACTCGACACCGGCCAGCGGATGGGTTACGCGTTCGGCCATGTCGATTGCCAAAACCCTCCACCACCCGTTCGCCGCCGGCATGCTGCCCCTGCCGGTGTCGGGCTTCATCCTGAATGTCCAGGCCGATGCCGAGCTGCCGCCCGGTTTGCGGGCGCTAACCTGCGTCACGGGCTTCAAGCCCGCGCATGACGCACTGACGGCGGCCGGGTTCCGTGTAGCACAGACCCTGCCCGATGGCGAGTATCAGGCGGGCCTCTGCCTGATGACCAAGCACAAGGCCGAAAGCCTGGCCAGCATCGCCCAGGCCTGGGACGCCTTGCCCGTTGGTGGGCTGCTGGTCTGTTCGGGCGACAATGATACCGGCGTCACCAGCCTGATGAAGGCGGTGAAGGATGCATTCGGGGAGGTGGAAAGCCTGTCCAAATACCATGCCCGCGTCTTCTGGTGGCGCAAGGGTGCCGGTGAGGCACCGGCGGTGCTGGCCGATTGGCGCGCCGGTGGGGCCGTGCGCCCCGTGGCCGCTACAGGCTTTACCGCCGGTCCTGGCATGCATGGCTGGAACAAGATCGATATCGGGTCGCGCCTCCTGGCCGCCCAGTTTCCGGGTGCCATCCGGGGGCGGGTGGCCGATCTGGGCGCCGGCTGGGGCTATCTGTCCGCCGAACTGCTGCGCGCGGCACCGGGCCGCGTCACGGGGCTGGATTTGTATGAGGCCGACGCCGCGTCACTGGCGGCGGCGGCTGTCAATGTGGCCCCGCTGGCCGGGGGCACGGTCCTGAAATACCATTGGGCCGATGTCACGGCGGGCCTGCCGCGCGGCCGCTTCGACTGGGTTATCACCAACCCGCCGTTTCACACCGGCAAAGCCACCGACGTGACCTTGGGCAGCCAGTTCATCACCCGTGCTGCGGAAGCGCTGGGCAGCGGCGGCACCATGCTGCTGGTCGCCAACAAGCACCTGCCCTATGAGGCGGTGGTGGACAAACACTTCAAGTCCCGCCGCACGGTGGCGGAGGCGGATGGGTTCAAGGTGATTGAGGGGAAGCGGTAGGGAGCGGGCCTAATCGTCTTCCTGCCGGGATTGCGCGGCGTGCCAGACGCGGAGGACGTCTAAGGAACTTTCGTCCGGCACGACCTTGTAGACAATGATGTAGGGCTGAACTGTTACCAACTCCCGTGTGTCGGGGATCGCACCAACCCGGCCCTTGTAAGGAAAGATAGGCAGATTCTCTGCGGCCTGCCGCAACCGCCTCGACAGCCTTGCAGCGGCGGACGGATTGTCCATGGCAATGTGACTGATCAAGCGGCTCAAGTCTGCCAGCGCGGCGGGCCGCCAGACCACTTTCATCGCTATCGGCACTTTAACTCAGCAAACGAGGGACCGGCATCGGCGCATCAAAGTTGCCGGCTTCCAGTTGCTTGAGCCAAGCAACCACCTCTTCATGCGGAACACCCATCGGGTCCGCCAGCGCCTCTTCCACCGCGGCCTTAAGCGCGGCCAGCTCGGCTTCATCCCTGGGCTGCCAGTCAAACTCGGCATCGGGTTTCTGTACAGGGCGCATGGTCATGCTCCGTGGTGCCTCCCCATAATCTTGCATTAATCCGGTTGTGTTTCAATCCGCGTCCACGCCCCACGCCGCCCGTGCATCCCCGCCCCGTCTGCGCCGCCGTTTACGCCTCGGGCTGTCGGGCTTATATAAGGCGTTATGACGATACCGTTTTTGAAGATGCACGGGCTTGGTAATGACTTTGTGGTCATCGACGCCCGCACCCGGCCTGTCCCCCTGACGGCGGCCCACGCACGCGCCATTGGCGACCGTCGCCGTGGGGTGGGGTTTGATCAGTTGATCCTGATCGAACCGCCGCAGGACAAGGTGGCCGACATCTTCATGCGTATCCTGAACCCCGATGGCAGCGAAGCCGGCGCCTGTGGCAATGCCACGCGCTGCGTCGCGTCCTTGGTGGGTAAGGGGCTCGGCCGGGATGAACTGGTGATCCAGACCATTTCCGGCCTGCTGCGCTGCTGGTTGCACGAAGACGGTACGGTGACGGTCGATATGGGGCCGGCGCGGCTGGATTGGCAGCAGATCCCGGTGGCGGAACCTTGCGACACCCTGCATCTGCCGGCTTCCGCCGGGCCGCTGTCTGACGGCGTGGGCGTCAATATGGGCAACCCGCATGCGGTGCATTTCGTGCCGGATGCTGAAGCCGTGGACCTGACGCAGTGGGGTCCGCAACTGGAACGCCATCCCTTCTTCCCCGACCGCGCCAATATCGAGGTGGTGAGCGTCACCGGCCCCGCATCGGTGCGCATGCGTGTCTGGGAACGCGGGGCGGGCATCACCGATGCCTGCGGGTCGGGTGCCTGCGCGGTCGGCGTGGCCGCCATCCGCCGGGGTCTGGTCCAGGGTCGCCGTGTCTCCGTCACCCTGGATGGCGGTGTGTTGAATATCGAATGGCGGGACGATGGCCATGTCCTGATGACGGGGCCGGTCGCCACGTCCTTTGCCGGGACCCTGGGACCTGAGTTGCTGGGAGAGACGCTGTGAGCGTCGATACCAGCCTGGCCGAGGCCGAACATGTGCATGAAAGCGGGGAGGGCGGCCCGCCCGAAGTGACCGGTGGGGCGGGGGAGCCGACGCTGGTTACGTTCGGTTGCCGTCTTAATGCGTATGAGTCCGAAGTGATGCGCACGCATGCGCGACAAGCCGGACTGGATGATGTCGTCATCGTCAATACCTGCGCCGTGACGGCGGAGGCGGAGCGTCAGGCCCGCCAGACCATTCGTCGCCTGCGCCGCGAACGGCCGGGGTCCAAGATCATCGTTACCGGCTGCGCCGCCCAAGTGAGCCCGGAAAAGTTCGCGGCGATGGGCGAGGTTGACCATGTGCTGGGTAATGACGCCAAGCTGACCGCCGCCCCTTGGGCCGAGTTCGGCACGGGGCAGGCCGAACGTGTGGTCGTCAACGACATCATGAGCGTGAAGGAAACCGCCGGCCACCTGATCCAGGGGATGGAAGGTCGCGCGCGGGCCTTTGTGCAGGTCCAGAATGGCTGCGACCATCGCTGCACCTTCTGCATCATCCCCTATGGTCGCGGCAATTCCCGGTCGGTGCCGATGGGGGAGATTGTCGCCCAGGTCCGCGCCTTGGTGGAAAGCGGCTATAATGAGGTCGTGCTAACCGGGGTGGACGTCACCTCCTATGGTGCCGACCTGCCGGGCAAGCCGTCGCTGGGGCAGATGGTGCGCCGTCTGCTGGCGCTGGTGCCCGATCTGCCGCGCCTGCGCCTGTCCAGCCTGGACGCCGTGGAGATGGATGATGATCTCTGGCGGCTGGTGGCCGAAGAACCCCGCCTGATGCCGCATCTGCACCTGTCCTTGCAGGCCGGCGATGACATGATCCTTAAGCGCATGAAGCGCCGTCACCTGCGTGGCGATGCCATCGCCTTCGCCGAAAAGGCGCGGGCGCTGCGTCCCGACATGGTTTTCGGCGCCGACATCATCGCCGGCTTTCCGACCGAAACCGAAGAGATGTTCCAGAACAGCCTGGATATCGTTGAACAATGCGGTCTGACCTGGCTGCATGTTTTCCCCTACAGCCCGCGTCCCGGCACACCGGCCGCCAAGATGCCGCAGGTGCCCGGCCCGATCCGCAAGGAGCGCGCGGCCCGCCTGCGCGCCGCAGGCGACGCACAGGTGGCGCGTTATCTGGCGTCACAGGTCGGTCGTTCCGCCAACGTATTGATCGAACGCAAGGGGCTGGGCCGCAATGAGGGCTTTGCCGAAGTGGCGGTTCCCGATCATTATGAACCCGGAACGATTATCCGCTGCACCATCACCGGCGTGGCCGGAACCCAACTGACCGCGCGAGTCCTCGACTGATGCTGAACTGGTTCAAGAAGAAGCCGACCCAAGACGTCCCGGGCCCTCAACCGGCACCCGAACCGGTGATGGCGGAAGAGGTCGCGGTTGCAGCGCCGGTGGCAGCCGTCGAGGCGGAACCCGTGGTCGAGCCTGCGCCCGTGGTGGAAGCCATCCCGGAGCTGGATGACAAGCCCGAAAAGAAGAGCTGGTTCTCCCGCCTGAAGGACGGGCTGTCCAAATCCACCAGCCGCCTGACCGAGGGCATCACCGGCATTTTCACCAAGAAAAAGCTGGATGATGAGGCGCTGGAAGAACTGGAAGAGCTGCTGATCCGCGCCGATCTGGGCCCCGTCACGGCGGCCCGCCTGACCGCCGGTCTGGCCAAGACCCGGTTCGGCAAGGAAGTTTCGGCGGAAGAGGTGAAGGATTACCTCGCCACCGAATTGCAGAAGATCGTGGAGCCGGTGGCCCAGCCGCTGGTCATTGATCCCTCGAAGAAGCCGCACATCATCCTGCTGGTCGGCGTCAACGGTACCGGCAAGACAACCACCATTGGCAAGCTGGCACGCCAGTTCCGGGACGAGGGCAAAACCGTGTGGCTGGCCGCCGGGGACACGTTCCGTGCCGCCGCCGTGGCGCAGCTGAAGGTCTGGGGGGAGCGCACGGGCTGCCCGGTCGTGTCCCGCGATACCGGCGCCGATGCGGCGGGCCTAGCCTATGACGCCGTGGAGCAGGCGACAAAGGCCGGGGCGGATGTCCTGCTGATCGACACGGCGGGCCGGCTGCAGAACAAGGCCGGTTTGATGGAAGAACTGCGCAAGATCGTGCGCGTCATCAAAAAGCTGAACCCCGAGGCCCCGCATACGACCCTGCTGACCCTGGATGCCACCACGGGCCAGAACGCGCATAGCCAGATCGAAGTGTTCAAGGACATGGTGGCCATCAATGGCCTGGTCCTGACTAAGCTGGATGGCTCCGCGCGGGGCGGCGTGCTGGTGGCGCTGGCGGAGAAGTTTAAGCTGCCGGTCCATGCCATCGGCGTGGGCGAGGGCGTCTATGACCTGCGTCCGTTTGAGGCGAGAGGCTTCACCCGCGCCCTGGTCGGGCTGGAGTAACAGCGGCACTGCCTGTCCGGTCCGGCACCTTGCCGCGCCGGCAGGCGTCGGAGCAGTATTTCACCTGTTCCCAGTCGCGTGCCCATTTGCGCCGCCAGGTAAAGGGTCGGCCACATTGGATGCAGGTCTTGGTCGGCAGGTTGGTCTTGTGATGCATGATGGTCCTGTCCGAAGCGTTGCCCCTGACATGGCGCGCTTCTAACCGATCGCCAGTCCCCCGCGTCGCCCATGGCGCAGATTTTCGGCCAGCGCGCCGATGCCGATGGCGGCGATCAGGGTCAGGATACAGAGGCCGGCAACCGGCACCAGCGGCAGCGCGGCCATAACAAGGGCTGCCAGGGCATAACGGCGCAGTAGTACCGCCGCCGCCTCCCGCTCCGTCCCCAGTCCTCGCCGCCGGACTTTCACGGCAACCGCAAAACCTGTAACGACGATGCCCACGGGCAGGGCCAGCAGCCACAGGCCCAGCATGAGCACGCCCAACGGAATGCCGATCACGCTGACCATCAGCAGGCCCAGCAGCACCGGCGCCAGCAGCAGGATGGCCCCGCCCAGCAGCAGATGGCGCAACGCATGGCGCGGCATGGCATCTGCCGCGCGCAGTACCGGCCCCGGCAGCAGCCAGAGAAGCGCGACGCCCAGCAGGAACAGGGCCAGCGCCTTGCCCAGGCTGCCCAGGATGGTGGGGCCGTCATCGGGTGCGGATTGGTAATGGTGGCGAACGGTGCCACCGATCTCCACCCCTGCCGGCACCTCCACGGCCATGGGGCCGTTATGGCGCAGGTCCCCTTCAATCGCCGCACCTGGGCGCAGCTCTAGCATGCCGGATGTCACCTCCATATCGCCCGCCACCCGGCCGGTCACAATGACCCGGTCGCCCGTCAGATGCGCATCGCCATCCACCCGGCCCGACAGTGTCACCTCGGTACCATTGGCAATCAGGTCACCCGCGATGTGGGCTGTGGGGCCGATGGTCAGTTCCGCCGCATTCAGCAGCGCGTCACCCGCCACATCGGACGTCAACGACAGGTCGAACGCCATGGCGGCCAGATCACCCTCCACGGGAGCCTTGACCGCAAGATCGAAGCCGGCCAGCAGCGCATCGCCCGATATCGATGCCGTGGTTCGCAGGTCCAGACCCGCCGCGACCACATCGCCTGCCACCGGTGCATCGACGGATACAGACCGCCCTGCCGCCACCAGATCGTCGGTGACCGGGGCGATCAGCCTTATCTCTGCACCCGTTTGCAGCTCAGCACCCGCCCATGCCGGACCACACAGGGTCAGCAGCAGGGCGGCTTGGATCAGGATACGGGCAAACATCGGGACTTCCTGCCTTCCGGGGCATCGTTCGGGCTGTTGATGATCGGGTGATTATCACCGCCGGCCAAGGTCCACCGGCCCCGACCCGTTGGGGTTCCACCTTGATACAGGTCAGTTACAAGGCCGGGTGCCACCCTGTAATGCAACGCCATATGGGGTTGATCGGGGGCCGGTTCCACCGCACCCTTGGCTGTGGTGCAATGCGGGATGAGGATGCGTGATGGCTCTGTTCGATCTTTCCGGCAAGCGTGGACTGGTGGTGGGCATCGCCAATGGTGCCTCCATCGCCTATGGCTGCGCTAAAGCCTTCCGGGCGCAGGGCGCTGATCTGGCGGTCACCTATCTGAACGAAAAGGCGGCGCCCCATGTGCAGCCATTGTCTGACGAGTTGGGTGCCGCGCTGCTTTTGCCCTGCGATGTGCGAGAGCCGGGGCAGTTGGAGGCGGTGTTCGAGAAAATCGAGGCGGAATGGGGCAAGCTGGATTTCCTGCTGCATTCCATCGCCTTTGCCCCGCGTGAGGATCTGCATGCACGGGTCGTGGACAGCAGCCGCGATGGGTTCCTGATGGCCATGGACGTGTCGGTCCATTCCTTTATCCGAATGGCCAAGCTGGCCGAGCCGCTGATGAAGGATGGCGGCTGCCTGATGAATGTCAGCTTCTACGGCTCTGAAAAGGTCGTGGAACATTACAATCTGATGGGACCAGTGAAGGCGGCGCTGGAGGCGGTGACGCGGTATCTGGCAGCGGAGTTAGGCCCGCAGGGCATCCGCGTCCACAGCCTGTCGCCGGGACCATTGAAGACGCGCGCCGCCAGCGGTATCGACCGTTTCGATGAATTGCTGGCTCGTGCGGCCGAACGGGCGCCCATGCGCAATCAGGTGACGATCGAGGATGTGGGTGCCTATGCCGCCTTCTTGGCGTCGGATGCCGCTCGTGCCGTGACCGGCGGGATCGAATATATCGATGGCGGCTATTCCATTGTCGGGTAGGGGTGCCCAAACCCCGCCGAATATGCTATCAAGCCGCCAGTTTCAGCCCATATATCAAAACGATTCAGCAAGGCGTTCCCCATGGCCGGTCATAGCCAATTCAAGAACATCATGCACCGCAAAGGCGCGCAGGACGCCAAGCGGTCGAAGATTTTCAACAAGCTGGCGCGCGAAATCACCGTCGCGGCGAAGTCGGGCCTGCCCGATCCGGCCATGAACCCGCGCCTGCGCGCCGCCATCCAGGCGGGCCGCGCCCAGAACCTGCCCAAGGACCGTATCGACCGGGCCATCAAGATGGGTATTCCGGGCAGCGCCGATGATACCAACTATGATGAAGTGCGGTACGAGGGCTATGGCCCCGGCGGTATCGCCCTGATCGTGGAAGCGCTGACCGACAACCGCAACCGCACCGCATCGGAAGTGCGCTCGGCCTTCACCAAGCATGGCGGATCGCTGGGCGAGACCAATTCGGTGTCGTTCATGTTCAACCGTATCGGGCAGGTGACCTATCCGGCCAGCGTGGCGTCGGCGGATGACATGCTGGAAGCCGCCATTGAGGCGGGGGCGGAGGATGTGCAGTCCGACGAGCATGGCCATTCCATCATCACCGGCACGGATACGCTGGGTGAGGTGCGCGACGCGCTGGAAGCCAAGTTCGGCGCTCCGGAAAGTGCTAAGCTGACATGGACGCCGCTGAACCTGCTGCCGGTGACGGCGGAGGATACGGCCCAGACGCTGCTGAAGCTGCTCGACGTGCTGGAAGACAATGACGATGTCCAGACGGTGCTGGGCAATTTTGACATTCCGGCCGAGCTGCTGGAAAAGCTGGGCTGATACAAAAGCAAGACCGGGGGGCCACCATGGCGGGACAGGCACCCGTGCGTATCTTGGGGCTGGACCCCGGTCTTCGCCATCTGGGCTGGGGCATCATCGATGCCGCCGGCAACCGGTTGAGCCACATCGCTGACGGCACCATCCATACCGACAGTGGTGACGATTTGGCCAAGCGCCTGCTTGAATTGCATGAAGGTATCGCCGCCGTCATTGAGCAGTGGCAGCCGGATGAGGCGGCGGTGGAAGAGACGCTGTCCAACGTCAATCCATCCTCTACCCTGAAACTGGGTATGGCGCGCGGCATTGCCCTGTTCAGTGCCGCCAAGGCGGGCCTGCCGGTGGAACAATATCTGCCCATGGCGGTGAAGAAATCCGTGGTGGGCACGGGCCATGCCGACAAGGTACAGGTGCAGCATATGGTGAAAATGCTGCTGCCGGGCTTTCAGCGCTCCACCGCGGACGCCGCCGACGCCCTGGCCGTCGCCATCTGCCACGCCCACCACGCGCAAACGCGTCGTAAGGTGGACAATGCCATTCTGGGGATCAGGCGGTAACACGTTGCCGTTTTGTTCATATGGTGTAGAATTCTTCCCGAGCAGGAAGAAAGGGCCATCCCATGGCGCTCAACATCAAGTCCCCAGAGGCGGAGCGGGACGTCCGTCGCTTGGCTGAGCTGACCGGTGAAAGCCTGACGGAGGCCATGCACAAGGCTGTGCGGGAGCGCCTGGAGCGGCTGTCATCGGAAGAGTCGGCGCTGAAGGCGGCCCGCTGGGCCAAGGCTGAGGAGATCATCCGCCGTATCCAGGCCTTGCCGGTTCTAGATCCGCGCAGCCCTGATGAGATCATCGGCTATAACGAGCATGGGACGTTCGACTGAGATGCGGATCGTCCTGGATACATCCGCCGTCGCTGCCTTTCTGTTCCGCGAACCCGACGCCCCGCAATATTTGGAGGCGATGCGCCGTTCGGCGGGAATGGTCATTTCCGCCATGACCCTGTTCGAACTGCGCACGGTCCTGATGGGTCGTAACCCAGCCGCTGTGAGCGAGTTGAACGACCTGATGGCCGTTCTGGGCATTGGCATTGTCCCGTTCGACGAACAGCAGGCGGAGGAGGCTTTCGCCGGCTTTAACCGCTTCGGCAAGGGACGCGGCAGTAAGGCTAGCCTCAATCTGGGTGACTGCGCTTCTTATGCGCTGGCCCGCACCCTGAACGCGCCTTTGCTGTTCAAGGGCAACGATTTCATCCATACCGACATCATCGCGGCCCTGCCTCTGCTGGTGCCCGAGGCGGGAGTGAGCCAATGATCGCGAAATTGTCCGGGCTGCTGGACAGCACGGGCCTGGACTGGGCCATTATCGATGTGAACGGGGTCGGTTATCTGATCTCCGCCTCCACCCGCACCCTGCGTCGCCTGGGCAGCAATGGCAGCGCCGTTTCGGTCCATACCGAGATGTGGGTGTCGGAAGACAAGATGGCGCTGTACGGCTTCGCCGACATCAATGAACGCGACTGGTTCCGGCTGCTGACGACCGTACAGGGGGTGGGGGCGCGCGTGGCGCTGAACATCCTGTCGGTGCTGGCGCCCGACCGCCTGACCTCTGCCATTGCCGCGCAGGACAAGACAACGCTGTGTGAAGCGGATGGGGTGGGGCCGAAACTGGCTGCCCGAATTTTGAACGAATTGAAGGATAAGGTGGCCACGCTCGCCACCAGCCCGGTGGCGGCCACGCAGGTTCAAAGCACGGCGGCACAACCCGCCGTCAGTACGGCAGTTGGGGATGCGGTGTCGGCGCTGGTCAATCTTGGATATAAGCGGATCGAGGCATTCACCGCCGTGAACAAGGCCGCCCAGAGCCTTGGCGGTGAGGCCGATGTCTCCGCCCTGATCCGGGCCGGCCTGAAGGAACTGAGCCAGTGAGCCGCAAGCCCAAGCCGGAGGCGGCCCCCCCGAAACCTGAACGCATGGTGGAACAGGATCGGATCGGCGGCGACGCCAATACCGAAAACTCCATCCGCCCCCTGTCGCTGGGGGAGTTCATCGGCCAGAAACAGGTGCGCGAGAACCTGTCCTTGTTCATCCAGGCGGCCAAGGGGCGTGGTGAGGCGCTGGACCATGTGCTGCTTTTCGGGCCGCCAGGCCTGGGCAAGACGACCTTGGCGCAGATCGTGGCCAAAGAACTGAATGTCGGGTTCCGCGCGACCTCTGGCCCCGTCATCGCGCGGGCGGGCGATCTGGCAGCCCTGCTGACCAATCTGCAGCCCCATGACGTTCTGTTCATTGATGAAATCCATCGCCTGTCGCCAGCGGTGGAGGAAATCCTCTATCCCGCGATGGAGGATTTCCAGCTGGACCTGATCATCGGTGAAGGCCCGGCGGCGCGCAGCGTGCGCATCGACCTGCCGCCCTTCACCCTGGTCGGCGCCACCACGCGCTCGGGCCTGATTACCCGTCCCTTGCGCGAACGGTTCGGCATTCCGCTGCGCATGCAGTTCTACGAGCCGGAAGAGTTACAGCTGATCGTCAGCCGGGGTGCGCGTATCCTGGGTGTCGAGATGACGGACGAAGGTGCGTTGGAAGTGGCGCGCCGGTCGCGGGGAACGCCGCGCGTCGCGGGCCGCCTGCTGCGCCGGGTGCGGGACATTTGTGGCGTACACGGGTTGGAGGTGGTGGATGCCAAGGCCGCCGACCGGGCGCTGACGCGGCTGGAGGTCGACCGGCTGGGCTTTGACGCCATGGACCGGCGTTACCTTGCCTGCATCGCCGACCATTATGGCGGCGGGCCGGTAGGGGTGGAGACGCTGGGCGCGGCCCTGGGTGAACAGCGTGACGTGCTGGAAGAAACCATCGAACCCTACCTGATCCAACAAGGATTGTTGCAGCGCACACCGCGCGGGCGCATGTTGACCGACACGGGCTACCGCTATCTGGGCCTGCCAGTGCCGGCCACGCCGGCGCGGCAACTGGACTTGCTGGGCGGCATGCCCACGGTGGGGAAGGGGAGTGCGCCGGTGGGCGACCTGTTCGACGGGGACGACAATGCCTGACGGGACGATGCCATCGGCGGGCTGGTGGGAAGGGGCATCCCATGTCTTCCCGACCCGTGTCTATTACGAGGATACGGACGCTGGCGGCATCGTCTATCACGCCAATTACCTGCGTTTTGCGGAGCGTGCGCGCAATGAGATGCTGCGCCTTTCGGGCTTTCCCCATGCCGCCATGGTAGCCGAAACGGGCTCCGCGCTGACGGTTCGCCGATGCGACATCGATTTTCGACAACCCGCCCGTCTTGACGACGCGCTTGAAGTCGTCTCGCGAATTGTCGATATCGGCGCCGCGACATTGGATATCGAACAGGATGTGCGCCGCGCCTCGGGCTTGTCCTGGGGCGGGGTGGAGGCTTCGACGGGACCAGCGCCGCTGGTCCGCCTGGGCCTGCGTCTGGCGTGCATCAATGCGCAGGGGCGGCCCGTCCGCCTGCCGGCCGCGTTGCGGTCGGTGATGGTCAATATTTTGTCAAAAGGTCAGGACTGAACCCGATGTTTCCCACCCTTCTGCAAGCCGCCGCCCTCGGCGGTGATGTCGCGCCGGTCCATGACATGTCGGCGCTCGGCCTGTTCCTGCAGGCCGATATCGTTGTGAAGCTGGTGATGCTGGGTCTGCTGGCGGCGTCGGTCTGGACCTGGGCCATCATCTTCAACAAGGCCACCAAGCTGCGCCGCATGAAGGCTGCCGCCGCTGATTTTGAGGAACAGTTCTGGTCCGGCGGTTCGCTGGATCAGCTCTATGACCAGGTAGCGCAGGCCCCGGCTGATCCGTTCTCGGCCGTATTCGCCGCCGGCATGCGCGAATGGCGCCATGCCAATGAACGCGGCCTGTCATCGTCGGGCGCTATGCGCGCCAACCTGATGCAGCGCATGGAACGCGTCATGTCGGTGACGGTGGGACGCGAGATGGCGGACACCGAACGCTATATGACGGTCCTGGCTTCTGTCGGTTCTGCGGGCCCGTTCGTTGGTCTGTTCGGGACGGTTTGGGGCATCATGGGTGCCTTCACCAATATCGCGGCCCAGCAGAACACGTCGCTGGCCGTTGTGGCACCGGGCATTGCGGAGGCCTTGTTCGCCACCGCCATCGGTCTGGTCGCGGCCATCCCCGCCGTGCTGGCCTACAACTACTTTTCCTCGGAGATCGGGCGGTTTGGTGATCGGCTCGACTCATTTGTGACAGAATTCTCCGCGATCCTGCAGCGTCATCTGGAAGAGCGGGGCTGAAATGGGGGCGAGCCTTCCTGGCAAGCAGTCCGGTCGCGGGCGGCGACGTGGTCGCCGCGCCGCCATGTCGGACATCAATGTGACGCCCTTCGTGGACGTTATGCTGGTGCTGCTGATCGTGTTCATGGTGGCGGCACCGCTGCTGACCGCCGGTATCCCCGTCAATCTGCCCAAGGGGGCGGCCCAGGCGCTGAAATCGGAAGAAGACCCGCTTTGGGTCACCGTCACGGCGGATGGCCGCATCTCGTTCAAGGACAAGAAGGTCTTTGATAATGAGATGTTTGCCCTGGCCGAACTGGCCCCACGTCTGGCCATCGTCGCGGAGCAGACGCCGGATCGCAAGGTGCTGGTGCGTGGCGACCGCGAGGCCACATATGCCAGCATCGTCGATGTGTTGAGCGAGGCGCGCCGCGCCGGCCTGTCGGAGGCCAAGCTGGTCATCGAATCCGACGGTCGCGGCGCACGGTAAGGGTGGAAATCAACGCATCATGCGGACCACCCTGATCCTTTCCGGCATCCTGCACCTGGCGCTGATCATTCTGGCGCTGATCGGCCTGCCGCACCTGATCAAGAAGCGGGAGGTGATCCAGCTTCAGGAGGTGCCGGTCGAAGTGGTCGAGGTCGGCCCCATGACCATCGCCAAGCTGGCGGAGCCGAACCCCAAGCCACTGCCCCCGCCGCCCAAACCGACGCCGCCAAAGCCGGAACCGCCCCCACCGCCGCAGCAGGCCAAGGAAACCCCGCCACCGCCGCCGGAAGTGAAGGTGCCGGAGCCGCCCAAGCAGGTGGCCGAGAAGCCGCCGGAACCGGAACCCAAGCCTGAGCCGAAGCCGGAACCCAAGCCCGAGCCGCCGAAGAAGGAAGAGCCGAAGCCGGAACCTCCCAAGAAGGAGGAACCCAAGCCGAAGCCGCCGGAGCCGAAGAAGGAAGAGCCCAAGCCCAAGAAAGAGGAGCCGAAGCCCAAGCCGCCGGAAAAGACGCTGGACAGCGTTCTGAAGAACGTTGCCAAGCTGAAGACCGACAGCCCGCCTTCCAAGGAGCCGCCCAAGGAAACCTCGTCCGAACCGCCGCAGCCGCTGGCCGCTAAGACAGGGGAGCGCTTGAGCATCAGCGAGGAGGATGCGCTGCGCCGTCAGATCCGCAACTGCTGGAACGTGCCGGTGGGGGCAAAGGGCGTGGAAAACATGCAGGCGGAAATCCGGGTCTTGTTTGACAGCAACCTGCGCGTCACAAATGTGCAGTATGTCTCGGGCACGGGTAATCCCAATACCGACCCGCATTTCCGGGCTTTTGTGGAATCCGCCTTACGGGCGCCGCTTTTGCCTGGATGTAATACGTTGAACATCCCGCGCGACAAGTACGGGGACAAAGGGTCCATCCTGATGAAGTTCAGCCCGAAGGATATGTTCTGATGCAAGCCAACGCTCTTTTCTCCACGGGCGGCTGGCGGGTCGTCGGCCGCTTTCTCGCCTTGGTGGCGATGGTGCTGGCCGCCGGCTTCGCCGCTCCCGCCCGCGCCGAACTTGAGATCGACATCACGTCAGGCAATCCGCAGCCGATTCCCATCGCCATTACCAATTTCGCCGGTGACAACCCGAATGCCACCCAGATCGGGCAGAACATTGCCGGCGTGATCTCCGCAAATCTGGAGCGGTCTGGTCTGTTTCGCCCGCTGGAGCCGGCCAAGTTCGTGCAGACGCCCGACAGTCTGAAGGTGGGTGTGCGCTTCGCCGACTGGCGCCTGATCCAGGCCCAGGGCTTGGTGACGGGTACCGTCAGCCAGTCGCCCGATGGTCGCACCCGGATCGAGTTCCGGCTGTTCGACGTGACGGCGGGCCAGCAGGTCACCGGTCTGGCCTATACCGTTCAGGCCGATGGCTGGCGGCGAGTCGCTCACATCATTTCGGATGCGATCTACAAGCGCGTCACGGGTGAGGAAGGCTACTTCGATACCCGCATCGTCTACATCGCCGAGTCAGGCCCTGCGTTGCAGCGCGTCAAACGTCTGGCGATCATGGACCAGGATGGTGAGAACCACCGTTTCCTGACCGATGGCCGTACCCTGGTTCTGACCCCGCGCTTCTCGCCCAGTACCCAGGAAATCACATATCTGAGCTACTTCAACAACAGGCCTCGGGTGTATCTGTTCAATATTGATACAGGTCGCCAGGAGGTGCTGGGTGATTTCCCGGGCATGACTTTCGCGCCGCGTTTCTCACCCGATGGTAATAAGGTGATTATGTCGTTGGCCACGTCCGGCAACTCCGACATCTATACCTTGGACCTGCGCACCCGCCGCCAGACGCAGTTGACCAATCATCCCGGTATCGACACCTCGCCGTCTTTTGCACCGGATGGCAGTAAAGTCGTGTTCGAAAGCGACCGTGGCGGTACGCAGCAGCTGTATACGATGAATGCCGATGGCAGTGATGTGAAGCGCATTACTTTCGGCCAGGGCCGTTACGGCACTCCCGTCTGGTCACCCCGTGGCGATCTCATCGCCTTCACCCGACTTGCGGGGGATAAGTTCTATATCGGCGTCATTCGGCCGGATGGTACGGGTGAGCGACTTCTGACAGAGGCCTACCATGTCGAAGGGCCTACCTGGGCCCCAAATGGCCGAGTGCTAATGTTCTTCAAGGAACGGCCTTCTGGACAGGGAGGCAAACAGCGCCAAGCCAAGCTATACTCAATCGACTTGACAGGGTTTAATGAACGGCAGGTCTTAACGCCCACCGATGCTTCGGACCCTGCATGGTCGCCCTTGATTCCGTGAGTGCGTCACCCTATTTTCGCATCGCAAGAACAGCGCTCAAATCCGCCGGGCCTGAAGATCGCTTCAATGCGGCGTCTGGCTGTGGTTTACGCGGTTCCGTGGGGCAAACACGCACTTAATCCTTAACTCGATTTCCACCTAGGGGGTCTCTCAAATGCGCTTCAAGATGCTCAGCCTCGTCGCAGTTGCCGTTCTGGCCACTGCCTGCTCCTCCAAGCCGGAACAGACGGCTCAGGCCACCACCGGCGGCACCGTCGCTGCTCCGGCCGCTCCGGCCAAGCCCTCGGGCCCGGTCCCGGGTTCGGCTGAAGACTTCATCGTCAATGTCGGCGACCGCGTGTTCTTCGGTTTCGACAAGTTCGACCTGACCCCGGAAGCGACCGCTACCCTGGATCGTCAGGCCAACTGGCTGAAGACCTACAAGTCCGTGACCATCACCATCGAAGGTCATGCTGACGAGCGCGGCACCCGCGAATACAACCTGGCTCTGGGTGAGCGCCGCGCCAATTCGGTCAAGAACTACCTGACCGCCATGGGCGTCGAAGCCGCTCGCGTTCAGACCATCTCCTACGGCAAGGAGCGTCCGCAGGTCGTTGGTTCCAACGAAGCTGCCTGGACGCAGAACCGCCGTGGCGTGACCGTGATCAACTGATCCGGCACGACCGCAAAGGTCAAGGCGACAGCCTGAAGGAAGCGCCGTCCGGGAAACTGGGCGGCGTTTTCTTTTTGCACGCCTTATTACTGCCTTACCGCCTGTGGACACTTTCGCCGTGCGGGCCTTCGCGGTAGGGTCGCGCCCATCGCAATCCTCGCCAACCGTTGGTCCCGATGATCCGACACCTGCGTTCCCCGAACCCGTATCCCCGCCGCCGCCTGACGCTGGCCGCCATCGCTGTTGCAGCGGTGCTGGGCACCCTGCCGGCTTCGGGCCAATCCGACACGCGGGATATGGCGAACCGGCTGCAACGGCTGGAGAATGAGCTGCAGACCTTGAGCCGTGAGGTTTACCGCGGTGGTGCCCGTCCACCGGCTACCGGCGGTGCCGCCCCGGCCATGACCGGCAATGTCGCTGCCGACTTTGAGGTGCGGTTGCAGCGCCTGGAATCGGAGATGCAGACCCTGACGGGCCGGTATGAGGAGGCGGGCTTCCAGGTGGCGCAACTGCGCGAGCAGTTGGCCAAGATGCAGCAGGATATTGAATTCCGCTTGAGCCGCCTGGAGCAGGGGCAGGGTGGTGGCTTGAGCGCCGGTGCCGCACCGTCGGCGGGCGAAGCTGCTCCTGCCGCAGAACCAGCAGCGCCCGCCGCCCACCCAACGGGCAAGCCGGCCGCCGCCAACAGCAACGCCGCACCGACGGCGGGCGGGTTCAATCTGCCCAACGGGTCGGCGCAGGAACAGTACGACTTCGCCTTCAACCTGCTGCGTCAGGCCGAGTATGACAAGGCGGAGTTGGCCTTCACCCGCTTCATCGAGGCCAACAGCGCCAGCCCGCTGGCCAGCAATGCCCAGTATTGGCTGGGCGAATCCTTCTATGTGCGCGGGAAGTATAAGGAAGCGGCTGTCGCCTTCGCCGAGGGCTATCAGAAATATCCCAAGAGCACCAAGGCACCCGACAGTCTGCTAAAGCTGTCCTTGTCACTCTCGGCCATGAAAGCCAATGAGGATGCCTGTGCCGCGCTGACGGAACTCAACCGGGCCTACAAGACCACCGCACCGCAGACCATCCTGCGCCGGGCCGAGGCGGAGAAGAACCGTCTGAAGTGCAAGTGAGTGCTCCCATCGGACCGGTCGAATTCGATCGATTGATGCAGGCTTTGGGGCCGTTCGAGTCGGCCCCTTATATCGCGGCTGGTGTTTCCGGCGGTGCCGACAGCATGGCACTTGCCCTTTTGCTTGCCCGTTGGGTAGCTGAACGGGGAGGGACACTGCTGACCCTCACTGTCGACCATGGGCTGCGCCCCGAGAGCCGGGCCGAGGCCTGGCAGGTTGCGGCCTGGATGGCGCAGCGTGGCATCGCCCACCGCATCCTGTCCTGGGACGGGCCAAAGCCGGTGACGGGCATTCAGGCCGGTGCCCGGCACGCCCGCCTGCGCCTTCTGGCCGATGCAGCGGCGGATGCCGGTATCCTGCATCTGGCCCTGGCCCATCACGCCGATGATCAGGCGGAAACCCATCGGCTGCGCGCTGACCGGTCCAGCGGCCCTCGGGGTTTGGCCGGCATGCCCGCCATCCGGGAGATGGAGCGGGTGCGCCTGATCCGCCCGCTTCTGCCTGTCGCCAAGGACCGGTTGGTTGCAACATGCGCAGCGGCAGGCCAGACCTGGGTCGAAGATCCGTCCAACCGCAATCCTGCCTTTGCGCGCGCCCGGCTGCGCCTGTCGGAGTCGGTGGGGGAGGGCGACAAGCAAGCGGTTGCCGCCGCGGCTGCCATCCGGGCCGGGGAAGATGCCGAAACGGCCCACCTGCTGGCGCTCTATGCCCGGTTTCAGCCGGAAGGCTGGGTGATCCTGGATCATGCGCTGTTCCAGCAGGAGAAGCCGATGGCCCAAGGTCTGGCCGCAACCCTGCTGCGCGCCGTTGGCGGGGCACCATACCCGCCGGCACCTGCCGCCGTGGCCGATCTGGTCGCCGGGCTGTGTGCAGAGCCGGGCAAGGGCCGCACGCTGGCCGGCTGTCAGTTCACGCCCATCACCGGCGGCTGGCGTCTGATCCGGGAGGCAAGGAACCTTCAGGGCCCCTTGACGTTGCAGGGGGGCGGCCCCCCCGTGATCTGGGATGGCCGATTCCGCCTTTTTGCCGAAGGGTTTGGGCAGCACACCGTCCAGGCGCTGGATGAGGCGTCTTGGCGCAGGGCCGTGGCACAAAGCCCCAGTCTGGCCCGGTCCGATCTGCCGGCGGCGGTCCGCTGGACCCTGCCGGTTGTCACGGATGGGGATCGGCCATTGGCCATACCGCCAATGGCGTGGACGGCCCCTGACGCCCCCGATCCGGGGGTTCATATGGTGCCATTAGTATCGGTTCCGGCAGTTCCCGCGCGGTTCGCTGTTGTCACCGCCATAGATGACATTATCTAATGGGAGGAGTTCCCCCAGGCCCGCCTGGGGGTGCGGTCGATGAAAGGTCAGGGCTGTGAATAATTTCGGTAAGAATCTGGCGCTGTGGCTGGTGATCGGGGTGCTGCTGATCGCCCTGTTCAATCTGTTCCAGACTTCCTCCACCCGCTCGTCGCAGTCCGGCATGGCCTATAGCGACCTGCTGGCCGAGGTGTCGCGCGGATCGGTGACGTCCGTCACGATCAAGGGTGACCAGATCACCGCCACCACCAATGACAATCGCAGCTTCTCCGTGACGGCCCCGCCCGGCTCCAACGTGGCCGACCGTCTGGTTGACAAGAATGTGCGCGTGTCGGTCGTGGCGGAGGATACGGGTCCCTCACTCCTGTCCATCCTGCTCTCCTGGTTCCCGATGCTGCTGCTGATCGGCGTCTGGGTGTTCTTTATGCGCCAGATGCAGGGCGGCGGCGGCAAGGCCATGGGCTTCGGCAAGTCCCGCGCCCGCCTGCTGACTGAGAAGGTGGGTCGCGTCACCTTTGACGATGTCGCCGGCATTGATGAGGCTAAGCAGGAATTGGAGGAGGTCGTTGACTTCCTGAAGGACCCGCAGAAGTTCCAGCGTCTGGGCGGCAAGATCCCCAAGGGCGTGCTGCTGGTCGGGCCCCCGGGTACGGGTAAGACCCTGACGGCCCGCGCCGTCGCGGGTGAGGCCAATGTGCCCTTCTTCACCATCTCCGGTTCCGACTTCGTGGAAATGTTCGTGGGCGTCGGTGCATCCCGCGTCCGCGACATGTTCGAACAGGGCAAGAAGAACGCGCCCTGCATCATCTTCATTGACGAAATCGACGCTGTCGGTCGCCATCGCGGTGCCGGCCTGGGCGGCGGCAATGATGAGCGTGAGCAGACGCTGAACCAGTTGCTGGTCGAGATGGATGGGTTTGAGGCGAATGAGGGCGTGATCCTGATCGCCGCCACCAACCGCCCCGACGTTCTGGACCCGGCGCTGCTGCGTCCCGGCCGCTTCGACCGTCAGGTCGTGGTACCCAACCCCGACGTGCTGGGCCGCGAGAAGATCGTGAAGGTCCATATGCGCAAGGTGCCGCTGGCCCCCGATGTGGACCCAAAGGTGATCGCCCGTGGTACCCCCGGCTTCTCCGGTGCTGATCTCGCCAATCTGGTGAACGAGGCGGCCCTGCTGGCAGCACGCGCCGGCAAGCGCGTCGTCGGTATGGCCGATTTCGAGGCCGCCAAGGACAAGGTGATGATGGGTGCGGAGCGCCGCTCCATGGTCATGTCGGAGAAGGAAAAGAAGCTGACCGCCTATCACGAGGCGGGCCATGCCCTGGTGTCGCTGTGGGTCCCGGAATATGACCCGCTGCATAAGGTCACGATCATTCCCCGTGGTCGCGCCCTGGGCGTGACCATGAACCTGCCGGAACGCGACCGCACCAACTACACCAAGCGCGAGATGGAATCGCGTCTGGCGGTTTTGTTTGGCGGTCGCGTGGCCGAAGAAATCATCTTCGGCGAGGAGAATGTGACCACGGGCGCCTCCAGCGATATCCAGCAGGCCACCCGCTGGGCCCGCGCCATGGTTGCCGAGTATGGCATGTCCGACAAGCTGGGCCGCGTGCGCTACAACGCCAATGAGCAGGAGGTTTTCCTGGGTCATTCAGTGGCGCAGCAGCAGAACGTGTCGGAAGCCACCGCGCAGCTGATCGACGAGGAAATCCGCCGCCTGATCGAGCAGGGTGAAAGCCTTGCCCGCAAGCTGCTGACGGAACGTCTGGACGATTTGCACAAGGTGTCTGAGGCTTTGCTGGAGTTCGAGACGCTGTCGGGTGAAGAAGTGAAGGCCATCCTGCGCGGTGAGCAGGTGGTGCGCACCGACCCGCCGGCCCCGCGTCCGCAGGCACCGGAGCCGCCCAAGTCCTCCAGTGGTCGCCGCGCCTCGGTCCCCACCTCGGCCAAGGACGGGATCGAGCCAGAGCCGCAGCCCGGCATTTAAGCGGGCGGTTATAGGTTGAGTGAGCAAACCCCCGGCGTGATGAGCGTCGGGGGTTTGTTGTTTGCCCATATATCGTAGGTCAGGTCGAGGCGCAGCCGAGCCCTGACGTCTCCCAAACCACAACGTGTCTTGTCCGGGCTCGCCTTCGGCTCGACCTGACCTGCGGCCCTCGCCGGAACCATCATGCACCGCCCCCTCGCCATCCTCTCCGGCCCCGCCGCCCGTACTGCCGTTGCTGCCGGTCAGGCCCGTCCGCTGGCTGGCGGCCCGTTGGCCTTTACGCTGGTCGAGACGCCAGCCGGCATCGTCCCCGCCGCTGCACTGGCCCCCGACCATCCGCTGACCGCTGACCGCGCCCCCTGGGCGGGGTTTGATCTGTCGCGACCCGTCATCATGGGCATTGTGAATGTCACACCTGACAGCTTCTCCGACGGTGGTGACCATGCCCATGCCGATGCCGCCATCGCCCATGGCTGCCGTCTGTTGGCGGAGGGGGCGGACATCCTGGATGTCGGTGGCGAGTCGACCAGACCGGGTGCTGAACCTGTACCGATTGAGGTGGAAATCGCACGGGTCGTGCCCGTCATCCGGGCGTTGGCGGACGACGGGGCGGTCGTCTCCATCGATACCCGCCATGCTGCGGTGATGAAGGCGGCGGCAGAGGCGGGGGCCAGGATCATCAATGATGTCACGGCCCTGACCGGTGACCCGGACAGCCTTTCGGTTGCCGCCGCGACAGGCCTGCCGCTCGTCCTGATGCATATTCAGGGAGAGCCGCAGACCATGCAGGTGGCCCCCCGCTATGGTGATGTCACGGCAGAGGTGTTCGATTGGCTATCCGCCCGCATCGACGCGGCGGTGGCGGCGGGGATCGCGCGGGACCGGATCGCCATTGATCCCGGCATCGGATTCGGCAAGGACGTGGTCCATAATGTCGACCTGCTGGCCCGTACCGCCGCCCTCCATGGGCTGGGCTGCCCTCTCCTGATCGGGGTCAGCCGCAAGCGCTTCATCGCGGCCCTGTCGAGAGGGGAGGCGCCGAAGGACCGGGTGGCAGGCTCCATCGCCACGGCGCTGCATACGCTGGGACAGGGGGCGCATATCCTGCGCGTGCATGACGTGGCCGCAACGGTGCAGGCGGTCGCCGTGTGGCAGGCCCTGCAATCGGCGTGATATAGGTTTCGTAACATTCCGATCCACCGGCCCTATGCAGGCATTCCTGGGAACAGACACATGTCGCGTAAATTGTTCGGCACCGACGGTATCCGCGGTACCGCCAATACCGAGCCGATGACGGCAGAGACGGCGCTGAAGGCCGCCATGGCCGCCGCATTGCATTTCCGGCGCGGGGACCATCGCCATACCGTGGTGATCGCCAAGGATACGCGCCTGTCGGGCTATATGCTGGAACCGGCGCTGACGGCGGGATTCATCTCTATGGGCATGGATGTCATCCTGGTGGGGCCGCTGCCCACGCCAGCGGTGGCCATGCTGACCCGGTCCATGCGCGCCGACCTGGGCGTCATGCTTTCGGCCAGCCATAATCCGTTCCAGGATAATGGCATCAAGCTGTTCGGCCCCGATGGCTACAAATTGTCGGACGAGTTCGAGGCGGAGATCGAGGCGCGCATGGCGCTGCCTTTCGCGCCTGATCTGGCCGGCCCGCGCGACCTGGGCCGGGCACAGCGCATGGAAGACGCCTTTGGCCGCTATATAGAAGTGGTCAAGAGCAGCTTTCCGCGTGGTCTTCGTCTGGATGGCATGAAGATCGTCATCGATTGCGCCCATGGTGCCGCCTATAAGGTGGCACCGCGTGTGCTGTATGAACTGGGGGCCGAAGTCGTGACCCTGTTCAATCAGCCCAATGGCTTCAACATCAATGACAAATGCGGGGCGACCAGTCCGGCGGCGATGCGCGCCGCCGTGGTGGAGCACAAGGCCGATCTGGGCATCGCGCTTGATGGCGATGCCGACCGCCTGATCCTGGCGGACGAGACCGGCACGCAGATCGATGGCGATCAGATTATGGCCCTGATCGGCCAGAGCTGGGCCGAGAGTGGGCGGTTGCGCGGCGGTGGCGTGGTTGCCACCGTCATGTCCAACATGGGCATGGAACTGCATCTGAAGAAGCTGGGCCTGACCCTGGCGCGCACAGCCGTGGGCGATCGCTATGTCGTGGAACATATGCGCGAGCATGGCTTTAATGTCGGTGGTGAACAGTCGGGCCATGTCGTCCTGTCGGACTTCGCCACCACGGGCGATGGCTTGCTGGCGGCGTTGCAGGTGCTGGCATGCATCCGGCAGTCGGGGCGGCCTGCGTCCGACGTGCTGCGCGTGTTCCAGCCGCTGCCGCAGCTGCTGAAGAATGTCCGCTACGATGCCAGCACGGGCATCCGCCCCCTGGATGCCGACAGCGTGCAGGCCGCGATCAAGGCGGGTGAGGAAAAGCTGGCAGGCGTGGGCCGTGTCCTGATCCGCAAATCGGGTACCGAGCCCCTGATCCGCGTGATGGCAGAGGGCGAGGATGATGCCCTGGTCACCCGCGTCGTCGATGATATCTGTGACGCGGTGCGACAGGTGACCCAGGCCGTGGCGGCGGAGTGAAATCGATGCGGGGACGCGTTCTGATCATTGCCGGGTCGGATTCCGGCGGCGGGGCCGGTATCCAGGCCGATATCAAGGCGGTGACGGCCCTTAATGGCTATGCCATGACGGCCATCACGGCGTTGACGGCACAGGACACCAATGGCGTCCACGGCGTCCTGCCCGTGCCCATCGATTTTCTGGTGCAGCAAATGCGTCTGGTCCTGGCCGATATCGGGGCAGACGCAGTCAAAATCGGCATGCTGGCCACATCCGATATCATCAATGCCGTCGCCGACACGCTGGCCGATGCCGCCCCCGGTGTGGCCATCGTGGCCGATCCGGTGATGGTGGCCAAGGGCGGGCACCGGTTACTTGATGAAAGCGCCACCGGCGCCCTGATCCGCCGCCTGTTGCCACTGGCCGCCATCGTCACGCCCAATGTGCCGGAGGCGGAGGCCATGACCGGTATCGATATCCGCACCGTCGATGACATGCGCCGTGCCGGGCATGCGTTGCTGAACTATGGCGCCAAGGCCGTTCTGATGAAGGGCGGGCATATGGACGGGCCGGTCCTGACCGACCTTCTGGTCACCCGTGATGGCGAGCAGGCCTTTACCGGTGAACGCGTGGAAACGCGGCATACGCACGGCACCGGCTGCACCCTGTCATCCGCCATTGCCACGGGCCTGGCACAGGGCCTGTCGGTGATGGACGCGGTGGCCCGCGCCCGCCGCTATGTCGATATCGCCATCCGTACCGCGCCCGGCTTCGGCCATGGCCACGGTCCCCTGAACCATGCCCATACCGTTGGGGATTTCGCATGACCGGCTTTGATCCCAAGCTCTTGAGCGCGTATCAGCAGACCAGCTACGTCGCGCTCGACGGCAAGCGCAGTGCCACGGCCCGCATCATGGCCGATCCGCAGGAGGTTGACCGCCTGCTGGAAAACCGTGGCGCGGCGGAGATCGTGTTCGTCACCGCCTGGAACCCGAAAAGCAAGCCGACTGCCCAAGCCGCCAATGACGCCGCCCATGCCCGCCTGATCGACATCCTGGAGGATGAGGATCTGGATTATCTGCCCGCCGAAATGCGGCCTGCGTCCAAGGAATGGCCGGTGGAAAAGGGCGTGGCGATTTTTGATCTTCCCCCGTTCGACGCATTGCAACTGGCCGAAATGCTGGGTCAGTATGCCATTGTCTGGCAGGGGCAGGGGCAACCGGCGCAGTTGCTGTTCACCCGGCTGGCGCTGGGGTAATGGCGCGCACAGGGCCGGCATTGCTGACTTTCCGGCCCTGCTCTGCTAATGTCTTTCCATCAATGCCACACCTATGTCTTGCGACGGTCGGAGCACCCGGCTGTCGCCCTTTGACAGGCGGCACCGGTGAAACGCAGGTGTGTTTTGTGTTTCATCCTGTTGCACGGGGGCGGGTCAGGCGGTTCGGAGCGCCCCTGTTCATCTCTGAAATCAGGGCGCCCCTTTACCACCGGATCGCTCAGAACTCCGCCTTCAGGCCGGCATAGAGCGAGCGCCCTTCGCCGGGATAATAGACATTGAGGTTGGCACCGGTCGCCCGTGCATTGGCGATGGTGCTGATGGACGAGATGTAGCGGGTCTTGAAGATGTTCCGCGCCTCGGCATAGGCGCGCAGACCCTTGGCCAGCTGCACACTGCCATTGACGGACCAGACGTCATAGCCGGGGGCCTTCAGGCTGTTGGCATAGTCGATCCAGGCTCCGTCCGCTGCCCATTCGACAGAGGCCCCGACCTGCCATGCGTCGCCATCCTTCAGGATCAGGCCGCCCTGATAGAGATGACGCGGTGCACCGGCCAGATCATTGCCACCGAACTGCGCGTCGCCGTCAAAGTAGAAATCGTTCAGCATATAGGTCTGGCTGAACACCAGGCTGCCGGTGCCTGACGCGAACAGCTTGTTCGCGATGGTCAAGTCCAGCCCGGCCTCAATCCCCTGATGGATGGTCTTGTCGGCATTGAACGTGCCGGCGGGGATGGTGGGATTGACGGTGAATTGCAGATACTCGTCGCGCAGCCAGGACCGGTACAGGCCGATATCCCAGGTGAAGACGCCCGACTGCCCACGCGTTCCGACTTCCGCCGTCCAGGCCTTTTGCGACGCCAGCGGCACGAAGCGCGGCACGGGGGCCTGCACCAGCTCGGAGAAGGTGGGCGCCTCCTCCGCGCGGGAGACATTGGCGTAAAGCTGGGTGCCGCCATCCAGCTGATAAAGCAGGCCCAGCTTGGGGTTCAGGGCATGGAAGCTCTTGTCCGCGTCCTGTGCCGGGTTCAGGTTGTTATCCAGCTCTCGCTTGGCCGTCATCCATTGTAAGCCGGCGACCAGGGTCAGGTTCGGTGTCAGCGAGGTGCGGCTTTCGGCATAGGCTTCGGCCTGTTGGGCATACTGGTCGCCGTCAGCGGTCTTTGCCCCCCGGCTGCCGCGGACATTCACATATTGCAGGGCATCGACATGGCCGTAGCGGCCCTGCAGGCCCACCACCAGTTCATGCCGTAGACCGCCGATCTGGCCGACATCGGTATAGCGGATGAAGCTGCCGACATCCTGGCTATCCTGATCCACCACCTGGAAGATCGGGTGGAACAGCGACTTCACATTCAGGAAGCCGCCGACATCCAGTTGCGCCTCATCACCCAACAGAATGCTGGTCCGGTTAGACAGGCGGACGGAGTTGATGTCGCGGGCATAGTCATTCTGGTTATTGATGGCCGGGGCCAGACGCGGCGTGTCCAGGGCAGAGGCGCGGCTGACGGTACCGGGCACTTCCTGCTGGATATGGTTGGCCGACAGGTAGAAGCGGGTTTCGGCGCTGTCGGTCAGCTTAATGCCGACATTGCCGGCCAGACGCGCGGTCTGCTGCGCGGTCTGCTGGCGATAGCCGTCCGACCGGATGCCGTTGACGCTGACATAGCCGTCCAGCGTCTCACCGGCGGCGGAAGCCGTGCCGGCCAGACGAATGGTGCCGAAGCTGCCGCCATCAATGGCGATACTGTTGGCGCTGCTGGCCGTGCGGCCCGTGGGCGTGACGACATTGATGGCCCCGCCCAGGCTGGCGGCACCATAGCGCAGGGCATTGCCGCCCTTGAACACCTCGACATAGCGGGCCTGACGCGGATCGATTTCCTGGAAATCAGTGCTGCCATCGGCAAGGTTGACGGGGACGCCATCGATCAGCAGCGACAGGCCACGCATATGGAAACTGCGTGACAATCCGGACCCGCGAATGGAAATGCGGACTTCCTCGGCAAAGCGCTGCTGCGCATAGACGCCAGGCGTGCCGGACAGCATGTCCTTCAGGTTCAGGGCGTACTTGTCCCGGAATTCCTCCGCCGTGACCAGATCGACGCCGCCCGCGACCTTGTTGATCTGCTTGCGGGCATCGTCGACGGACGGGGCGGTGGGGCTGCCCTGGCGCTGGCCGACCACTTCCACGACACTGGCGGGGTCGGCGGCCATATCGGCGGCGGCGGGCAGGGACAGGCACAGGGCGGGCAGGCAGGCGCCGGCCAGCAGGAATGAACGCGACATAGGGAAACTTCCTTCATCATCGGCCCGGCACCATTCAGCGGGTAGCCGGGCGCAAATCTTCTGGGACCGCGACAGGCGCGGTCGGTTCAGGATTTGGTGATCAGATGAAGGCAGGTGGGGCGCGGGGTGGGGTGTCGCCCGGAAGGCGCAGATAAGCCGGCCACTGCGTGCAGCCGGTTGAGGGGCGCCACAGGATGGCCTGCCGGGGCCAGAGCGGCACCAGCAGCGACAGGGCCAGCAGCAACGGCACCGGTAGGGCCGCCAGCAGGGCGAACAGACAGGGCACATCGCTGGGGGCGGGCATATCGCTGGTCTTCACTGGCTTGCCATCAGCATCCAGCAGCAGCGTCACATCCTGTGCAGCGCCGGTACAGATAATCAGCGGCAAGCCGCCCTCGCCCAAGGCCGACAAGTCGGGCATGTAACCCGGCGGCAGCATGGCCCGCAGCAGTAGGGCGCAGAACAGGGTCCAGGCGGCCAATGCCCGCCCGGTGCGTCCGATGCTCTGTATGGCTGATTGTAAGTCCCATCCCCACATGCGCGCTGAAATGCGCGCAGACGGGCGTTCTGTCAAGGCATGTGGCCTGCGACGCGACAGCACGCTATGACAGGGCGGCGACGGACGGAGCGGGTGAATGTCATACACAGCGCAGGAAATGCGCGATCGGGTTTTGTACGAGGATGACCGAGTCATCATCC
Source organism: Niveispirillum cyanobacteriorum (assembly GCF_002868735.1). Lineage (GTDB taxonomy): Bacteria > Pseudomonadota > Alphaproteobacteria > Azospirillales > Azospirillaceae > Niveispirillum > Niveispirillum cyanobacteriorum. Next base: position 1,415,689 of record NZ_CP025611.1, on the reverse strand, counting down.
TGAACAAACCCTATGGTTTGCAGGTCCATTACGGGACCAAATGCACCGACCATCTGGAACTATACCTGCCCTTGATCCAGGGGGACCGGCCGGAGCCGCCGCGTCTTGCCCATCGGCTGGACAAGGAGACAGCGGGTTGCCTGGTCCTTGCCCGCGATGTGGAGGCGGCGGCGCGGCTTGGCGCCATGTTCCTGGATGGGCGCGTGCGGAAAACCTATTGGGCGGTCGTGATGGGTGGGCCGAAGGCGGTGGAAGGGGTGATCGACCTGCCGCTCGGGAAAGTCCGGGTGCCTGGCACGTCCAAGATGGTGGTGGATGTGGCGGCCAAGCCCGCCCTGACCCGCTGGAAACGGCTGGGACAGTCTGACGGCCTGTCGCATATGGAGCTTTATCCCCGGACGGGGCGCATGCATCAGTTGCGCGCCCATTGCGCCTATATGGCCATGCCGATCCTGGGGGACCGCATCTATGGCGCGGAGATGCCGCCGCCGGTACCGCTGCACCTGCTGGCCCGGTCCATCCGGTTTCCGTCACTGGACGGGGCGGGGGAGATCATTGCGACTGCACCGCCGCCGCCGCATATGGCCGAAACTCTGGCCGCCATGGGATGGGCATAGAAAAAGCCCCGCAGGGATAATCCTGCGGGGCTTCTCATTATTGGCAGAGGCCGAGCCTTACTCAGCGGCGGTCTGAACCAGGGCCGGCTGCACGTTCAGCTGACGGGCCACCTTGCCGAACAGCTCGATCGCGGTATCGATTTGCTTGGTCGTGTGGGCGGCGCTCACGCTGGTGCGCAGCAGGGACTGGCTGTTCGGGGTGGCCGGCGGCAGGGCGAGGTTCAGATACAGACCCTCCTCCAGCAGGCGGTTCCAGAAGGTGATCGCCAGCTCGATCGAAGGCAGGGAAACCGCCACGATCGGATTCACATCGGGACCGACCTGGAAGCCCTTGTTCCGCAGGCCCTCATACAGGCGCTTGGAATTGGCCATCAGCTTGGTGCGCAGGCCCGGCTCTTCCTGCATCCGCTCCAGCGAGCGCAGGCAGGTGGCGATGACCGACGGGGGCAGGGAGGCCGTGAACATGTAGGGACGGCAGGCGACCCGCAGCACGTCAAAGTCCGGCAGGTCGGAGACGCAGAAGCCGCCGACGGCGCCCAGGCTCTTGGAGAAGGTGCCGACGATGAAGTCGACATCATCCTCAACGCCCACTTCCTGCGCCAGACCACGGCCGGTCTCACCCAGCACGCCCATGGAATGGGCCTCATCCACCAGCAGGTAGACGCCATTCTCGCGCTTAACCTGAGCGAATTCCTTCAGCGGCGCGACATCGCCCAGCATCGAATAGATGCCTTCGACCACCACCAGCTTGTTGCCAGGATGGTCGGCGACGCGGCGCAGACGCTTGTTCAGATCTTCCGGATCGTTGTGACGGAAGCGGATGACCTGGGCAGGGGTCATCTTGGCCGCGTCATAGATGCTGGCATGGCTGTCGCTATCCAGGAACAGCAAATCATCCTTGCCCACAAGGGTGGAGATGATGCCCAGGTTCGCCTGATAGCCGGTCGTGAAGACCATGCAGTTTTCACGGCCATAGAACTTTGCCAGTTCACGCTCCAGCGCGGCATGCCCGTCGTAGCTGCCATTGGCGATGCGCGAGCCGGTAGTGCCAGTACCAAACGACTTCAGCGCTTCGACGCCCTTGTCGATGCAGCTCTGGTCGAAGGTCAGGCCCAGATAGTTGTTGGTGCCGAGCAGGATCGTGCGGCGACCGTTCAGCATGCCCTCTGTGGGGGAGAGCATGGCGTCGAACTTTACCGTGAACGGGTCACGGCCGGCGCCGGCAATGCGGTGATAATGCTCGCGGAGCTTGGTGTACTTGGCAAGGATCGTCATTTCTCAGGCGTGCCCCCGGAGTTCCGATATGGTCCTGGCCAGGTCGCCGATGGTTTCGACTTCCGCGATCCGTTCCATCGGGATCGAGACATCGAACTTATCCTCGAGCACCATCACGAAATCCATGACAGCCAGGCTATCCAGGCCGAGATCACGCGTGATGCTGGTCTCCGTCGTGACGGTGACCGGCGTTGGCAAGGTCTTGACCAGGGCGGCGATGATGGTTTCGACGATGTCGTTGACGTCGGTAGTCATTAAAGCGCCCCGGAAGTCTTTCAGAATAGGTTATTGCAGTAGCTAACAGACCGGTGCCCCCCGGCCTCTGTCCTAAAAAGCGTCACTTTCCGGTAAGGTAATTGCAACGCCGAAGGATGCAAGAGCAAACCACAAAACGCATGGATCACCTGTGACAGATGACACAGCGCAGGGTAAATTCGCAACAGTTTGGAGCGAACTTTGTTCAAATCGCTAGATCCAGCGATGCTCCCGATACCATTTTGCCGCACCCGCGAACCCTTCGCGCAGCCCGACCCGGGGTTTCCAGAGCGATTCAGGCGGCATTTGTTGCGACGCGACAGACCAGTCGGGATGGGTGATTTCCCGCGTCTTCGGCAGGGTCAGCATTACCGCCTTGCCGGTCACGGCGGCGGTAATGCTGCCGGCCAGTCCGATGGCCCGCAGGATCGGGACAGGGACCCGGACACGGGCCGCGCGTTGGCCAACCGCATCCGCCGCGCAATCCAGCAGCGTGGTCCAGTCATAGCCGGCGGCGACCCCGTCACACAGGGCAAATTCCTGCCCCTGTGGCCCGCCAGGGATGGCTAGGGCGGCGATGGCGTCGGCGGCATCTTCCACCTGCACCATGGCAAGCCGCGCATCGGCCCCGCCCAGAACGGGCACGACAGGCCCCGCCGCCGCCTTGAACAGCGACAGGGTTTCACGGTCCCAGGGGCCATAGATGGCGGGCGGCCGGATGACGCACCAATCAGTTCCGCCATAGGCTGCCAATGCGGCCACCTCGCCCGCCCGCTTGCTGGCGGCATAGTGGGACAGGTGCGGCTGCGTCGCGGCCTGGCTGGAGATCAGCAGCAGTCGGGCGCCGGGGGCGTGGGTGGCGACGGCACGGCCGATGGCGGCCGACCCGCCCTCGTTGACGGCGAAGAACTGTGCCCGGTCCCTGGCCTTGATCAGGCCCGCACTATGGATGACGACATCGGCCCCGGTGACCAGCCTTGCCAGGGCTGCATCATCACACAGATCGCCGAGTACCAGTTCGGGCCGGACATCGTCTAGCAGCGGATGCACCGGGTCCTGACGCACCAGCATGCGGACGGCAAAACCGGCGCGGTGCAGGGCCGCCACGATGTAGCGGCCTAGAAAGCCCGTGCCACCCGTGATGGCGGCGACCTTCATAATCAGGCGGACAGCATGGCGTTGGCGCCGAACTCACCAGCCAGCAGCATCTGCCGTGCCTTGGTGCGCGACAGCTTGCCGGACGAGGTCTGGGGCAGGGAGTGGGTGGGCACCAGCACCACCTTCACCTCCAGCCCGTGGGCGGCGCGCAGCACGCCCTGCACCTGCGCTGCCAGGGCGGCGCGGGCCTCTTCCTGGGTCGGACGGCACTGGACCAGCACCACCACCTGTTCCCCGCCGTCACCATCGACCGAGAAGGCAACGACGTCGCCGCTGCGCAGGCTGTCGATGGAATGTTCGGCGGACCATTCCAGGTCCTGCGGCCAGATGTTGCGGCCGTTGACCAGGATCAGGTCCTTGGCCCGGCCCGTGATGACAATCTGACCATCGCAGATGTAACCGAGGTCGCCCGTGTCCAGCCAGCCATCGGCGGATAGGACAGCCGCCGTCTCCTCCGGCCGGTTGAAATAATCGCGCATCAGCGAGGGGCCGCGGGCAAACAGGCGGCCCACCTGCTTTTCACCCAGCACCTTGCCATCGGGATCGCGCACTTCGATCTGGTGGCCCGGCAGGACGGGGCCGTTCAGCACGAATTCACGCTCACGCTCCGTCTGGGGGCCGGGCGGCACGGCGACCGCGTCGCCCTCCAGCCGGTCCAGATCGACCCGATCAGTGACCAGCCCAACGCCAAGCGGGGCGAAGGACAGGGCCAGCGACGCCTCTGCCATGCCGTAGGAGGGGACCAGGGCGCCGGCGCTGAACCCGCGCGGGGCGAAGGTTTCCGCGAACTTGCGCAGCACGCGCGGGCGCACCATGTCACCGCCAATGCCGGCACCGCGCCAGGTGGACAGGTCGATCCCTTCGGTCGAGGCCGTCTCCGCGCGCCGGGCCGCCAGCTCATACCCGAAGCTGGGGCTGTAGGAGAGCGTGCCACCATTGCGGGTGATCAGGTTCAGCCACAGGAGCGGACGGCGGGCAAATTCGCGGGTCGGCAGATAGTCGATGGAAACCTGACAGACCAGCGGGGTCAGCAGGAACCCGACCAGCCCCATGTCATGATAGAGCGGCAGCCAGGAAACGCAGCGATCCGCCGCCGTGATCTTCAGCCCATGATGGGTGATGGCATAGGCATTGGCCATCAGGGCACGCTGCGTCACGGCCACGCCCAGGGGGAAGCGCGTGCTGCCGGACGAGAATTGCAGGTAGCAGAGATCGTCCGGCCCGACGGTCGGCAGTTCGATCCCCGCCCCATCGACATCGTCGAACACGGAAAGTGTGCCCACCGCCTTCATGTCCAGTCCATCGGCGGCGGCCTTCACCCAGTCGGCCAGCGACGCGGGCGACAGGACGGCGGAGGCATCGGCCCCCTGCATCATGCGCCGGATATGTTCGATATAGGCATCCTTGCCACCGAATGCTGCCGGCAGGGGCAGGGGGGCGGGAACAAGGCCCGCGAACTGGCATGCGGTAAAGGCGCGCATGAAGTCGCCATCGCTCTCAGCGATGATGGCGACGCGGTCGCCCTTCGTCAGCCCCTTGGCCAGCATCTTCCGGGCCAGCGCCACGCCCTGTTCATACATCTGCGCATAGGGTAGGGCCTCTGTCAGTTCACCCTTGCCGGAATAGAAATTCAGGCCGGTTTCCCCGCGCGACGCGTATTCAATCGCTTCCGGAACCGTGGCGAAATCAGCCAGGCGGGAGGCGAGCGCATGCTTGGAAGGAGTGGGGCTGACCATGGCGTACTGTTCCGAACAAGGGGGCGTGAGGCCCGAAGCGAAGGATTGAATTCCGTTCACAGCGTGAAACGGCAAAAGCGTACCCCCAACATATGGAGGCCCGTCCATGCCGGCTCATACCAGAGCGGGAGGTTTCGGGCAATCAGCGCGGATGTAGGGGCACCCTTTCCGCCTGTCAAATGGAGCGGGACAGCCATTCCGCCAGCAGCGTGGCGTTATGCCGTCCTGGATTATTAACCGACAGGTCGAAATTTGCGGCAAAAGCGTGTTCCTGTACTGCCCGCCATTGCTCATGCCTGGCGAAAGCATCGTCCAGATGCATCAGCAGATCATCAAGCGTGTCCAGCACAGGCCCGAAGGTCCAGAATCGGTAATTGGCGTTTTCGTGCCAAGCAACGGCATGGGCGTTCAGGAACACGCATGGACGTGGCTTGCACAGGAACTCATAGACCTGACTGCTGACATCCCCGAGGTAGAGGTCTGCGGCCATTGTGTAGGTCATATCGCAACTGGCATCACTGCCCAGGTCAATATGAATATGATCAAGGCCCTGGAATCGCTGAAAGGTCGCCAGTTTGCCCGGCGTCACCGGGTCGAACAGCCGCATATGTGGCGCGAAAATCAGGTTGTACCGGTCCTGACGGGCCATGATCTCCAGAACCGTCATGCCAAAGCGTGGCCACGACCCCAGTGTTGCGGAGAAGTGCGGGTTGTAGAGGATGGTGGGCCGGCCATTGCCGAACAGGGGGAGGCGTTTGCCCGCCAGCCGGTTGACGGCGTCGAACTTCGCATAGGCTGAAACCGCATAGCGGTTCGCCGTCAGATATCCCGCCTCCACCAGGCGCTGCGCACTTTTCGGGCTGGGGATCAGGTTAAAGTCGAACTTGGCAACGCGGGGGTCAAAGGTGACGTCCCGATCACCGGCGCCATGTTCGGTGTTGATGAATTTGGGCCGCCTGACACCGAACCAGCGCAGCAAGAGGCTGGTCTTGTCCGTCGACACCAGCGCGTCATAGCTATTCAGCATCCGGCGGTTATGGAACAGCGACCATGCCTTGGGGGGCACTGGGAGAGCACGGAACCGACGGTAAACACGAATGCCCAGCGGCTGCGGTAATAGGCACAGAGTGACTCTGGCGCCGGGATAAAGCGGGATGAATTGCTGGATGTAATCCAAGTGGTCGTGGCTGGGGGCCAGGATGTCCACCTGCCAGTCCGGGCGTAGGATGGACAGTTCCAGCGCCATGGGCAGGGAATGCAGGATCTGGTGACTCTGACTGTTGTAGAGAAACCCGATCCTCATGCCTTGTTCCGCTCCTCCGCCATCCGCTGTCGGAACCAGCGCACCACGGGCACCAGAAACGCGACAAGCACCAGGATGGCGGAGAACATGCGGGCCCAGCCGGCGCCAATCAAGCCAAACCAGTGGATGCAGGCCAGAAGGATCGGGATGTAGACCGCCGTAGTCCAGATGCGCACCATCAGTGCTTTGTGCGCCTCACCTGCCGAAACCATGACGGGTTCCAGCGGGAAGGACCAGATACCGACCACGGCGGCGGCCACCAGCCACATCATGACGGGCCAGGCGGGCACGAACTCCTCCCCCACGATCAGCCGCAGGCCGATTTCCCCAATGAACCAGCAGATGACCAGCGCCAGCATGGCGCCGGCCCCGGCCAGCAGGGCCGAACGTTGGATCAGAGATCGCATCTCCCCGAACTGCCGCGCCTCGATCATGCGCGACAATTCGGGGTAAATGGCGGGGATCAGCAGCTTGGCAGGCTTGGCCAGAGCTTCCCCTAATTGCCGGGCGATGCGGAACAGGGCGGCGTCGCGTGGGCCCAGCATCCAGCCGACGGCCAGCGTGCCGATATGGGTATAGGCCAGTTCCAGGGTGGAGGAGAGGTTGGTGGACCAGACGAAGCTCCACACCCCGTCGAATCCATGGCTCATCGGCTTGCCATCGCCACGCCAGCTATACCCGTCCAGCAAACCGCGCTTGCGCAGTTCCGACCAGCCCTTGGCGATGAGATAGATACCGGCGACGGCGGTTGCGATGTACCAGGCCACGAGGAAGGCCACGATGCCGCCGCCCATCACCCAAGCGATGCCGCCGCCCACCATGCGGATGATGGCCCCCAGCGTGCTTTGCACCGACAGGATGTCGAACCGGTCGATCAGGCGCAGGATGCCCGTGGGCGTGGCCTGCACCATAAACAGGACCGATGTGACATAGATCAGGGCCGCCGGCATCAGTTCCGCCGGCCAGTCGAAGGACGGGCCCAACGCCCAGGCAACGGCCACAGACAGGAATGTGCCGGCGATTGCACTCCACCCGTCCAGGTGTGCTGTGAAACGCAGCAGACGCTGGAAATCACCGATCCGCCCATCGTTCAGCGCGGGGGTGCCGTAACGCAGGACAGCCTGCCAGCTCTGGAATTTGGCGATCTCACCGATGGTCTGGGTGAAGGTGTGGATCAGGACCAGGATGCCGAACTGTTCCACCCCCAGCGCGCGTGCGGCGATGGCCAGTCCCGCCAAGCCGGCAATAGCGTTCACCGTCTTGCCGCCCAGCAGGATGCCGGCATTGGCAAACAGACGGCGCAGGCGGTCATCGCCAAACCAGGATGTGAGGGGAGAACGGAACGTCTTACGGGCCACGTGTCGAGCTGTCTGAAATGGGTATGCCCTGCCCATTTAGCAGCAGGCCGCTCATCCGCATAGGCCATGCATGACGGGATAGACGAATTGCAGCGTTGGCAATGGCGCCCTGTCCTGTGACTGTGATCACTTTACGGGGGACGGATGCGGCCTACATGAACAAGGTTCGCGTGCCGCCCGCCGAATATCCGTTGCTGTTGAGGCCCTGCCCATGTCGCGTTTGTCCGCCACCCATCTGCTGCACCGCACCGCGCTGGCCACCGCGCTGGCCCTTGCTGTTACGGCTGTGCCGGTTGCGGCGCAGGATAACGCAGCGGCACCGTCGCCCGCCTTGAACGTGGATAACGCAGCCTTGGTGGCCGCTGGTCCCGCCGAGGATGTGAATGACCCGCTGGAGCCGGTGAACCGGGCCATCTTCTGGGTCAATGAGGGGCTGGATGTCGTGATCATCCGCCCGGCGGCGAAGGTCTACCGCACCGTCCTGCCGACGCCGGTGCAGAAGGGCGTGCGCAATGTCCTGCGCAATCTGCGCTCCCCCCTGGATCTGACGAACCAGCTTTTGCAGGGCGACTGGCATGGGGCGGGCGATGTCCTGCGGCGCTTCACCATCAACACGACCATCGGCCTTGGTGGTCTGATGGATGTGGCTGCCGACCATGGCATGCCTTACGAATATGAAAGCCTGGATCAGACGCTGGCCGTCTGGGGCATTCCGGAGGGGCCGTATCTGGTGCTGCCGCTGCTGGGCCCGTCATCGGTGCGCGACGCCACCGGCTTTGTGGGTGAGTATTTCGCCGATCCGGTGTCGAACTATGCCAGCAACACCGATCAAGACTGGATCACCCTGACCCGTGGCACCCTGACGGCGCTGGATACGCGGGCCGAATATATCGAGGCGCTGGACGATGTGAAGCGCAACAGCTTCGACTATTACGCCTCCATGCGTTCACTTTACCGTCAGCGGCGCGACGGCTGGATTCGCGACGGCAAGCCCGATGTGGAGCAGATGCCGGATATTCCCGACTACGAGTAAAGGTCTGCTGGCTGGCCGTCAGGCCAGCCATTTCTGTACGACATCGACCAGATTGCGCAGGCTGAGCAGCATGATGACCACGGCAACGAGGATCATCATGGGCTTGTCGGGCAGCTTCTGCGTCACCATCGCCGCAAACGGTGCGGCGATGACGCCACCGATGATCAGGCCCAGGATGGCGGGCCAAAGCTCCAGCCCGATGGTGAAGATGAAGGTGAAGGACACCGTCATCGTCACGAAGAATTCAGCCAGATTGGTCGAGCCGATGGCGTAGCGCGGCTGCGTGCCGCCGCCGATCAGGGTGCTGGCCACCATCGGGCCCCAGCCGCCACCGCCAATCGCATCCAGGAAACCGCCGCCCAGACCCAGACCCGCGACCTTGCGCGTTGATAGCTCATGTGGCGGCGGTGGGTGCAGCGCCTTCCACAGGATCAGGCCACCCATGGCCAGAAGATAGACGGCCACCACGGGCCGGATGACATCGCCATCGATCCCCGACAGCACATAGGCACCCAGCGCACCACCCAGCATGCCGGGAAGTGCCAGCCGCCAGACAAGATCAAGGCGGACATTCTTACGTCGCCAATGGGCAAAGCCGGAGGCACCGGTCGTGAACATTTCCGCCACATGCACACTGGCGCTGGCCGTGGCCGGGGGCACGCCCATCGACATCATGACGCTGCTGGCCGTCACGCCATAGGCCATGCCGATGGCTCCATCCACCATCTGGGCGGCAAAGCCGACCGCGATGAAAAGCAGGATGTCTTCGATCATCGGTGTCCTTCCGAAGGGCGGCGTGGGCTGCCTTTGTGCGGGAAAAATCTGGTCAGGTCAAAGCCGGCGCCACAAAGTGGCCAGCCATTCCTGCCGGTGACGGGGTAGTCCTTCGGGCCGGCGCCAATCGGCCAGCAGGGTGAACCCGGCCCGCTTCGCCGCGGCTTTCCAGCTTTGCGGGCGGCGAAAGGCAAGATAGCGGCCATCGGCGGCCATGCCTTCCATGCCATCGCCGGTCGGATCGCAGGCATAGAAAACACCACCGGACCGCAGCCAGTTCCCGACCCGGCCCAGAATGTGCGGAAGGGCGAATTCCGGCAGGTGGAAGAACAGATGATGGGCCCATATCCCGTCAAACGAATGATCCATCCACGGGGCGGGATCGGTGGAAAGAAGGTCCAACACATGCACCGCGCACCCAGTCTGCTGTGTGGCGATCGCGGCCAGGGCGGGGCTGCCGTCAGCCCCGATTGCCATGGCACCTGCATCCCGGAAGCCGGCAAGGTCTCGCCCGGCACCGCATCCCAGGTCCAGAATGGCGGGCGCTTGCTTATCGATGGCCGACAGGAACCGGTGCCGGGCACCGACGCTGTCATGATCGGCCAAGTGATCGGCATAAAGCGCAGCATGCGCGCTGTAATGGGCAAGCGTAGGGTTCGCTGCCCGACCGCTCACCGGATCGCCCCCATCCGCTTCAGCTTCCACAGGATGCCGGGCGCGGACAGGATCGGATGGCGCCGCTGCCATGGTGTCAGTTCCAGCCGCACCCCGGAATGGCGGTGCAGCTTCCACAGCAGGTAATCGACCCCGCCGGTGAAGGTGAACGCGGCCTTCACCAGCCGGGCGATGTTCAGCACCTTGCCGAACCGTCCGCGCCAGGCCCAGGCGCTGGCCGCCCTTGCCCGTTCAGCCGGCGAAAGCAGCAGGTGCAGGCGACCATCGGGCCATTCCTCAAACGGAACCCGTGCCGATGCCCAGGCGGGGGACAGCATGGCGGCATAGCGGTCGGCGGCGTGGTCCACGATGCTGACCCCGCGCGATGCCTTCTCCACCCGCAGTTCGGCACTATAGGTGGCCTTGAACAGGGCCTCCCAGTAATCGCGTGCTGTACCCTCGGCGGGACCCAGCAATGCCGCCCAGCGGGTGGCGGTCGTGACCGCCTGTGTCACAGCGGCGCGAACCTGCTGTCGGGCGGCTGGGTCGCGGGCATGGGCGAGCATCACAGGTTGGGTGAAGCGGGCCCAGATGGTGGTGTCGATGCCATCAAACCGGGTGCTGCGGGCGAACTGGTCTATACCCATCACGGCGACCTTGGCGCGCAGGGTGTGGCCCTGCCACGGCACTTCCCAATATTCCACGCTGGGCGGCAGCAGACGGGTAGCGGCGGCCAAAGGGCGGCTGTCGCGCCAACCGGTCAAGCTGTCGACCAGCACATAGAAATCCAGCAGCCCCTCCACGTCACCCGTGCGCAGGTTGGAGCCATAGAACAGAACCGTCGCGACATTATCCCCCCCATGCGCCACAAGCGCCGCCACCAAGGCGGCGGCAGGGGCGGGCAGGGGCATGTCCCATTCCTGATCAATCAGGGTAGAAAGCGGGTCGGTCACGGCTGAATGAAGGTGATGCTGTCGGTAGCCGACAGGATGACACGGCCCGCCGGGTAAGTCTCCCCATCCATGATCAGGGGACGGGTCAGGCGCAGCTCAATACGTTCCGCCCCGCCGGAACGGTACGCACCGGCCTGGCGCATGCTCGCGCTGGGCCGTCCCGTCATCAGGCGGGGCAGGGCACCCAGCAGGCCAGGCGGGTTGGCCGCCACATCCAGATAGCGCAGGGGACGCGGGCCATGATCCCAGAAGGGCCACAGGCCCATGATCAATTTGTCGAGCGTCGTTGCCAGGAACAGGAAGCGGTTGCCGTCCAGCGCCGGATCGTCATCCACCGTTGCGCCGAAATCCTCCCCCGCCAGCCAGCCATGGCTATCATTGCCGATCAGCGCCCGGCCCAGCACGCCTGCCATGGTCAATACCACGGCGATCTCCTGCGTGAAGCCAGCCTTATGAATGGCGGCATTGGCAAGGTCGGTGCCGCGCGTGAAGGCGCCGGCCCCCATAAACATGCCCCGCACCGGCCCATGTTCCCCGTCAGGCCAGTGCAACGAAAGGATCGGCCGCTGCGTGGTGCGGGTGCCCAGCGTCCCCTCGTGTGCGGCACGCACCAGTCCGGCCAGCCCCCGCGGGCCATAACCGGTGGTGCCGACATCGGCGGCGATCAGGTTGGTCTTGCCCGCCGCCAGGATGGCCAGCGCGGGGCTTGCGTCGCTATAGGCATAGGGAAGGGCGGTCAGCACCTCCCGCACGGTCCCGTCGCCGCCATCGACGGCGATTATATCCACGCCAGCCTGGGCGAAGCCGCGCAGGGATTGCACCAGCTTTTCCGGCGTATCGGGGGAGGCTACATGGCCCCCGAACAGGCGCGCAGCATCGGCGGGCAGGCCGCTGCCGCCCGCCTTGTTCCGGTGGCTGAACGGATTACGGATAATACCGGGACGCGCCATGATGGATCAGGCGGACAGATAGGAAGTGATGGGGCCCTTCTTGGACGCTTGCTCGGCCTGAACGATCTGCGCCATATGCACGCCGAAGCAGGCGACGATCCAGAAGATCACCAGTGCCATACCGATATCCGGGCGGCCCAGCAGCGTGGCCAGCGTCAGGATCACCAGATTGGGGTTACGCCGCGCCGTGATCAGTCGGAAGAAGCTATCGAACGGCCGCCAGGTGTGCATGTCGATCTTGAAACGCTTGATGAAGTAGCCTTCCTGCAAACGCTGCGACACGTAACCGGCCCAGATGACGACCAGGGCGAAGATTTCCCCACCCGGCATGGTGAAACCCGCTGCTGACAGGCCCGCGACCCAGGCCCACCACCAGAAGGGCGGGTGGACCAGATCGATGCCGTGGTCGAAGATATTGCCCCATTTGCTGCTGGTCAGTGTCACGCGCGCCAGCTTGCCATCGACCGTGTCCAGGAAGGTCATGACCCAGCCGGCGGCAAGGCCCGGCAGGTAATGGCCTTCCGCAAACAGCCAGAGCGCCAGCAGCATCAGCACGGCGCCGATACCGGTGACCATGTTGGGTGTCATACCCAGCACGGCGCAGAGCTTGGTCACGTGCCGGGCCGGCAGCGGCCAGACATATTTGGTGATGACGTCGGTAACGCCCTTATAGCTGCCCGCGAACATGCGCTGTTCGATCTTGGGCAGTGCCTCTGGCGTCAGGCGCAGCAGGAACGGGGTTTCGCGCTTGCGCAGGGCGTGATTATAGGAGGAAGAGAGATCGTCCGGCACCAGGACGCGCAGCCGGGCCGCCAGATCGGCAGGCACGATTCGGCTGCTGTTCAGCATCTCCGCCACCTCGGCGGCATCCTCGGCGGATACATGTGCCGCCACAGGCTCCTGATTGCGGCTGTCGACCAGGATGGTGCCGGGCCGCTTGGCCAGATCACGGACCAGCACCTCGTCAAACACCCAGTCCGTGCGCAACAGCAGTTGTGAACGGCCTTGATCCAGCCCGTCCCAAGCCCGGACCTCCGTCACACCACTGCGCACGCATTGGCGGCGCAGGCGTTCGGCGGAACTCATGCCCCACAGGCGGACAGGATTGTCGCCGATGGTGGCGGCCATGGGCGGGGCGGTTTCAGCGGCGTGATTGTCGGCGGACAAGGCGTGAACCATGATCAGATGGATTTGTTGATGGTCTACATACTCCCTGACGCGGGCTTTGCCTATCGCCTGTAAGGCATTGTAGCTTGGCTTTCATGCAGCCCTTCCGCTTTGCCCACCTATCCGACCCGCATCTGCCGCTGGAACCTGACCGTCCGAAAGGGTTGGAGTGGCTGTCCAAGCGTACATTGTCCTATCAGTCATGGCAGCGTAAACGCCGCCATGCCCACACGCCCACCATGCTGGCCGCTATTGTTGGCGACATCCGGGCGCAGGGCGTGGACCATTGGGTCGTGACGGGCGACATCGCTAACATCTCCTTGGCCGGCGAATTTCAGCGCGGTGCTGTCTGGCTGCACGGGTTGGGTGCGGGGCAGGATGTGTCCTACGTGCCCGGCAATCATGACGCCATGGTGCATGTGCCATTCGCCGATGGCCTGGGCCTTTGGGCCGACTACATGACAGGCGATGGGCAAGGGGGAGTGGCATTCCCCTATTTGCGGCAGCGTGGGTCCGTGGCCTTCATCGGTGCCAATTCCGGTGTGCCGACCAAGCCGCTGCTGGCGCAGGGGGCGCTGGGCCGCGAACAGATGGAACGGCTGGGTGATCTGCTTGCCGATGCCGGGCGGCGCGGGCTGTTCCGGGTGCTGATGGTACATCATCCCGTGGCCGATGGTGTGGTGTCGGGACGCAAGGGGTTGACCGACCGGCGGGAGTTGCGTGACCTCCTGTCGCGGACAGGGGCGGAAATGCTGCTGCACGGTCATGCCCATGTTGCCAACCTGTCGATGATCAAGGGGCCCAAGGGCCCGATCCCCAGTCTGACGGTGCCGTCGGCGTCGGCCATTGGTTATCGCCATGACATGCCTGGCCGCTGGCACCTTGTGACGGTGGACACAGACGGCCCCGACTGGCGGGTGCAGGTGGAAGTGCGGGGCGTGGAACGCCGCGATGGGCCGGTCACGGCCTTGGGCGGCTGGACGCTTCGGCTGCCTGCCGCGTTATAGGCCTTGGGGCGGATACGGGCACGTCACCGGATAATGGTGGTTCCGGTCCCCTCTGTTCCGCACTAAAGTGCCTGTCTCTTTCGTTCTCCAGAGTGCCGCGCCCCATGACACAGCCCAATGCCACCATGCTGAAATTCGGCCATCCGGCCAGCGTTGTGGCGGATACGGCCCTGTGGTCGGTACAGGTACGGCCGCAGCAACCGGCCCTGGGCTCCCTTGTTCTGGTCTGCAAGGAGCCGGCGACCGCCTTTGGGCAGTTGACGCCGGCGGCGTTCGCAGGGCTGCAGGAGGTGGTGGCGCGGGTGGAGAGTGTGCTGACCCGGTTCACCGCCTATCAGAAGATCAACTACCTGATGCTGATGATGGTGGACCCCGACGTGCATTTCCATGTCATCCCCCGCTATGAAGGCGCGCGGGACTATCTCGGCGTCAGCTTCCCCGATGCCGGCTGGCCCGGCCCGCCGGCGCTGGGCCAGGCGGTGGCGCTGGATGCCGATATGCTGGCGGCGCTGACCGCCGATCTGAAGGCATTGTGGGTGGATGTGACGTGAACGGTTCGCCGCTGCCGTCAGAACGGCAATATCAGCTTCACTCCACGCGGCTGATCGACCGCTATATCCTGACCGAGACGCTGAAGCCGTTGTTCGCGTCGCTCCTGGTCGTGCTGGTGGCGCTGCTGATGGAACGGCTGCTGCGGCTGTTCGACCTGCTGGCCAATCATGGCGGGCCGTTCGACATGGTCATCCGGCTGGTCGCCAATCTGGTGCCGCATTATCTGGGTCTGGCCCTGCCGGCGGCGTTCTTTATCTCCATGTTCATCATCGTCGCCCGGATGGGGGAGGATAATGAACTGGACGCGTTGCAGTCGGCCGGCCTGTCCGTGCCGCGCATCGCCCGGTCCTTCCTGGGTCTGGGTGTGGCCCTGATGGTGTTTTCCATCATCCTGTTCGGCTATCTCCAGCCCTATGGTCGTTATGGCTACAGCGCCATTTATCACATGGTAGTCAATGCGGCCTGGGACGCGACGGTGCCGCAAGCCACTTTTGTCGATGCCGGCGAAGGCGTCACCATCTCCGCCGATATGGTGGACCCGACGGGGCGCCGTCTGGAAAAGGTGTTTGTGCAGCAGGACCGCGACAATGGCGAGAAGTGGGTGACCACAGCCGTCACCGGCGCCCTGGCCGCCACACCCGACCGGCAGCGTGTGCTGGTTACCCTGCATGACGGGGTGCAGGTGCGCGTGCTTCCGGATGGCCGCCGGCAGGTGATGGAGTTCGGGGAAATGACACTGGATAAGCCATTCCGGCTGGTCACCGAACCGTTTCGCGAACGTGGCGGCAGCGAGCGTGAACTGACCTTGCATGAGCTATGGTCGGAAATGCACGACCCGCAGTCGATCCTGCCTTTCAACAAGGTGCGGTCGGAACTGCATGCGCGGCTGGCCCGGTCACTGTCATTGCCGCTGCTGCCCCTGCTGGCCGTGCCGATGGGTATGGCGGCGAAGCGGGCGCGGCGCGGGCAGGGGATCGCGTTGGCGACCCTGATCCTGATCATCTACCATCATCTGATCCAGCTGGGTGAAAGCCTGGGTGATGTTGGACGCCTGCCGCCCAGCATCGGCATCTGGGTGCCGTTCGGCCTGTTTTGCCTGCTGTGCGGCTGGTTGTTCCACCGCGCCGATGTGCGGCCGGGAGAAAATCCGTTCGCGGCCATGTTCGATACCATCGACACCGCGACAAGCTTCGTTGGCCGTCTGTTCAAGCGCCGGAAAAAGAAGGCGGTGGGGGCCAAGCCATGAACCGCAGCACCATCACCCGTTATCTGACCCGCACCTTCCTGGTTCGCGTCCTGTCGGTTCTGTTCGCGCTGTCGGCACTGTTGCAACTGCTCGACCTATTGGACGCCGCGTCTACGGTTCTGGAGCGTGGGCTGGGCGGCGGGGGCCTCGTCTATTACACGATGATCCGCCTGCCGATGGTGATGGAAAGGGTGGTGCCACTGGCGGTGCTGATCGGCTCGCTGTCCACGCTTTGGACCTTTGCGTCAACGAATGAGATCGTGGCCATGCGGTCGGTCGGCATGACGCCATACCAGATCATGGGCGCGCTGCTGCCGGCGGCATTGGTCATCTCCATCGCCCATTTCATCATGGCCGATCAGGTGGCCCCGCGCTGCGAACGCGCGTTCGTCAGCTGGTGGACCGCGACGGAACTGCCCTCGGAAAAGAAGGATGATGATCCAGTGAAGCCGGTCTGGTTCCGGCTGGGCGATCATGTCGTGCGCATCGCCAGTATTTCCGACGATGGCAAGCATATCGAGGGCGTGGAGATGGTCACCCGCGACGCGGACGGCAAGGCGACGGGCCTGATGTCGGCGGTCAGCGGCGATCATGGCCCCGATGGCTGGCAGCTGTCGGGCGTGGTCCAGACCGAGATCGGGGAGCCGCTGCGCGTGACGCAGAGTGATAAGGCGCGCTGGGACGTGGATCTTTCACCCAACAATATGATCGACCTGCGCAAGCCGCCGGAGAACATTCCCTTCAACCGGCTGCTGCGCATCGTGCGGGGGAACTGGGCTGGCGGCGAAAGCCCCACCTACTATGCCACCCGGCTGCATTCCACCTATGCGGCCCCGCTGGCATCGCTGGTCATGCTGTTGCTTGCCGCACCCGTCGCCCATGGCATGCGCCGGCGCGGTGGGGCCATGGGCAGTCTGGCGCTGGGCACCGTCATCGGCCTGATTTTCCTGCTATCCTCGGGCATTCTCAGCTCCATGGGGCAGGCGGGTGCCTTGCCGCCGGTGATGGCGGTTTGGTCCCCGCTGATCCTGTTCGCTGCGATCGGCGGGGCCATCATGGTCTATGTGGAAGGATAGGGCGATACGGTGTCGCATTGCGGCATCGCCCTTGAAGACCGGTCCTTTGGGGCCTAATTTGACGCCACGGTTAACGGGCTGGATGGCCCGTTTGATGATTTAGGAAAGGGTAGGGGCATGTGGGGCGATGCCTGGCGCGGCCGCAGCTATGACCTCGGCAAGATGAACCTGCGGGAATTGGCTTTTGCCTATTCCACATATCCGGCCATCCAGGCCTACGCGGCGCTGGCGCTTGCCTCTGCCGTGCTAGCGGTGATCTGGACGGAGAATTGGGGGCTGATGGCCCTGACCGTGCTGGTCGCGACATTCATCTATCCGATGGCCTGGTACCTGATCCACCGATTCATCCTGCATGGCCGCTGGCTGTACCGGATGAAATGGTCCGCCGCCCTGTGGAAGCGTATCCATTTCGACCATCACCAGGATCCGCATAAGCTGGAGGTGCTGTTCGGCAGCTTGGCCAACACCCTGCCCACCATCGCCTTGGTGACGGTGCCTGTCGGCTACCTGATCGATGGTAAGGCGGCGGCGGCGACGGCGCTGGCTACCGGCCTGTTCACCACCTGCATCTATGAATTCTTCCACTGCATCCAGCACCTAAACTACAAGCCGACCTGGAACTGGGTGGCGCGGATCAAGCAGCTGCACCTCTATCACCACTTCCACAACGAGGACGGCAATTTCGGGATCATCTCCTATGGTCCCGACATGCTGCTGGGTACCTTCTACCGCGAAGCCAAGCAGAAGCCGCGCAGCCCGACAGTGTTCAACCTGGGCTATGATGTGGAAGAGGCGGCGCGTTATCCCTGGGTGATGGAACTGACCGGATCGCCGCCGCGTGATCGGCCGCCGCGCCCGCCCGCATCGGGCAATAGCGACGGTGTGAAGGCTGCATCTTGAGCGGCGGCCAGGGCGGGGACGCCGGCATCCGTATCGAACAGGTCGAACCCGGTTCCAAGGGCGTTGACCGCTTCATCGCCCTGCCATACCGGCTGCATCAGGGCGACCCTAATTGGGTTCCTCCCTTGTTCATGGAGCGGCAGGAAACCCTGTCGCCCAAGACCAACCCCTATTTCCTGCATGCCGACGTCATGTATTTCCTGGCGTTGCGCGGGGCTCGGGTGGTTGGTCGCATCTCTGCCCAGATTGACCGATCTGGCCTCGACATCCGCAAGGACGCCACCGGCCATTTCGGCCTGCTGGCGGCGGAGGATGATCAGGCGGTTGTTGACGCCTTGTTTGAAGCCGCCGCCGATTGGCTGCGCGCAAAGGGCATGGTCCACATGGTCGGCCCCTTCAACCTGTCGATCAATGAGGAGACTGGTTTGCTGGTCGATGGTTGGGACCGTCCGCCCATGCTGATGATGGGCCATGACCTGGCATATCTGGGACCGCGGATCGAGGCGGCGGGCCTGGTCAAGGCCAAGGATGTCTACGCCTATCTTTATGACATTGAGCAGGATTTGCCGGCTGGTGTGCGGCAGATGATCGACCGCCCCCTTCCGGCCAATCTGCGTCTGCGGATGTTGGACATGAAGCGGTATGAGGAGGATCTGGGCCATGTCACCAGCATCTTCAACAATGCCTGGTCCGGCAACTGGGGCTTTGTGCCGCTGTCAGAGGCCGAGACCAAGCAGATGGCGAAATCGCTGAAGCTGCTGATCAACCCCAAGCTGGCCTGGATCGCCGAGGTTGACGACAAGCCCGTGGCTTTCGGCGTCTGCTTGCCCAACCTGAACGAAGCGATTGCGGACCTGGGCGGCAAACTGTTCCCATTCGGCATCATCAAGTTGCTGTGGCGGTTGAAGGTGGCGGGCGTGAAGACGGCGCGTGTTCCCCTGATGGGGGTGCGGCGTGACGTGGGCGGCTGGTTGCAGGCCATTCTGCCCTTTCTGGTGGTCGACCGGATGCGCCTTGAAGCGCGCAAGCTGGGTTATGAATGGATTGAGCTGTCCTGGATCCTGGAAGACAACCGGCCCATGCGCCGCATGATCGAGGCTATCGGCTCCGAACGGTACAAGACCTATCGCCTTTATGAGCGTGCGCTGTGACGCCGATGGACACGCTGGTCCTGGCGGGATCGCGCGGGCCGGAGGACCCGGTGGCCAAGCTGATGGGCGTCAGCCACAAGGCCTTCGCCCCCATTGCAGGCGTGCCCATGCTGGTGCGTGTGGTGCGGGCGCTGATCGCGTCGCCCAGCGTCGGTATGATCCATATCGCCATCGAGCGGCCTGAACTGGTGGAACAGCACCCGGAATTGGGCCTGCTGCTAGCTGGTGGGCGCATCGCCTTGCTGCCGGCAGAAGGCAGCCCCAGCCGCAGCGTGTCGGCAGCACTGGAGGCGCTGGGCACGCCGCTGTTCGTGACCACGGCAGACCATGCGCTGCTGCGCCCGGAATGGGTGGATCATTTCCTGACGCATCTGCCGGACGGCAGCGATGTCTGCGTCGGTTTGGCGCGTGACAGCGTGATCCAGTCGGCGGTGCCGGAGACGAAGCGCACCTATCTGCGCTTTGCCGACGGGGCCTTCTCCGGCTGCAATATGTTCGCCTTCCGCACCCCCGCTGCCGCTGGTGTGGCGCAAATCTGGCGGCAGGTGGAGGCCCAGCGCAAACACCCGCTGCGCATGATCCGCCTGCTGGGCCCGCTGTCGATCCTGCGGTTCATGCTGGGCCGCCTGACCCTGACCGCCGCCCTGGCGCGCTTGGGTCGCATCACGGGGGCCAGGGCAGGGGTTGTGGAAATGCCCTTCGGTCTGGCGGCCGTCGATGTGGACAAGGCGGCGGATGTGGAACTGGCGGAACGGCTGCTGTCGGTTTAAACCCAGGCTGCACTGGTGGCGACCGGGTTGCTGATCAGGCTTTCCACCACGGACAGGCCCTTTTCCAACTGGCTGGCATGGTCCACGCCCAACAGGCAGATGCGCACCGCATTCTGCACCTCGCCCTTGCCGGGGCTGAAACCGTCGGCAGACGTAATCTTCACCCCGCGTTCCAGGGCGCCGCGCACCAGCTCCTCCCGCCGCACGTTTTCCGGAAGGGGCAGCCAGAGATGGGTTACGGCGTGGTCTGAACCAGTTAGATCCAGGCCTGACAGGACCGACCGGGCCAGGGCCTGACGTTCGGCCACCAGGGCGCGCCGACGCTGGGCGATGCGCACCGCCTCCCCACTGTCGATCAGTTCGGCTGCAACCACGACGCCCAGATGCGCCGGGGCCAGGACGGTGGCGCGCAGGATCGTGGCCAGCCGGTCAAACAGCGGGCGCGGCCCCACCACATAGCCCGTGCGCAGGCCGGGGAACAACGACTTGGACAGGCTGCTGATATACAGCGTCACATCTGGCCCCAGGCTGTACAGGGTCGGCGGTGCCGGCTGCTTCAGGAAGCCATAGACATCATCCTCGATGATCATCAACCCGATGCGCCGCGCCACATCGACCAGCGCGCGACGGCGGTCCAGGGACAGGGTGGCCGTCGTCGGGTTCTGCAATGTCGGCATGCAGTAGAGCGCGTGGGCGCCATGGGCGCGGGCCGCCTGTTCCACGGCGTCGGGCAGCAGGCCGTGGGCGTCCATGGCCACTGGCACCAGCCGCAGCCCCAGATGCAGCGCCACCGCCCGCAATCCGGTATAGGTCAACTGTTCCACCAGCAGCGTATCGCCCGGCCGCGTAACGGCGGACAGGGCCGTCAGCATGGCCCCCTGGCCGCCGACGGCCAGCAGCACCTGTTCGGGGGCCACATGCATGTTGGCGCTGTCGGCCAGCCAGTCGGCAATGGCGGCGCGCAGGCGCGGATGGCCCAGCGGGGTCTGATAGGACATAAGGGCCACCAGATCGGGCCGTTGCGCCACGGCCTGCGTTGCTGCCGTCAGGGCACCCGCGTCGGGCCACAGGGCTGTGGCATTTACCGACAGGTCGATCAGGCCAACATTCATCTCCATCAGGGTGCCGCCTGTGTCCGCCACCGGCTCTGTCAGGCGGCGGGGGTCACGCACAAAGGTGCCGCGCCCGACTTCGCCACCGATCAAGCCCTGACGTTCAGCCTCCTGGTAGGCCCGCGTGATAGTGCCGACAGTAACCTTCAGGTCCCAGGCCAGATCACGGTGGGTGGGCAGGCGGGTGCCGGGCGGCAGGGTCCCGTTGGCGATATCCTCCGCCAGGGCTGCCGCGATGGCGCGATAAAGTGGGCCCGGACGGTGGGCGATGGCGGGCTGCCAGCGGACGGTGGCGGGCTGATTCATGGCGCGCATCCTCAATCCAGATCCCGGTGACCACGGACGATCATCGGATTTAGGTGTCGAAAGCACCCGGCGTAACCGGGTTTGTCCCCGTCATGGCGGAAATTGTCCCCCTTTGTCGCATGGGTGCCAGGAACAATCCGCACATTGACGCCTGATTGTCCTCAAAATATCCAGAAGAGACGGCGTGATCAACCCGGCAATTCTGCGATACAGGGTGACAATTCACGCAAGGCAAGGGTGACAATGGTGATTGTCACCCATACATGGAGGGTGCGTGATGGAAAACAGCCTGAACGGAACCCTGCTGGCCCTGGCGGCCTATTGCGTCGCCACTTCCGTCACACCGGGCCCCAACAACATGATCCTGGCCGCCAGTGGCGCCACCTTTGGCGTACGCCGTACGGTGCCGAATATTCTGGGCATTGTCGTCGGCTTCGGTTCCCTGCTGCTTTTGGCCGGTATTGGCGGGGAGGCATTGATGCGCGCCGTGCCGATCTTGGAGCCAATCCTGAAATATGCCGGCGTGGCCTATATGCTTTACCTGTCCTGGAGGATCGGAACGGCGGGCCGTCCGGAGGCGGGATCACGCGCCGCACCCCTGACCTTCCTGCAGGCCGCGGCATTCCAGTTCATCAATCCCAAGGGTCTGGCCATGGCCCTGTCCGTCCATGCCATTTACCGCATGCCGGCACTAGGGGAGGTGGGAAGCATCGTAACCGTCACCGGCATGTTCCTGGTGGTGGGCATGCCCTGGACCCTTGTCTGGGTCCTGTTTGGCCAAGCCATGGGCCGCTGGTTGCGGGATGACCGCCGTCTGCGCCTGTTTAACGGTGCCCTGGGCCTCGCCACTGCAGCTAGTGCTTTGCTGCTGCTGATATGACGATCTTGTTATGGATACAATATCGTCATTGAGTGTCCATTGTCCTGATTGTACCTGTTGATTGTGTCGCCTACGGGTGACGTTCCCCCTGCGACAGGGACAATCATGGACGAACTTTCGTTGATCCGCGATGCCGATAGCCGCGCCGCCGCTTATCTCGGCGGCGTGGCCGGTCGCCGGGTCTTTCCAGATCAATCGGCGTTGGACGGCTTGTCAGCATTCGCGGAGCCGTTGCCCTATCGGGGTCGTCCAGCCGAGGAAACGCTGGCCATGCTCGATGGTGTCGGCGGTCCTGCGACCGTGACCAGCAATGGTCCGCGCTATTTCGGCTTTGTCATCGGGGCGGCACTGCCGGTAGCGGCGGCAGCGGAACGGCTGATGCTGGCCTGGGATCAATGCGCCTCTTCCTATGACAATTCACCGGTGGCGGCTGTGCTGGAACGGCAGGCGGGTGACTGGCTGCTGGAGGCGCTGGACCTGCCGCGTGAGGCGGCGGTGGGGTTCGGCACGTCGGCAACCGCCTGTGGTCTGGCCTGTCTAGCGGCGGCGCGCCGGTCGCTGCTGGCACGCAAGGGCTGGGATTTTGATCGTCAGGGGCTCGCCGGCGCGCCGCCCATCCGGGTGGTAGTGTCGGAGACGGTGCATATCACGGTGCGCAAGGCTTTGCGGGTGCTTGGTTTCGGCCTGGATAACCTGATCATCGCGCCCACCGATGAATTTGGCCGGATCGATCCTGACCGTCTGCCGCCCCTGGATGACAGCACGATCCTGTGTTTGCAGGCGGGAGAGGTGAATATGGGCGAATTCGATCCCTTCATCCCCCTGATCCGGGCCGCGCGGGTCGCTGGTGCCTGGGTACATGTTGATGGCGCCTTCGGCCTGTGGGCACGGCTGTCATCGGATGCCATGCGCCTCACTGCCGGGGTGGAGGGTGCGGACAGTTGGACCACCGATGGCCATAAATGGCTGAATACCCCCTATGACGGTGCCATCGCCATCTGCCGCGATGGCCACGCCCTGGCCGCCGCCATGAACAGCGACGCGGCCTATGCCACCGCCGATCCGTTTGCGCAGAAGAACCTGACCTTGGAATTCTCCCGCCGGGCGAGGGGCATTCCCATCTGGGCGGCCCTGCGTACCCTGGGCGTGGAGGGTATATCGGCGATGGTGGACCGCCACCGCGCCCTGGCCCGCCGCCTGGCCGACGGGCTGCGCGCCACGGGGTTCGAGGTGCTGAACCGTGTCGTCCTGAACCAGGTGCTGATCCGGGTGGCGGGCGACACCGATGATGGCACTCATCTGGCCCGCATCCGCAAGGCGGCGGAGGCATCGGGCGAGATCTGGTTCGGTCCCACCGTCTGGCGTGGGCGTCCCGCCGCCCGCCTGTCCGTCTCCAGCTGGCGCACGGGGGAGGCGGAGATTGATCACGCCATCGCCGTTCTGGCGCATTTACGCGAAACTGTCTGAAGCCATCTTCGAGGAACCCATCATGCGTCTGCCGCTCTATCAGGTCGATGCCTTTACCGACACTCTGTTCGGGGGTAATCCCGCCGCCGTGGTCCCGCTGGAAAGCTGGCTGCCTGACGCCGTCATGCAATCCATCGCGGTGGAGAACAATCTGGCGGAAACCGCCTTCATCCTGCGCGATGGCCAGGGGTGGTTCGTGCGCTGGTTCACGCCGGCCAACGAGATTGACCTTTGCGGCCATGCCACCCTGGCCTCGGCGTTCGTCATCAAGAATTTCATCAATCCCGATGTCAGCGAGATCCGGTTCCGCACCAAGGTGGCGGGGGACCTGCGCGTGATCATTGCCGATGGGCTTTACACCCTGGATTTCCCGAACCGCGCGCCGAAGGATATCGACATCCACCCCGACCTTGTCAGGGGACTTGGTGGGCCGGTACCGGAACTGGTGCAGGCAGCCCGCGACTGGTTCGTTGTCTATAAGGACGCGGCCACAGTTCGCGCCCTGTCGCCCGATTTTACCCTGTTGAATGGGGTGGGGCGCATGGTCATCGTGACCGCGCCAGGGGATGAGCCGGGGGTGGATCTCGTGTCCCGCTTCTTCGCCCCCATGGATGGCATTCCGGAGGACCCCGTGACCGGGTCCGCCCATTGCACCCTGATCCCCTACTGGGCGGAACGGCTAGACAAGGATGTGCTGGAGGCGCGGCAGGTTTCGGCGCGCGGCGGCACGCTGCATTGCCGCCTGCTGGGTGACCGCGTCCATATCGCGGGCCGCGCCGTCCTTTATCTGGAAGGCACGATCCATGTTTGACATCAGCTTGGTTGGCAATCTTCTGCCGGTGCCACTGCCCGTTCTAGGCGGCTTTGCGGCACTGAGCCTTGGCATGGTGCTGACGCCGGGTCCCAACATGGCCTATCTCGTCTCCCGGTCCATCTGTCAGGGACGCGGCGCCGGCCTGATCTCGCTGATGGGGGTAGGGACCGGCTTTGTCATCTTCCTGACGGCGACGGTTTTGGGCCTGACCGCGGTGCTGTCTGCCGTACCTCTGGCTTTCGACCTCATCCGCTGGGCCGGCGCCGCCTATCTGGCGTGGCTAGCCTGGAACGCGCTGCGTCCCGGCGGACATTCCCCGTTTCAAGTTCGCGATCTGCCGCCCGACAGCCCTCGTCGCCTTTACACAATGGGACTGGTGACCAACCTGCTGAACCCCAAGGCGGCGATGCTGTACCTGTCGCTCTTGCCGCAATTCATTGATCCGGCGCGCGGGCCTGTCCTGGCGCAGGGTCTGGAACTGGGCGCTGTGCAGATCAGTATCAGCCTGTCGGTGAATGCCATTTTCATCCTGATCGGTGGTGGCATCGCCTGCTTCCTGGCAGGGCAACCGGTTTGGGCGCGCGTGCAGCGCATGGTCATGGGATCAGTCCTGGCCGGGCTTGCCGCTCATATGGCGATCAATCGATAAAGGAAGGGCGCCATGGATATCTGGGAAATCCGCCGCGATGATGGGCATGTCATCAGCAATGATCCGGCCCGTCTGAACTTCGATATTATCCATCCGGCCCTGGCATCCAGCTATTGGTCACCGGGAATCAGTCGCGCGAAAGTCGAGCAGGCTGCACGCCATTCGGTGGCAGTTGGCCTCTATGATTTCAATTGTTTCCAAATCGGCTATTGCCGCGTCATCACGGACCACACCAGTTTCGCCTATCTGGCGGATGTCTGGGTAAACCCGGAACGGCGCGGTGCGGGGCTTGGAACCTTCCTGGTGGACAGTGTGGTCAACCGTCCTGAATGGGCGGATTTGCGCCGATTCCTGCTTTTCACGGCGGACGCGCACGGGTTGTACGCAAAGTTCGGTTTTGCAGCACTGGATAAGCCGGAAAGGGCCATGTGGCGGCCCGCAAAGGCCTGATGGGTACGCGCATAGGTGGTATAAATCGCCTATGCCTTTCGGTCTATCCAACCCGTCCGTTATTCCTCTGTTTACCCCGGATGGAGAATTGAGCAAGATAGCCCGGCTTTCAGACTTGCCGTCCGCTGGCGCCGCCCCGTTGGTTTGACGGTCGGCGTTCGAGATGGTTTTATCGAGCCCTGGCCTGTGGACAAACAGAAACTCATCGGTACCGTCCAGACGGTCTATGAACTGCACAGTTTCCACACGGACCTGTGGCTGGTGGTGCGGGAGTCGCCCGACCTGCGTCAGCTGGAACCGTCGGCTGCCATGCTGGTTCAACGCAATGAGGTGGATGGTATCCGCCTTGTCCGCCGTTCCGACTATAAGGACCATGAGTTCGTTACCACCGTGACCATGGTGAAACGCCTGCGCAATGGCGTGCAGGAAGTCGACCCGCTGGCCCGGGCCAATCCGGGACGGGACGCGTCGTGGTGCGATAAGCCTGAAGACCTGATGGGCGATATCCAGCGCCAGATGTTCCGTACCTTCTTCATAAAGTTCCTGGATGAGAAACGGCTGACCCCGCTGGAAATCCTGAATTACGAGGTGCATGCCCGGGTGTTGGATCAGGCAGGTACGACGGTGCAGGGTGCCTTGCAGCGTCTCGCCTCTGTACAGGTGCGGGGCACCAAGCAGACCGCCGTGTCGCGCATGAAGGAATTGATGAACATCGCCGACAATGGTCTGGCGACGTTGGTCAAGGAATCCAAGGGCAACCCGCCCATCAAGATCGGTCCTGGCGGGCTGCTGGAAGTCGTTTCCGCCTATAAGGGCCTGCCGGAAGGGCTGTCGCGGGCGCTTTACCGCGCTGTGGCTGCGCATCTCGCCGATGCCAAAAGCTGGGTGGAGAAGCTGGATCGGCTGTTTCAGCTGTTCACGCCGGACCTGTCCTTGCGTGAGATGCGCGTCCTGGACAGCTTGGCCGCCGAAATCCTGGCCTCTCCCCTGGCGCTGAAGGAACTGGCGGGACAGGAGAAGACGCGCCTGGAACTGGTGCTGAACGCGGTTGATCTTTATGTCGGCAATCTGGGGTCGGGGCAGGGGGAACAGCCGGCGGGCGTGAAGGCCCTGTCCATGCTGCTGTCCGAAGGGGTGCTGCCCCGCACCCTGGCCGAACTGCGCCTGGGCCTGTTGCGTCATCTCCATTCCCGGCTGCCGCTGCGCAGCGACCGGGGCATCCGGGATGAGATGGAGGCCACGGTCGAGGTCATCACCTATCTGCGCCAGCACGCGCCGACCCTGGCCCGGGATGAGGAGGTGCTGGAGGCGCTGGCGCAGCGCGCCGACCGTTTGATCCAGCCGGAGGCGATGTCCGAACTGATCGGCCCCATTAGGGGGGCAGTGACCAAGGCGGAAACGGTTCTGTCCCTGGCCGAAACCGCGCCGGGCGATGCGCCGAAGGCGAAGATCGCAACGTACCTGCGCAGCCTGATCGTGCCGGAGGATTTCATCCGCGAGGTCGGCAACCGGATGGAGGCGATCAAGACGCTGGGCACCATGGCCCGACGCATCGTGATGTCCGGCATGCCGGCGGCACCCAAGCGGGAAATGGCCGAAATCCTGGACAGCGCCATCTTCGACAGTATCCGCACGGAAATCCTGGCTAATCAGGCCATGCCGTTCGCCGACCGTATCCTGACCATCGTGCGACTGTGCGGTGGCCTGCCGGAAGGGCGAGCGCGGCAACTGGCTGCGGATCAGCTGACCCAGGCGCTGAAGCGACCGGAATTCATCCTGAACTATCTGGAACGTTTCCCCGGCGCCACCGAACGCCGCGACGCCTATTTCAAGCTGTGCAATGCCATGCTGGAATCCGGTCTGGTGGACAAGTCGCTGCTGCCCATGGGGTAGTGATGGTCGCCGTACCATTGCTGGCCGGCGACCGCCGGCCCGGCGCCTGAGGGAACAAACTAGAAGTAATTTTCTTTCCTCTGCGTGCCCCGCAGAGCAGAAATCTGATCCACGCGCAGCGATGCCCCATTGACGGGCACCTTTCAAATCCATAGCTTCGGCGGCGGGTCACACCCCCCCAACGGGGTGCTACTATTCTGGAAGGAATAGCCATAATGGCTGCGCCGAAGCCGGGCAATCGCCCCGCTAATCCGCAATTCTCGTCGGGTCCCTGCGCCAAGCGCCCCGGCTGGACGATCGAAGCCCTCAAGGGCGCCCTGACGGGCCGCTCGCACCGCTCCAAGCCTGGCAAGGCCAAGCTGGAGCAGGTGATTACCCTCTCCAAAGACATTCTGGGCATCCCCGCCGATTACCGGCTGGGCATTGTTCCCGCTTCCGACACGGGCGCTGTTGAAATGGCGCTGTGGTCGCTGCTGGGTGCCCGTGGCGTCGACATGCTGGCCTGGGAGAGCTTCGGCAAGGATTGGGTCACCGACGTCGTCAAGCAGCTGAAGCTGACCGATGTCCGTCAGATGGTCGCCGGTTATGGCGCGCTGCCCGACCTCACCGCCGTTGATTTCTCCCGCGATGTGGTCTTCACCTGGAACGGCACCACGTCGGGTGTGCGCGTCGCCAATGGCGACTGGATCGCCGCTGATCGTGAAGGCCTGACCATCTGCGATGCGACCTCGGCCGCGTTTGCCATGGACCTGCCCTGGGACAAGCTGGATGTCGTCACCTGGTCCTGGCAGAAGGTGCTGGGCGGTGAAGCCGCACACGGCATGATCGCGCTCAGCCCCCGTGCCGTTGACCGGCTGCTGAACTATAAGCCGTCCTGGCCGCTGCCGAAGATTTTCCGCATGGCCAGCAATGGCAAGCTGTCGGAAGGCATCTTCAAGGGCGAAACCATCAATACCCCGTCGATGATCGCCGTTGAAGACGCGCTGGACGGCTTGAACTGGGCCAAGTCGGTGGGCGGTCTGGAGGGGCTGATCGGCCGTTCGGAAGGCAACCTGAAGGCGGTTGCCGACTGGGTCGCTAAGACCGACTGGGTCGATTTCCTGGCCGACACCGTGGAAAGCCGTTCCTGCACCTCCATCTGCCTGAAGATCGTTGACCCCTGGGCGACGGAACAGCCGGCGGAAGCCCAGGCCGAGATCGCCAAGAAGCTGACCAGCCTTCTGGAGAAAGAAGGCGTGGCACTGGACGCCGGCTCCTACCGCGATGCCCCGCCGGGCATCCGCATCTGGGGCGGCGCCACCGTCGAGAACGCCGACATCGTGGCCCTGCTGCCCTGGCTGGACTGGGCCTATGCAACGGTCAAGGCCGGCTGATTGATTGCCGGGAACGGGCAAATGGCCCGTTCCCGTACCCCCACATTAAATTCCTGAGCGCCCGTCTGCCGGGGTTCATGCCCCCCCCTGACGCGCGGCGCCATATCCCGTGAAGGATAGTCACATGCCCAAGGTTCTGATTTCCGACAGCCTGAGCCCCCGCGCCGTTGAGATTTTCAAGGAGCGCGGCGTCGAGGTCGATGTG
Source organism: Niveispirillum cyanobacteriorum (assembly GCF_002868735.1). Taxonomy (GTDB): domain Bacteria; phylum Pseudomonadota; class Alphaproteobacteria; order Azospirillales; family Azospirillaceae; genus Niveispirillum; species Niveispirillum cyanobacteriorum. The sequence goes on along the minus strand of NZ_CP025611.1, from coordinate 1,386,605 downwards.
AAGGTCGGCCTGAAGCCCGACGAGTTGAAGGCCATCATCGGCGAGTATGATGGTCTGGCCATCCGTTCCAACACCAAGGTGACCAAGGATATCCTGGCCGCCGCCACCAATCTGAAGGTTGTCGGTCGCGCTGGTATCGGTGTTGATAACGTGGACATCCCGGCCGCCACGGCCCGTGGCGTCGTCGTTATGAATACGCCGTTCGGCAATTCCATCACGACGGCCGAACACGCCATCGCCATGATGTTCGCGCTGGCCCGTGAAATCCCGGCAGCCAATGCATCCACCCATGCCGGTAAATGGGAAAAGAACCGCTTCATGGGCGTGGAGTTGTTCGGCAAGGTACTGGGCGTTATCGGCTGCGGCAATATCGGCGGCATCGTCGCTGATCGCGCCATCGGCCTGAAGATGAAGGTCATCGCCTTCGACCCGTTCCTGTCGCCGGAACGCGCCACGGAAATCGGCGTGGAGAAGGTGGAACTGGAAGACCTGCTGAAGCGCGCTGACTTCATCACCCTGCACACCCCGCTGACCGAAGCGACAAAGGGTGTGCTGGACGCCAAGGCCCTGGCCAAGACCAAGAAGGGCGTGCGCATCATCAATTGCGCCCGTGGCGGTCTGATCGTGGAAGAGGCACTGCAGGCCGCCATTGAGGCTGGTCACGTTGCCGGTGCCGCCTTGGACGTGTTCGCGGAGGAGCCGGCCAAGGCCCACCCGCTGTTCGGCAATGAAAAGGTTGTGGCCACCCCGCACCTGGGCGCCTCCACGACGGAAGCACAGGAAAACGTTGCCCTGCAGGTGGCCGAGCAGTTGGCCGACTATCTGGTCAATGGTGCGGTCGTCAACGCGCTGAACATGCCGTCGGTCACTGCCGAGGAAGCCCCGCGTCTGCGCCCCTATATGAAGTTGGCCGAACAACTGGGCGGTTTCGTGGGTCAGTTGATCGATGGCAGCCTGAAGGGTGTCGCCATTGAGTATGAAGGCCAGGCCGCGACGCTGAACACCAAGCCGCTGACCGCCATCGTGCTGAAGGGCCTGCTGGGTCCGCTGATGGAATCGGTGAACATGGTCAACGCCCCCGTCATCGCTAAGGAGCGTGACATCAAGGTGGCCGAAACCAAGCGTACCAATGACGGCGATTATCAGACGCTGGTCCGCATCATCGTTACCACCGACAAGGGCACCAACAGCGTCACCGGTACCCTGTTCGGTGGCGACAAGCCCCGTCTGGTCGAAATCGACGAAGTGCCGATCGAAGCCGAAGTGACGCCCTTCATGCTGTTCGTTCGCAACGAGGACAAGCCGGGCTTTATCGGCAAGCTGGGCACGACGCTGGGCAATGCCAGCGTCAATATCGCCACCTTCCACCTGGGTCGCACGGCACCGGGCGCCAACGCCATCTGTCTGGTGTCGGTCGATCAGAAGGTGGATGACGCCCTGCTGGCCACCATCCGTGCCCTGCCCAGCGTTGTGCGTGCGACGGAACTGACCTTCGCCTGATCCTGACCGGGATCGGCTAAGGGGAGAGGGGAGGGCATTGGCCCTCCCTTTTTCTTTGTGCGCGAGGGTCAGGCCGGCGTCGCCCCTGGCGGGCGCAGATAGGCCAGCATGTGCGCGACATAATCGGCTTTGCCCAGCGGAATGCCGTGATGGCGCAGGATCGTGTAGACCGTTGTCAGGTGGAAATAGAACTGCGGCAGGCACCAGTCCCGGGCATATTGTTCAGGTGACATGTCAAAGACCATGCCGTTTGGCAGGGCCAGGCCGATGGTGCGCCTGTCATGCCGGTCCAACGCGCTTGGCTCTAGTGCTGTCAGGAAACCGATCGCCGCCGACAGGCATTCCCGCGCCTGGACCCAGCTGCCGGGATTGGCATTGGCGTTCCATCCCTGCTGACGGATGGCCAGCAGCGTATCGGGCAGGGCGACGTCCTGAAGACGGTAGAACGGTTCCTGCGCCTGAAAGCAGGCAAAGCGGATTTGCGCTGCCAGAGGATACATGTCAGGTGCCAGCCGATTCGACAGCAGTGCATCGGTATCTGCCCCCTGATGGGCCTGCGCCTTGTCCAGCCAGCCGCCCATGGCGCGCAGCATCTGCGTGAAGGTCGGCACCAGAAGCTCATGCAACGACATTTCATCCCTCGTCCGGTTGATCGTTCCCGGACTGTAGCGCCCATGGACGGGGGGCACGCCATCCCGTCGATGCCGGCATCCCTCTTCCTATCCGAAAGTGATGTGTTCGGTGGAAAATCGTAACCATGGTGTTCGACAGTTTGTGCTATGTAGTCTGTCGGACCCGGTGGACCCGGGCCCTTGATCGGACAACCCCTGAGACGCAAGGCCTTTGCAGATGAAGTACGGCAGCGAATCGAGCAATCTCTCCGGCGCTGGCAAGAGCGAGGTGTCCTCCGCCTTGCAGGAAATCAGCCGTGAGTTGGAAGGCCTGCGGACCGAAATTGAGAAGGTCGGCACGGTGGCGCAGCAGATTGACGCCATTGCCAAGCAGACCAATCTGCTGGCCCTGAACGCCACCATCGAAGCCGCCCGCGCGGGCGAAGCCGGCAAGGGCTTCGCGGTCGTGGCCGGTGAAGTGAAGAACCTGTCGGGCCAGACCGCTGCCGCGACGGCTGAAATCTCTGCCGTGCTGCAGAGCCTGACCAAGCGTACCCAGCATCTGGGCCAGCTGGTTGAGCGCGCCATCACCCACGCCTGATCGCGTGTTGTGACAGTGGAAAGGGCGGTGCCGGTGACGGCGCCGCCCTTTGCGTTTTGAATGATGTTCCAAGGTAAAGTTTCAGGATCGTATTGATGTTGAACCGCCCCATCCTGATCATCGGCGCTGGCCCTGCGGGTCTGATGGCGGCAGAAATCCTGGCCGGTGCGGGCCATCGCGTGGAAATCCACGACGCCATGCCCAGCCCAGCGCGCAAGTTCCTGATGGCCGGACGCGGCGGGCTGAACATCACCCATTCCGAACCGCTGGATCGGTTCATCACCCGTTATGGCGTTGCCCGGCCCTTCATGGACCCGCTGATCCGGGCTTTCACGCCCACCGACCTGCGCGACTGGTGCCATGGGTTGGGGGTGGAGACATTTGTCGGCTCCTCCGGCCGGGTTTTCCCGAAAAGCTTCAAGGCGTCCATCCTGCTGCGCGCCTGGCTGCAACGGCTGAACGGCTTGGGGGTGAAGCTGTTCACGCGTCATCGCTGGACGGGTTGGGCCGATGCCGGGGCCGTTTCGTTTGATACCCCAACGGGTCCGCAGACGGTCCAGGCCACCGCCACCATCCTGGCACTGGGTGGGGCCAGCTGGCCGCGGTTGGGGTCGGATGGCGGGTGGAGTACGCTGCTGGCGGCGCGCGGTGTGCCGCTCGCCCCGTTCCGCCCGTCCAACAGTGGCTTTGATGTCGCCTGGAGTGCCGGGTTCCTGGAGCGGGCAGAAGGGGAGCCGCTGAAGCGCATCGCCCTGACCTTCAAGGACCGAACCGTTCCCGGTGAATTGGTCGTCACGCGCACGGGGCTTGAGGGTGGGGCGCTTTATGCCCTGTCGGCGCCGCTGCGCGACGTGATCGAGCGGGACGGCAAAGCGGTGGTGCATCTAGACCTGAAGCCCGACCTGACGGGGCCGCAGGTGCAGAATAAGCTGGCGCGTACCCCGCCCGCCGACAGTCTGGCCAACAAGCTGCGCAAGGGTCTGACCCTGGGGCCGCCCACCGGTGCCCTGATCCGGGAATTCGCGGGCGATGCCGATCTGGGCCGAACCGCCAATCTGGCGGCGCTGGTCAAGGCCCTGCCGGTGACCCTCTCCGGACAGCGGGGGTTGGACCGTGCTATCTCCAGTGCGGGCGGCATCAAGCTGTCGGCACTGGACGGCAACCTGATGCTGACCGCGCTGCCGGGCGTCTTTGCCTGTGGCGAGATGCTGGATTGGGAGGCACCGACGGGCGGATACCTGCTCCAGGGTTGCTACGCGACGGCGGTGGCGGCGGCCAGGGGGGTGGAGCGGTACCTCATTTCCCAGACGACACCGCCCGGCGAAGGCGCCTGATCCCCACCCAGACGGCGGCGACGATGGTCGGCACGGCAATGCCGGTCATCAGCGCCTTGGGCGGCAGGCCGCCAATGGTGGGCAATCCATCCACCACATATTTCACCAGCCCCAGCAGATAGTAGGATATGGCGAAGACCGACAGGCCTTCGACCGCTTCCTGAATACGCAACTGAGTGCGGGCGCGGTGTTCCAGGCTTTTCAGGATTTCGGCGTTCTGTTCCGCCCGCTGCACATCCACGCGCGTGCGCAACAGCGAACTGGCGCGGCTGATCCCGGCTGCCAGCTCTCCCTGACGCCGGGCCACCGCCTCACAGGTGCGGACAGCGGGGCGGAAGCGGCGTTCCAGGAAGACGCCCAGGCGCTGCAGGCCGGGTATCCGTTCTTCCCTTAATTCCTCCACCCGACGTTCGACCAGTTCGGCATAGGCGGTCGTGGCTCCGAACCGGTAACGGCAGCGCACCGACAGGGCTTCTGCTTCGGCGGCCAACCGGGTCAGCGCATCCAGAAGCCCATGTTCCTCCGCCAGATTGCCGCCCAGGGCGGTACGGGCCACGATGCCTTCCAGCCGCTGTTCCAGGCTGGCCAGTTCCGGCCCCGCCTCCCGCGCCAGGGGCAGGCCCAGCAGTGCTGTCATGCGGTAGGTCTCAATCTCCAGCAGGCGCTGGATCACGCGGCCGGCATGGCTGGCCGACAGGGCCTTATCCCGGACCAGGATACGGGTATGGCCGTCACTGCCCAGGTGAAAGTCGGTCCAGACCAGCGCTTCACCGCCCGCCACCTCGCTGCCCAGCAGTTCACCGCGTGGGAAGATGGCGGACAGGCTGTCGGGCGTGTGGTGCGGGTCTCCATCCGGCTCCAGTCGCAGATGGCAGGCGACCAGACGCGGTCCCGGCAGCCGCGAGGTCCAGTCAGCCAGACGCGGGGACAGGGCCGACCAGTCCCCCGCCTCACCCGGCGCCATGTCGGCAATAGTGACGGCGGTGAATTCGGTATGGCGTTCCCATTTTACAGTGCGGCCATCGACCAGCAGCTGCACCTGCCGCAGTTCCAACCCTGGAAGGGGCAGGCCGACATCGCGGCACAGCGCCAGCAGGTGGGCGTGATCAGCCCCCAGTTCCCCCGTCAGATGGGCCAGATGGGTGATGCGCGCCGGGGTCGTGATCCGCATGTGCGGACGCGCGTGCAACTCGTCATTCAACTGCGTGCGTTGGGGATGATCCCTTCCGTCGCGCCCGTCCGGTGCCATCGCCATGAAGTTCCCCCGGTTCATTATTTTGATTATGGTTAACTATGACGTGGGTGGTGATGATGCGCCATGAGACATGTTGGCAAGATGCCCTTTACGCCCGCACCCCGGAACCGCGTGATGCCGATTGGACACGCGCCCAGAAATGTGCGCCGGTCTGAAACCCGATGGTGCCGGCGTATCCGACCGTTTCAAGACTGTCGCGGAAGATGGTGCCGATGGATTGGCGCAGCTCCGCCGACAGCAGCGTCTGGGTGCGGATCATCAGGTCGAAGCGGCCGGGCCAGACCAGCCCATCCAGCTGCATGGGGCCAAGACGGCTGAAATTCAGGTCCAGAAGGAAGCGCTTGGCAGGGCCACGGCCGTCGGCACGCTTCTCCTCTCCCTCCTGGTCCGTCGCGCTGCGCACATGCAGCTGGGCGCGCATCACCTGTTCCGGCACGCCGAACGGGATGGGCATGCCGCGCCAGCCGTCGGGCGTTGGTTCCGCCGCCTGCCGCGCCGCCGCCTGGAAATCCTCCCGCAACTGGGCCAGCAGGCGGGCACCACCCCGGCCCTTCAGAATCTCGGTCGCTTCCCCGCCCAGCCAGCCCGAGGCATCACCACCGCGCAGGGCCGACAGGAAAAAGGTCAGGTTGGTGGTCAGGCGTTTGCTGGGCTGCGGTAGGATATTGGCGGCGATGGTGCGCGCCATGGCGGGATCGGCGGCCATCAGGGCCGACATCACCTCCCGCATGGCGGGCCAGTCGCTGCCCTGGCCAGGGTCAAGCGGGGGCAGCATGCTGGCCATATCCCGGTTTTGCGGGATTTCCAGGGCCAGCGTCAGGTTGGTGCCGGGTGGCAGATCGGTGCGCGCCCGCAGAACCAGGGTTCCCGCCGGTGTCGTCACCACGGGCTGCCCCTGGCTGGTATTGCCAACCAGGGTGCCGGTGACAGAGTTGGCCGGCGCGTCGTCCAGACTTGCCGGGGTTGCCCCCGCCATCTCCACCGACAGGATACGCAGTTGCACCGGCTGCCCATTGGGCAGGGGGGCCGGACGGGGGGGCTGCGGTGGCGCTGACGGTACGGTGGGGGCCGCGGTCGCCGGGGCCGGTGCGTCGCCGCGCAGACGGGCAGTCTGGACCACGGGTTCAGTCTCCGGTGCTGGCGCAGGGACGGAGGTCGGTGTCGGCCGGGCGGGCTCGCTCCCGGTCTGGGGCATTGTGGGGGCAGGTGGGCGCGAAGCGTTGTTGCCGGGAGACAGGGCGGCGGGCGCGGGCGGGCCGGTGCGATCCGGCCTATCGGGCATGGCCGGTGGGCTTGTCGGAGGCTGTGCCGGCTTCGCGTCTGGCTGTGTGCCAGCCGGCGTCGTCGCGGGTGCAGTCTGGGGCGATGGGGGCAGGGCGTCACGCGCCCGCGCCACCTGCACCGGCGGGGCGGGGGCATACTCCGCCTGACCAGGGATCGGCAGCGGGAGGGGGCGGCTGTCATTGCCGGCCGGGGGTACGGCGGGTGCTGTTGGTTGTGCCGGGACGCTGGGCGCTGGTGCCGGTGGCGCGTTGGGTGTGGGTACTGTCGACGGCGCTGTTGGTAGGGCGGGTGTTTGCGGATCGCGCAGCCGTGCCGCCTGGATCGCCTGTGGTTGCGGCGCGCCGGGTTGGGCGGGTGTTGGCTGTGGTCGTGTCTGTTCCCCCGTCGGTGGGGCCGTGGGGGGGGATGGCGGCTGTCCGCCCCGGATGCGGGCCAGGGGTATTTCACCGGTCTCCGGTTCCACTCCGGGCGGCTGCGGCGTCATCGGCGGCGACAAAGAGGCTTTGCCCGGGAGCGGACTGTCGGGAGCCGGGCCATTCGTTGGGGCGGGAGTTGCGGGGGCCTGACCATCGGCGGGCTTTGCCGCCTCTGGAACAGGCACCTTTAAACCGGGCAGCGGCGGGAGGGATGGTCCTGCTGGTGAGGTGCTGGTCGGAGGGGCTGTGGGCGGCTGAGGCGGTGATGGCTGCCGCGCCCGTGCCAATTCCTGCCCTCCCGCAGCGGCGGGCAGGTCGGGCATGGGAGCGCCAGGTGTGGCGGGTGCGGTCGGGCGGGATGGGGCCGCCGTAGGCTCAGCGGGCCTTCCGCCACCCGTTGGTGCGGGACTGGGCGTTGGAACCGGTGTGCCCGCCGCCGGTTGTGTCGATGGGGCGGTCGCTGGGGCTGACGGTGCCGCCGACCGCAGCCGCGCTTCCGTTACCGGCGGCGGCTTCGATGAAGGGCTGTCCAGGTCCTGGAAGGAGAATAAGCCGGATGAGGGGGTGGTGGGGATATTGTACCGTGCCAGCCGGGCCAGACGCGCGGCATCCGGGGCGGGTGGCGTTGTTGGCCGTTCCGCTGCGGGTGCCGGGGGCTGGTCTGGTGTGTCGGTCGGGGGCAGTGCTGGTTCCCGCGATGGCGGGGCGGCAACACCGGGCTTGGCCACCACCGCTGGCGTATCGCCCAGCAGGGCGGTCAGAGGCGGCAAGGAGGCCGAGCCGGGGAGCGGCACCTTCACCTGAGACGGCGCGGGGCTGGGCGTGCTGCCTGTGTTGGGAGTAGGCGTCTGGGGTGTGGGCACAGACGCCGGTGGGCTTGCCGTTTCCGCTGTAGCCGCACCGCCACCGGGCGCTGGCGCCTGTCCCGATGGCGTGGCGGTGTTGGCACCGCTGGCGGCGTTGCTGGTGCTGACGGGGGGCGGCGGTGATGGTGCGCGTGGCGTGGCGGCCACGACGATGGCGGCGATGGTGGCCCCAGGTTGAATCTGCGGCAGGGGCTGGGCCGCCGGGGTGGGGGCCGTGGTCTGCGGCGTGGCGGCCTTGTCGGTGGCAGGATTGTTCACCGCCGGGGGCGGCGGCTGTGTCTGCGGTGGGGCCAGGGCGGCGGCGCGGGGCGGGCTTCCCGCCACCTGCGGCGGGATGCGCAGGGTGACGGGGCGGTCGGTGGGCAGCGGGGTTGGCGTTTCAACCGACACATCACCGGCGGCGGTGCGGATGGTGGCCTTGCCATCCTCCTGCGTCACCACCTGACCGGATACGACCAGCGCGCGGTCAAGCCCCGCCAGCTTGTCCGGCAGGGCACGGATCATGACATCGGCCAGCGGCACCAGACTGGCGCCGGATGGTGCCGGACCGGTCGTGGTCCCTGCCCCCGTCAGGGCGGGAGGAAGGGGGGCGGACATCGTGTCCGGCCCGCCCGATGGATCAACCCGCCGTCAGCTTCTGCGCCAGCGCCATGATGTCATGCGCCGCGTCAGAGGTGGGAGAACGGACCAGCAGCGGCGTCTGCGTCTTGATGCTTTCGCGAACCTTCATGTCGCGGCGGATGATGCCGGCCAGCTGCGGCGACTTGCCAAGGAACTTGCGGCACGCAGCCAGCAGCGTCTCATAGGTCTTGTCGCCCTCGGCCCGCGTCTGCGCCATGTTCACGACGATGCGCAGGTCGGCCATCGGGTTGGCCTGGTAGGAGAGTTTCAGGAAGGCATAGGCGTCGGTGATGCTGGTCGGTTCGTCCGTCGTCACCACCAGCGAGATGCCGGCGGGAGCGGTGAAGGTTCGGACATTGCGGTCCACACCGGCGCCCAGGTCGATGACGATATTGTCGTAGGACCGGGCAAGATCGGTCAGGTCGTTGCGCAACTGGGTCAATTTTGCCGGGGGCAGATTGGCCAGACTGCCGGACCCGGAACGGCCAGCGATGATGTCGAACCCGCCTTCATTATAGCGGGTGGTGGAACCGGCCAGCGTCACCATGCCGTCGATGACCTGACCCAGGTCGCGCTTGGGCATCAGGCCCAATTGGATATCGACGTTGGCAAGGCCCAGATCGCCGTCGAACAGCAAGGTCTTGCGGCCCAGCTTGCTCAGCGCGTGCGTCAGGCTGATGGAGAAGAAGGTCTTGCCCACCCCGCCCTTGCCGCTGGCGACGGCCAGGATGTTGCGCTGGCGCAGCGGGGTGACATTGGCGGAGGCGGCCATCATCGCGGACAGGTCGTTCATGCGTGGGTCCCCGTTTGCTTGGCTCGCCGCTGTTCGGCTTGCAGTTCCGGCATCATCATCTTAGCCAAAATTGTCGGCGTCAGGGCCGTCAGCCCGTCGGCAACTTTTGTCGTCGCACTTACATCTGCAAAAGCCAGGCCAGCCTCGTGCGCGGCGGCCAGCAGGCTTCCATATCGCCGGGCCATGTCCATGCGGGTGGCTAGCAGGCGCCGGGCACCCACAGCACGGAAGGCCTTGGCGATCTCCACCGCCTCAACCGGGTCCAGCCCGGCGGGCATGACCAGCACAGGCTCTATATCGGTGGCGGTGACGAATTCCCGCAGATCCTTCATATCCTGCGCGTTGTAGGGGTTGCGGCCAGCGCTGTCGACCAGCACCTGTTCCATCCCGCGCGACACTTCCACCGCGTCCGACAGGGCCGTCGGATCCTCCACGGTGATCAGGCGCAGTTTCAGTACGCGGGTGAAGGCCTGCAGCTGTTCAATGCCGCCGGCGCGGATCGTATCGGTCGAAATGACCCCGACGGGACGTTTCTGCAGCGCACATCGCGCGCACAGCTTGGCGACGGTCAAAGTTTTCCCACCGCCCGGCGGACCGACCAGCATGAAGGGGCGGGGGGCCTTGCCATCGGGCAGGGGCTGAAAGCTGAAAACGGCGTCAAGCGCGGCGGCCATGGCCATCATCGGGTCGCGTGTATCGAAATCTTCCAGACTATCGACCAGCCGCTGGTTCAGCTCCGCGGGCACACCATGGCGCAGCAGGGCATCGGCGACGACATCAATGGGTTCCGGGCCTTCCGGTTCCAGAAAGCGCAGGGGATTGGGGGCGGCGACCGGGGCGTGGGTCGCCAGCATGCCCTCATCTTCCTCGATGGCGGCGGTTACGCGGACGCCGACGCCTTCCTCCTCGCGGGTGGCCACGATGATGGCGTCGTCGCCCAGCACCTCGCGGACAAGCCGCATGGCTTCCTGCATGGATGGCGCATGGAACGATTTCAGACGCATGCCGACCCCGCCTTCCCGGCCCTCCAGCCATTGTTGATCCGATGAAACGCCACTATAGCAGCCTTTCCGGCGAAAACCCTATGGCGGTGGAGGATATGTCTCGTCCGCGCCATCATATCTGCCCCAACGTCTTGATCTTGGCCTTGGGATGGATTTCGTTCTGTGACATCACCACCGTGGCCGGACGGAAGCGTTCGATGATGGAACGCACGAAGGGCCGGATCAGCGGGGAGGTCAGCAGCACCGGAGCCTCACCCTGCATCGCGAAGCGTTCGAAAGACTGGCGTACGGCGGTGATGAATTGCTGCAGGCGCGACGGTGCCATGGACAATTGCCGCTCGTCGCCGTCGCCCACAATGCTTTCCGCAAAGGCCTGCTCCCATTCCGGCGACAGGGTCACCAGGGGGATGAAGCCCAGATCGTTGGTATTGCTGTCCGAAATCTGGCGGGCCAGACGGGCGCGTACATGTTCGGTGATCTGGGTCATGTTGCGGGTATAGGCCGTTGCCTCCGCTACACCCTCCAAAATCGTGGGCAGGTCGCGCACCGACACACGCTCGCCCAGCAGGTTCTGCAACACGCGCTGCAGGCCGCCGATGGTGATCTGTGTCGGAACCACATCGCCCACCAGCTTCTGGTGCTCCTTGCCCATCTCGTCCAACAGCTTCTGCGTCTCCGCGTAGGAGAGCAGGTCCGCCATATTGTCCTTGATGATCTCGGTCAAATGCGTGGTGACGACGGTGGGCGGGTCGACAACCGTATAGCCCTTGAAGAGCGCCTCTTCACGGTAAGCCCCGTCGATCCACATGGCGGGCAAGCCAAAGGTGGGTTCCGTCGTCGCCTCACCCGGCAGACCGATACGGTCACCACGCGGGTCCATGCAGAGCAGCATGTTGGGCCGCACATCACCCCGGCCTGCCTCAATCTCCTTGATGCGGATCAGGTAGGTATTGGGGGGCAGCTGTAGATTATCCTGGATTCGGACGGCGGGCATGATGATGCCGATTTCACCCGCCAACTGCCGGCGAAGGCCTTTGATCTGATCCGTCAGGCGGTGGCCGACCTCCGAATTGATCAGGGAAAGCAGGCCATAACCCAGTTCCAGACGGACAAGGTCGATGGCCAGAGCTGTGGAAATGGGTTCGTCGGCGACAGGGGCAGGGGCGGCGGCGGCCGCGGCCTGTGTTTCCTGTTCCGCCTCCAATGCCTGCCGCATCAGTTTGGTTTTGGGCAAGTAATAGGCGGCGGCGGCCAGACCGATCGCCAGCAGGCCGAACGGGATCTTCGGCATGCCGGGCAGCAGGCCGATGGCCAGCACCACCGCCGAGGTCAGGCCCAGGGCGGTGGGATAGAAGGTCAGCTGCCCGAACACGGCCTTGTCGGTGGAGCCGGTGGAACCCGACTTCGACACCATAAGACCGGCGGCCAGCGAGACCAGCAGGGCCGGGATCTGCGACACCAGACCATCACCGACCGTCAGCAGCGTGTAGGTCTGGCCCGCCTCCAGGAACTCCATATCCTTCTGGGCGATGCCGATGATCATGCCGACGATAATATTCAGGAAGGTGATGACCAGACCGGCCACCGCGTCGCCGCGCACGAACTTCGACGCACCGTCCATGGCGCCGAAGAACTGGCTTTCATCTTCCAGTTCCTTACGGCGCTTGCGGGCTTCTGCCTCTTCGATCAGGCCAGCGGACAGATCGGCGTCGATAGCCATCTGCTTGCCGGGCATGGCGTCCAGGGTGAAGCGGGCAGCCACTTCGGCGATACGGCCAGAACCTTTGGTGATGACGCTGAAATTCACCAGCATCAGGATACCGAACACCGTCACGCCGATGATGAAATTGCCGCCCATGATAAACTGACCGAACGTCGCGATCACGTGGCCGGCGGCGTCCACCCCCTCATGCCCATGCCCCAGGATCAGACGGGTCGATGCTAGGTTGAGGGCTAGTCGCAACATGGTGCTGACTAGCAGGATGGTGGGAAAACTGCTGAATTCCAGCGGCTTCTGGATCGACAGCACCGTCATCAGGATCAGGACGGAGAAGGCAAAGGAAATGGTCAGACCCACGTCCAGAAGGAAGGTGGGCAAGGGGATGATCAGAACCACCACGATAGCCAGAATGGCAATCGCGAACCCAACCTCGCCGCGTTTCAGCGACTGGCCGATAAGGCGCAGAGCATCCTGGGCGGAGCCTACATTCGTCTGCGGTTGGTCGGTCATGGGCGGTGGTCTTAAATCTCTGTGTCAGGGACGGTTGGGATCAGGGTGTGGGCGGTCATCCCACCGCCCGGTCATCCTCCACTCCGCCTGCCGGCGGCGGCACTGCCACTCCCCCCTCACTATACTCCTTCAGCTTGTTGCGCAGCGTGCGGATGGAGATACCAAGGATATTGGCGGCATGGGTGCGGTTGCCCAGCGTGTGTTTTAGCGTATCGATGATCAGGTCCCGTTCGACATCGGCCACGGTACGCCCCACCAGCGCCTGCGTCGCCGACCCGCCGGTCAGGAAGCTGTTGCCGGCATCAGCCACGGGAATGACCGGGGCCGGCGGCGGCGGATAGGGTTGTGGCGCATAAGGCTGCGGCGAATAGATGGACGCGTTGCCATAGCTGTTGGCCGCGCGGGCAGCGGCGGGCATCACCGGCTGCGGTGGGGGTGCCGGCTGATAGGCGGCAGGCTGCGGCGCAGGGGTGGGCGTGGGCGCATAGGTCGGATCGGCACCCGTCAGCAGGATGGCGTCGGTCCCGATCTCCGTCCCGCGTGACAGCAGGACGGCGCGATGCATGGTGTTTTCCAACTCACGTACATTTCCGCGCCAGTGATGCGACTGGAGCAGAGCCATGGCCGCCGGGCCGACAGTGCGTTCGGGCAGGCCGTTGGCCTCGGAATATTTCGTCGCGAAATGCTGGCACAACAGCGCGATATCGTGCGGACGGTCGCGCAATGGCGGCAGATGCAAGGCCACCACGTTCAGGCGGAAATACAAATCCTCACGGAACCGCCCGGCCTTGGCTTCCGACAGCATGTCACGGTTTGAGGTGGCCAGAATGCGGATATCGACCTTCACGGGGGTATTGCCGCCCACACGGTCGATCACTCGTTCCTGAATGGCGCGCAGCAGCTTGGCCTGCAACCGCAGGTCCATTTCCGAAATTTCGTCCAGCAGCAGGGTGCCGCCATTGGCCTCTTCAAACTTACCGATACGCCGGGCCACCGCACCCGTGAAGGCGCCTTTCTCATGCCCGAACAGCTCGCTTTCCAACAGGTTTTCCGGAATGGCGGCACAGTTGACGGACACGAAAGGCGCGCCCGACCGCCGGCTTTTGCGATGCAGGTAACGGGCCATCAGCTCCTTACCCGTCCCGCTTTCGCCCGTGATCAGGACCGAGGCATCGCTTGGCGCGATCTGATCGGCGAGCGACAGGGTGGCGGCCATGGTGGGGTCGCGGCTGACGATGGCGTGGCTTTCCTCCGCCACCGCCTCCAGCACGGCGGCGATCAGGTTCGCGTCGGGAGGCAGGGGGATATACTCCTTGGCACCCGCCCGGATGGCCTTTACGGCGGCCTGCGCATCGGTCCCTACGCCACAGGCGACGACGGGAACGGCGAACCGTTCATTCTTCAAGGCATCAACCAGGATGCGCACGTCCAGTTTGACGTCGATCATCACCAGATCGGCGCCTTGGCCGGTGCGCAAGGCATTCAGCGCCCCCTCGATACTATCGGTATGCGCGACCTTCGCACCCTTCTGCAGGGCGATCTTGCCGGCGGCGCTGATATAGCCTTCGAGTGTTCCCACGATCAGAAGACGCATCGTCCTACCCTTTCACTCACCGGTCCGGTCGTTCAAACGGAAGTCATTCATAATTGGTCAGCCGCAGTTCGGGCGGCAGCACGGTATTGATCATCACCTCCAGCCGGCGGGGATTTTCCTGCCGCGCCACCGAACCAGCGGCCAGCAGGTAAAGCCCATCGACCAGCGCCTCACGTTCCGCATTGCGGTCGATCTTGGCGGCAAGCGGCGAGAAAACCATGGAGCCCAGGATGGCTCCGTAAAAAGTCGTGATCAGCGCCACAGCCATGGCGGGGCCAACGGTCGACGGATCCGAAAGGTTGCCCAGCATCTGCACCAGACCGACCAGCGTGCCGATCAACCCCATAGCGGGTGCGACCTCTGCGGCGCGGCGCATAACGGCGGATGCGGTGCGGGCGCGCGACATGTTGGCCTCGATCTCCGTGCGCAGGATGCGCTCAGCGTCGTCGGCGGGCAGGCCGTCGGCAATCAATTCCACCGCCTTCGACAGAACCGGCCAAGCCTTGGTGCTCTTTGCCAGCGGTTGCAGCGCCAGCGGACCGCTGCGCCGCGCGAATTCCGCCAATGACAGGGCCGTCTGCGCGGCTGCGCGCGGGTCAGGCGTATTGGCGACCATGGTGGAGGACAGCGCCTTCAACGCCGCCTTTACATCGGGCAGGGAGAAGGAAATGGTGGTGATGGCGGCCGTACCGCCCAGCACAATCAGGATCGACGGGACGTCGACAAAGGATCCCACTCCGCCGCCGCCCATCAACAGGGCGCCCGTCACAAGCAACAGGCCCGACGATAGGCCCACGATGGTCGCGAGGTCTAACCGCCGACGCATGCGGGGCAGCGGCGGCACCTTAGCCGCCGGTATGGGGGCCGATGCGGGTGCCGTCGCCGCTGCCGGTTGCGGCGGCGGTGCAGACGGTGTTGTGCGGCTGCGGCTCGGGATGCGGTCGCTCATGCCTTACGCCCGCTCCGTCTTGATGATTTCGGTCATGGTCACGCCCAGCCGGTCCTCCACGACCACCACTTCTCCGCGTGCCACCAGCCGGTTGTTCACATAGATGTCGATGGCTTCACCCACCTTGCGGTCAAGTTCCACCACGGCACCCTTGTTCAGGCGCATCAGGGTGCTGACCTGCATGTTGGTCTTGCCCAGCACGGCGGAAATCTGCACAGGGATGTCGTAGACGGACTCCAGGTCTTTGACGACGGGCAGCGCTTCCAGCTCCCCGCCGCCACCGCCCCGGCTATTGTCGAATTCGTTCAGCGACATGTCGTCTTTGGCGGCCATGTCAGTCCCTATCCGCGCGGTTTATGATGTTCAGTATGCTCACAACGTCACCTCACGTTTGGGCGAGAGGATCGCATCCTTCGGACCGCCAGGGAAATCGGCTAGGACGTCGCCGGCAATACGCTCGATCTCCGTCCACAGCCGACCGACCTCTCGCTCCGCGCCGCCGGCGGCCCAATCCACCTTCACATCCATCTGGCTCAGCTTCGGGTCGGCCAGGACGGTCACCTGTCCAGCGAAGCCATGGCGTAGAGCCATGTCGTCGATACGTCCGCGCAATTCATCGAACCAGCGTTCATTGACGCGGAAGACCAGCTTCGGTTCTTCCACCAGTTCTTCCATAAACGCGGCGATCACAACTTCGATCTCCGCCAGACCCTGCCGCTCCACCAGACCGGGCCACAGCTTGCGCATGATGGCCAGTGCGATGCGGGCGGTGTTCTCCTGCCGCATCTGCGCCTGCGCGTTCTGCACTGTCACCAACTGTTTCAGGCAGTTCTCCACGCTGCGGAGCGCATTGGACAGTTCCTGCTGCGCCTCGACCTCTGCCTGCTGCCGGCCCTGCTGGATACCTTCGGCCAGGGCGGCAGTGCGCGCCTGATCCTTGGCCATCTTCACCTGCTGCTGCAACTGCTCCACGCTGAAGGTGGGCGGTGGCGGCGGTGGCGGTGGGGCAGGCGGCAATTCGGGCTCAGGTTCGGGCGGCGGGGCGACGGCCTTTGCCGCGCCCCCGAACCCGTCCTCGAAATCCTTTTCGAACAGAAACTTCTGAATGGTTGCCATGCCTCAGAAGCCTCAATTTTCCGTATAGAGCCAGTTGCGGATGATCGACACGGCCTCTTCGGGGTGTTTTTCCACGATCTCGCCCACCTTGCGCAGGGATGAGGCGCGGACCCGACCATCGACACGGTTGATGTCGATCATCTGCTCCAGTTCCTCGTTCGCCTGTGCCGCCTCCATAGCTAGCTCTCTGGCGAGTGCGCCGCCGCCGGGGCCGGCAAGCTGGGGCACGCCACTGCCATCGGACAGAAGATCGGGCTCTTCATCCAGCTGCGGCGAACGGTCCAGGGCGCGTGTGACCAACGGCTTGATCACCAGCAGGATCACGAGGATGGCGACGATGGCCAGGATCAGAGTTTCCGCAATGCGGATCACGTCAGCCTTCGGCATGCCGAAGATCGTGTCCTCCATGGCGGCCAGTTCATCCTCCGGCCGCGAGAACTGCATGGAGATCACTTCAACATTGTCGCCGCGTGACGGATCGACGCCGACCGCCGACTGCACCAGCCTTTGCAATTGCGCCAGTTCGGCGTCGCTGCGCGGGGTGTATGTGCGGGTGCCATCCTCGGCAGTGGTATAGTTTCCATCCACCAGCACGGCGACCGACATGCGGCGAACCTGACCCGTCTCCCGCTCATGGACCTTGGTGGTCTTGGAAATCTCGTAATTCACCGTCTCTTCGGAGCGGTTCTTCTTTTCTGAATTGGCGCCGGCAATGCTGTTGGCGGCGTCCGCGTTGGGCAGGTTGTTGGCCACCGTGACGGGATCGACGCCGTCGCGGTTGGTGCTTTCACTATTCTCGGTCACCGACTGCGTGCCGCGCACCACCTGACCTTCGGGATCATAGATCTCGCTGTTGGTGGTGATGCGGTCGAAATCCATTTCGACAGAAACCTGCGCCTGCACGCGGCCCTGGCCGACAGAGCGGCCCAGCAGTTCCTCGATAGTCTGGGTCAGTTCGCGTTCGCGCGCCAGACGACGCTCCTCCGCGCTGGCGGCAATAGCCTCCGGCGTGTTGGGGCGCAGGCCGCGCGACAGCAGATTGCCCTTGTCATCCAGGATGGAGACGTTCGCCGGCTCCATCTGCGGTACAGCGGTTGCCACCAACTGCTGGATGGCCGCGACCTGTTCCTTGGACAGCGGCTTGCCGGGGCGCAGTTTCAGCAGGACAGAGGCCGTGGCCGTCTGGGCCTGTCGCGCGAACAGTTCACGCTTGGGCAGAACCAGATGAACGCGCGCATTCTGCACCTGCTGCAAGGTTTGGATGGAACGGACAAGCTCCCCTTCCTTCGCGCGCAGCTGCTGCATCTGCTGCTGGAAGGCGGTGGTGCCCAGGCCTTCTGGCTGATTGAAAATCTCGTTGCCGACATTGCCGCCGCTGGGGATGCCCTGCTGCGCCATCATCATGCGCAGGCGACCTACCTGTTCGGCCGGCACCTCGATCCGCGTACCGTCGGGCGACGCTTTGAACGGGATCTGCTGTGCTTCTAGCTGCTGCACGATGGCGCCGCCATCGGCGGGCGACAGGTCGCTGTACAACAGCGCCATGTTGGGTGTCGACCACTGCCCTGCGAAGAAGACGATGGCGCCGATGGTGACGAACACGGCAGCCCCGATCCCCGCCAGGCGCAGGGTGCCGAGATTCCGCAAGGTTTGCAGAAACGACTCCACGTGGATCATCTCCTGTCAGGCGAGGGCACTTTGAGGCACAAAATACTAGCGTTTTCCCGCCTTTACGAGGTGCTTTGCATCCGGATCGTGAAGTTTGGCGGTGTCAACTGGGCAATTTTTGCCCGATTCGCTGGCACTGTGACATGAAAAGCACGCCTCATGCAATGTACAAGAGGGATAGATGCAGGTGGCTTTGCGGAATGCAAAAAGCCCCGGCCCCATCCCGGTTCAACGGAGAAGAAGCAAGGGCGGTGCCAGAAGTAGGTGTTTCAGGGGCGGGAGAACCATTCTCGGGTTGCCGCATCCGCCGGATAGAACAGCTCCACCCGAAGGTTCTGCAGCCCCGCATCCAGCGGCGTGCCCACCATGGCGATGATGGAGAACAGCGACAGGCGCACCCCATCCTTGTGGAAGCGGGTGTAAAGGGTCGGCGCATCCGGCAGCCCGTCCCCAAATGGCGCGCCCAGCGCGGCCAGGTCGGGGTCGGCCAGCAGATCGGCGAACGGGTCTGCGCCTACGGCCTGCACCGGATCCTCAAGCAGGGCTTCTGCCTTGATGCGGCGGACCATCCAGGCCGCGACCTCCGCCCAGTTTTCCACCATGCCCCGCATGTCCGGCGACAGCAGCAGGCGGACAAGATTGGGGTTGGGCATCTGGGCGATGGCGGGACCGGCCAGGAAGCCCAGAAGGCGCTGTGCCCCGGCATTGGCCTGGATCAGGTTATAGTGCCGGTCCACGACGACGGCAGGAAAGGGTGACTGCGTTTCCAGCATATGGGTGATGGCGGCCTTCACCGGGGCCATTTCCGGGGCGTCCAGGGGTGAACTGTCCCAGGCGGGAGCGAAGCCGGCGGCCAGCATCAACGCGTTCTGGTGACGCAGCGGCACGGACAGGGCTGTGGCCAGTTGCAGCACCATCCCGCGTGAGGGTCGCGACCGCCCCGATTCCAGGAAGGACAGATGCCGCTGGCTGGTATTACAACTCAGCGCCAGATCCAGTTGGCTCAACCCCCGCGAGGCGCGCCAGCGCTTCAGCAGCGGGCCGAAAGCCTCGGCATTGTTGATACGGCGACGGGGTGCGGGCTGGCGGGCGGGGCTGGACATGGGGCACCTGTGCGGTCGTGACAACGCCCTTTTCCCATGCGCTATGGGGCCTGTCGATTACATCACAGGTAATGAACGCCGACAGGCTCGCCATTCGCGACCCATCCGCGCTAAGGTCGAGCACCTGTCCCGCCGCCGGAAGCCTGCCACCCCATGTCCGCCGATCCCGGTTTTATCCACCTGCGTGTCCATTCCGCCTATTCGCTGGCCGAAGGGGCGATCAAGACCAAGGAACTGGTGAAGCTGTGCAAAAAGCACGGCTATCCGGCCGTGGGTGTTACGGATACAGGCAACCTGTTTGGCGCCCTGGAATTTGCCATGGCGGCGTCGGACGATGGCATTCAGCCTATCATCGGCTGCCAGATGTGGATCACGCCGTTCGGGCCGCAGAAGAAGGTGGCAGGCCGTGTCCTGGGCCCCGGTGCCGATCAACTGGTCCTGCTGGTGCAGAGCGAGCAGGGATACCGCAACCTGATGCGGCTGGTTTCCGTCGCCTTCATGGAGACGGAGACGGGCCTGCTGCCGCAGGTATCGCTGGAGAAGATGGAGGGGCTGACCGACGGGCTGATCTGCCTGACGGGCGGGGTGGGCGGCGGCTTGAACCGGTTGCTGCTGGACGGGCAGAAGCCGCATGCGCTGGATCTGATGGAACGGCTGAAGACCCTGTTTCCGGGCCGGCTCTATATTGAGTTGATGCGCCATGTCGAGGGGCCGCTGGCCCAGGCTGAGGATAAGGTTGAGGCCGACCTGATTGATCTGGCCTATGCCCACGACATCCCGCTGGTCGCCACCAACGACGCCTATTATGCCGACGCCTCCATGTATGAGGCGCACGACGTGCTTCTGTGCATCGCCGACGGCGCCTACGTGATGCAGGAGGATCGCCGCCGCGTTTCCCCGCACCATTATTTCAAGTCACCGCAGGAGATGCGCGACCTGTTCGCCGATATCCCGGAAGCGGTCGATAATACGGTGGTCATTGCCAAGCGTTGCGCCTACATGCCGCGCAAGGTCAACCCCATCCTGCCGCCTTTTGCCAGCGCCAACGGGCGGGAGGAACCGGATGAGCTGCGCGCCCAGGCCCATGATGGCCTGACCTACCGCCTGAACAAGTATGTGTTCACCAGTGGCATGGCGGCCGACGAGAAGGACAAGATCGAGAAGGAATACCGGGCGCGCCTTGATTTCGAGCTGGAAACCATCATCAAGATGAAGTTCCCCGGCTACTTCCTGATCGTGTCGGACTTCATCAAATGGGCCAAGGATAATGGCATTCCCGTAGGCCCGGGCCGTGGGTCGGGGGCAGGCAGCCTGGTCGCCTGGTCGCTGCTGATTACCGACCTTGATCCCATCCGTTATGGCCTGCTGTTCGAACGCTTCCTGAACCCGGAACGCGTTTCGATGCCCGACTTCGATATCGATTTCTGCCAGGATCGCCGTGAAGAGGTGATCAAGTACGTGCAGCAGAAATACGGGTACGACAAGGTCGGGCAGATCATCACCTTTGGTAAATTGCAGGCCCGCGCGGTCGTGCGCGACGTGGGCCGCACCTTGCAGATGCCCTATGGTCAGGTGGACCGTATCTGCAAACTGATCCCCAATAACCCGGCCAATCCCGTCACCTTGCAGCAGGCGCTAGACGGCGAACCACAGTTGCAGGAGATGAAGCGGGGAGACGAGACGGTTGACCGTCTGCTGACCATCGCGCTGCGTCTGGAGGGGCTGTATCGCCACGCCTCCACCCACGCCGCCGGCGTCGTGATCGGTGACCGGCCGCTGGATCAGCTGGTGCCTATGTACCGCGATCCGCGTTCCGATATGCCGGTCACGCAGTTCAACATGAAATATGTGGAACTGGCCGGTCTGGTGAAGTTCGACTTCCTCGGTCTGAAAACGCTGACGGTTCTGAAGACCGCGGTCGACCATGTCCGTGATCTGGGACCGGAACTGGACCTGCTGGACCTGGATATGGAGGATGCGAAATCCTATTCGATCCTGGGCCGGGCAGAGAGTGCCGGTATCTTTCAGCTGGAAAGTTCGGGCATGCGCGACGTTCTGCGCCGCATGAAGCCCAACCGGATCGAGGACATCATCGCGCTGGTGTCGCTGTACCGACCCGGCCCTATGGACAATATCCCCAAATACATCAAGGTGAAGTTCAAGCAGGAAGAGCCAGACTACATGCACCCGGCCCTCCAGCCGATCCTGGAGGAAACCTTTGGCATCATGGTGTATCAGGAACAGGTGATGCAGATCGCCCAGGTCCTGGCCGGTTACTCACTGGGTGGCGCTGACCTTCTGCGCCGTGCCATGGGTAAAAAGATCAAGGAGGAGATGGAGAAGGAGCGGGCCAAGTTCATCGCTGGTTCGGCAGAGAAGCTGGCCGTGCCGGAGGAACAGTCGGGCCTGATCTTTGATCAGGTGAACAAGTTCGCGGGCTACGGCTTCAACAAGTCGCATGCCGCCGCCTATGCTCTGGTCGCCTATCAGACAGCCTTCATGAAGGCCAATTACCCGGTCGAGTTCATGGCCGCCACCATGACCTATGATATGGGCAATACCGACAAGTTGAACCAGTTCCGCCAGGAACTGGTGCGGTTGGGCATCCGGCTGCTGCCGCCGGATGTCAACGCGTCGGAGCCGCGTTTTCGCGTGGAAAAGCTGGCCGATGGCAGCCGGGCTGTGCGCTATGCCCTGGCCGCCGTGAAGGGCGTGGGCCAGCAGGCCATGGAAATGGTAGTGCGGGAGCGGGCAACCAACGGCCCCTTCAAGGACATTTTCGATTTCGCTAGGCGCGTGGACAGTTCGGCCCTGAATAAGCGGATGCTGGAAAAACTGGTTTGCGCTGGCGCCTTTGACAGTTTGAACCGCAACCGTCAGCAGCTTTTTGCAGGCCTGGAAACGGTGGTCCGCTACGCTCAGGCCGAGGCGCAGCAGCGTGAAAGCGGCATGGCCAGTCTGTTTGGCGGGTCGGAGGCCATGAAGGCCCCGGACCTGCCCAAGGTGCCGGACTGGGACCCGCTGGAACGGCTGCGGCATGAGTTTGAGGCCATTGGCTTCTACCTGTCGGCCCACCCGCTAGACAGTTTCGGCCCCGCCATGAACCGCATGAAGGTGGTGAAGTTCAGCGAATTGCCGCGTCTGATGCGGGACGCGAAATCCACCCGTTTCAAACTGGCCGGTATTGTTGTTGCCAAACAGGAACGAACAGCCAAAAGCGGGAACCGTTTTGCCTTCGTAACGCTGTCTGACGCGTCCGGCGTTTACGAGGTGACGCTGTTCGCCGAAACCCTGGCGCAGAGCCGGGAGATGCTGGAGGCGGGCCGCGCCGTGTTGTTGTCGGTCGACGCACAGAAAAATGGCGAGGAAATGCGACTGACCTGCCACGGTGTGCTGTCGTTGGAGGATGAGGTCGCGAAAAGTGCCGCCGGCCTGCGTATCCTGCTGGATGACGTGAATGCCGTTTCGGCCATTAAGACCACCATTGGCCGCCTGCCGCCGGGCCGGGGCAAGGTGACGCTTGCCGTGGAGTTGGACGCGCTCCGCGAAGTGGAAATCGCCATTCCGGGTGCCGTTTCTATCAATGCCGCCAGCCGGGGGGCGTTCAAGTCCATCCCCGGTGTTATCGAAGTTCAGGAGCTTTGATCATGACGACCCTCAATCCCCAGGCGGCACCGGGCCGGACCTTCACGGGTACTGCCAATGCCGACCGTCTGACCGGTACGGCGGATGACGATACGCTGAATGGTGGGGCCGGCAATGATACACTGGATGGCGGGGCGGGTAACGATGTGGTGGTTTTCGACCACCTTTCGACCGTCAATAACGGTCTGACCATTACCGTCACCACCGACCGGATCACGGTCACGGGTGGAGAGGTCGATACCCTGACCAGCATTGAGCAGGTGAACCTGACCGGCACCCGGTTCAGCGATGTCATCACCGGCAGCGACCGTCCCGAGCGTCTGGACGGGTCCACCGGGGCTGATACGATCAATGGCGGCGGCGGCAACGATACCATTATCGGTGGCGGCAATCTGGACCGGTTGACCGGGGGAGCGGGGCAGGACCAGTTCTGGTTCTATGGACCGGACACAGGTGGGTACGACCTGATCACCGATTTCGGTACCGATGATGTCCTGGTCTTCCACAACAACGTCGGCGGCCAGACCGTTATGATGCCCATCACCAGTGTTGCGGTCGGCAGCGGGTCGGGGCTTCTGGCGGGGCAGGCACATGTACAAGCCATCACGGGCGGGGTCCGCGTGTATGTCGGCCAGGATGCCACGGCGGGTTTCGACATGGCGGTCGATCTGTCTGGTACCTTCACCCTTGCTGACTTTGAAGCATCGGCTAGCGGCCAGATGCGACTGATCACTGCGCGGACCGTGAATGGCACGGCCAATGATGACGTGCTGCGCGGCGGTCTTTTCGACGATACCCTGTCCGGCGGTGCCGGGGAGGATAGTCTGGTGGGCGGTGCCGGGTCAGACCGCCTGGACGGCGGCACCGGCGTGGATGCGGCAGGGCTGAAGGCCAGCTTCGCCAATGTCACCATCACGCGGCAGGCGGATGGCAGCACCCTGGTCAGCACCCAAGAGAATGGTCTGACCGTCACCGACCGGCTGACCAATGTCGAACTGCTGTACCTGTCGGACCGCGTGGTCCTGCTGACCCCGACGGGCGGGGAGGCCCCCAGCCCCAGCCTGCCCCTGGGCTTCAACGAAGCGCAGTATCTGGCCGCCAATCCCGACGTTGCCGCCGCCGTTGCCGATGGCCGTTTCGCGACAGGTTGGGCTCATTTCCAGGGCTACGGCTATGCCGAGGTGCGGACCACCAGCAGCCTGTTCGATATCGACTGGTATCTGGCGCGCAACCCCGATGTCGCGGCAGCGGTTTCGCAAGGGACGATGACAGCGCTGAGCCATTTCATGGCCTATGGCTGGCGGGAAGGGCGCGATCCGTCCTCGGCCTTCGATACCAGCGCCTATCTGGATCGTTACAGCGATGTAAAGGCCGCTGGCATGAACCCGCTGGTTCATTACATCGCCTGGGGTCAGGCAGAGGGGCGGATCATCACTGCGGCCGATGCAGGGTGGCTTGGATAGGTGCGAAACGGCGCAGCCACCCTGTTTTTTGCACGCTGGGCGGCCAAAGGTCGTACCTCCTATGTCGTGATAGGAATTCAGTTTGTTGATAGTTATAAAGTTGGTGAACATCCGTCAGCGCAGGGAGCGGGACCGTGGCCATCAACTTTACCACCCGGGACAGCGGTAATCCGGGGCAGGCGCCCATTCTGGTCCTGACCGGTAGCGCTACGGGCCAGTTGCGCATCACCATGAACGCGGGTGTTCCGCAGGTGACGCTGGATGGGGTTGTGCAGGCGACGCCTGCCGGGCTTCTCGTCTCCGGTTACGACGCGACGGCTGTATCCGGTGTGACGCTGACGGCAGTGGCCGATGGTGCTGACTCCTACCTGACCTTTGCCACAGGCGACGGCACCGTGACCGGCGGTGCTGGTGCCGATATTTTTCTGGCGGCCCGGTCCAGTCCTGGCGCCACCAATCTCATCACTGATTTCGGCTATGACGACAGTCTGGCTTTCCCATACCCTATCCGTCTGGTCAGCCAGAGCGGGGGCGGGTTCCGCATTGCAGATGGGGAGTTACAGGTTGATCGGGTCAGCAGCAGCCTGACGCGTCTGTTCCTGGGTGCCGACAACATCAATGGCGCTGAATATAGCGTCAGCCTTCAGGGCGATTACGAGCCCTACGCCTTTGCCGTGTCGGCACAGACGGGCAGGCTGGTCTATCTGCCGGGGACTAATCAGCAGGGTGGTGCTGGAAATGATGTCCTGACGGGAACCGGCAACCGGGACACGCTGTTCGGATCGGACGGCAATGACACGCTGATCGGGTTGCAGGGCGATGACCTGTTGCAAGGCGGGGCCGGCGATGATGTGCTGCGCCCCGGCGATCATGGCAACGACACCGTGGATGGTGGGACGGGACTAGACACGCTGGAACTGCCAGCCAGCGGCTTTGCCCTGAATGCGCATGTCGATGCGTCGGGCCTTCTGCTTGGTGTCGATATCCAGGTTTTCGGCCAGCCCGACCGGTTGATCACCACCACAGGCGTTGAGCGGATTGTCATCGGCGATGCCATCTACCGCTATGCCTATGCCACCACCGGTAATGACCGGATCGGGGGGGAGGCGGGGGCCGTTAACCGCCTTTGGGGCGGTCCGGGGGCCGATCACCTGACGGGCGGTAATCTGGCTGACGAACTCTATGGCGGTGATGGTGCCGACAGCCTTTATGGCGGTGCTGGCGAGGACACGCTGACGGGGGGCAAGGGCAATGATCTGCTGAATGGCGGTGCCGGCGACGATCTGGCGGTTTTCAGTTATGCCGATGCCACGGCGGGTCTCTCCATCGCGGTTGATACCCTGAATGTCCGGGCCGGCACGCAGGAAGTCGATTGGCTGATCTCCATCGACCGGATCAACATCACCGGCAGTGCCTTCAACGATACCATCACCGGCAGCAGCCGGCGCGAAACCCTGTCGGGTGGGGCAGGGGACGATGTCATCCGTGGGGGCGGCGGCGATGACGTCATCGCGGGCGGTACCGGCAGCAACACCCTCTGGGGTGGGGTCGGAAGTGATCAGTTCATGGTAGGGGGGATGGGCTCTACCAATCTGGTCATGGATTTCACGGTGAATGACCGTCTGTCGCTGCTGCGTGCCGACGGAGCCGGGACCCTGGCCGTTACCTCCTACGCCGCGGGCAGCGGAGACGGGCTTGGCCTGGGTGCCGTGCGTTACCAGGACCTGGGCAATGGTCTGGTGCGGCTGCATGTCGGCGCGGATAATATCGCCGGCGCCGATTACACAGTCGACCTTGCGGGCTTGGGCACCGGCGCCCGGTTGGCGCGGACCGACTTTCAGATGCCGCACATCCTGCAACTCAGCGGCTATTCCACCAACAGCGGTACCGCCAATGCGGATTATTTTACCGGCACCACCGTGATGCGGGGCGGTGGGGCCGGCAATGATCTTTACCAGGGGAGCGCCGGTGTCCAGGCCGTTGTGATGGGGGCCAGCTTTGCCGATATTTCCATCCAGAACCATGGCAACGGCGCCTTCCAGATCGTCGACAGCCGCGCAACTGGCGGGGGTGTGGACACGCTTTACGATGTCGAACTTCTGATCCTGTCCGACCGGGTGGTGCAACTGGCCGAACCGCAATTACTTTCGTCTGTTGGTTCGACCCGTGTGGATGAGGCCTGGTACCTGTCCAACAATCCTGACATTGCAGAGGCTGTGGCCGCCGGCTGGATCAGCAGCGGTGCCGATCATTACGCCCGATATGGTCAGGCAGAGGGGCGTCAGCCCAATCTCCTGTCGGACAATCAGGGCAAGGCCTATAGCGAATCCGCCTATCTTGCCGCCAACCCCGACATTCGCGACGCGGTTGCCAAGGGCTGGTTCGACAGCGGTTACGACCATTACCTCGCCTATGGAAGGGCGGAGGGGCGTGCGGCCTATCCCAGCCAGTCGCTGCTGCGCCTTGGGTTCGATGAGGCGGCCTATCTTGCCGCCAATCCCGATATCGCGCTTTCGGTGTCACGCGGCGAATATGCCAATGGCTATGAGCATTATGCCCGCTTCGGTGCTGCGGAAGGGCGCAACCCAAACGCCTTCTTCGATGCCACCTGGTATCTGGCCCGCAATTCCGACGTCGCTGCGGGCATTGCCCAGGGCAAGGTGGCCAGCGCCGTCGATCATTACATGCTCTACGGCTGGCGGGAAGGGCGGGACCCGTCCGCCTATTTCGATACCAGCGCCTATCTGGACCGCAACACTGATGTCGCGGCGGCAGGTATGAACCCGTTGCTGCATTTCCTTGGCTGGGGACAGGCGGAGGGGCGGATCGCTACAGTCGCCGATCTTTCACTGCTCGGTTAACGAGCTTGCCATTCCATCCCGTGTTTCCTACGGTGCCCGCGCAGGGGTGCAATACCCGGGACGTCTCACCGTTCCGGGCACGGGTGGATTGCGATGAGCGTGTTCGCGGCGGCTGCGGCCGGCTCCGTCATCAATGGCGGCAACTTCAACGACAACCTGAACGGCACTACCGGCAATGACACGATCGACGGCGGGGCCGGCGATGACATCATCAATGCCGATGCCGGTGATGACAGTGTGCTGGGCAGCGCCGGCATCGATGAACTGCATGGCGGGCCGGGTGCCGACTTCCTGTCGGGCGGGATCGGCGACGATGTGCTGGAAGGCGGTGCCGGTGACGACACGCTGGATGGCGGCGATGGCGACGACATCCTCTATCACCGCATTCAGGCGACGACGATTGCCGCCGCACCGGTGGTCATCGGTGACACGACCCTGACCAGCGATCAGGGAACCGATATCCTGCGCTCGATCGAGCGGGCCTGGGTTGAGGGTTCGGCCTTTGGTGACCATGTCACCGGCTCCTGGCGGCAGGAGGTGATGTTCGGGGGAGATGGCGCCGATACGCTGAGCGGCGGCGGCGGCAACGACACCCTGATGGGGGGCAAGGGCGCCGACATCCTGACGGGTGGTGCTGGCCAGGACGTGTTTGAATTCCATGCACAGGAGTTCGACACCGTGGATACGGTCACCGATTTCGCCATGGGCGATCTGCTGACCTTCCTGACCTATCCCACGGGCAGCCCGTATCTGGCGGTAAAAGCCATCGGCGCCATCGCGCAGGGCAACGGCACTGGTCTTCTGGATGGTCAGGTGCATGTGCAGGCGGTTGCCGGCGGCGTGCGCGTCTATGTGGGGCTGGACAGCAAGGCCGGCTTTGATGCTTCCGTCACCCTGACCGGTAACTATGACCTGTCCCGTTTCATATCCACGGGCTGGGGTATCGGATATCGCACCACCGACATTCCGGCGGGCACCTCTGGCAACGACTTGCTGGTCGGCTCTGCCTATGGCGACACGCTACGCGGCGGGGCCGGTGATGACCGGTTGGTCGGTGGCGGTGGCCCGGACCTACTGGATGGCGGGACGGGCGTGGATGCGGTTGGTCTGAACACGACCCTGGATCAACTGTATCTGGCGCGCATGGTCAATGGCTCCGTGGCGATGGGCGTGAAGGCCTGGGGCGATCCAGTGGTCAGCGAACTGGCCAATGTTGAATTCCTGTACCTGTCCGACCGCGTCCTGCTGCTGACGGTAATGGAACAGGCGGTCTCCGCCAATCTGCCGCTGGGCTTCAGCGAACAGGGCTATCTGGCCGTCAATCCCGATGTGGCGGCGGCGGTGACGGCGGGCGTCTTCGCCAGCGGTTGGCAGCATTATCAGTATTACGGCCAGAAGGAAGGGCGCAGCACCACGGCCCTGTTCGATACCAACTGGTATCTGAAGCAGAATCCCGATGTCGCGGCCGTGGTCGCGGCGGGCGGCATGACTGCCATGGATCATTTCATGACCTATGGCTGGCGCGAGGGGCGGGACCCGTCGGCGGCCTTTGATGTCAGCGCCTATCTGGAACGCCACACGGATATCGCGGCGGCGGGCGTCAACCCGCTGGTCCATCTCCTGGGTTGGGGGCTGGCCGAAGGACGTGTCTTCACGGCGGCCGATGGCGGCTGGATCGGTTGAAATCAAGTTTGAAATTTAGGAGTTGAGTTGATGACCAAGGCCATCTGGGATCTTGAAACACCGCGCGGGCGGTTGCTGCCGGCTTTCGCGGCGGGGCTGGTGCCTGTGCTGGTGGCCCTGGTGGTCGTGGGCCTGCTGCTGGTCCGGCCTACCCTGCGGGGGCTGGACCATGCACAGGAAGTGCTGTCCGCCGCGACCGAACTGCGGTCCGCCAGCCGCGCCCTGCAGCGCGATGTGCTGCTGCTGATCTTTGACGAAGGAACGCGGGAGAAGACGGGCGCGCGGCTGGAGGCCCGTGTGCCGGAGTTCCGTCAACTGGCGGACCGGCTGGGCACCGCCCTTGACCCTGTTGACCCGGAGAAGGCCAGGCGTATTCGCGAAACCCACGCAGCACTGGCCGATGGGGTGCAGGCTGTGGCGCAGTCGGTGCAGGCGCGGGAAGGGATCGATGCCAACTGGCGCGTGCAGCAGGAAAAGGTCCTGGCCAATGAAATCCCCGCGGCCCGCACCAACGACCCAATCATCACGCAGTATCAGGCTTATGTGACGGCCTCGCTGGGGGAAGTGCGAGCCGTCCTGTGGATATGCTTTGCGGTGGTGCTGATCGCGTTGGGTTTCGGCGTGGCGTCGGCGGCTGTGGTGCTGCGGCGCTGAGCGGCCTTCAAGCGGGCTGATGCCCGCTCAACAGTTCCACGGCTGTTGCCAGCACGCGTCCGTCATTCTGGGCGTAAAGCGTGGTGGCACGGCCATGGACGGCGCTGCCGGGCGTCAGGCGCAGCAGACGGGCCAGCTCATCCGTGGCGACCAGACGCAGGAAACCTGCAGGCTGGCTGCGGAAGGAAACGCCGCAGGCCGACAGTATGGCGCCGAACGGAATGCGTCGCTGGCGTACCGCGAACAGGGCGCCGGCGGGCAGGGCATCCAGCCGGATTTCGATCAAACCCAGCTCGGCAGGCGTGCCGCTTTCGGCACCCGACAGCAGCACGTGCCGGCGCAGCAGGTTGCCCGTCTCTTCGGTATGGAGCACGGACAGCCGCATCTGCTCGCCCCAGAAAGCCTCCAGCGTGGCCGTCATGCCATGATCATGCACAAGCAGCCGGCGCGGCACGTCGGGCAATCCGTCAGCCTCCAGCCAAAGCGGCGGCGACGGGTCGCGGCCCGGCGATAGCTGGCGCAAGAAACCCGTCAGCAGGTCGGGCGAGGCATCGGTCGGTCGGGCTGTGACGGTCATTCTTATGGTGCTTGGCATGCCGGGAGCGTGGTCTGGGCCGCGCGCGGCGGACCATAGCCACCCGCCGGGCGCTTGCCAAGGCATGGCGGACCTGCACCACCAAGGATCGTGATAATGGCCCCATCGCGCCACCATTCCGCCACAGCATGGCGCCAAAAGGTTAAGTCTTCTTAACCCTTCTGGATGAGCCCATGCGCCTCTCCCTGTCCGTTGCCGCCTTGACCCTGCTGTGTCTGACCGGTGCCGGTGGTGCCCAGACCTTACCGGCTGACTATGCCACCCTGGTCGAGCCGGTTGACCGCAAGGATGCGGCCGAAGCCCCGTTAAAGGCGCGGCTGGCCACCAATCCGGCTGACCGTGACGCTGCCCGGGATTTGCTGCTGGTCTATCAGCGCTTTGGCGATGTCGAGGCAGGCCTGCCCCTGGGGGCCCGGCTGGCGGCGGAGGTGCCGGACGACAGGCGGGTGCTGGAGGCGCGAATGGTGCTGGCCACCCGCCGTATCACCGATGCCTCGCTGTTCGCCAAGAAGTCCGCCGCCGCCGACCTTCTGACCCTGTGCGAGGGGGAGAGGGCGCGCGATCCGCGCAGCGTTCCTGCCATCAAGTGCATCGCGCAGTATCACCTTGTTGCGCCGTCCATTGTGGGGGGCGACAAGGTAAAGGCGGAAGAGGCGATAAAGGCTATCCAGCCGCTGGATGAGGCGCAGTATGCGCTGCTGCGCGCGACTCAGGCGTTGAGTGACGAGAATGAAGCCTCGGCAAAGACGCTGCTGAAGGAAGCCACGGCGAAGTTGACCGATGCCTCCGAACTGGCCGGCGTCGCGGTCGGCCTTGTGCGCTTGGGTGAAAGTGATGCTGCCTTTGCGGCGCTGGACAAGGCGTCGTCGTTCGACCCCGCTGACCCGTTCACCCTATATCATCGGGGCCGCGCCTCGGCGTTGGAGAACCGGAACCTGGAGGCGGGCCGCGACTCGCTGCTGCGCTTCCTGTCGGGTTCGGCCTGGATCGGCGGCACCAACTACCGCGCGCCTGCCCATTGGCGTCTGGGCATGATCTATCAGGCGATGGGGGATAAGGTGACGGCGGAGAAAGCCTACAAGCGCGCCCTGGAACTGGAGCCCAAGCATAAGGAAGCCCAAGCCGCCCTGAAGGCCCTGAAAAATGCGGGTTGAGGCTTGATACGCCCCCGCCATGCGGAGATGAAGGGGGAGGGCGTGCGCAAAACGCGGCCGGGTGGGGTTGCATTGTAGCCCCGCCTGCGCTATTCCACCGCCCGTCGTTAATCCCACACGTGGGCTTGCGGTGTGTTGGCTTTTATCCGGACGCAGGTTGTCCGGGCGGGGCCTTCCCATCGATCCGGTGTTCGGCGGGCATGGTGCCCAATGGACATTGCTCACGGAGGCCAAACCGGAAAAGGAAGTTTTCCATGGCTATGCCGACTTTTACCATGCGTCAGCTGCTGGAAGCTGGCGTCCACTTCGGTCACCACACCCGTCGTTGGAACCCGAAGATGGCCACGTACCTCTTCGGCGCCCGCAACGGCGTGCACATCATCGACCTGGAACAGACCGTTCCGCTGCTGCACCGCGCCATGCAGGCCGTGCGTGACGTTGTCGCTGGTGGCGGCCGCGTCCTGTTCGTCGGCACCAAGCGCGCCGCGCAGGAGCAGGTTGCTGCTTCCGCCAAGCGTTGCGGCCAGTACTATGTCAACCACCGCTGGCTCGGCGGCATGCTGACCAACTGGAAGACCATCTCCCAGTCGATCCGTCGTCTGAAGGAAATGGACGAGGCGCTGGCTCATGGTGAGGGCTCCGGCCGCACCAAGAAGGAGCTGCTGAACATGACGCGCGACCGCGATAAGCTGGAGCGCGCGCTGGGCGGTATCCGTGACATGGGCGGCCTGCCCGACCTGCTGGTGATCATCGACACCAACAAGGAAAGCCTGGCCATTCAGGAAGCTAACAAGCTGGGTATCCCGGTTGTGGCCATCCTGGACAGCAACAGCTCCCCCGACGGCATCACCTTCCCGGTTCCGGGTAACGACGACGCCCTGCGCGCCATCGAGACCTATTGCGAGCTGCTGAGCGGCGCCGTTCTGGATGGTCTGCAGGCTGAGATGTCGGCTGCCGGCATCGATGTCGGCGCCCAGGAAGTCGCCCCGGCTGAGGCTCTGCCCGCCGAAGAGGCCGTCGAGGCCTGAGTTTAAGGTGCGACGGCCGGGCCGCATCCGCTTCGGGTGCTGTCCGGCCGTTGTGCTGTCCGGGCTTGGCGCGAAACCGCCATGACCCTGTGGTAAAAGATATCCCGTCACACCCCGACGATTTGAGAGAGGCGAAAATGGCCGAGATCACCGCTGCCCTGGTGAAGGACCTCCGTGAGAAGTCCGGCGCCGGCATGATGGACTGCAAGAAGGCGCTGACCGAGGCGAATGGCGACGTGGAAGCCGCCATCGACTGGCTGCGCAAGAAGGGCCTCGCCGCCGCCGCCAAGAAGGCCGGCCGCGTTGCCGCCGAAGGTCTGGTTGGCGTTGCCGCCAATGGCCTGTCCGGCGCCGCTGTCGAGCTGAACGCCGAGACCGACTTCGTTGCCCGTAACGACGCCTTCCAGGCCGCCGTTGCCACCGTCACCAAGCTGGCGCTGGACACCGACGGTTCGCTGGACAGCCTGAAGGCCGCCGCCTATCCGGGTACCGGTCGCACCGTCGCCGACGAACTGCCGAACCTGGTCGCCACCATCGGCGAGAACATGAACCTGCGCCGCGTCGCCAAGCTGTCGGTCACCGATGGCGTGGTGTCGTCCTATGTCCACTCTGCCCTGGTCCCGGGCCTGGGCAAGATCGGCGTGCTGGTGGCTCTGGAGTCGACCGGTGACAAGGCCGCTCTGGCCGATCTGGGCAAGCAGATCGCCATGCATGTCGCCGCGGCCCGTCCGGAAGCCCTGGACATCGCTGACGTGTCGACCGCCAACCTGGAGCGTGAGCGCGCCGTTTTGATCGAACAGGCCCGCGCTTCCGGCAAGCCCGAGAACATCATCGAGAAGATGGTCGAAGGCCGCGTCCGCAAGTATTATGAAGAAGTGGTCCTGCTGGAGCAGCTGTACGTCATCGACGGCGAAACCAAGATCCGCAAGGTCGTGGAAAACGCCGCCAAGACCATCGGCGCCCCGGTTACCCTGACCGGCTTCGTCCGCTTCCAGCTGGGCGAAGGCATCGAGAAGGAACAGTCCGACTTCGCCGCCGAAGTGGCCAAGATGGCCGGCTAAGGCGGTTCGGGGCCGGACCTTGTGCCGGCTCTGGAGCGTTATTCTGTCGGGGCCGGTTCGCCGGCCCCGATATGATCTGTTGCGAGACCGGATTTCCAACCGAAAGGACAAACCCGTGCCCGAAGCCCGTTACAAGCGCGTTCTTCTGAAGCTTTCAGGCGAAGCCCTTATGGGGGAAAGGGAGTACGGGATCGATCCCAACGTGGTCAGCCGCATGGCCACGGAGATCAAGTCCGTGATCGACATGGGGATCGAAGTCTGCGCCGTCATCGGTGGCGGCAACATCTTCCGTGGCATTTCCGGCGCTGCGTCCGGCATGGAACGTGCGACCGCCGACTATATGGGCATGCTGGCCACCGTCATGAACGCGCTCGCTGTGCAGAACGCTCTTGAAAAGGCTGGCGTGGAGACCCGCGTGCAGTCGGCCATCCCGATGGACAGCGTCTGCGAGCCCTATATCCGCCGCAAGGCTGAGCGTCATATGGAAAAGGGCCGGGTGGTGATTTTCGCCGCCGGCACCGGCAATCCCTTCTTCACTACGGATACGGCCGCCGCACTCCGCGCCTCGGAAATGGGCTGCGATGCGATGCTAAAGGCCACCAAGGTGGATGGCGTTTACAGCGCCGATCCCAAGAAGGTGAAGGATGCCATCCGTTATGACCGCCTGACCTATCTGGACGTGCTGTCGCGCGACCTTCAGGTCATGGACGCGTCTGCGATTTCGCTTGCCCGCGAGAACAAGATTCCCATCCTTGTCTTCTCCATCCAGAAGGACGGCGGTTTCGCCGAAGTGATGGCCGGACAAGGCAAATTCACCATCATAACCGAAGAGGCATAAGGTGGCCGCTCCCGAACTGATCAAGGACATTGAGCGTCGCATGGCCGGCGCGCTTGAGCAGCTCCGCAAGGAATTCGCGGGCCTGCGCACCGGGCGCGCTTCCGCCAACCTGCTGGAGCCGGTGACGGTTGAGGCCTATGGCACCACGGTTCCGCTGAACCAGGTGGCCAACATCTCCGTGCCGGAGCCGCGCCTGATTTCGGTGCAGGTGTTCGACCGTTCCACGGTCAAGTCGGTGGAGAAGGCCATTCGCGACAGCGGTCTGGGCCTTAACCCGCAGACCGAAGGCTCCACCATCCGCGTGCCGATTCCGGAGCTGAACTCCGAGCGCCGCAAGGAGCTGTCCAAGGTTGCCGCCAAGTATGCGGAGCAGACCCGGGTGGCCGTGCGCAATGTGCGCCGCGACGCCATGGATGCCCTGAAGAAGCTGCAGAAGGACGGTTCCCTGTCCGAGGACGAGCAGAAGACTTGGTCTGACAAGGTCCAGGGCGTGACCGACGCCCACATCAAGAAGGTGGATGAGGCGCTGGCGACCAAGGAAAAGGAAATCCTGCAGGTCTGATCGTTTCCCGGTACCCAAGGGTAAGGACCTGCTGCCATGCCGGGCCCCGACACATCCGCGTTTCTGCCGCCGCCCAAGCACATTGCCATCATCATGGATGGCAATGGACGCTGGGCGACGGCACGGGGCCTGCCGCGCACGGCCGGACATAAGAAGGGCGTGGACGCCGTCCGTCAGGCCATTGAGGGTGCCCGCGAACTGGGCGTGCGGTACCTGACGCTCTACAGCTTCTCGACCGAAAACTGGAGCCGTCCACAGGACGAGGTGTCCACCCTTATGCAGCTCCTGCGCTTCTACCTGCGCGGGGAGATTGCTAAGCTGCATAAGAATGGCATCCAGCTTCGGGTGATCGGCGATCGCTCCCGCCTGTCGGCTGATATCCAGGCACTGATCAGCAACGCCGAGACGCTGACGGCGGACAACACCGACATGACTTTGGTGCTGGCCCTGTCCTATGGCGGGCGTCAGGAACTGGTCGATGCGGCGCGCAAGCTGGCACAGGCGGTAGAGCGGGGGGAGATAGCCCCCGGTGACATCACCACCGACACCTTTGCCCGCGAATTGACCACGGGCGGCACCATTCCCGACCCCGATCTGATGATCCGCACAAGTGGCGAAAAGCGCATCAGCAATTTCCTGCTGTGGCAGCTGGCTTATGCGGAGATGGTTTTTCTGGATACGCTGTGGCCGGATTTCACGCGCCGCGATCTGGAGGCCGCCATCCAGGAATTCCATCAGCGCGACCGGCGCTTCGGGGCCACGGCGGGAAGCCGTTGATATCGTGACCGACAGCCAGCGCCCCCCCAAGAAACCCCGCTCCAACTTCACGCAGCGCGTGATCTCCGCCCTTATTCTAGCCCCCCCTGTATTAGGGGCTGTCTGGTATGGCGGGTTGCCGTTCCAGGTGCTGGTGCTGGTGCTGGCGGTGCTGTCGGCGTGGGAATATTTCCGGCTGGTCATGCCGGGCCGGCATCGTCCCGGCCATTTCGCCTTTATGCCGCTCTATATCGGCCTGCCCTTCCTGTCCATGCTCTGGCTGCGCCTGGACAGCGGCCCCTATGGACTGGCGTTGTTTCTGTTTTTGATGCTGTCCATCTGGGCCACCGACATTGGTGCCTATGCGGCGGGCAAGAGCATCGGCGGGCCAAAGCTGGCGCCGCGCATCAGCCCCAAGAAGACCTGGGCCGGCCTGATCGGCGGCATGGTGGCGTCAGCAACCCTGGGCGGGCTGTTCGGCGCAGCGCAGAGCGGGGATTGGCTGCCGGGCTGGCTGGTGCCGCCAGCAGCGACTGATGTGCCGCACCATGTGCATGCCACCGCCGTCTTGGCCTATGCCGCCATTGGCGCAGTGCTGGCCGTGGCGGGGCAGGCGGGCGACCTGTTCGAGAGCTATATGAAGCGGCGGGTCGATGTGAAAGACAGTTCCAGCCTGATCCCTGGTCATGGTGGTATCCTGGACCGGATTGACGGGCTGCTGTTCGCGGCGCCGCTTTATGCGTTGTTCGAAATGACGGCGGGTGAATGGGTGCGATT
Source organism: Niveispirillum cyanobacteriorum (assembly GCF_002868735.1). Classification (GTDB taxonomy): domain Bacteria; phylum Pseudomonadota; class Alphaproteobacteria; order Azospirillales; family Azospirillaceae; genus Niveispirillum; species Niveispirillum cyanobacteriorum. The sequence goes on along the minus strand of NZ_CP025611.1, from coordinate 1,350,583 downwards.
TTGGTGAAGCCTGTGACGACGCGCCGCGTAACCGTGCTTGGCTGCACCGGATCGGTGGGCACCAATACCGTCGAACTGCTGGCAACCTATCCTGACCGCTTTCAGACGGAGGCCTTGGTCGCGGGCCGCAATGTCGCCAAGCTGGCCGAACAGGCACGTCTGTTGCGTCCCGCCCTGGCCGTGGTCGCCGAAGCGTCCGCCTATGCTGACCTGAAGGAAGCCCTGGGGGGCACTGGCATTGAGCTGGCGGCCGGCCCTGCCGCCGTAGTGGAGGCTGCCAGCCGTCCCGCCGCCGACTGGGTAATGGCGGCCATTGTCGGTGCCGCCGGCCTGGCCCCGACCCTGGCTGCGGTACAGCGCGGTGCCACGGTGGCGCTTGCCAACAAGGAAGTGCTGGTCTGTGCTGGCGAACTGGTGATGGCGGAGGTGCGCCGCTGTGGTGCCACCCTGCTGCCGGTGGACAGCGAACATAGCGCCATCTTCCAGGTGTTTGATGAGGCACAGCGCGACCGGATCTCCCGGCTGATCCTGACCGCCTCGGGCGGACCCTTCCGCACCTGGACAAGGCAAGCCATGCAGGGCGTGACGCCGGCCCAGGCCTGTGCCCATCCCAACTGGTCCATGGGTGCCAAGATCAGCGTCGATAGCGCCAGCATGATGAATAAGGGGTTGGAGCTGATTGAGGCCCACCATCTGTTCGCGATGCCCGAAAGCTGCATCGACGTGCTCGTTCATCCACAATCGGTGATCCATTCCTTGGTCGAATATGTCGATGGCTCGGTACTGGCGCAGTTGGGTACGCCCGACATGCGCACGCCCATTGCGGTGGCGCTGGCTTGGCCTGACCGGGTGGCCACACCGGGAGACCGGCTGGATCTGGTGAAAGCCGCCAGCCTGACGTTCGAGTCGCCTGACCCGGTGCGATTCCCCGCACTGGGGCTGGCGCGGCGCGCCTTGCAAAGCGGGGGGGCGGCCCCTACAATCCTGAATGCGGCGAATGAGGTGGCGGTTGCCGCCTTCCTGGCTGGAAATCTGGGCTTTCTGGATATTCCGCGCGTCGTCGAAAAGTGCCTGGTCACCCTGGCGCATGCCCCGTTGGGCACGCTGGCGGATGTGGAAGCGGCGGATGCGGAAGCACGTCGCCACGCCTTTGCCGAAATTGCGGTTTTATCTCGCGCGAACTGAACGCGGCCCCTGGAGGCGCATTGATGGAAGTCCTGGGCTTCATCTGGAATTACGGGGTGATGTTCCTCGTCGTGCTGACCATTCTGGTCTTTGTGCACGAGATGGGACATTTCCTGGTGGCGCGCCGCAATGGCGTGCGGGTGGAGGTCTTCTCCATCGGCTTCGGGCCGGAGATTATCGGACGTACCGACCGTTTGGGGACCCGCTGGAAGTTCAGCCTGATCCCCCTGGGCGGCTATGTGAAGATGTTCGGCGATGCGGGTGCCGCCAGCACGCCCGGCACCGGCCTTGACCGGATGACGCCGGCACAACGCGCCGTGTCCTTCCATCACAAGCGGGTGGGTCAGCGCATGGCCATCGTGGCGGCGGGGCCGGCGGCGAACTTCCTGTTCGCCATCCTGGCCCTGGCCTTCATGTTCATGGTCTATGGCCAGCCCTACACGCCTCCCGTAGTCCGCGAGATCCTACCCGAGGGGGCGGCGGCGGAGGCCGGCATGAAGCCGGGCGACCGCATCGTCTCCATGGATGGTCGCGAGACGCCGCGGTTTGAGGATGTGCTGGGCGTTATCGTCATGAATCCGGGCCGCACCGTGTCGATGGTCGTGGAGCGGGTCGAGGCGGAAGGGGCAGAGCCCAAGCGCCTGGAGCTGACCGTCACGCCGCGTGCGGAAAAGATGGAAGACCGGTTCGGCAATATCCACACGATAGGCCGGCTGGGGGTGATGCGTGGTAATGACGAATACCGTCGCCAGACGCCCCTGACCGCCATCTGGGAAGCCGGCAAGGAGACGGTCCGGTTGACGGAAGGCACGCTGGACGCCGTCTGGCAGATGGCGTTGGGCATGCGCAGCACGAATGAGCTGGGCGGGCCCATCCGCATCGCGCAGATGTCGGGCCAAGTGGCACAAACGGGCTTCGTGACCATGATCTGGTTCGTGGCTGTGCTGTCCATCAATCTGGGCCTGATCAACCTGTTCCCTATTCCGATGCTGGACGGGGGACATCTGCTGTATTACGCAGTGGAGGCCGTTCGTGGACGGCCGCTTGGCGAGAGGGCTCAGGAATATGGTTTCCGGGTCGGTCTGGCTTTGGTATTGACCTTGATGGTTTTCGCGACCTGGAATGACTTGGTTCAGCTCCGCGTCGTCGATTTCGTCAAGGGTGTCCTGTCTTAGCCTTTTTGGGGGAACAGTTGGTCTCGGTTTCCAGGTTCGCGCTGTGCCTGCTGCTAGGCGGCACCGCAACATCCGTCATCGCGCTGTCGACCGGCGCCATGGCCCAGGAGGCGTTTGATGGTGGCATCATTCGCGAAATCCGCGTCGAGGGGTCGCAGCGCATCGAAGGCGCCACGGTCCAGTCGTACCTGACGGTACGGCCCGGCGATAATTTCGATCCGGACAAGATCGATCAGTCGCTGAAGTCGCTATTCGCGACCGGCCTGTTCGCGGACGTGTCGATCCGGCGCGAAGGCGGCGTGATGCTGGTGCAGGTGGTGGAGAATCCCATCATCAACCGCATCGCGTTTGAAGGGAACAAGCGCATCAAGACCGAGGATATCAATCCCGAGGTCCAGTTGCGCCCCCGCACCGTCTATACCCGCACCCGCGTGCAGAACGACGTGGAGCGTATCCAGGAACTCTATCGCCGCAAGGGCCGCTTCGCCGCGCGCATCGAGCCGAAGATCGTTCAGTTGGAACAGAACCGCGTCGACCTGATCTTCGAAATCGAAGAAGGGCAGATGACGGGCGTGCAGGCCATCAACTTCGTGAACAATAACGTGTTCGACGATGATGAACTGCGCGAGATCATGATCACAAAGGAGTCGCGCTGGTGGCGGTTCCTGTCATCCAACGACAATTATGATCCCGAGCGTCTGCGCTATGACCAGGAGCAGGTCCGCCGCTTCTATCTGCGAAACGGCTATGCCGACTTCAAGGTGCTGACCTCGGTCGCGGAACTGACGCCCGACCGTGAGGAATTCTTCATCACCATGACAGTGGATGAGGGCAAGCGCTACAAGTTCGGCAAGATCGAGATTCAGTCGGAAATTCCCGACATCGATGTGACCCCGCTGTATGAGGCCATCAACGCTTACTCCGGCGAATGGTACAATGGCGATAAGATCGAAGAGAGCATCACCGCCCTGACCAACCGGTTGGGCGATCTGCAGTATGCCTTCATCGACATCGACCCGCTGCTGGAGCGCAATCAGGAAGATCAGACCATCAATCTGGTCTTTGAACTGAAGGAAAGCCCGCGCGTCTTTGTTGAACGTGTCGACATTGTAGGCAATTACAACACGCTGGACAAGGTCATCCGCCGCGAAATGCTGCTGGTTGAAGGCGACCCGTTCAGCGTCTCCAAGGTCAAGCGCTCCGAACAGCGTATCAAGGATCTGGGTTACTTCCTGGATAGCGGCGTCGAGGTTAAGACGGCGGAGGGAAGCAGCCGCGATCAGTCCGTGATCACGGTCGAGGTCGAAGAACAGCCCACCGGCGAAATTCAGTTGGGTGCCGGTTACTCGTCCACCGACGGCGCGCTGCTGGACTTCTCCATCCGCCAGCGCAACCTGCTCGGCAAGGGCCAGGACCTGCGCCTGTCTACCCTGCTGTCGAGCCGTAGCTTCGAGGTGGATCTGGGCTTTACCGAGCCTTACTTCCTGGACCGTGATCTGGCGGCGGGTGTCGACCTGTTCCGCGTGGTTCGCGACAATCGCGACACCATCTCCTACGATCTGGAATCAACCGGTATCGTCTTGCGCGCCGGTTATCCGCTGTCGGAAAAGCTGCGCCAGCGCATTAGCTACTCGCTGGTTCAGAACAAGATCGACAATATCTATTTCGGCTCGTCCCTGTTCCTGCAGGATCAGCTGGGCACTACCATCACTTCGTCGGTGGAAAGCCAGCTGCTCTATGATGAGCGTGACAGCAAGATCGAGCCGACCAGTGGCTTCTACGGCCTGTGGTCTGTGGAATTCGCTGGTGTCGGCGGTGACACCCGCTATCTGCGCAACCGCATCACGGCGGGCCAGTATTGGGAGCCGTTTGAGGAAGTGGTCCTGGGGCTGACCACCGAGGCGGGTTACATCTGGGGCATGGGCAAGGACCTGCGCATCAATGACCGCTTCTTTATCGGTGGTGATACGCTGCGCGGCTTCGAGATCGGCGGTATCGGTCCCCGAAATGTCCCCGATCCGAACAATCCGGAAAACAGCGACGCGCTGGGTGGCACCATCTTCAGCCGCGCCAGCCTGGAGCTGACCACGAAGCTGGGTCTGCCGGACGAGTTGGGCGTGAAGGCGCATGCCTTCTATGATGCCGGTACTCTGACGGCGGCCAAGGAAACGCCTGGCGTCGGCGACGTTTTCCGCGACAGCAACAAGGTCCGCATGTCGGCCGGTGTCGGTGTGTCGTGGAAGTCGCCCTTTGGTCCGATCCGCCTGGATCTGGCCTATCCGATTGCCAAGGAACCGTATGACCAGACCGAAACGCTGAAGTTCAGCTTCGGTACCCGGTTCTGACGGGGGGTCGGGCCTTGGCGCTTCGCCCCATCGCCCTGTTTCTCACCGGCCTGGCCCTTGTGGCCGGGCCGGCTGCGTCTTATGGCCAGGAGGTTGCGGTGCCGCAGACGCAGGTGTCGCAACCTGCCCGGCGGCTGCCCTATGCCCAGGTGGCCGTGGTGGATATTCCCACCATCCTGCAACAGGCCACGGCCATGCGGACCATCCAGCAGCAGTTGGATGTGCAGAAGGAACAGTTGCAGCGTGACGTGGCGCAGCAGCAGGAAGGGCTGCGGGTCGCGGAACAGGAACTCGCCCGTCTGCGCCAAACCGTTGCGGTTGAAGAGTTCGACCGGAAACGAACAGAATTCGAAACGCAGGTGTCCGCCACTGGACGCGCGCTTCAGGAACGTACCCGCCGCCTGGATATCGCCTTCAACCAGGCCCGTAACAGCGTGATCAACACGCTGGATCAGGTGATCGCCGAGGTCGCAAAGGAAGCCGGTGCGACGCTGGTGATCTCCCGGCAATTCATCGTCTATCAGGCCGGCGGTGCTGCCGATATCACGTCGGAAGTACTGGAACGTCTCAATGCCCGTCTGCCGCAGGTGACGGTCAGCGTTCCGCCGCCGACATAAGGGCCGGATGGACCCCATTTTCGCCGGAAGGAAACCCCCATGGCCGATCCCCGTTTCTTCGACCGTGCCGGCCCCTTCACGCTGGCCGATCTTGCCGCCCGTTCCGGTGCGACAGTGGCGCCCGGTGCCGATCCGGCCCTTGTCCTGACGGATGTTGCCTCGCTGGATCAGGCCGGGGAAGGGCAGTTATCCTTCTTGGATAACCGCAAATATGTGGCGGCGTTTCAGACCAGCCGGGCAGCGGCCTGCGTGGTGCACCCCGCCCTGGCCGACAAGGCGCCGGCGGGTATGGCCCTGCTGCTATCGACCAAGCCCTATCGCAGCTATGCGCTGTGTGCTCAGGCCTTCTACCCGTTCCCCGCATCCAGTGGCCTGATCTCTCCGGCGGCGCATGTCGATCCGACGGCGGTTCTGGCCGAGAATGTTGAGGTTGCTGCGGGCGCAGTGATCGAGGCGGGGGCAGAGATCGGGCCGCGCACGCGTATCGCTGCCAATGCCGCAATCGGGCGCAATGTCCGCATCGGTGCCGACAGTGTCATCGGCGCCTGCGCCTCGCTGTCCCATTGCCTGATCGGCGACCGGGTGGTGATCTATCCCGGTGCCCGTATCGGTCAGGATGGTTTTGGCTTTGCCATGGATGTCACCGGCCATGTCCGGGTGCCGCAGATGGGCCGGGTTATCATCGAGGATGATGTGGAGGTTGGGGCCAACAGCACCATAGACCGTGGTGCTGGCCCCGATACGATCATCGGCAGGGGCACGATGATTGATAATCTGGTTCAGATCGGGCACAACGTCACGCTTGGTGCCGGCTGCGTCATTGTGGCTCAGTCCGGCATCTCGGGCAGCACGAAGTTCGATCATCATGCTGTGCTGGCGGCGCAGGCAGGGGTGGCCGGCCATCTTTCCATCGGGGCGGGCGCCCGCATTGCGGCACAAAGCGGCGTGATGCGGGATGTACCGCCGATGACGGAGGTGTTCGGCACGCCGGCGCAGCCCAAGAGGCAATATTTCCGCCAGGTCGCCATGATGGCGCGGCTGGCGAAGGGGAAAAGTGGACGGGGCGATGAGCACGACGGAAACGAATAAGGTCGCGGTGACCGAGCTGGATATCAACCGGATCATGGAACTGATCCCGCACCGGTATCCGATGCTTCTGGTGGACAAGGTCAAGGATATCGTCCCCGGTGAAAGCTGCACCGGCATCAAGAATGTGACGATGAATGAGCCGCAGTTCACGGGCCATTTCCCGCAGAAGCCGGTGTTCCCCGGCGTCATGATCGTGGAAGCCATGGCCCAGACCTCGGCCATCCTCGTCATGCAAACCCTGGGACAGGAGGCGGAGGGCCGTCTCGTGTATTTTATGGGTATTGAGGAGGCGAAGTTCCGCCGTCCCATCGTTCCCGGCGATCAGATCCAAATCAAGGTTCAGAAAATCCAGAACCGCCGCAACGTGTGGAAGTTCAAGGGCGAGGCCTGGGTCGATGGCAATCTGCATGCCGAGGCGACCTATACGGCCATGATCGTCATGGGTGATTGAGGTCGGTTTCTGCTCCTTCTGCTGGACACGGGGCCGACGTAATTTTGTCAAACGCCTTTGATAGAGGCGGTGGGAAGGGCGGGTGACCGCCCTTTCGCATGTCAGGAAGAAAAGGGTCGGCCCATGAGCGCCAATATCCATCCCAGTGCCATTGTCGATCCCGGTGCCCGCATCGGTGCAGGTGTGGAAATCGGTCCTTTCTGTGTGGTCGGGCCGCATGTGGTGCTGGGCGATTATGTGCGCCTGATCAGTCATGTTGCCATTGATGGCCGCACGACCATTGGTGACGGCACCATCGTCTATCCCTTCGCCTCGCTGGGCCATGCGCCGCAGGATTTGAAGTACAAGGGTGAGCCGTCGGAACTGATCATCGGGCGCCACAACCGCATCCGTGAGAATGTCACCATGAATACCGGCACCGAGGGTGGCGGCATGGTGACCCGTGTCGGCGACGGCGGCCTGTTCATGGTCGGCGTCCATATCGGCCATGATTGCATCGTCGGCAACAACGTGATCTTCGCCAACAACGCCACCCTTGGTGGGCATGTGGTGGTGGGCGATCATGCCGTTCTCGGTGGCCTGTCGGCGGTGCATCAGTTCGTGCGCATCGGTGCCCATGCCATGATCGGTGGCATGTCGGGGGTGGAGGCTGACGTCATCCCCTATGGTCTGGTGAAGGGCGACCGCGCGTTCCTGGCCGGGCTTAACCTCGTTGGATTGCAGCGCCGTGGCTTTGCCAAAGAAGACATCCACGCCCTGCGCGCCGCGTTCCGCCGCTTGTTCGAAGGTGATGGCCAGATGGCCGACCGCATCGCCGCTGTGACAGCCGAAGCGGGTGGCGTCCAGGCCGTGGCCGATATCCTGTCCTTTCTGGCCGACCGGGGCAGCCGCGCCCTGACCCAACCCCGCTGATCCTGCTATGGCGGATCGGCTGGGCATCATCGCGGGTGGTGGGGACCTGCCACGGCAGGTGGCGGAGACCTTCCGGCGGGGTGGAGAGCCCTTCTTTGTCATCGCGTTGGAAGGGCAGGGGGCGGATGCGTGGCTGACGCCCGATCTGCCCCATGCCGTGTTCCGCATGGGCGCCGCAGGTGCCATCCTGGAACGGCTGCGGGCAGAGGGGGTAACGGAGATTGTGCTGGCCGGTGGTGTGCGCCGTCCGTCGCTGTCCGATTTGCGCCCCGACTGGTACGCGGCCCGCTTCTTCGCGCGCCTGGGACTGAAGGCCCTGGGCGATGATGGCTTACTGCGGGCGGTGTCAGCATTGCTGGAGGAAGAAGGATTTCGGGTGGTCGGTGTCCAATCCCTGATCGCCGATCTGTTGATGCCATCTGGCCTGCTGACCCACGCCGCGCTGGATGAACAGGCCCTGGTCGATATCGCCCATGGCCTGAAGGTTGCCCACGCACTGGGCGCTGTCGATGTCGGACAGGCGGTGGTGGTGCAGGGTGGGCTGGTGCTCGGAGTGGAGGCCATTGAGGGCACCGACGCCCTGATCACCCGCTGCGGCGCCTTGAAGCGGGAAGGGCCGGGACCGGTTCTGGTGAAGCGCGCCAAGCCGGGGCAGGACCGCCGCCTGGACCTGCCCACCATCGGCCCTGATACGGTTGCCGCCTGTATCGCCGCTGGGTTCGCTGGTATCGCGACAGAGGCGGGGGCAACCCTGTTCGTGGGGCGGGCGGAGGCGGTTCAGGCAGCCGATGCCGCGGGACTGTTTATTACGGGCGTATCGGCATGACCGCCCCCGTGATCTACCTGATCGCTGGTGAACCTTCGGGCGACATTCTGGGCGCCCGGCTGATGGCGGCGTTGAAGCAGGCGACGGGCGGGCACGTGCGCTTTGCCGGTATTGGCGGTGACCGCATGATCGTCGAAGGTCTGGACAGCCTGTTCCCCATGGAGGAACTGACCCTGTTCGGGCTGGCCGAACTGCTGCCTAAACTCCCCAACCTGATTCGCCGTATTTCTCAGACAGCAGGGGATATTCTGGCCCGGCGCCCGGACGCTGTCGTTACAATAGATGCGCCTGATTTCTGCTTCCGTGTGCTGAAGAAGGTGCGTCGTGCCGATCCGGCCATCAAGCTGATCCATTATGTGGCCCCCACCGTCTGGGCCTGGCGGCCCGGTCGCGCGCAAAAGATTGCCCGGTTCCTGGACCATCTGCTGGTCCTGCTGCCGTTCGAGCCGCCCTATTTCGAGGCGGTGGGCCTGCCCGCCACCTTTGTCGGCCATTCGATTGTGGAGGCCGGGGTGGAGAAGGGCGATGGTGCGGCCTTCCGCGCCCACCACGGCATTGCCGACGACATCCCCTTGCTCTGCGTACTGCCCGGCAGCAGGCGCAGCGAGATCAAGGTGCTATTGCCCGACTTTGCGGCCACGCTGTCCATTTTGAAGGAACGCCATCCCGGATTGCGGGTTGTCGTACCTACTTTGGGCAAGGTGGCGGCCCCCGTTCGGGCGGCCACGGCGGCGTGGCCCGTGCCCACCATGGTGGTGGAAGGAGACGGCGAGAAGTATGACGCCATGGCCGCCAGCACAGCGGCGCTGGCGGCCAGCGGCACGGTGGCATTGGAACTGGCGTTGGCCCGCCTGCCCAGCGTCATCGCCTACCGTATCCATCCGCTGACCTATCGGCTCTACCGCCGGCTGATTCGCGTCAAGTATGCCAATCTGGTCAACATCATGCTGGACCGGATGCTGGTGCCGGAGCGGTTGCAGGATGAATGCACACCGCCGAAACTGGCCGATGCCGTCTCGGTACTGCTGACCGATCCCGGTACACGGCGTGAACAGATAGAGGGTGTGGCGCAGGTGGCGCAATGGTTGGGTCAGGGCGGTGAACAGACGCCCAGCCAGCGTGCGGCGCAAGCGGTTCTGAAGGTTGTCAGGGGTTAGGGCAACGCCGGCAACGCCAGCAGCCTTTCGGCATCCGGAGCCGGTATTGGCCGTGAGAAGTAATAGCCCTGCCCATACCGGCATTCCAGACCGCGCAGGAAGGTGACCTCCGACGGATTCTCGATCCCTTCGGCCACAACGTCCAGATCCAGGCTTTTGGCCAGCAGCAGGATGATGCGGGGGATTTCCTCCCGCCGGTCACCATTGCCCGCACCGCTGATGAAGGCGCGGTCGATCTTCAAGGAATTGACCGGGTACCGGTGCAAGTAGGACAGGGAGGAGTAGCCGGTGCCGAAATCGTCCAGCGACAGGTGAACGCCCAGACTGCGGATCTGCTGCATCATGGAAACGGCCCGGCCCGGATCATCCATCAGCAGGCTTTCCGTGATCTCCAGCTTCAGCGTGTCCGGTGCGATGCCCGTATCGGCCAGAACATGGCGGACGCATTCCACCATGTCGTCATCCAGCATCTGCCGACCGGAGACATTGACGCTCATGAACAGGCCGCTGTCATGGGTCCTCTGCCAGTGCGCCAGCTGTTCCGCCGCCTCCTGCATAGCCCAACGGCCGATCTGCAGGATCAGGCCCGTATCTTCTGCCAGTGGCACGAAATCGGCGGGCGAGATCAGGCCGCGTTCAGGATGCTGCCAACGGATTAGGGCCTCGAACCCCGCGATGGATTGGTCCGACAGGCGCACGATGGGCTGATAGAACAGGGTCAACTGGTGCCGGTCGGTGGCCAGCCGCAGGTCAGCCTCCGTTCGCAGACGCGACATGGCGCGGGCGCGCAGCGCGTCGTCGAACACTTCCACCCGGTTGCGGCCCGCCCCCTTGGCCCGGAACATGGCAAGGCTGGCATCGCGCATCATGTCGGCGGCCTGGCCGTAGCCAGTGTGCGACATGGCGATGCCGCCCGATGCCGTCAGAACCAGTTCCTCACCGCTGACCAGCGTAATGGGATCGGTGATGGCGGCGGCCAGACGCTGCGCCGCAGTCATCGCCGCCTTCACATCCACGACACCATCCATCAGCACGCCGAACTCATCGGCCGACACCCGCGCGATGGTATCACCTGCGCGGCGCTGCCCCTCCAGACGCTTGGCCAGGATGCGCAGTACCTCATCCCCGGCATTGGGCCCCAAGCTGTCATTGACGGTCTTGAAATGGTCTAGATCGAACAGGATGACAGCGCAGGGCGGATCATCGGGCCGGCGACGACGGTCAATGGTCTGGCCGATACGGTCCATCAGCAGTGATCGGTTGGGCAGGCCCGTCAGCCCATCATGGAAGGCATCGAATAATATCTGCTGTTCGGCGCGCTTGCGGGCCGTGATGTCGGTCATGGAGCCGGCCATACGGATGGCATCGCCCAGCGCATCGCGGATGGCCACACCCCGGATCAGGACCCACAGTTCCGCCCCGCTATCATGGCGGATACGGACTTCATGTTCCAGATGATCAAGCCGCCCCGACAGATGCAGTTCGAAGGCGGCACGCAGGCCCGGCAGATCGCTGGCATGGACCAGGGCGAACCAGTCCTCCATCGTGCCGACCCATTCGCCGCCGGGCAGGCCCAGCATGTCGGACCAGCGGGGTGAGTAGTAAACCTCGCCTTCCTGCACGCGCCAATCCCACAGGCCGTCATTGGCACCTTGGGCGGCCAGCGCATAACGCTCCTCGCTGATGCGTAGCTGTTCCTCGGCCACCTTGCGGTCGGTAATATCGGATTGGGAGCCAACAAGGCGTACCGGCTCCCCGTCCGCGTCCAGGACGGCGATGCCCCGGCACAGCATCCAGCGCCACCCCCCCCGCCCATGCTGGATGCGGTATTCAATCTGGAAAGGCTTGCCACCCGCCGACATCTGCGCGTCCAGAGTCGCCTGTAACCAGATCAGATCCTCTGGGTGCACACGGTTCAGCCACTCTTCCGGCCCATCCGCCTCCTCGTCCGGCAGCAGGCCGATCAGCGCCCACCAGCGTGGCGCGTAATAAATGCGGTCGGTGCGCAGGTCCCAGTCGTAAAGACCGTCATTGGTGGCCGCCGCCGCCAGCGCCAGCCGTTCCTCGCTGATGCGCAGGCGGTCCTCCGCCTCCTTGCGTTCGGTGATGTCGGCGGCGGTGCCGATCAGGCGGTTGACGGTACCGTCCGGGCCGGCAATGGCCGCACCGCGGACCAGCAGCCAGGTCCAGTCGCCGCGCCCATTGCTGACGCGATGTTCAATGACGAAGCACCGGCCGCCCTCGTCATGGCGTGGGCGAAGCGTTGCCTCCAACCATTGCAGGTCATCGCTATGGACACGGTCGAACCAGTGGCGGGGGCCGATATCGCCCCCGTCTGCGGGCAGGCCCAGATGGTCACGGAAACCCGGCGACAGAAACAGCGTATCGACGGTGAGGTCCCAATCCCAGACGGCCTCGCCGCTGGAAAGTCCCGCCAGCATGTAGCGCTGGGCCAGTTGGTCATCGGGCGTCGGTTGGGACAAGGGCGGATCGGCCGGCAAGGGAAAGATGTGGGCTAGAAACTCTATACCACTTTCGACCTGTGGGGCCACGCCCCTTCGCAGCTTACTGTTATTTATACTACACTTCGCACTATGGACTGGAATGACCAAGCGATCCTGCTATCCGCACGCCCGTATGGGGAAACGGCGGCCCTGGCCCTGGTGTTAACGCGGGAGCATGGGCGCCACGCGGGCCTTGTGCATGGGGGGCAATCGGCGCGCTTGCGGGCCAGTTTGGAACCGGGGAACCTGCTGGCCGCCGGTTGGCGTGCCCGTCTGGCAGACCAGCTGGGGACATGGTCGCTGGAACTGGAGCGGGCCTACGCGGCCCCGTTGCTGGATGACCCCCTACGACTCGCCTGTCTGGCATCGGCCTGCGCCCTGTTGGATGGGCTGCTGGCCGACCGGGAACCGCATCCAGGATTGTTTGACGCCACCCTGGCCCTGTTCGAGGCATTGTCCAGCGAGGTCTGGGCCGAGATTTATGTGCGGTGGGAGATCGGTCTGCTGGATGAGATCGGATTCGGCCTGGACCTGTCGCGCTGTGCCGTCAGCGGGCAGACGGCTGCCGACCTGTTCGCCGGCAATGATGGCCTGTCGCATGTCAGCCCGCGCACGGGCCGCGCCGTCTCCATATCGGCGGCGGAACCTTATAAGGAAAAGCTGCTGGTGCTGCCGCCATTCCTGCTGGGCCTGTCCGATGGCGGGCCGGCGGAGGTGATGCAAGGATTGCTGCTGACAGGCCATTTTCTGGAACGCAGTGCCTTTGCTCAGCGGCATGCGGAGGTGCCGGCGGCCCGTATCCGCTTTGTGGAGCGGTACGCCCGGATGAACGGTCTTTCCTCGCCCACCTCTCTCCCTTCCGCTGGTGCCCAGAATGCCTGAATTTGCCGATCTGATCCGTCAGGGTGCGTCGCATGCCTGGCTGTTTGTTCCCAGCGCGGTCCTGCTGGGGGCGCTGCACGGGTTGGAACCGGGTCATTCCAAGACCATGATGGCGTCCTTCATCGTGGCGGTGCGCGGGACGGTGGGGCAGGCGGTGATGCTGGGTTTGGCCGCCACCCTTTCCCACACCGCCGTGGTCTGGCTGGTGGCCCTGACCGGCTTGCATCTGGGCAGGGAACTGGCGGGCGAGCAGGTGGAAGGCTGGTTTCAGCTGTTGAGCGCCGTGATCATGCTGGGCATGGCCGCATGGCTGTTCGCCCCCGCCTGGCGCCGCCATGCCCACGCACATCACCATCATCATGACCACGATCATGGCCATGGCGGGCACCATCATCATGGGCATCACGACCACGGGAACGACGATCATGATGATGCCCATGCCCGCTATCACGCGGAGCAGATTTCACAGCGGTTCAGCGATGGGCAGGCCACGACAGGGCAGATCATCCTGTTCGGCCTGACCGGCGGGCTGATCCCCTGTCCTGCGGCCATCACGGTTTTGCTGATCTGCCTGCAATTGCGGGAATTCACGCTAGGCGTAGCGCTGGTGCTGTGTTTCAGCATCGGGCTGGCCATCACGCTGACCGCCAGCGGGGTGGTGGCGGCACTGGGCGCGCGGCATCTGTCACGGCGTGGAATCGGTTTTGAAAAGCTGATGACCAGAGCGCCCTATCTGTCGGCCCTGCTGATCCTGGTAATCGCGGCCTATATGGGCTGGCACGGGATTGCGTCGCTGGCGGGATGAACCCGTAATATCAGCGGAAATGAACCGCCGACCACACCAATCCGCCAACCACACCCAAGATCAGGGCCAGATTCCAGGCACGGCGCAGCCGCTTGCCCCACGGGGCGGGATTGTCATTGGCAGACGACGGACGGCGCCACAGGAACGGCGGGCGCGACGGCAACAAAAATGCATCACGGGCGGTCCCAATGGGACCGCCCGCTTTGCCTGATTGGCTATGCTTACGCTCAGCCACGCTTCTCGACCGGGACATAGTCGCGCGGCGTCTGACCCATATAGAGCTGACGCGGGCGACCGATCTTCTGACCGGGATCCTCGATCATTTCCTTCCACTGGCTGATCCAGCCAACGGTACGGGCCAGCGCGAACAGCACGGTGAACATGCTGGTCGGGAAGCCGATGGCCTTCAGGATAATGCCGGAATAGAAGTCGACGTTCGGGTACAGCTTCTTCTCGATGAAGTACGGATCGGACAGGGCAATCCGCTCCAGCTCCACCGCGATGTCCAGCAGCGGATCGTCCTTAATCCCCAGCTCGGCCAGCACTTCCTTACAGGTCTGCTGCATCACCTTGGCGCGCGGGTCATAGTTCTTATAGACCCGGTGGCCGAAGCCCATCAGACGGAAATTGTCGTTCTTGTCCTTGGCGCGATTGATGAATTCCGGAATGCGATCAACGGTCTTGATCTCTTCCAGCATCTTCAGCACGGCCTCGTTGGCACCGCCATGGGCGGGGCCCCACAGGCTGGCGATACCGGCGGCGATACAGGCGAACGGATTGGCACCCGAGGAGCCGGCCAGACGGACGGTGGAGGTGGACGCGTTCTGCTCGTGATCGGCGTGCAGGATGAAGATCTTGTCCATCGCCTTGGCGATGACCGGGTTCACCTTGTACGGCTCACACGGCACGCCGAACGTCATGTACAGGAAGTTCTCCGCGTAACCCAGATCGTTGCGCGGGTACATGAAGGGCTGGCCGACGGAATACTTGTAGGCCATGGCGGCGATGGTCGGCAGCTTCGCGATCAGGCGATGCGAGGCGATCATGCGCTGCTTGGGATCGTTGATATCGGTGCTGTCATGATAGAAGGCCGACAGGGCGCCGACGACGCCGCACATCACGGCCATCGGGTGCGCATCGCGACGGAAGCCGCGATAGAACTGCGTCAGCTGTTCATGCACCATCGTATGGCGGGTGATGGTGGCTTCGAACTCCGTCTTCTGCGCGGCGTTGGGCAGTTCACCATGCAGCAGCAGGTAGCAGACTTCCATGAAGTCCGAGCTTTCGGCCAGCTGGTCGATCGGATAACCGCGGTGCAGCAGCACACCCTCGTCACCATCAATATAGGTGATGGCCGAGTCGCAGGAGGCGGTCGACGTGAAGCCGGGATCGTAAGTGAAGCAGCCGGTGGCGCCATAGAGCTTTCGGATGTCGATGACATCTGGCCCCGTCGAGCCCTTCAGGATAGGCAAGTCAATCTTCTTGCCGGTCCGGTTATCGATCAGGGTCACCGTCTCGGCGGTTCCATCGCCCGCCGTCTGGGTTGTCTGGCTCATGTCGGCACGTCCTCAAGGGTTTCGTTTGGGGTTATCGCCCCGTTTTTGAAAGTGGGGCGGAGTTTAGTGCCGCGCCGCAGCGAGTGCAACGCAACAGCACTTTTTTAACCATGGTTTTTGACATCTTCTAAACGCGACAGGCTCTCTTCGCGCCCAAGAATTTCCGCAACCTCAAAAATCGGCGGCGAAACCGTGGTTCCGGTCAGGGCGGCGCGCAGCGGCTGTGCCACCTTGCCCAGCTTCAGACCATTCGCTTCCGCGAAATCGCGGACAATGGCTTCCAGCGCACCCGCCGTCCATTCGCCAGCCTCAGCAAACTTCGCGGCCAGGGCACCGATCTGCCCGCGCACCTCTGCCGTCAGCAGGGCACCGGCTTTTTCATCCATGGCAAGCGGGCGGGCGGCGAACAGATAAAGCGAGCCGTCGGCCAGCTCGATCAGCGTCTTTACGCGCGGCTTGAAGCCGGGGATGGAGCGCCGCAGCCGGTCCTTCTCCACATCCGTCAGGGCGCGGCCAATCTTGGCCTCAATGAACGGCGTGGTCAAAGTGACCAGACGCGCATCCTCCGCTTCACGGATATAATGGGCGTTCAGGTTCTCCATCTTCGCGAAGTCCAGACGCGAGGGGGACCGGCCGATACCCTCCAGCGTGAACCACTCAATGGCCTGTTCGGTCGAAATGATCTCTGCATCGCCATGGCCCCAGCCCAGGCGCAGCAGGTAATTGCGCATGGTTTCGGGCAAGAAGCCCATGTCACGATAGGCCTCGATGCCCAGCGCGCCATGGCGCTTGGACAGCTTGGCTCCGTCCGGTCCATGGATCAGGGGGATATGGGCGAATTCCGGTGTCTTCCAGCCCATGGCATTGTAAATCTGGATCTGGCGGAAGGTGTTGGTCAGATGGTCATCGCCGCGCACCACATGGGTGACGTCCATGTCATGATCATCGACCACGACGGCCAGCAGATATGTCGGCGTGCCGTCGGAGCGCAGTAGGATCAGGTCGTCCAGCTGGCTGTTCTGCACCCGCACCTCACCCTGCACATGGTCCTTCACCACCGTTTCGCCCTCGCGCGGGGCCTTCAGGCGGATGGCGGGGGCCACACCGGCGGGGGCTTCCGACGGGTCGCGGTCGCGCCAGCGGCCGTCATAGCGCGGCTGCTGGCCGGCGGCCTTCTGCGCCTCGCGCATCGCGTCCAGCTCTTCCGGGGTGCAGTAGCAGCGATAGGCGGTGCCGTTGGCCAACATTTCGGCTACCACCTCGGCATGCCGGTCCTTGCGCTGGAACTGGCTGATCGCCTCGCCATCCCATTCCAGACCCAGCCATTTCAGCCCTTCCAGAATCGCATCCACGGCGGCATCGGTGGACCGGGCGCGGTCCGTATCCTCGATGCGCAGCAGGAACTTGCCCTGATGATGCTTGGCAAACAGCCAGTTGAACAGGGCCGTGCGGCCGCCGCCGATATGAAGGTAACCGGTGGGCGAGGGGGCGAAGCGGGTGACGATCATCGCGAAACTCTTATGGGCCCATAAGGGCAGAATGATTGTTTGCGGGTTGGTTTAGCACAGCCGTGCGTCCTGTGAACAGCATTGGACCGGGGATGCTCCCCCCTCGAAAAGTCGTGGGTGCGGCCTTGCCTGACGGGTTGTTGCGACCTATCCATGATCAAAATTAAATAGTGAAGATATGAATATTTTCATCTAATTGTACTCATCTCCTGGCAAGGACGGTGGCATGCGGTTAGATGGGCTGGTGCGACGGACCGGGTTATCCTGGCTGGCCGCCGGCCTGCTGGCCGAAAGCGGTCGCTGGGTCCTGTGGTTTCCCGTTCTGATCGGGGTAGGGATCGGCTTCTATTTCGCCCTGGATCATGAGCCACCAATTTGGGTGGGGCCGGGGGCCTTGGTCCTTGCCATGGTGACCGGCGTCCTGGTTCAGGTCCGGCGACCGGATTGGGCGCTGGCGGCTTGGATTTTGTTGCTGGCGGTCCCGATGGGCTTTGCGGCGTCCCAACTGCGCACCGCCCTGGTCGCGGCCCCAATGCTGCGGGAAGATATCGGCCCCGTTGGCGTCAGGGGGCGGGTCGTACAGATCGACCGGCTGGACAAGGGCATGCGGTTGTTCCTGACCGACGTGACGGTGCCGGGTCTGGCTGCCGCTGATACGCCCCGCATATTGCGTATTTCAATGCGGAATACCGAAACCATGCCCTTGATTGGGGAGCGCGTGCGTCTGTTCGCGACCATCGGCCCGGCATCGGACGCCGTTGAACCGGGAGCCTTCGATTTCCGCCGCCATCTCTATTTCCTGGGAGTAGGAGGGACAGGCTTCGCGCTGGGCCGGGTGCGACGGCTGGATGGGCCGGTGGAGGAGGGGGTGCTGTTGGAACAGTGGCGGCATGTGATTGCTGATCGCGTTGCGGCACGTCTGCCCGATCAGGCGACGGCCGGCATGGTCACGGCCCTGCTGAATGGCCAGCCCACAGCGATACCGGAAACGGATATGGAGGCGATGCGACAATCGGGTCTGCAGCACCTTCTGTCCATCTCGGGCCTGCATATCGCCCTGGTGGCGGGGCTGGTTTTCTTTCTGCTGCGCGGCGGCATGGCGCTGTGGCCCGCATTCGCCCTGCGTCACCCAATCAAGAAGTATGCGGCGGTGGCGGCGCTGGCCGCGTCCATCTTTTATATGCTCATGGTGGGATCACCCGTGCCAACGCAGCGGTCGGTGCTGATGACCGGTGTCATGCTGCTGGCGGTGCTGGTGGACCGTAACCCGTTCTCCTTGCGCGTCGTGGCCGTGGCCGCCCTGGTGGTGATGCTGATCCAGCCGGAAACCATCATCGGCCCTAGCTTTCAGATGTCGTTCGCCGCCGTCATCGCGCTGGTCGCCGCGTTCGAGGTGGCGACACCCTGGATGGCGGCACGCCGGAAGGAGGGGGGGCAGGGCTGGTTTGGCCAAAGCCTGACTTATGTCGGCAGCCTCTCACTGACCTCGCTGGTGGCGGGCATGGTCACCATCCCCTTCGGCCTGCATCACTTTCAGCAGATGTCAAACTATGGCCTGCTGGCAAATATGATCGCGGTACCAGTTACCAGCTTCTGGGTCATGCCCTGGGGGCTTCTCGTCTATCTGCTCATGCCGCTGGGCCTGGAGGGGTGGGCCGTCACGGCCATGGGTTGGGGGGCGGAGGCCATTCTTTGGACAGCGCATTGGGTGGCCGACATGCCGGGGGCGGCCCTGCATTTGCCGCTGCTGCCGGCGACAGGACTGGTGATTTTCACCCTCTCCTGTTTATGGCTGTGTCTGTGGCAGGGGCGGATCAGGCTGCTGGGTTTGGCCGGCATGCTGGCCGGTCTAATGTTTCTGCCCCTGGCCCCCCGGCCTGATCTGCGGATCAACGGAGATGGCAAGGTGGTGGGTGTCCGTCTGGCCGATGGCTCCCTTGCCGTTTCCACCCGGCGCGCCGGACGGTTCGACAGTGATGAATGGGCGAAGAGGGATGGGATGTCGGTTGAACCGCGCGCCTGGCCCAAGCAGGGCAGCAAAGACGGTCGCCTGACATGTGACACGCCGGATGCCTGCCTCTACCGGTTGAATGGCCGGACGGTCGCCATCGCTCTCTCGCCGGCGGCTGTCGATGCGCTGTGTCGGCCCGGCATTGACGCCCTGGTCACACGCCATCCTGTCAATGACTGCGCTGCAGCAATTGTCATCGGGCCACAGACCCTGGCCGACCGGGGCGCGCATTCCCTCTACCTTGATGGCAATATCAGGGTGGATGCCGTCCGGGCCGGTGCAGCGGCGCGGCCCTGGAACTGACCAGGGCCTGTCACTGCGGCGACAGGCCCCGCCCAGACTTACTTCTTACCGTAAAGGTTCTCGCGTTCCTTGTCGGACAGCGGGGTGCCTGCCGGCTTCACCTTGTCGGCCAGCAGGCCCAGGCCGCGCTGCACCGCCGGGCGGGCGGCGATGGCGTTGAACCAGCGCTGGACATGCGGGAACTCGTTCAGGTCGATATCATATTTCGGGGCGTTGCGGACCCAGGGGAATGTGGCCATGTCGGCGATGCCGTAATCATCGCCACCCAGATAGGTCGCCTCTTCCAGGCGGGTATTGGCCACCTTCAACAGGCGCTTGGACTCGTTGCGGTAGCGTTCGATGCCATAGGGTACCTTTTCCGGGGCGTAGAGGATGAAGTGACCGGCCTGCCCGAACATCGGGCCGACGCCGCCCATCTGCCACATCAGCCACTGAATATGGGTATACCAGACAGCGGGGTCTTTGGGCCGGAACTGCCCGGTCTTTTCCGCCAGATAGATCAGGATGGCGCCGCTTTCGAACAGGCTCAACGGCTTGCCCTCCGGCCCTTCGGGGTCGACGATGGCGGGCATGCGGTTGTTGGGCGCGATCTTCAGGAAGTCGGGCTTGAATTGATCACCGGCACCGATATTGACGGCATGCACCTCATAGGGCAGGCCCATTTCCTCAAGCGCGATGGAGACCTTGTAGCCGTTGGGAGTCGGCCAGGCATGAAGCTGGATGGTCATTGACGGTTCCTTGCAATGACGGGTTGGGTCAGATGGCGGCCACCCTACCGGCATTGGTCACAGGCCGAAAGTGAGGACGCGCACAGTCAGGCTCCATCACCCGATGCGCATTTCGCGGGCCAGAAAATCGATCACCGCACGGATGCGCGGCGGCATGACGGGACCGCCCTGGAACACGGCGTGAACCACCTCGACCTCTCCTGTCGAGTAATCCTCCAGTAGCGGCACCAGCCGCCCCGCCGCAATATCGGCGGCGACATGGAACAGGCCGTGGCGGGCCAGCCCGTGCCCAGCCAGGGCCAGATGCCGCATGCTTTCACCATCGCCTAGGCGAATATTGCCCCGTACCGGCACCTCGATCCGGCTGCCATCCGGCAGGCGGAAGGGCCAGGGGCCGACGCTGCGCACGAAGCCGAAGGCCATCATATTGTGATGGGCCAGATCGTCGGGCGTGCGAGGGATGCCATGACGGGCCAGATAATCGGGAGAGGCTACGACCACCACCCGGCCCTCGCCCAGTTTGCGGGCCAGAAGATTGGCCCCTTTCAGCGGGCCGACCCGAATGGCGATGTCGGCGCGTTCCTGCATCAGGTCCACGACCATATCGGTCAGGGTGATGTCCAACTGGATCTCGGGATAAAGCGCCGACAGTTTCGGCACCAGCGGCAGCAGATGCAGCATGCCCAGAGGCACCGAACTGTTGATGCGCACCGGTCCGCGCGGGGTACTGCCTGCTGCCACCTCCTGCTCGGCTTCCGCCATGTCGGCCAGGATGCGGCGGCAGCGCTCATGGAACAGATCGCCCTCCGGTGTCAGGCGCAGTTGGCGTGTGGTGCGGTTGAGCAGCCGCGCCCCCAGCCGCGCTTCCATGCGCGCCACCAGCTTGCTAACTGCCGATGGCGTCATGTTCAACGCCCGCGCTGCGCCGGAGAAATTGCCAGCCTCCACCACGCGGGCAAAGACCTCCATCTCGCCGGCCCGGTTGATCTCCAATCGCGACATGTGATTTCAACTCACAAATCATGTTCCGATGGGCAGTCTAGTTCATGGATGGGGATGCGTCCATGTTCGCACCCATGTCATCCGCTTCATTCGGAACCTGAAATCATGCCTATCGGATTATTCGCCCTGACGGCTGGTGCCTTTGGCATCGGCACGACGGAATTTGTCATCATGGGCCTGCTGCTGCAGGTCTCTGCCGACCTTGGAATCTCTGTCTCTACGGCGGGCCTGCTCATTTCCGGCTATGCGCTGGGGGTGTTTGTCGGTGCGCCGCTTCTGACCCTTCTGACAGGCCGGCTGCCGCGCAAGGTGCTGCTGGTCGCCCTGATGGTGGTGTTCACCATCGGCAATATCGCCTGCGCCATCGCGCCGGACTATGGCTCCCTGATGGTAGCGCGGGTCATCACCTCGCTGGCCCATGGCACGTTCTTCGGTGTCGGCTCCATCGTGGCCACGGGTCTAGTGGCCCCTGACCGCAAGGCATCCGCCATCGCCATCATGTTCACGGGCCTGACCATGGCCACCCTGCTGGGCGTGCCGTTCGGAGCGTGGCTGGGCCTGCATTTCGGCTGGCGCTCCACCTTCTGGGCCGTGGCCCTGATCGGCGTTGTCGCCACTCTGGTGCTGGCTGTTTTCGTGCCGGCGGATAAGACGGCACCGCAACCCCTTTCCATCCGTCAGGAACTGACGGTGCTGACGAAGCCGCAGGTCTGGCTGGGGCTGGTGATGACGGCTTTGGGTTTCGCCGGTGTGTTTGCCGTCTTCACCTATATCCAGCCGATCCTGACCCGCATCACCGGCTTCTCTGATGCGGCGGTGTCGCCCATCCTGCTGGTGTTCGGCGGGGGGCTGGCCATCGGCAACCTGCTGGGCGGTAAGCTGGCGGACAAGCGGTTGATGCCTACGCTGCTGGGCACGCTGGTTGCCCTGACCCTGGTGGAAGGCGTGATGACCTTTGCCATGCAGGACAAGATCGCGGCCATCATCTTCGTCGGCCTGATGGGTATCGCCGCCTTCGCCACCGTCGCCCCCTTGCAGATGCGCGTGCTGGAAAAGGCGAACGGGGCGGGGCAGGGGCTGGCCAGCAGCCTGAACATCGCGGCTTTCAATCTGGGCAATGCCCTTGGCGCCTGGATTGGCGGGGTGACCATTGATCGGGGACCGGGCCTGGGTGCCGTCACCTGGGTCGCGGCCCTGGTGACGCTGGCCGGCCTTGCCGTGGCACTGGTCAGCCGTGCCCTGGACCGGGGGACGGTCGGTGTCCGCCCTGTGGCCTCGACGCCGCATTGAGGTGGGGTGGGGATGGCGGGACTGGACCGCCATCCCCGCTTGTGACTATACCCATGGCAGATTTCGCAACCATCCTGCGGCGCCATGCTGATTTATCGCCATACTACCGACCTTCCGGCAGCCATTCGCGGCTGCGCGGTGGCACTTGGCAATTTCGACGGCGTGCATCAGGGCCATCGCGCCGTCATCGACGCGGCGAAGCAAGCCGCCCGCGCAAAGGGCGTTCCTGCCGCCGTCCTAACCTTTGAGCCGCATCCGCGCAGCCTGTTTCGTCCCGACGATGCCCCCTTCCGCCTGACACCCTGGCGTATTAAAGCTCGGCTGGTGGAGGCGCTGGGCATTGATGCCCTGTTCGAGGTGCGGTTCGATGAGGCCTTTTCCCACCTGACCGCGGATGAGTTTGTGCGCCAGATTCTGGTGGATGGGCTGGCCGTGTCGCATGTCGTGGCAGGCTACGACTTCGTCTTTGGGCACAGGCGCGGTGGGGATATGGCCTTCCTGCGCAACGCCGGTGAACGCTTCGGGTTTACGGTGACGGAGGTTCGCCCCGTGGCCGGCCCCGATGCCACGGCATTTTCCTCCACCCGCGTGCGCCAGCATTTGCAGGCGGGTGAGGTGGAGCAGACAGCCACCATCCTGGGCCATGACTGGGAGATCGAGGGACGGGTGGAACATGGCGACAAGCGAGGCCGTACCATCGGCTTTCCCACCGCCAACGTGGAACTGGGCACCTATCTACGCCCGCGCCTGGGGGTCTACGCCATCATGGCCGGCGTGGATGAGGGGGCGCGCACCGTCTGGCACAAGGGGGTCGCCAATATCGGTCGCCGTCCGACCGTGGGTGGGCTGACCGAACGGCTGGAGGCCCATCTGTTCGACTTTGATGGCGACCTGTATGGCCGACATCTGCGCGTGCGTCTGAGCCGCTTCATTCGTCCGGAAATGAAGTTCGACAGTTTCCAGGCGCTGAAGGACCAGATCGTGGCCGACAGCGCCAAGGCGCGGGAACTTCTGTACTGATCCGGCTTACCGGGTCGTTGTCCCCTCTGCCTTCACCGTCGTGACCATGCCGTTTTTCAGCTTGGCTTCGGCGGCCCGGCGCAGGCCGTCATCCTTTTCCGCCTGTATCGCGGCGCGGGACCATTGGAAGCGGGCTTCGTCACGCCGGCCCACAGCCCAATAAGCATCGCCCAGATGGTCATTGATAGATGGGTCGCCGGGTTCTAGCTCCAGCGCCTTTTCCAGCAGTTCCACAGCCTTTTCGACCTTGCCCAACTTGAACATCGCCCAGCCCAGGCTGTCGGTAAAGAATCCATCGTGCGGGCGCTGGGCCACGGCCTTTTCGATCATGGCCGTACCCTGGTCCAGGTTCACGCCGCGGTCGATGTAGGAATAGCCCAGATAGTTCAACAGGCTGGGCTGATCCGGCTGCAATGTCAGCGCCTTCTTCAGCGCTGCCTCCGTCCCCGCCCAGTCGCCCTTGGCGTCCAGGGTCATTGCGCGGGCGTAATGCAGCATCCAGTCGCGGGGCCTGTCCTCCTTCACCCGTGCCAGTGCCTGGTCATAGGCGGCCAGGGCCTGATCCTGGCGTTTGGCAAGGCGATGCATATCGCCCAGCCGCAGCAGTGCATCGGTGCGTGCCGGACGCTCCGCTGCCATTTTCTGCAACAGGGCGGCGGCTTCGTCATCCCGGTCCAACTGCCGTAGGACATCCACCTGCCGCATGCGGGCCATCCACAGAATGCCTGCCCCGCCGGTCACAGCGCGGAACTCCGCCAGCGCCGTTTCATCCCGGTCCCGGTTGGACAGGATGTCGCCCACCAGAAGGCGGGCCAGCGGCTGTTCCGGGGTCAGGTGCAGGGCGACGCGATCGTAGAGCAGCGCCATCTCCGCCGCTCCTTCCTGGTGCAGCGCAGAGGCCAGTTGGAACAGCGCCTCGCCCAGACCGGCGGCGGCGTTGCCGACGAGGGGTGCGGGTACACTGCCCTTGTCCATGCGCGCCAGCGAGTCTTCGACCACCATATTGTCGGGATTGGCATCCAGATACTGGCGGTAAAGGCGCCGGGCCGCGTCGGTTGCACCGGACCGTTCCTGGAAATTCCCGATCAGCAGCACAAGGCGCAGCGGCATGCCCTGTTTGGCGGCGTCAGAATAATATTGGAACGCCGCATCACGATTGCCGCGCAAATCCTCGATCAGGGCCAGTTGCTGTATGCGGATGGACTTGAAGCCTTCATGGGCGTTCAGCGGGTCCAGAATTTTGATGGCGCGGTCGTAATCCCCCTCTGCCACGGCAATCCAGCTGGACAGCAAGGGGCCAATATAGGGGGCCATCCCGTCCGCTGGCAGCTTGGCAATGCGGGCCGCGGCGTCCGCCGTGCGTCCGGCGCGCAGGTCATCGGCCACTAGCAGGGCATGGGCTACAAAGCTGCCCCCCTGTTCCTGTACCGCCTGACGCCGCGCGAGCGTCAGCGCCTCCTGCTGGCGCCCCTCACCCAGGGAGAGAAGAAAGGTCCGGCGCAGCAGGGCCGGATTGTCCGGATCCTGTTTGAGTGCGGCGCCCAAATTGGCGCTGGCCACGTCCCAGGCACCGGCATTCTGGGCAATGCGACCGGTCAGATACTGGGCAATCGGACTGCTGCCGGTCTTCTGAACTTTTGCTGATGGGGATGGGGGTGATTGTTGGGCCGATGCAGCACCTGTGAGGGCGAGGGCCAGCATCACCAAATTCATGGCCGCCACCGGCGACCGCAAGCCCAGAACACGCACGGTTCCACCATCCTTCCCACAAGGGGCACCATCGGCAGTGCCTCCCTGTCTTCAATCTACTTCAGGAATTAGCATATTCCGTGCCATCGGCCAGCATCGCAAAAGGATGAGTGCCAGCAAAAGTCCGCCCGCATCGGCGGCTAGATCGCCCCAGCTGCCCTGCCGTCCTGGCGCCGACGCCTGCAACCACTCGATCCCCGCCCCCAGGAGCAGGAGTGAAGCCAGGACCACCACCCGTGCTACGAAGGTGCGGACGGTCCAAAGGCCGACGAATGCCAAACCCGCGAAGCAGAACATGTGCAGATACTTATCCGCGCCGCCCTCACCCGGTGGGGCCAGTTGCGGCTGCACTGCCATCCAGGGCAGCAGCAGGATGGCAACAGCCAGGATCAGTCCGCCAGTGGAATGACGGATGACCGTGGGAGGGTTCAGCATCTTGGAAAGCAGGATAGACTCCGATCATCCTGACGGTGCAGTCAGCGCTCAGAATATCGGAAATCCGCCGTTTCCACGACAGAATGCACGGCGCATGCTACCTATGCATAATTTGCGGGCTGGATGCGCAAATTCATGACAGGTTGCTGCCTGATTTTTAACAAATATCGGCGTAATAAAGGGCCTGCTGACGGCGAAGTCGTCAGCTGCTCGAACCCAGGGACCTTGCATGTATCCCGCAGTGGCGACCGGAGCCCTCAATCCGGCAAACGGCATGGTGGCTGCCGCTCTGTCCACCCAGGCTTTCGAAGCGACCGCGGCCCACACGCCGCCACCGGCCAACGATCCCGTGTTCGACGGGGTCGAGGTGCTGAGCGATCAGATCCTGACCGCCGTAGCGCGCAGCCGGGCGTTGGGTCATCGCGACACCCGCATCACCCTGACACGCCCCACCGAAACGGTGGAGGGTGTCCGCAACCGCCTGTTGATGGCGGGGCTGACGCCGGTCGTCCGGGCCTCCAGCGTGGGCGGCACCTCGGTCTTGACAGTCCGCTGCTGATCGGTCACCCCGTCTGAACGGGCTTGCCAGGACAGGTAGAAATGTTCATGATCCGTACTCATGAGCATTTCCGCGATCCCTGAACTTGTGCCCGTGTCTGAGGCGCCATCGATGCCGATGATCCCGTTGCCGCGCCCCCAATCGGACGCGGCGGCGGCCATCACGCGGGGCGTGCGCCGTATGCTGGCGGAAAGGGGTGTGCGGGGGCTGGTCGAATTCTCGCTGGCCAATGGCCGGCGGGCCGACATTCTGGCCCTGGCCGATGATGGCGAGGTGACCATCGTCGAGGTCAAAAGCAGCATCATCGATTTCAAGACCGACCAGAAATGGCCGGAATATCTGGATTATTGCGACCGATTCTTTTTCGCTGTTGATGCGGATTTTCCGGTCGATCTGATCCCCGCCGAATGCGGCCTGATCATTGCCGATGCTTTCGGGGCGGAAATCATCCGCCCGGCACCGCTGGCCAAGCTGGCGGCGGCCCGTCGCAAGACACTGACGCTGAAGGTCGCGCATATCGCCATGGCCCGCCTGCACCGGGTGGAAGATCCGGGCCTGAGGGTGGGGGAGTAAACGGGGGGCCGGTTACTCCAGCATCGGCTTGCCCGTCTCGATTTCCACCAAAGCTGCCAGTAGAGGCACAGCAATATCGCGGCGTTGGCCGGAACCGCGCTCCGCCTCTGAAATCGCGGCCTGAAAGGTGCCGCGCCAACGGTTATCGCTGTAGAGCAGCTTGTCCGCCCGTGCCCGCTGCACCAGCGTGATGGGCGTGCGGCTGTCGGTAAGGGTCTTGTCCAGCCGGGCCGACAAGGTATCGGCCTGACCCCGGTCCTTGGCCTTCAGCGCTCCGTCGATCAACTCGACATAGGTTTCGGCTTTCAAGTCATTATCCTGCAGCTGGTCGGCATAGGTCAGGGTCAGGACCTTTTCGCCCCGCGCCTCCAGGCGGCCCAGCACCTGTGGGATGGTCCAGGGGCTTTCTTCCTGCACCGTCCGCAGCAGGCCTAAGGCCAGATTGGTGTCCCCCAGATCGCCGGCAGCAACCGCCAGTTCCGGCGGGCAGCAATTGCCACGGCGGTCCTTGAAGCGGCTGAACTGCTCCTCCACGGTATTCAGGAACAAGGTGCGCGCCCGCGCCTCCAGCCCTACGTGCAGTAACGACTGCGCCACAAGGCCCAACTCCCAGGCACAGCCCTGGGTGCGGGCGAATTCGGTCACCTCTTCGGTGATCTCCGTCGCCTTTGCCATATCGCCACGCCAGACCAGCGCCTCGACAATGTCGGACAGGTTATAGACGCGGGTGGCGCAATCCTGGAACTCACGCGTGATGGCCAGGGCTCGATCGACCTCGCCTGTCAGGGCCAGGGTACGGCTGACGAACAGGTCGGGGCTGACGTCCCCCTTGGCCCCACCCGTCCGCAGGGCCTGCACGAAAGGGGCGACGATGGGTCTCACCCGTGCCTTATCCCCTATCTGATGATAAGCGATGGCCAGTGACAGCCAGTCCCAGCGCGGGGCCGCGATGGGATATTCGATGGGTGTCACCAGCGCCTCGATCCGGTGCAGCAGGCAGGCATTGGATTTCGGGTCGGCACAGACCAACCCGCGCAGCCGGTTCTTGAACTCGACATAGTCGAAATCGCCGATGAATTGATTGGTCATCAACTGCACGGCCAGCGTGCTTTCCGGCAGGCGGGTGATGATGTCGGCCAGCAACGCGTCCGCCTGCTGCAGAAGCTTCGTCTGCTCCGCCTCATCGTAGGACTGATCGGCCTGCCGGATTGACTGCATGGCCTGCACGAACTGCCGGTTGGCCTGCGCATTCTGGTCGCTGGTCTGCGCCCACGCGACGCTGGGTGCCATCAGCAGCGCCAGGGCCAGCAAGGCAGGGGCGAACAGCGCCTGTCCCCACAGGCGCGCGGCGTCAATTTGAAACTTGGACATGGCTCACCACCCGCCGGACCCGCGCGATTTCACGCGCATGGTTGCGTACCCGTTCCAGTTCCTGCGGCGAGCGGGCGCGGCCCATCAGGTAAATCACCTGATTGACCGTCTCGATCGTGTAGTTACCCGACGTGATCTCCGCATCCGTCATCAAATCCTTGCGCAACTGCGCCGTGATCCACATGTCCGTGGTCCGGTCGGACAGGCTGCTTTCGTCGCCGATCCCGATCTCGTTGATCACTTCCTTCAGGCCATCGACCTGCCAAGCCAGCTTCACGGCGTTCACCCGTTCGTCGGGGTTGGCGGCCCGGCCGGTCAGTAGCGCCCGACTGTCGCGTACCTCTACGCGCAGCCGTTCGTCCAATCCGCCATTGTCGCGCCAACGCTTTTCGACGGCCTTGCGAAGGCCGTCATCATCCAACGCGGCAACGGCCGGATTATTCCCCGCATCCGTCTGTGCAATGGCCGGGGCGGCCAGGGCAACGCCCACCGCCAGCAGCATCGCCATCCCCAGACCCCTGGGCGCCCAAAGGCGCATGTTCCCCATCGTTCATGCCTCCTGCGGCCGTGATTTTCCCGTGGCACGGCCAGACTTTAACGGTGAAATGTGGTGAGAACCGGGCCGGGGGATGCGGTTTCCGCCCCGGCGGGGTGGGTGAAGGGGGCCTCAGGCGAAGGGAGCGGCTGTCATCACCGCAGTAAGTTCACGGGCCAGGATGCCTGCGATATTGCGGCGCGCCTTGGCATCGCGCAGCAGCGTCTCATCCTGGGGATTGGACAGAAAACCGGTTTCGATCAGCAGCGACGGGATGTCCGGCGCTTTCAGCACCGCGAAATTCGCCGACCGCATGGGGTTTTCTAGCAGGCGGACATCCTTGCCGGCCCCCTGGATGATCGATTGTTTGGCATGCAGCGCCGCCGTCACGGTGTGGCGGGCGGCTAGGTCCATTAGGATGCCGGCCACCTTCTCATCCAGGCCCGACACGTCCAGCCCCAGGCCACCGGCAATATTCTCCTGTTGGGCGATGGCGGCGGCGAATTCATCGCTGGCCTTCTCCGACAACGTATACGCGGACATGCCGCGCGCCGACTTATTGGGCGCGCTGTCGGCATGGATGGAGATGAACAGGTCGGCCTTCGCACCCTGGGCGATACGCACGCGTTCCTTCAGATCGATGAACTTGTCGTCGTCGCGCGTCAGCTCCACCTGCCAGCCCTTGGTCTTGCCCACCAGACGGGCGACCTCCTTGGCAATGTCCAGGACGACATTCTTCTCATAGGTGCCCTTGGCCCCGATGCAGCCGGGATCATGACCGCCATGGCCGGGGTCCAGCATGACAAGGCGGGGCGGACGGGGTTTGCGCGACGGCGGCTTCGGCTTGCCACCCTCCTGCGCCTGGGCATGCGACGGGGGGACGTGCAGCAGCGTGACCGATGCCATCGGCACAGCAACCGGGACACCCAGAGCAAAACGGAGCAAATCCCTGCGATTCATCGACGCGACCACCAATGAGGCCCGGAACAGTCTGGCCCTTCGTCAACGGACAATGTTTGGACCCCGGTGCACCGTTGCGCAACAGAAACATGCGTCTCTGTTGCGCAACTGCGGCATTGTGTGCCTGCAAAACCACGATAGCGGCCCTGGGGTGCGTCCGTAGAAGGCCTGGATTGGGCTGTTGCGCCACCGTTTCGGTTTCGCCAGGGCCCTCCAGCGACGAATAGGGTGCTGCCCATGGCCGTTGCCCTGCGTTATGGTGAAGCCATGACAGGCGGCATTCATCCTGACGGGACCGAGTCCCGGATTCGGACCACACAGATGGTGGCCTTGGGCACCTATCTTCAGCGTGTGGAGCAGGCCTGTGAAGGCGTGCCGCCGGCCCCGTCGCGGGATCGGGTGGAGGCCCTGTTTCTGACGGAATTGGCACGGTTCGCCATTGACCAGTACAATATTACCATCCGCCATTTGCTGCGGCCTGCTGAAGATGGGGTGGCTTGGTCCATTGATGGCAATCTGGGTGTCATCCCAGCCTATATCCGCAAGCCCTTCGCCTTTCTCGGCTCCCCCATCCTGCGCCAGACCATGGTGCGGCGGCATGAGGCGGCGATCTTCTGGACCGGCGCGCCGGCGGCTCATGAACGCCTGCTGCTTTGCCCGCGTACCCTGGCGTTCGAGGACTTCTTCGCCGACCACCAATATTTCATCGGCGCCAGCCTGACCCTGACGGACCTGATCGAGCCGTCACCCTGGCGCATCACCATGGGCCTACGGGCCATGCCGGGCGTGTCACGCATGGCGTGGGAACAGGGTTTCCGCGCCAATGAATGGTACATTTACGAGTTGGCGCAGCATTTCGGCCATTTTCTACTGGCCCAGCCCGACTATGTCGCCGGCATGCATTACCGGAACGCGGGTGAACGAAGGTCAGCGGCGGACGGAAGGGGGCGGCTTCTGGCGCTGTTGGGCCGGCGATCGGATGCGCCGGCACAGCCCGCATCCAATGTCCGCTTCTTCGGTTGGACCGCACCCCTATCATCCGTAAAGTCCCCTGTTCCCACCGGTGCGGCGGCGGTTCTGGCCGATCTGCGCGACAGCCTTCACCGGCATCTGCCCGACCATCCGGGTGGCCCGGCATTGCTGGAATGGGTGGGGCAGTTCCTGGCGGGTGAGGGGGCGTTGCCGGGCGTGTCAACGCCCCTGGAACTGCCCGTTCGCGCGCCGCTGCTATACGCGGATCGGCCCGACCAGGCGCAGAACATCGCCGGTTTCCTGCGTGCCGTCTGGATGCCCTGGATCAACGCCGGTTGCCTGACGCGACCAGCACTGCGGCGGCTGGACCCACAGGCCTATATGGCCATGGCCAATTGGATGCGGCACCGGGAATGGCCATCCGACCTGCCGATTCCCAGCAAATCGGACATGGTCACGGCCGACCTGTCCGACCCCGAGCGTTTGCGGCAGGCCCGGCGGCTGGTCCAGGCCCACCATGCCCGCCGCAGGCAGGGTTGAAGATCAACTGCAGCCCGTCGTGCCGCCGCATGTGTCGCATTTCAGGCAGGTCCCGTTACGGACGAGGGTCATGTTCTGGCATTCGGGGCAGGGGTCGCCCTCATACCCACGGGCGCGGGCTTCCCTGACCTTTTCGAACCGGGCATCGTGCCGGCCCACGGTGCCACCACGCAGGGCCGTGCTGGACAGGCTGTCGGAATGGACCGACGCGCCGCCGGCATAGCTGGTAACGTCGGTGCCGGTAGCGGCGTAAGCCGTCGTTGCCTGTTGGAACCCAGCCAAAACCCGTCCCTGCTGTCCACCCGGCACTACGCGCAGGTTTGAACGGACATAGCCGGTCGAAGCGATACGTGCGACCGCGGCCAGCGTCTCCTGCGTCATGTAGGCAGCATTGTCCGGCAATTCCGGCGCCGTATTGGCGGCTTCCGGCACACCGGCCAGATCGGCCTGGGCATCGCCCCGGCCCATCGTATCGGGCAGCAGATCCTCCGGCGTGGCATGCGCCAGATCGTTGCGGCCAAGGTACGAGATGGCCAGTTCCCGGAACACATAATCCAGGATGCTGGTCGACATCTTGATGGCATCGTTGCCCTGCACCATGCCCGACGGTTCAAAACGGGTGAAGGTGAAGGCCTCCACATATTCTTCCAGCGGCACGCCATATTGCAGGCCCAGCGAGACCGCGATGGCGAAATTGTTCATCATCGACCGGAAGGCGGCACCTTCCTTGTGCATGTCGATGAAAATTTCGCCCAGACGGCCATCCTGATATTCGCCGGTGCGAAGATAGACCTTATGCCCACCGACCATGGCCTTCTGGGTATAGCCTTTGCGCCGCTGCGGCAGCTTTTCGCGCCCGCCGGACCGCACAACCTTTTCCACCACGCGCTCAACAACCCGTTCGACCACCCGTTCGGCGACCAGTGGGATGCGGGCGGCGGCTGGCGCCTCCACCACGCGTTCCAGTAAGGTGGGCTCCTCACCGGTCAAATCATCCTCGTCGTCCTCCAGAATCTGAGCATTTAGCGGCTGGGATAGTTTGGACCCGTCGCGGTAGAGCGCGTTGGCCTTCAGCCCCAGTTGCCAGGACAGCATATAGGCGTCTGTGCATGCCGTGACCGACGCGCTGTTGGGCATGTTGATGGTTTTGGAGATTGCACCGGAGATGAAGGGCTGGGCCGCCGCCATCATGCGAATATGGGCTTCCGCCGACAGATAGCGCTTACCGATCTTGCCGCAAGGACTGGCGCAATCGAAGACGGGCAGGTGCTCATCCCGAAGGCCGGGCGCTCCCTCCAGCGTCATGGCGCCGGAGACATAGACATTGGCTGCCTCAATCTCCTTCCGGGTGAAGCCCAGATGGGCCAGCAGGTCGAAACCGGCGCTGTCCAGCAGGTCGGCCGGGATGCCCAGCGTATCGATGCAGAAATCGGCGCCCAAGATCCATTTGTTGAACACGAACTTGATATCAAAGGCCGATTCCAGCGCGCTCTCGACCTTTTCGATCTCCCCGTCGCCAAAGCCCAGCTTGCGCAGCCGATCATGGGAGATGCCGGGCGCGCCGACCAGGGTGCCATGACCGACGGCATAGCGTTCGATCTTGGCAATGGCCGCATCGTCATAGCCCAGGCGCGACAGCGCCTCCGGCACGACACGGTTGATGATCTTGAAATAGCCGCCACCGGCCAGCTTCTTGAACTTAACCAGGGCGAAGTCAGGCTCGATCCCGGTCGTATCGCAATCCATGACCAGACCGATGGTGCCGGTGGGCGCGATCACAGTGGTCTGGGCGTTGCGGAAACCATGG
Source organism: Niveispirillum cyanobacteriorum (assembly GCF_002868735.1). GTDB lineage: Bacteria > Pseudomonadota > Alphaproteobacteria > Azospirillales > Azospirillaceae > Niveispirillum > Niveispirillum cyanobacteriorum. Next base: position 1,317,716 of record NZ_CP025611.1, on the reverse strand, counting down.
ACGCGGCCCAGGTCCAGGGCCCGGTCCCAGGAAGCGCGCGCCGCGCTGATCAGGTCGGCATCGGGGCATTCATCACTGACTAGCGGCACCGGCGCCACCGACAGTCCCTCATAGCCCGTGCGGGCGCCATGCGCGGCGCGGCGATGGTTGGCGATGACGCGCAGCATCGGCTCGCGGTTGGCATCAAAGCCGGGGAAGGGACCCAACTCCCGCGCCATTTCCGCAGACGTGGCATAGGCCACACCCGTCATCAGCGCCGTGATGGCACCCGACAGCGACCGGCCCGCGACACTGTCATAGGGCAGGCCGGCGGCCATCAGCAGGCCGCCGATATTGGCAAAGCCCAGGCCCAGGGTCCGGAAATCATAGGACAAGCGCGCGATTTCGCGGCTTGGGAATTGTGCCATGGCCACGGAGATTTCCAGGGCGATGGTCCACAGTCGGCAAGCATGCGTAAATGATTCGATATCGAAACGGCCATCGGGACGCCGGAATTCCATCAGATTGATGGAGGCGAGGTTACAGGCCGTATCGTCCAGGAACATATATTCGCTGCACGGGTTGGACGCGTTGATGCGACCGGATACCGGGCAGGTGTGCCATTCATTGATGGTCGTGTCGAACTGCACGCCGGGATCGGCCGACTGCCAGGCGGCATAGCCGATCTTTTCCCACAGGTCGCGGGCCCGCAGTGTCTTCGACACTTTTCCGTCGGTGCGGCGGATCAGGTTCCAGGGGCCATCACTGTCCACCGCCTCCAGGAACGCATTGGGTACGCGCACCGAATTGTTGGAATTCTGGCCACTGACGGTCAGGTAGGCTTCTGAATCCCAATCGGTATCAAAGGTGCGGATATCGATGCCGGCATGGCCCTGACCCGCCAGCTGGATCGCGCGCTGGATATAGTTTTCGGGCACCAGATCGCGGCGGGCCGCAATGATGGCGCGCTTCAAGGCCCGATTCTTGGTGGGGTCCAGCCTTTCGGCGTCCGGGCCGATCCCTTCATTACAGGCGGCCATCACCATATTCAGGTGGCGCGACACCTGCTTGGACCCGGTAACCAGGGCGGCGACCTTCTGCTCTTCCACCACCTTCCAGTCGATATAGGCCTCGATATCGGGGTGATCGAGATCGACTGTCACCATCTTGGCGGCCCGGCGTGTGGTCCCGCCGGACTTGATGGCGCCCGCTGCGCGGTCCCCGATCTTCAGGAAGCTCATCAGACCGGAGGATTTGCCGCCGCCCGACAGCTTCTCATCCTCCCCGCGCAGGCGGGAAAAATTTGTTCCGCTGCCGGAACCATACTTGAAAAGACGGGCCTCGCGGACCCACAGATCCATGATCCCGCCTTCATTCACCAGATCGTCGGCCACCGACTGAATGAAGCAGGCATGCGGCTGTGGGCGTTCATAGGCGGAGTTGGAAGGGGTAACGGCACCGGTGGCCGGGTCGACAAAGAAATGCCCCTGGGCGGGACCGTCGATGCCATAGGCCCAGTGCAGGCCGGTATTGAACCATTGCGGGCTGTTGGGGGCCGCCATCTGACGGGCCAGCATGAAGCGCATTTCGTCGTAGAAGGCCGAGGCATCGGCATCCGAATCGAAATAGCCACCCTTCCAGCCCCAATAGGTCCAGGTGCCGGCCAGACGGTCAAAAACCTGCCGGGCAGAGGTCTCGCCGCCCGTTCGCTGCTCGGCTGGTAGCTTTGCTAGCGCCTTCGCGTCCGCGACATGGCGCCACAGGAAACTGGGGACGCTGTTTTCCTCCACCGCCTTCAGCGCCTTGGGCACACCGGCACGGCGGAAATATTTCTGGGCCAGGATGTCACAGGCAACCTGGCTCCATTCCGCTGGGACCTCGATATCCTTGGCCTGAAACACGGTGGAACCGTCGGGATTGCGAATCTCGCTGGTCGCCGTTCGGAACGGGATGTCCGCATAGGCATCCTGACCTTCGACGGTGAAACGGCGCTCGATACGCATGGTCCTGGCCCCTTTTCCCAGACAAGGCGGCGATCCTGACCAGCCCCGGCCACGAAAGGGACAGGCGCAGCCACACCGCAATATATGGTGACGGGCCAGAGGCTAGGCCACCGGGGGCGGGGCCGGCAACCAGATTTTGTTGGGGAGAACAGGGCTATACACTGCTTATTGTGGTTGACGATTGCAGCATGCCGGAATCCATTCCGGCATGCTGAGCCATGGCGGAAATGCTGGATTTGGCATCCCGCCCCCTTGTGTGAGTCGCGTCGATCCCCACATCGGGGTGACGCATAAGGTCAGGTGGCCCGCCGCAGGGCATATCCACACCGGACAGGGGGTTTCATTCCGTCCCCAACGGTGGCAGGGTGCGCCCGCCAAATGTGGCCGGTATCATAGCCAAGTCGTGCCCTGAATGCCCCTGACGCCCGATCCCGAGTCTCAACCGCCCCAGACCGTCCCTGCCAGTGAGGGCATGAGCCGGCGGCAGAAGGCGTTCCTGGGCATCGGTACGGTTCTGTTCCTGGGCGTGCTTCTGGTTTTCGCCGTCCGTCACGTGATGGCGGAGGTGAATTTCGGTGAGGTGATCGCCTATCTGGAGGCGTTGCCCCTGTCCAAGGTGATCAAGGCCATCGGCCTGACGGCCTTGGCCTTCTGGCTGCTGACACTCTATGACTTGTCGGCGCTGATCTATCTGAAGAAGAAGGTACCATACCGGACCACGGCCTTCGCGGCAGCCTGCGGCTATGCGATTTCCAATAATGTCGGCTGGGCGGTGATCAGCGGGGCAGGGGTTCGGCTGCGGGCCTATGGCACCGCCGGCCTGTCGCCGGGCGATGTCGCCAAGGTCGTGGTGTTCTCCACCACTACCTTCACCCTGGGCCTGACCTTCACCGGTGCCGTCGGCATGATCGTCGGGCCGCACCCCGTTTCCGTCCTGCTGAAGATCCCGGAACTGGCGGTACAGGCGGCCGGTGCGCTGATGCTGCTGGGCCTGCTGGCCATCTGCGTGATTACGGCTGTGACTCACAAGCCGGTTAAGATCTGGCGCTGGTCGATCCAACTGCCCAGTTGGGGTGGGGTTGTCTCGCAGATCACCATCGCATCAGCCGAGTTGGTGGTGACAGCGGCCATCCTGTGGATGCTGCTGCCGGTTGATGTGCAGGTGCCGTTCGTCTCCTTCGTGGCCCTGTTCTGTGCCGCCCTGATCGTGGCGATCTTCAGCCATGTGCCGGGCGGTCTGGGCGTGTTCGAAAGCATCATCCTGCTGGGCATGGCCGACCATGACGCTGCCAGTTCTATCCTGGGCGCGCTTCTAGCCTATCGCTTCATCTATTATGTGCTGCCGCTGGCCGTGGCCGGCTTGTCCATCGCCATCTGGGAAATCCGCCACCATACGGGCCGGTTCGGCCGTGCGGCGGACCGGTTGCGGGGACGGGGGGAATAACAGGCTGCTTTCAAGCACATCTGGGTCTGCCGCGTTGCAGTGGACAAGCTCCCCAACGCCGGTGCATAGTCGCCGCCGATCTTCGTTCCGCATCACGGAAAAGCCATGAGCGACCGTATTTCCCTGGCCACCTGGATGGCCAACATCCAGATCAAGCTGCTTGTCTGGCGTGCTGGCCGGCTGGTTGGCAGCGATGCTGCCGGTAACCGCTACTTCGAAGAGAAGAAGGCGCGTCCCGGCATGAAGGCCCGCCGCTGGGTCCTGTACAAGGGCGAGCCGGAGGCGACCAAGGTGCCGCCGGAATGGCATGGCTGGATGCATTACAACATGGCCGCCCCGCTGCCGGCTGACAGCGCCTTCCACAAGAACTGGCAGTTGCCGCACCAGCCCAACCCGACGGGCACCACCCAGGCCTATCGTCCGCCCGGCCACCTGTTCGCTGGCGGCAAGCGCGACAAGGCGACGGGTGATTACGAGGCCTGGACGCCGAACTGATCATCCCTATCTTTGGGATGTCGCATGGCGGCGCCGCAAAAGCGCCGCCATGATCGTTTAAGGGATCGGGCATTGTCCCAATCCGGCAGGAGTTGATCTGTCCCATGCGCAAGAACGTGATCGAAACCGTCCTGGGTGCTGTCGTCCTTCTGGTCGCCGGCTTCTTCTTGTTCTTCGCCTACACGACCAGCAGCGTGAAGGCCGTGTCGGGATATCCGCTGGAGGCGCGGTTCAGCAGCACGGGCGGTCTGGCCGCCGGTGCCGATGTTCGTATCTCCGGCGTGAAGGTCGGGACCGTCACCAGCCAGCGTCTGGACAAGCAGACCTTCCAGGCCGTGGTCCGCATGGATATCGACAGCAATGTCCAGCTGCCGCGTGACACGACGGCCAGCATTGCCAGCGAAAGCCTGCTGGGTGGCCGCTATCTTCAGTTGGACCCCGGTGGGGAAGAGGACAAGCTGAAGGCAGGTGACACGATCGAATACACGCAGTCCGCCGTGAACCTGGAGGAACTGCTGGGCCGCTTCATCTTCAATTCTGCCGGTGGCGACAAGAAGGCCGAAGCACCCGCTACGCCCTGAGCGGCGGTCGGCCTTGATGCCGCCGTAAAACGCCGCTTTCCTGCCTCAACCGTTTCCTGATGCCTGCGGTCCTCAATGTCGATGCGCCTCATCCTTGCCGGTCTTGCCCTTGTTCTGGCCTTGCCGGCAACGGCACAGGAAGTGCCGCCTGCTGATCCCGCGGCGGCACCGGATGTGCAGGCCCCGGTGGGGGCGGTTCAGCGCCCGGCCCCGCCGCCGCCACCCGCCCGGAAGTTCGACCCCATGCCCGTGGCCCTGCTACAGGGACTGGACAAGGTGACCGCCCGGACCAGCACGTTTGAGGCCAAGGTGGGCGAGCCGGTGAGCTTTGGTCAGCTGACCATCGTTGTGAAGGCCTGTCAAAAGGCATCACCCATTGATCCCCCCGAATCCGCCGCCTTCCTGGATGCCCAGGAGAAGCGTTCCGACGGTACGGTCGTGCCGGTGTTCCAGGGCTGGATGTTCGCTTCCAGCCCGGCCCTGTCGGCCATGGAGCACCCGGTCTATGACGTCTGGGTCAAGGATTGCAGGAAGTCGGACAGCAAGGCCCGCTCATCTTCCAAGCAGTAAAAATCCGCTGGCGCATTGACCGCCTTGGATAATTGCGCGCGATAGCGGTGGCGCGGGATTTCTGTCGCCCCGAACTGTGACAGATGTTCGGTCAGGAACTGTGTGTCCAGCAGCAGATAGCCGCCAGCCTTCAGACGTGCCACCAGATGCACCAGGGCGATCTTGCTGGCGTCCGTGGCACGGGAGAACATGCTTTCCCCGAAAAAGGCACCGCCCAGCGAAACGCCATACAGCCCGCCCACCATCTGCCCATCCTGCCAGCATTCCACCGAATGGGCCTTGCCCATGGCGTGCAACTGACAGTATGCCTCCCGGATCTCGTCATTGATCCAGGTCTGCGGACGGTCAGGGGCCGGCTCGGCGCAGTGCATCATGGTGGCGCGGAAATCGCTGTCGATCCGGATATCAAAGGGGAAGTGGCGCAGCGTCTTGCGCAGCCGCCGCGGCACATGGAACACGTCCAGCGGCAACACCCCCCGGAAGGGCGGATCAAACCACAGAAGGTCTTTCGCATCCGCACTTTCCGCCATGGGGAAAACCCCACCGGCATAGGCACGGATCAACAGCTCGGGCGTCAATATACCCATCATTCCCCGGCGCGTGGTGGCAAGGGCCGGCTACAACCATAGCAAGTTGCGCCGACGCTTACAAATCTTCACGCCGAGAACAGCAGATAGCAGGCGATCAGCCCCAGCATCGAGAAGGCCTGCCCCGAACCGGTCAGCCGGCCCAACAGCAAGGCGACTGCCGGAACCAGCGCCACGACAAGGCCCAGCCATGACCCGGGCACGGTACCGCTGCGCAATAGCGTCCCCGCAAGAAGCAACAGCAACGGTGCCCCGGCCAGTATCAGCCCCGCCAGATAGCCCGCCATCAGCCGCACATTGCTGGAGGCCGGCACCGCCATGGCCAAGGGTAGCAGGGACCTGCCCGATGCACGAACGCCGAGGTCCCCGAGAGGAAACAGGGCCGGCAGCAGCAGCAGCGCCACCGCGCGCCGCACCGCATCCGGCCCGTCGGACAGCAGCGCCAACGCGACTGCACCGCCCAACCAAATGGTCAGCAGCTTCCATCCCGACCGTGACAGGCGCAGTTCGGCTAACAACAGGACGGCAAGGCCGCTTCCCCCATTCGGGCGCACGCTGATGGGGGCGGTCTGCTTCAGGGAAGCGGGTCTAGCGGTCTTGGCCGCGTCATTGGCCCTGCTTGCCTGCGCCGGCCCCCGAAACCGGTCGCCCAGCAGGCCTGCGGCCATGGCCAGCCCCGCACCCGCCAGGAACCAGATGCCCCGGGCAGCGAGGTAGGAGGGGGCGGACCAGTCAAAGCCATCCCAGGTGAAACTGCCATTGACGGATCGGGTGATGTGGATGCCGAAGGTGGTGCCATGGTCTCCCGGTACCACGCCGCCCATATCGTGCATGGGCAGACCCGCGCCCAGCGGATCGGCGACGGGTCCTAGCATCCCCCGCGACACACTTGTGGTCAGCGGCAGGACCACAAGCCAGGCCACCATCATCAGGATGCCCGCCGCCACCGGGCCGCGCGTCCAGCGCCTGGCCTCCACCAGCCCCCGGAACCCTGCCAGCAACGATGCGCTGGGCACACTGACCAACAGCAGCGGACCTAGCAATGCTAGCGGCTGCTGCACCGGCGCCTCCCCCCGGACAGCCTGGATGAACAAGGCGCCGAGACCAAAACACAGCAGGAAAGCCACCAGAAAGAAGGTGTCGGCCAGCCAGCGGCCCAGGGCGAAGGCGGTATCGCTGACCGGCGTGGCACCCGTCAGCAGAAGCGGATGACGCGTGGGTGGAAAAGCGATCCGCAAGGCGATGAAATGCGCCGGCAGCAGAACGGTTACTCCCAACGCACCCACGACCAGCCCCACGGTTTCCGCGGTGTAGATCGGGCGTAAGGTGCCCACGGATACCGTGACATAGCCGGCATCGACCGGTGGCAGGGCAAGACTGGCCAGCATGCAGGCCAGCGCCAGCCAGACCCACAGGCCGCGCCGCCGCGTGAAACCGGCCAATTGGAACCGGGCGACCGCCAGGATAACGCCGATTGTCATGCCCGGTGCTCCGCAACGGCGGCCAGATAGGCATCTTCGAGGCTGGGGGCCTCCGGTATGGCGCCGGGCGGTGCCGCCTTTCCGGCATTCAGCACCAAACGCAGGCGGATACCATCCGCCATCCGCTTGCGTCCGGTGACCGTACCGAATTGCAGAGCATGATCAATGGCCGTGGCGGGCACCGTAAGGCTGACGACCCGCCCCTCCAGGGCGGCCGCCAGCGTTTCCGGCTGTCCTATGCTGATGGCCTGACCCTTTGAGAGGATCAGCAGATCCTCCGCGATGGCCTCCAGATCGGAGACGATATGACTGGAGAAGACAATCACGCAGCGCGGCGCCATCTCCGTCAGGATGGATTGCAGGGCCAGTTTCTCGAACCCGTCCAGTTCCGCCGTCGGCTCGTCCAGCAGCAGGATTTCCGGTTGCCCCAGCAGCGACTGCGCAACGACCAGCCGGCGGCGCATTCCGCCCGACAGATCGCCCACCGGCGTATCGAGCTTTGCCGCGATGTGCAGGGCGTCTGCCAAGCCGGCCGCCTGCTGGGCGGCCTCCCGCGCGGGCAGGCCCTTCAGAGCGGCCATATAGGCCAGCAATTGGCGGGGCGTGGCATGGGGTGGCAGGTCCACCGATTGCGGGGCATAGCCCAGGCGCGCATAGTGCGCCCGCATAGATTGGGTAACATCCTGCCCACCATTTTCAACGCGCCCCTCACTGGGCGGAAGCGTGCCAGCCAGCATCGCCAGCAACGTAGACTTGCCCGCACCGTTGGGACCCAGAAGCCCGTGAATCCCCGGCCCCAATGTCCAGTTCACATCATGGACAGCCCGGAACGTGCCGAACCGCCGCCCCAATCCAGTCAGTGTGAGGGACGGCGAGGCCGTGGGGCTTGTCATCAAGATAGGGTCACCAGGATATGGCGGAATCGTCATCATACCGACGCCGCATGAGGGGCATGCCGATCATGGTAATCCGCAGGGAGCCTCGCTGCAACGCTACGCCATTGGGTTCCGTCACGGAAACTTCACGGAACTGCCGCCGATCCTTTACCACACCGTCCCTATGTGATGAGACCGAAGGCCCCCGCGCGGCGGCAAAATCCGTTGTCCCCGCGCGGGGGAGGGAAAACGGGATTTGCTGGGATTTTAGCAAAACCCCATCAATGGGATGCGCGGCATGACCGAATGGACGCTGTCCGGCGATACACTCTCCTTGCAGACGGAACCGGCGGGACGACCGCGCCCGGTCTGGCGGCAGCGCCTGCTGGCGCTGGTGGAAACCCTGATGGCCCGCCTGCACCGGCAGGGGGATGTGGGGGAGGGGGGCTGGCTGGCCCAGTTGTCGATCTCCACCCGCATCGGCTTTCTGGTGGGCGCGGCCCTGTTGACGGTTCTGCTGACAGCGGGTCTGTTCCTGTTGGGGGATGCCAGACGGGAAAGTGCGACAGGCCGCATGACGGGCCTGTCGGGCTTTGCTGAGACGGCAGCCGATCTGAACCGGGGCATGACGGCCCTGCAGCTTCACGTCACCCGCTTCCTGCGCGAACGCGATCCCGCGGCGGGTACGGCGTTCAAAACCACCCTGACGGAGGTGGAGCAGGCGGCGGCGGCCCTGACGGCCCATCCCGCCGCCGCCGATCAGGCGGAGACGATGACGGCCCTCACGGCCCGTCTGACCAGCCTAGCCGCCGCATTTGACGCCGTCGATCAGGCGACCCGTGCCGTCGGCCTGACGGACGAGGAAGGCCTGCGCGGGCAGATGGCGCGGTCGGTGGCGGCGACCGAGGAGGAGCTGAAGAAATGGCCCGCGACCATGGGCGCACAGCTGTTCATCGGCATGGCGGAAATGCGCAACGCCGAGAAATCCTTCCTGATGACGGGCGACGAAAAATATGTGGGCCAGCACCGCAAGGCCTTCAACGAGTTCTCCTTCTTCATCCCCGAAAGCCAGCTGGACCCGCAGACCAAAGACGCCATTGATGCCCTGTCCCGGCAATACCGCCAGGATATGGTGGCGCTTTCCAGTGCGGTGGCGGCACAGGATAAGGCGGTGAAGGACTTCAACGCCGCCTTCGCCGAGACGGCCCCCCTGATCAAGCAGCTCTTTGATTATACGCGCGCCGGGCTGGCCGATGCCAAGCAGGCGGAGAGTAGCATCCGTACCCAGACACAGCGCCTGACCATGGCCATTGGCGGCATCCTGGTGGCCCTGTTCTGCGGCCTGTCGCTGCTGCTGGTCCGGTCCATCACGGGGCCGCTGGCCCAGATCGAGGGGGCGATGGAGGGGCTGGCGCGGGGCGAGCGGCTGTCCTTCATCCCCGGCACGGCTCGGCGGGACGAGATTGGCGACATGGCCCGTGCCATCGATGTCTTCCGCGTGAATGCGGAGGAGATGGACCGGCTGAAGGTGGAGGAGCAGCAGCGGGAGCGTGCCCATCAGCAGGAGATGGCGGACCGCCTGGGCGGGCTGGCCCAAGCCCTGGAGCAGGAGATGACCCGCCGGGTGGAGGCCGTTCTGACCGAGGCGGCGGGCATCGCCGCCATGGCCGAGCGCATGACGGGGGCCGCCACCCGCACCGGTGAACAGTCCGACGGCGTGGCCGGGGCGGCGGGGGAGGCGACGGGCAATGTCCAGGCAGTGGCCGCCGCCACCGAACAGCTTGCCACCTCCTCCCGCGAAATAGGGCGGCAGGTGACGGAGGTGGCCGACATGGTCCATGCCGCCGTGGAACGGGGCGCGCAGACACGCGCGGTGGCCAGCCAGTTGGCCGACGCCGCCCAGAATATCGGGCGGGCGGCGCAGCTGATTGGCGACATCTCCGGTCAGACCAACCTGCTGGCGCTTAACGCCACCATCGAGGCGGCGCGGGCCGGTGAGGCGGGGCGCGGCTTTGCCGTGGTCGCCGCCGAGGTCAAGACCCTGTCAAACCAGACAGGGGCTGCGACCGAGGAAATCGCCTCCCAGATCGCGGCGGTCCAGCGGGCAACGGAGCGGGTGATCACCGATATCCATCAGCTTCACGATGTCATCGCCCGCATCGACGAGATCGCGGGATCGATCAGCGCCGCCGTGACGCAGCAGGGCAGCGCCACCGAGAGCATCAGCGCCAGTGCGGCCAGTGCCGCCGACGGCACCATCGAAGTGTCTGATCGTATCCGCACCGTGGCGGCGGACGCCGCCGAAACCCGCACCCTGTCACAGGATCTGGGTCAGCGGGCCACACAGGTGACGGCGGAAATGCGGGCGCTGCGGGAGCGGCTGGCCAGCATCCTGGACGAGGCGGCTTGATGGCAAGCCGCCCTCAATCGCCGGGCGCCGCCATCCGGCGGCTGGGCTGCGCGCCCACGAGGGCGCGGGCGCTCAACGCGCCAACCAACATGCAATGAGTAGAACTCATTGCATGTTGGTATGATGCCCGATTACCCGACCGCCGGGGCCGGCTTCTCCGGCTTCGGCGGCTTGGGCGGGGCGGTCAGAGAGGCGACGCGGGAGGCGTATTTTTCCGGCTCGCCCTTGACAAGCAGGGGCAGCTCGGCAGCCAGAACGTCCAGCAGTTTGGGCAGCCAGACCTCATCGGCTTTCGCGAAATTGCCCAGCACCCAGCCATGCACCCGGTCCTTGTCACCGGGATGGCCAATGCCGATGCGGACGCGCCAATATTCCTTGCCGATATGATCGTCGATGGAGCGCAGGCCGTTATGGCCGCCATGGCCGCCGCCCTGCTTGACCCGGATTTTACCGGCGGCGACATCCAGCTCATCATGCAGGGCGATGGTGTCGGCGGGCGTCAGCTTGTAAAAGCGCATTGCCTCCCCAACCGACTGGCCGGACAGGTTCATGAAAGTCTGGGGCTTCAGGAGGAAGCATTTTTCGTCAGCGGCGAGGCCTTCGGCGACCATGCCCTGGAAACGCTTTTTCCAGGGGCCGAAGCCATAGCGGCGATGGATTTCGTCCACCGCCATGAAACCGACATTGTGACGGTGGCGTTCATATTCCGGGCCGGGATTGCCCAGTCCGACCAGAAGCCGCATCGCCCTATTCCATAATTAAATCAGTAACTTAACTTAAAGCCCGTCGCCTCTTCGGGCATGAGACCCGAAGAGGCGGGGTACTTATCACGACAGAACGATTACGCGTCGGCCTTGACGGTCGGGGCGGCAATCGTGGCGACGGTGAAGTCGCGGTCGGTGATGGTCGGGCGCACGCCTTCCGGCAGCTTCACGGACGAGATGTGGATCGACGAACCAACCTCGAAGCCTGCCAGATCAACGGTGATCTTTTCCGGCAGGTCGGCGGCCTTGGCGAACACCTCGATATCGTGACGGACGATATTCAGGATGCCGCCCTTCTTGATGCCGGGGCAGGTTTCGACATTCACAAACTCCACCGGCACCTTCAGGGTGATCTCGGTGGTGTCGCTGACGCGCAGGAAGTCGGCATGCAGCGGACGGTCATAGACCGGGTCCAGCTGCACGTCGCGCGGCAGCACGCGGTGCGTCACGCCGTCGACCGTGATGTCGAACAGGTGGGTGAAGAAGCCCGGACGATGGATCTCACGCGTGAACTTCGTGGTGTCCAGGGCGATCATCACCGGCTTTTCCTTGTTGCCGTAGATCACAGCCGGAATCGAACCAGCACGACGCGTGGCCCGGGCGGTCCCCTTTCCGGCCCGGTCGCGAGCCGTGGCGGCGAGCGCGATAATCTGGGTCATGATACTCTCCTAGTACGAAAAAAGACCCGGGCGCGGGCATCCGCGTCGGGTCCGGTAGTGGCGCCAGCCTCCAGGGGTGCTGTACGCCGCGAAAAATGGTCCGGCCTTTTAGGCGCAAACCCGCCCAGAGTCAAGGCAGCCCCGGCCTTTATCCCCTGCATCCCGCTCGGGTCGGGGTCGCGCCCACGCAACGCTGTGAAACATGCCGGGCGGCGATGTTTCATTGGGCGTGCCCGGATCATCCCGGTGCCGGCCCCCGCCGTCACTGCCGCCTGTGAAACATGACGCATCATGGCGGCGGGGACGGTTGCACAGGCCCTGATGCGGGGCAGGGGCCGTCCTGCGCAACCTTGTGAAACATCCGCGTTGTGCATGTTGCACAGGCCATGGCCGGGCAAATCCGTGATTTTCCGGGGATTTGCCGGCGATGTGAAACAGTGTGCAACAGAAATACGTGTCGCGTTGCGTGGGCGCTGCGGGCGGGGGAAGGGTGCTGCGCAGGCGGAGGCCGCGCGGTCCTGTGCAACGCTGTGAAACATGCCGACGCGCGATGTGGCGCGGGCGATGGGGCCGTGGGGGCGACCGGGGCACCGGGGTTTTGAGTGAAACATCCTGTCTCCTATCGGCGCGCGTGAACCATGGCCCCACAGCCACGGCGCACGGGTTGCCGTGCCGGGGCCGTGGGGGCGTCCGGGGGCAGGCGTGGCTGTGGCGGTGAGGCGTGCAGGATAGCACGGGGGGCGGGAAAAGTCAGCGGTTGGTGGGACTCTCTAAGTCTCATTCCGCAAAACTTATTGATTCCCTAATAGGAATAATTAAGATGCATTCTGTCATCTGAATATTGGAAGCAGTGTACATGGTATCTGATATCCCGAGTCCTAGTAGATCAAGATTCAGGTTGCTGGTAAGTGGAAGTCACAGGTGTGACCCGGCATTACCTTTGGTGCATAGTACGGATGGCTATGTGTTGCATGATGTATTGCAAAGTGGGTTTCTTTCTCCCCAAAGTTGCAAAGTATTCACTGGAGAAAATCTCATTTACCTATTCTATGGCCGCCCCTCTTTTCGTGTAAACCAGAAGGAAGAACCAACAAGTTTGCGACATTATTTTCCAATTTGTTTGATATTTAAGTTGGATGCATTGATTGAAATAAAAAGGATATTTCCTTTTGACTCGGGTGCATTTTCAATTCAACTGTATAATGCGTATATGCATAAGAAAATGCAACTTACTGATTTTAGCTTGGAGCCCGATCCATCAACTCCGGGTAGATTAATTTCGCTTTTTTTTGGGTCAGTAGAAAGTTATTTGGCTGCAAACCCAAGCATTAATAGAATTTTCGATCCATCTGAATTTGAGGCCCTTAGTTACCAAGCCTTAGTTAATGCAAAGGAAGGTAATTCAATTGATAGCCGAGGTTCGGGTATTGAAGTTCAGACCGAGCAAGAGATTCCTTTAAAGGACAATGTTGAAGCTGTAATTATCCCGTCGGCATTTGTTGATGGTAAAACTGGAGATTTACTAAAAAAAATGGGCATTCATCCCATTCCCTATTCAATATTTGACAGAAGTAGGCCCAGCGAGTATTTTTCTAAGTTAACGGAGTTATGCCTTTCATATTATTTGTCCCGTGGGTTGGTATCTGGTGAGAGGTTATGATGGCTAGATTGTCCTATTATTACGAATTAGAGGTATTGTCGCCTGGTTTCCTTGTTCCAGTATTTATCCCTTTTTTTGGTTCAAATCATCATCTCATACAGGTAATTGACTCCGAATTTAGAGTGTCCGGTTTCGATATTATAGAAATTAGTTGTCACGGCATGTTGCCTGCTGAAGGAGACTTTGAAGTTGAAGTTGGCGACTTAGCCTTATGGGCATTTCGTGATAGTAATGGGAAAATTCATTTGGGAGCACGCGAAAATATAATTTCCCAAGCCAGATATTTGATTGACTCGCAGAATTTAGAGAACGATTCAATTGCTGCAGCGGAGTTAGTGTCATTCAGCAATATTATTAATGAATATTTACATATATTCAAGTTAGTTTATAATAATTTGCTAAAATATTCAGAGTTGACCGCCTCTACATGGCTTGACAGCATGCTTATTGGCAAGGCGATTAGATCAGATCTAGAAAGATATTTAAGATCAAAGGGTTTTGGTTCAAGTAGAGGTGCAAAAACAAAAATTGATAAAACTTTTTCTATTACACGTGATAACGTGACGTTTGTTTATACGTCAATCGTGGTCACAGAAGATGATGTTAGTTGGGATGATTGGAAAAGAGTTGCAGTAATATTTAAGTTGGAAAGGATCATTACCGTAATAATTGAAATTCCGCCCATCCCACGCATTAATGTAATAGACAACTGGATGATCGTTGGCGTCGGCAGTATTGCAAGATCAATCATTTTGAAGTCTCCATTCAATGGAGTAATGAAGTTTGATCATAATTTTGGACCATTTTATTTATCTTGCGGACATGATCGTGATTTGGTCAATGAACCTTTGGCTAAATATAAAATTAGAATAGCTATAGTAGGAAGCAACTGGAAAGACATAAAATATATAGACTCTTTGTTTGCGGACTTGAAAATTGAAGACACAAGTGGTCACATTATCAATATTCGCCCCCTTGGTTATGGAACCCCGAACTCAGATAAGGCTAACCCTATTGATATACTAAATTTTTCAGATAAGATAAGGTATGTTTGGCTTGTTACTGCGCATAGATTAAGACAAACTGGGAAATTCGCCGTAATGCTATCAGCGCTACATACGGCATCAAGATTTGCAAAGTCAGCGGCAAATGGATTGGTTGTGTTGAATAACAGTATATTTGGTCAACTGATCTATGATATTTGTGCCATCAAAGGCATTGGGATAATTGGAGCTACGAGGTACATTGCTGCATTGGAAATAGTAGATTTAATTAGGAGAGTTTTGTTTACTATGGTTTCTGAAGATGTGTATCTCCATTCGGCAAAGAAGATAATTGTTTTTTGTCCAAGTGTTATTTCTAGAGGAACTTACAACGTATCACTTGGAAATTATAATTATTCGGTGATTTTAATTGAGACTTCTTCCAAATATGGAGGCGGTGATTTGCTTGGGTATGCTATTGATGTTGTGACTTCAAGTCGTACGCGCAGAGATTTTCTAAATTTGTGTCTTTCTATATTTGACTTTATCAATATTCATGTTTCATCTACGGATGAACATGGGTTCAATGTGATTTATGTTGAATACGGCGTTAATGTAGTGAGATGCTTGCTCACGCATAGCAAAGAGGATAATTCGCGGGTTTTTGTTCAAAAAGTTGGCAATCTTCATGAGGGAGATTTGATAATAACTAACCAAACAGTGACTTCTAGGATGCGAAAAATCTCAAGCATTGGAAAATTTGGTATTATTCATTATTCTGGGATTGAGAGATATTTCAATGCTCTTAATTAAGGTTATGTTTTATTTTACCGACATAGTTTTCAAGAGTTTTGCATTTAGTCAGGCAAGCATTAAATTGAAAGAGACACGCCCTCGCGGGCGTGCCCCCCCACCCAACTCCCCTACCTCTTCAAATACCGCTGCTCCAGCGCCCGCGCCCTGGTCTGCAGCGACTGCTCCGTCCCATTCACGAACACCTTTTCCGCCAGGACCGTGGGTTCCAGCGGGTCGCCGGCCCACAGCACGAGGTCGGCGGGTTTGCCGACCGCGACCACGCCGGCATCCTTCACCCCGAACAGGGCGGCGGGGCGGCTGGTGATGGCGGCCAGGGCCTTGTCGCGGGGCATGCCGTAGGCGACGGCGGTGCCGGCCTCGAAACGCACCTGATTGGCGTAATGGCCGTCGGCGGTGGTGGTCAGGATGACGTTGACGCCGGCCTTTTCAAGCAGGGCGGCGTTTTCCAGGCGCGCGCGCTGTATCTCAAACCGGTTGGGGATGTTGGTGGTGGGCTTGATGATCACGGGCACGCCGGCGGCCGCGATCTCACCCGCCACCATCCAGCCTTCCTCCACCCCCAGCAGGACCAGCCGCAGCTTTTCCTCTTTCGCCAGACGCAGGGCCAGACGGATGTCGGCGGCGCGGGAGACGGCCAGGAACAAAGGTGCCTCGCCACGGGCCACCGGCAGCAAGGCCTCCAGATCGGCGCGAGACAGGCTGTACTCGCGCGTGCCGCCCTGGTTGAAGGCGGCCTTGTTGGCGGCGTAGTGGCGGGCGTCTTCCAGCGCCTCCTTCAGGATGGCGACGGACAGGCTGCGGCTGCCGCCGGCATTCTTGGCGGCGGTTTCGCCCAGGGGCAGGGCCACGCCGATGCGGCTGCGCACCAGGATGTCGGCGGCGGCACCGGTATGGATGATGGCCGGCTGTCCGTGGAACAGCGGCTCTTCCACATGGCCAGCGGTATCCACCTCATGCGTGTGCGCACCGTCACCAAAGGCGGCGGCGGGCATGATCACGGCGCGGGTGACACCGCCCAGACGGGCCAGCGGCAGCAGGGTGCTGGCCGGGTTGACCGAATAGGAGGGGTCGTAGGCGACGGCGAAGTCCTTGTTCTCGGCCTGGCTGTCGTTGGTCTGCTCAACGGCACTCACCTCCTCAATGCCGATATCGCTGCTGGAGACGAACAGGCCGGGGGTGACGGTCTTGCCGGTGCCGTCGATCAGCGTGGCACCGGCGGGCACGGCGGCCCCGGCACCGGCGGCGGTGACGATGCCGTTCTGGATGACGATGGTGGCACCGGGAAGGGAGGCACCGGTGCCGGTGACCAGGGTCGCCCCCTGGATGGCAATGGTCTGTGCCTGGGCCGCGGCGCCTAAGGCCAGAGCGGCAAAGACGCTGCCCAACAGGGCCTTTTTCAGGTTGTTCATCACTTCACCCCCGCCTTGAAGATATCGGCCCCGGACTGCCCCAGCTCAAAATCGGAGCGGGGTTCAGCCGGCGGACGGGCGCGGTCATGCATCAGCACACCGTCGATATAGACCAGATCGGCCAAGGTATAGATGGAGAAGGGGTTGCCGTTCCAGACCACGACATCGGCCATCTTGCCGGGTTCCAGGGTGCCGGTCTTGTCCAGCACGCCGATGGCCTTGGCGGGATTGGCGGTGATCCAGGTGATCGCCTCCTCATCCTTGATGTCCAGGCCCAGATAACGACCCTCGGCCAGGGCCTGGGCTGTTTCCTTGTTCAGATGCTGAATCAGCGTCTCGTCATCGGAATGGATGACGGCGCAGGCCCCGGCGGCATGGACGATGGCGGCATTGGCGGGCACGCCATCATAGCTTTCCATCTTGAAGCCCCACCAATGGGCCCAGGTGGCGATACAGGTATCGCCGGCCTTCAGCAGGTCGGGGATCTTGTAGGCCTCCGTCGCGTGGTGGAAGGCCTTGATGGAATAGCCGAATTCCTTGGCGATATCGAGCATCACCGACATTTCATCGGCGCGATAGCAATGGTTCTGCACCAGGATATCACCGCGCAGGACGCCGGCCAGCGTGTCCAGTTGCAGGTCGCGCTTGGGCGGATCGCCGGCATCGCCCTTTTTCTGCTTGTCGTAATAGGCATCCCATTTGCGGCGATAATCGGCGGCCTCGATCCAGGCCTTGCGGTAGCCGGCCACGTTCGACATGCGGCTGGCGGGCGCGCGGCCCTTGCTGCCATAGACACGCTTGGGATTCTCGCCACAGGCCATTTTCAGGCCATAGGGCGCGCCGGGGAACTTCATCTCCTGCACATTGCGGGCCGGCACGTTCTTCAAGGTGACGCTGCGCCCGCCGAACAGGTTGGCGGAGCCGGGCAGAATCTGAAGCGTGGTGACGCCGCCGCGCAGCGCCCGTTCGAATCCGGGGTCCTGCGGCCATACGGAATGTTCGGACCAGACCTGGGCCGTGTTGGGGTCCGTCGCGTCATTGCCATCGGAATGGGCCTGTACCGCCGGGGCGGCATAGACACCCAGGTGGGAATGCATGTCGATGACGCCGGGCGTGATATAGCGGCCCGTGGCATCCACGACGGTGGCACCGGCAGGCACGGGCAGGGACGCGCCCACCGCTTCGATCTTACCGTCGCGCAGGATGACAGTGCCATTGTCGATACGCTGTCCCGTACCGGTCAGCACCGTCGCCCCGGTCAGGGCCACCACGCCGCTGGCCGCCGGCTTATACCGGCTGGGGAAGGGGTCGCGGTTGGCGGCGGGGTCCAGACCCTGCGCCAGCCCCGCCTTGTCATCGCCCTTGTTCTTGTCCTTGGATTGGTTGGCCGTCTGTCCCGTGGCACATCCAGCCAGCACCAAGGCCAGCCCCGCCACCATCCAGCGACCGGTCCGCGACCGCGCCATTGCCCCACCCCATTGTTGTCCTTGAAACAATGGGGTGAGTGTGGGGACGGTTCACCTGTCAAGTCAACGGCTTGGGGTGTAACGGGATTGTAACGGAATGTGTTGGTGTGTGGCGGCGCGCTTACCCCACCAGCGCATCGCGCGCCAGATCCAGCATAGGCAGGAAGGCGGTGTGCTCCTGTGCCCCGGCCAGCGCGTAGCGGCGGTCAAAAATATAGCAGGGCACGGCCTGTACGCCCAATTGCCGGGCCGTGGTGTCGGCCCCCTTGATGGCGGCGCGGTCAGCCTCGCCATCCAGATAATCGCGCGTCTCGTCGGCGTCCAACCCCTGTTCCAGGGCGATGGCGACCAGCGTGTCCAGATCACCGATATCCAGCCCGCGCTGAAAATGCGCCGCGAACAGGGCCATGGCGACCGGCGTGGCCTTGGCCCAGCGTTCGGCAAAGCGGATCAGGCGGTGGGCCTGGAGCGTGCTGGGGATACGGCGGATCAGGTCCTGGCGCAGCATCAGACCTTCCCTGGCCGCTGCCTGTTCCACCACGGCATGCATCTGCCGCACTCGTTCCGGACCACCGAATTTCACCGTGAAATAGAGATTGCGGTCCATGCCTTCCGCCGGCAGGTCTGGGTTCAGCTGAAACGGCATCCAGCGCAGGTCAACGCGCACGCCCGGCCGTTCGGCGAGCGCCCGGTCCAGCCGCACCTTGCCCAGGAAACACCAGGGACAGATCAGGTCCGAATAAATCTCGATCAGCATGTTCGCCCCGATGCCCCCCGGCCACACTATCACCATAACCCGAATTGACGGGGCGGGCGAGGGGGCGGCACCGCGCAAGAGTCGTTGCGCCGTCAACCGCGCGGGTCCATGCTGTTAAAAATTTGTGACGGTCCGGCGGGTGGGGACCCAGGATGACGAAAATACTGACCGCACCGCAATTGGCATCGGCTTTTGTCGGCCACGCCACGCTGCTGCTTGCCGTCAACCTGACCCATGATCTCGACCCGGTGCTGGCGGGTTTCCTGTCGCATGAGGTGCCGACGGCGGATGAATTGCTGGATGATCAGGTGCTGATCGGGCAGGTGATCCGCGCACCGCGCGGCGATATGCGCCTGGAACGCACGCTGGCCTGGCTGGAACAGGTCTGGTTCAATCTGGCCGACCGGTCGGCGGTGCATCCCCTGGTCTGTCAGGAACTGGACGTGCGGCGCCATTCGCCGGTGATCTTCGATCTGGATGAAGGCCTGATCCGGGCCGCCAACCTGCTGGACCTTCTGGTCCGGCAATGCGCAGGTTTGAAGGATATGTCGGCCCTAGCCGGCATCCTGTCGCTGCTGCGCCAGTGGCAGGGGGACCGGCGGCGTGAAACCCTTCTGGAACTGGAACGGCGCTGTCTGCCGGCGCTGGAGGGGGATGATGGCACGCCCGCCGCCGAACAGGTGCGGCGCATCCGCTTCCTGGCCATGGAAGGCGCGTTGCCGGCGGATGAATATCTGGGCCTGCATTTCGATCCGCAGGCGCTGCCCGACTGGGATATGGCGGAGCTGACCCGCCTGATCCGCACCCGCTATCCGCTGCTGCGCCGGTCGGATGTAGAGGCCATGGTGGCCGCCCGCACACCAGTGGCGCGGGCGGCAGTCGCCTAGGTTTTTACTGCGCGCTCAGCGCCGTCGCCAGCGCCTGTGCCTCGGGCCGGTAGAAATGCCGGTCCACCAGAATGGCGCGGGGTTCGGTCTTCTGGCCATAGAACTTGTCGTTGAACTCGGACCGCGGGGCGATGACCGAGCCTTCGACGGCCATGCCGCCAAACAGGCCGCTGGTCTTGGCATACACATAGATGTCCGCCGACAGGCCGACGCCGTAGGAGGCGCCGACGCCGGTGCCCAGTTCGCCAATGGCGACATTGGCGTCGGCCCCCAGCTTCACCTTGCGGTCGATAACCGCGTCCAGACCCTTCTGGGTCATGATTACCATCATCATTTCCGACGCCTGCCCGCCGAATTGCAGACCAAAGCTGGCCTCTGCCAGGGTGTAGAAGGCAGGACCGCTCCACGCCCCGTCATCGCCGCGCGCCACCATCACGCCGGTGCCGCCGCCGCCGCCCACGAAGAATCCAGCCTGGATGACATTGGGTAGGATCAGGACCGCGCGAGCCCGGCCCACCAGGGTCTTCAGGTCCTTATATTGCGGATCGGTCAGCAGGGTCAGCGCCGTGACCCGCGCCCGTTCCACCATCAATTCCGGTTCGGTCAGGGCCTGGGCCGGGCGCACCAGGGCGGACACCGCCAGGGTCAGGCCGAACAGGGCCATCACGAAACGCTTCATTTCTCCGCTCCCTTATTTCGCGAACATGCTCTCAATGCCCGCAATGCCTAATCAAAGCAAGCGGCCCCGACATGGCGGAATATTGGCGCCGATAAGGCGCCATTGCCCGTCCCCATGGCCCAGGGCCAGATGGTCCATCCGGAACAGGTGCCAGTGATCAACGGCAACCGACAGCACCCCCGCCGGCGACAGGCCCAGCGCCAGCGCCATGGCGGCGCGGATAGGACCGGCATGGCCAACCATCACGATGTCGCGGCCTTGATGGGCCGCCGTTTCGCGCATGATTGCGGCCGACACCCGCGCACATAGGTCCGCAAAGCTTTCGCCACCCGGTGGGGCGTTACCGGCAGGATCCTGCCAGAAATGCTCGGCCGTCGCCCGCTCGCTATCCCAGATTTCCGCATGGGTACGGCCATGCCAGGACCCGAAATCCTGTTCGGTCAGGTCGGGCACGCCAAGGGTAGGCTGATCGGGCGTCAATGCAGCCGCCGACTGCACGCTGCGTGACAGGGGTGTGGTCAGCCAGATGGCATTGTCGGGCAGCCAGGATCGCGCGCCCTCAATCATTCCGGTATCGGAAAGATCGACATCCGCATCCATCTGTCCGGCAATGGTGCCCGGCGGCAGCGACAAGGGCGCATGGCGCACCCACCACCAGCGGGTGACAGCGCCATCAACGCTCATGTCGAGGCCGGAATGACGGCGGCCAGGGCCAGAAGAAAGCCGATTTCGGCCATTTGCTGCCCGGCACCCAGCACGTCACCGGTGACGCCGCCGATCTGCTTCTTTGACAGTCGTGCCACGCCCCACACGGCGGCGGCGGAGATGGCCATGACCGACAGGCTGATCATGCCGGAAGCCAGATGCAACTTGTTTAGGGCCGTGGCGGCCAGGGTAAAGCCGATCAGCAGGGCGACCAGAGCGCGTGCGCTGTCGGGCCGCCCTTGGTCCGCCGACACACCTTTCAGGCGGGCATCGGGCAGGGCCAGCTTCACCAGCGGCAGCAGGCCGCGCGAGAAGGCATGCGCACCGATCAGCGCCAGTGCAACCGTGCGCGGATCGGCCAGCGTGGCCAGCACGCCGACACGGGCCAGCACCACCAGGATCAGGGCCATGGAACCATAGGTGCCGACCCGGCTGTCCTTCATGATGGACAGCTTTGCCTCTTTATCCCGCCCACCGCCGAATCCATCGGCGACGTCGGCCAGCCCATCCTCATGCAGGGCCCCTGTCAGCCAGGTCAGGGCGGCGACAGTGACGATGGCGGCCAGCAACGGCGCCAGACCCGCAACAGTTAGTGCCCAGTAGAGCACACCACCGGCTACCCCGATCAGGCAGCCCACAATAGGGAACCACGACAGGGCACGCCGGTTCAGGTCGTCCGGCCAGTCGCCCTTCCAGCGCAGGGGCAGGCGGGTCAGGAAGATGGTGGCCGCCATGAATTCCGCGAGCGGTTGGGGCCTGTGCTGCTTTGTTGCATCGCTCATGACATCGGTATAGGCCAGTGTGGCTTTCACCGCCAGCACCGTTCCGGCACCCACGCAGGGGGCCAGACGGAAACCATGATACAATCGCTTCAGGAACGTCCCATGTCCGGCCATCACGACCATTCCCATCACCACCACGATGATGAAGGCCTGCCCAGCCTGGAGGAAATCCGCCGCGTGCTAGCGGACCTGCCGGGTCCTGACCTGGAGTCCGCGACGGCGGCGATGCAGCGTGAGCAGACCCTGCTGAAGCCACCCGGCGCGCTGGGCCGGCTGGAGGAGTTGGTGCAATGGCTGGCCACGTGGCAGGGCAAGGCGCCGCCGGAGCTGACCCATCCGCGCATCGTGATCTTTGCCGGCGCCCATGGCGTGGCGCAGCGTGGCGTGTCGGCCTATCCGCCCGCGGTGACGGGACAGATGGTGCAGGCCTTCATCAATGGTCACGCCGCCATCAATCAGCTGGCTGAACTGCATGATGCCGACCTGCGCGTGCATGAGATGGACCTGGACCATCCGACGGCTGACTTCACCCAAGGCCCGGCGATGAGCGAGGAGGTCTGCGCCCGCGCCGCCGCCTATGGCATGATGGCCATCGAACCGGGCCTGCACCTGCTGTGTCTGGGCGAAATGGGCATCGGTAACACCACATCAGCCGCCGCCTTGTGCGCAGCCCTGTTCGGTGGCCCGGCGTCCGACTGGGTCGGCCCCGGTACGGGCGTGGACAGCGAAGGCATCAAGCGCAAGATCGCGGCGGTGGAGGCGGGGCTAGCCGCCAACCCCACGGCCCTGACCGACCCGTTCGAGGCGCTGCGCTGCCTGGGCGGGCAGGAACTGGCCGCCATCATGGGTGCCATCATCGCCTGCCGTCTGGCCCGTGTGCCGGTCGTCCTGGATGGGTTTGCCTGCACCGCTGCGGCTGCCGTCCTGTACAAAGCCGATCCCAAGGCGCTGGACCATTGCATTGTTGCCCATCGCAGCGCGGAGCCGGGCCATGCCCGCCTGCTGACCGCCATCAACAAGCGCCCGTTGTTCGAATTCGACATGCGCCTGGGCGAGGCATCGGGTGCGGCCCTGACCATCCCCGTCCTGCGCTCTGCCCTTGCCTGTCACCTGAACATGGCGACCTTTGCCGAGGCCGGGGTGTCGGCCAAGGGCGAAAAGCCCGCCGGGTCGGTGCATTGATCAGGACGTGAACGGCGCCCACAGCCGGCGGTCGAAGCTGAAAGCGCGGCTGCCGGTGATGCGGGCGCCGTTTGCTTCGGGATGGCCCGGGTTCAGCAGCAGATTGCGGCTTTCCGGCACGATCAGCGACGGCACGGACAGGACAGCAGTGCGGGCGGAGCGCAGCCAGTCCGTGCCGAAAATCGCCGTATCCGCTGGCAGTTCGGTCACCCTCTCCACCGGCACACCGGTCAAGGACACCTCGCACAACACATAATCATCGGGTAGCAGATCGGGCGACAGGTCCAGATGCACCCGCACTTCCAGCACAGCCAGCGCCGCTGTTTCCGCAAGATAGACAAGGGGCAGGCCGGGCTGGTTCCAGCGTCCGCCATAAAGCCGCGCCCCTTCGCCCGACAGGTCGGCAAAGGGCGCGCGGCAGATGCGCCAACCGCTGGTCACGCAGCGATGCCATGGGCAATGCGGCCCAGCAGGTTCTCCACCGCCCGCGCCCCTTCATCGGTGTCCAGCAGGTCCAGCGGTTGTTCCCCGCCCAGCGCCGATGTCGGGCGGCGTAGCCAGCGTGCTGCCTTTTCCCGATTGCCAAACGTCTCCGCCGACAGCGCCAGAAGCCGGACCACACGCACCAGCCGGTCCGATTGTTCCGCCGTCAGCCGGCCCGTCTTGCGCCGGTTGGACAGGGTGCGGCGGGGAAGGATGATGCGGTCCATCTCCACCGCGTTCAGCCAGCCGCCATTCAGGACATGGTCGATAGCATCCACAGGCAGCCCGTCGCGGATCATCCGTACCAGATGAAGGCCGCTGCCGCCTGATCCGCCGATTATTTCCTGAACACGCGCCGGCTGCATCGTACGCTCCTGGCTATTTGCCTTTATCATATGGGCATCTGGCCATATCCGGCAATGTTGAAACCACGGGGCCAATTGCCCATCCTGCCCGCCAATTGAGCAGCAGGAAGCAAACCCATGACCTCCATCATCATCGACCGCGCCTTGCGTGCGACCTGCCAGACCTTCCTGCATGGGAATGGGCCGATCACACCGCGTGTTTGGATGGAGCGGATGCTGGCCATGCCAGAGATTGAGCTGGCGGGCGATGAGTATAATGTCGGTCCCGGCATCGACCTGTTGCAGGCGCAGGTGGCGGGCCTGCTGGGCAAGCCGACGGCCCTGTTTTTCCACAAGGCGGTGGTGGGGCAGCAGGCGGTGCTGTTTGCGCATCGGGAGCGCACAGGCCGGCGGCTGGTGGCCGTTCATCCCAAAAGCCATATTGCGGCGGACGAGTCGGATGCGGTGGAGCGGCTGTCCGATCTGCGGCTGGTGCGGATCGGGCCGGATGATGCACCCTTTACCCTGGCCGATCTTCAGGGGGTTAAGGAACCGCTGGCCGCCGTGGTTGTGGAGTTGCCGCTGCGCAATGCCGGCTTCCGCGCGCCGTCGTGGGAGGACCTGGTCGCCATGTCTGCCTGGTGCCGGGAACAGGGGATCGCCTTCCACCTGGACGGTGCGCGGCTGTGGGAGACGCAGCCCTTCTATGGCCGCTCACTGGCGGAGATCGCGGCCCTGGCCGACAGCGCCTATGTCAGCCTGTATAAAGGGCTGGGCGCGCCGGGTGGAGCCTTGGTCGTGGGGGAGGCGGCGTTTCTGGACACGCTGAAACCCTGGCGGTCGCGCATGGGGGGCAATCTTTACACGGCGTTCCCTTATGTGCTGGGTGGGCTGTACGGGTTGCGTCATTTCCTGCCGCGTATGGGCGATTACCACGCGCATGCC
The DNA here is from genome assembly GCF_002868735.1 of Niveispirillum cyanobacteriorum. Taxonomy (GTDB): domain Bacteria; phylum Pseudomonadota; class Alphaproteobacteria; order Azospirillales; family Azospirillaceae; genus Niveispirillum; species Niveispirillum cyanobacteriorum. The sequence goes on along the minus strand of NZ_CP025611.1, from coordinate 1,292,770 downwards.
GCCGCCTTGGCCGAAGCGCTGTCGACCCGCGATGCCCCGTGGGCCGCCGACCGGGTGATGTGCAATTCCTTCCGGCTGGTCTGGCCGGTAGCGGCCCCGGCCCTGGCGAACGCACTGGAGCGTATGGCGCGGGTGGAAGGCATCTGGTGCTTTGGCCGTGTCATCCCCCTGCCGGTACGGGGGCATTGCTGTACGGAGATGGTGGTGGGCGACGCGACGATGGCGCACGAACCGGACGCCATTGCCGACCGGTTCGCCCGGCTGCTGACCGTTGCACGCGGCTGAACGCATTGGCGCCATCCCACACCGCCGGGTGACCCGTCCCCCAACCCATGCTAAGCAACCGCCGCCAAACGGCAGCAGCAGGGGGATTGAGCCATGAAGATTCTGGTCGTGGGTTCCGGTGGTCGCGAACATGCGCTGTGCTGGGCCATCAAGCGTTCCCCCCTGTGCGACACGCTGTACTGCGCCCCCGGCAATGCCGGGATCAGGGATGTGGCGACGCTGGTGCCGCTGTCGGCCAATGACGTGGCGGGCATCACTGCCTTCGCGACCGCGGAAGGTGTCGACTTTGTTGTGGTCGGGCCGGAGGAGCCGCTGGTCCTGGGTCTGGCCGATGCGCTGCGCGCCGCTGGTATCCCCACTTTCGGCCCGTCGCAGGCGGCGGCGGCTCTGGAAGGGTCCAAGGGCTTCATGAAGGATGCCGTGGCCCGGTTCGGTGTGCCCACCGCCGCCTATGGCCGCTTCACCGACATGGGTGCCGCCAAGGAATTCGTGGCCCGGCACGGCGCCCCCATCGTGGTCAAGACGGACGGTCTGGCCGCCGGCAAGGGTGTCACCATCTGCCAGAGCGTGGATGAGGCCTATGCCGCCATTGAGGAGGCCATGGTCGGCCGCCGCTTCGGCGATGCCGGGGCCGAACTGGTGATCGAGGAATTCCTGGATGGGGAGGAGGCCAGCTTCTTCGCCATCTGCGACGGCACCAATGCTGTGGCCCTGGCCGGCGCGCAGGATCATAAGCGCGCCTATGATGGCGACCAGGGCCCCAATACCGGCGGCATGGGCACCTACAGCCCCGCCCCTGTTCTGACGCCGGCCATCGAGGCGCAGATCATGGACAAGATGATCCTGCCGACCGTGCGGGGCATGGCGGCAGAGGGTAAGCCCTTCATCGGCGTGCTGTTTGCGGGCATCATGGTGGTGACCGGGCCGGACGGGCAGCCGGTCCCGAAGCTGCTGGAATATAATGTCCGCTTCGGCGATCCGGAATGCCAGGTGCTGATGCGTCGTTTGAAATCCGATCTGGTGCCGCTGCTGCTGTCCGCGGCCAAGGGCGATGTGTCGGGCCAGGAGCCGGAATGGCATGACGAGGCAGCACTCTGCGTCGTCATGGCCGCCGAGGGCTATCCCGGCGATTATCTGAAGGGCACGCGCATCGGAAACCTGCCGGCAGCCGGGCAGGTGGATGGCGTGGAGATTTTCCATGCCGGCACCAAGGAAGGGGCCGATGGCGCCATCCTGGCCAATGGCGGCCGTGTCCTGGGCGTCACCGCTATCGCGCCGCGCGTGGCCGATGCCCGGTCCAAGGCCTATGAGGCGGTGGATCGCATCGACTGGAAGGAAGGGTTCTGCCGCCGCGATATCGCCTGGCGCGCCATGGCGCGCGGGCTTTAATCCTTTTTGTCGAACATCCCCATGGCATAGGCGGTGTGCAGGGCCAGCGGTCCCATCCAGCCGACCAATGGCCAGAAGAACCACACCTTGTCCGGGGTGATGAAGAAGTTCACCGGCACGATGATGACCGCGAAGAAGAAATAGGCCAGCAGGTGGTTCAGCAACTGGCTGCGCCGCTTCTTCACGGTCGGGTGCGCGTCGGGCAGGGGCATCTCTGGGGCTTTCCGTTTCGGGAATTGGGTTGGTGCGCAGCATAGCGGCAACGCCGCGTGATGCCAGTGCCGATCATGGTTGATTGGCCGGCATCGCCTGAGCCACAATCACGCATATCCCCTTGATGCAAAAGCAGCTGCCATGGACCTCAACCGCATCTTCGCCCAGGCCGTTTCTCGCCAGAATGATGGAAGCTGGGCCGAGGCTGAGAAACTGTACCGGCAGATCGACAAGCTGCGCCCCGGCATGGCGCCGGTTTCCTGGAATCTGGGCCTTGTCCTGAAGGCGCAGGAGAAATGGGCCGAGGCCCTGACAGCCTTTGAGAAGGCAGGAAAAGCCGATCCGAGTTTTCGGGGTCTGAACTTCAATATCGGTTTGTGCCACCAGAAGCTGGGCCGCATGGATGAGGCGCGGGTTTCCTTTGAGAAATCCGTGGCGATCGAGCCGGATGACCCGGTTGGACGCTTCAACCTGGCCGCCGCCTATCGTGAGCAGGACAAGCTGGAAGAAGCGCTGGAGCAGGTGAGCCAAGCCCTGGCCCTGAAGCCCGACTTTGTCGAGGCGCAGCTTCTCCACTCCAAACTGCGCACCCGCATGCTGCCGCTTTGGCATGTGCCCATGGTCAATGATGCGCCTCGCAACGACGCCTATGAGGCGGCGATCAAGGCTCAGGTGAAGCCCGGCGATCTGGTGCTGGAGATCGGCACCGGCTCTGGCCTGCTGGCCATGATGGCAGCACGGGCCGGCGCGCAGGTCGTGACCTGCGAGGCGGTGCCCTGGATCGCGGAGACGGCGCGGGCGGTGATCGCCGCAAATGGCCTGTCGGACAGGATCACCGTGGTGAACACCCTGTCCACGGCGCTGCAGGTCGGCGGTGTCCTGCCGCGTCCGGCGGACGTGCTTTTGTCGGAGATTGTGGCCAGCGACTTCCTGTCGGAACGGATCATCCCGGCGGTGGCCGATGCGCGTGCCCGCCTGTTGAAGCCCGATGCCCGCATCCTGCCGGCACGCGGCGGCGTGCGCTGCGCCTTGGCGGGCGGCGCCCTACTGGAAATGCATCTGTTCACGGGGCCGACCAGCGGCTTCGACTTGTCGGCCTTCAACCGCCTCTATCCCCGGTCTGTGCGTTATGACGCAAGACTGGTACAGCCGGTGGCATTGTCCGTCGCCGCAGATCCATTCACGTTTGATTTTACGGGTGGACCGATTCCCGCGTCAGAACAGGTGCGCTTCATTCTGCCCGCCAATACTGAGGGCCGTTGTGTGGCTCTGGCGCAGTGGGTCTGGCTGGATTTCGGCGACGGCGTCACATTTGAGAACAGCCCGTTTGTCGACAGCCCGGCCAGTGGCTGGCAACCAGGATTCTATCTGCCGGACCGCCCGTTCGATGTGAAACGGGGGCAGGGGATCACCATTGATGCGCTGCATGACAGCTTCAATGTCTGGATGTCATTTCATCCCTGATCGACGACGGTGTCCGTTTGGGAAACAACCTGAGTCCGGCGAGGTTCGTTGCATCGACTTACAACGAAACCGGGCTGGTTTTATTGTAAGTATCCATCGTGGGTTTTATTGGGATTAGTTCCAAGAAAATGGCCCCGGCGACATGGTCGCCGGGGCCTGAACGTGGCTGTGGAAGTTCAGTCGCCTTCGCCTTCGCCATAATCGCGGATATCAGCCGGGTCCCAGATTGCGCCGCGGCGGCGGCGACCACCAGCAGCGGCGGCATCGTCGGTGACTTTTGGCTGACGCTTGCTGCCGGGCACGGGGCCACGGCGGCGCGGCGCCTCAATCGTAGGCGTCGGGATCGTCGTTTCGGCGGGGGCCGTATATTGACGGTTTGCGGCGGCCGCGGCGGCCGCTTCTTCATCATATCCAGCGTTTGGGGAAACCGCGCGCAGAAGCGAACCGACGGCATCCGCAACTTCTTCCGGCGCCGATTTCCAGGCGCGCAGCAGGTCGAGTTCGCGGCGGGACAGGATGGGGGAGGAGCCTTCGGCTGTCGCGGCAAAGCTTTCCGGCGGCCGACGCATATCAGGAACGTCCAGCCCGTCGAAGAAGAATGTCAGCGGAACATCCAGAATATCAGCAAGCCGATAGAGCTTCCCGACCGAGACGCGATTTGATCCGCGCTCGTACTTCTGAACCTGCTGGAAGGTAATGCCCAAGGCCTTTGCAAGGTCAGACTGGCTCATGCCTAAGAGGCCGCGACGAAGTCTTATACGGCCGGCAACATGGTTCTCGATCACTGTCTCAAGGGCAGCAACCGCTGCGTTTTTGCTCCGTCTCGGCATAGAACTCTATTGCCCCCTATTCCGCGTTCCTGTGAAACACCTGGCCACGCGAACTGTTCCGTGGCGGCAGGCAATCACCGTTCTTTGCATCTTCCCGACATCGGGGCGGCATGGCGCCTCCGAGGTCATAAACTGCAATCAGGCTTCCGTTGGTGGTCAGACCAAAACCGCTTACGCAAGTATGCGGCCCAAAGTGCCGTCATGCTATGGTATGGTAATATCAGCGATTTCGGCCCGACTGTCCATCACTTGTATGTTTGTGGCATACATAAGTGAATCTGATGGAGCAGTTAGGGACAGCAAAACCGCGACGCCACATAAATCCTAGAGGATAAACCTCCCTTCGGTTGTTCTGGACTGGCAATTAAGCAACTAATCGCCGCAATATATCCAACGCGAACTGCCAGGGCGGGGGCTTCTCGGCCCTTGCGGGTATTGAACGACAATTATACTACCACGTCTGTGCCGTTTGTCGATAAACCAACTTCGCGAATCCGGAGATTGAACCGATTTGCCGCATCCCAGTCTCTATACCGAATTTCCGTGATGAAAATCCGGAATCTGTGGATACAGTCAAGCGGCATTTTCAATATTGCTGACCAGAAGTGTGGCGGCCATGCCGTAGACCCGCCGTTCGCTACGCAGGACACCCAGCCATTCACGCAGGCTTTCGGTCACGAAAGGCCCGTGTTCTTTGGCAATTTCCGCCTCTGTCTCGGTGATCAACCGGTCGAGCAGGCGGGCATGGACCAGGGCGGCCTCGCGGATATGCTGGGTAATCGGCTGGGCCGGCATTGAAGGCTCCGGACGGCGGGAATGATGGCAAAGCTGTGACCATCATCGCCCGACGCCCGGCTTTTGGCGCGCGAAAATAGGGATTAGTCCCTTCGTGATCAGCCGTTGGTGGCGGCGCCCCGTCCCAGATCAAGGGTCATCCGCAACGATGGGTGCCCTAAACGGGCCCTGTACAGATGCACATTTTCCAAAACACGCTGAACGTAGTTCCGAGTCTCATAGATCGGCATGGTCTCGATCCAGTCGATCATATCGACTCCGGCCCCGCGCGGATCGCCATAATCACGCAGCCAGCCGGCCACACGACCAGGGCCGGCATTATAGGCGGCGATGGCCAGGACGTAGGAGCCGCCGAACCGGTCGACGAGGTCGGCCAGATAGGTGGAACCTGTCTCCACATTATAGCGGGGGTCGGCGGTCAGGCGGTTGGCGGTGCTGTTGATCTTTGAGGGCTGTTTGGCGGGCGGCTTCTTCGACTTAGCGTCCTGCTTGCCATTCTTCGTGGTTTTGGCGGCAGGTTTCGTGGGGGCCGGGGCGCGGTTCACGCCGGCCGCCGTGGTTGGCATCACCTGCATCAGGCCGCGCGCACCAGCAGAGCTGACGGCATCGGCCACGAAATTACTCTCCTGGCGGATGATGCCGTGGATCAGGGCTGCTTCCGGCCGTGCTGGCGGCTTCATGTCCAGCAGCGGAAAGCCGGCATGGCGCAGCACGAAACCGTCCTGCCACGCCGCGCGGGAGGTGGTGACGGCCAGATCCTTGCGCTTCAGCGCCAAGGCTAGCTCCCCTACCATCCGGTATTCTTCGCCCGTCTTGGCATCCAGCGACAGTTTGCGGATGAACAGGGTGGTGCGGTCGCTGTCCGCCCCCTCGATCCGGGCCAGCAGCCGGGTGACCCGCACCATTTCCCGCTTGTCGAAGGCCCGGCGCTGTTCGTCCGTCGGCTCTGGCTCCACCGGCAGGGCACTGCCGGGCGGCCGTTCCAGGTGGTCGGCGGCCAGCAAGCCATAGAAGGTGCCGCCGTAGGTGGTGGCCGTGTCGTACCAGGTGGCGGCGCGTTCCTTGTCGCCCATCGCATCCAGCGCACGGCCCGCCCAATAGGCACCCCGGGAACGGCTGACGGGGGAACTGGTGCCTCTGAACAAGGCCTCGAAATGCTTCAACGCCTGATCGGGCTGGTTCAGCTTGCGCAGGGCCAGCCAGCCGGCCAGGAACTCCGCCTGCGCAAAGCCCAGACCATCCTTCGTGGCGTGGCCGGACACCAGTTCATAAGCGCGGGCATATTGCTCCTTCTCCATCAGCCGGCGGGCCAGGATATGGCGTTCGACCCACCAGTCGGCGGCATGGGCCTGTTCTTCTGCCGGCTTGGAGGCCAGCACCTCCATGGCGCCGTCATCCATATCCTTGCGGCGGCGCCAGCGGGTGCGGTCATATTGAAGACCGGGATCATTCTGCAGGCTGGCTGGCACCCGGCGCAGGGCACCATCGACGCCGGGCGATTGCGCCGCCATGGCGATGCGCGCCTCTGCAACCGCCTGGCGGCCTGGATCGACCAGCGGCATGACGCGTCGGGCCTCGTCGATCTTGTCGGCCCAGATCAGTTGATCCAGGCGAGCGGCATGGTCGGCGGGGCGCAGCAGACCGACATAGCGCTGTCGATAATCCCGCTCCTCCTGCGCGCCGAAGCTACCGTTGATGTAGCGGTCGCGGATCAGGTCTATGGCCTTGTCTGACGATCCCGTCTCCATCAGCGCATCGGCATAACGGCCCAACCCGACCAGCGTCAGCGGTGGGTTCTTCTCAAACCATTCCCGAACCTGCGCGTAGGGCATGTCCGACGGCATCTTCGCCTCGGCATTGCGGCGCAGAGCGGCCTGGTTGGGCCAGTCGGGATGGCGCTTCATGAAGCCGGTGATGGCGTCCCAGCTGGCATCGGTCCCACCCTGGGTCAGCGTCATCCACAAGATCAACTGTGAGGCCAGATCATCCGGCGCGCGGCGGACAAGGCGCTGCGCCTCGTCCATTTTACCCTGGTCGGCGGCGCGCAGGGCCTGCTTGTAGATGCCAACATCGCTTGTCGTACCGGCGGCCCGTGCCAGTCCGACACCGCCAAGCCCGATACCCAGGCAGAGCAGCATCGCCGCCAGGGCACGGCCTGCCGCCTTGTTTCGGGGATTGCGGCTGTTTAAGGTTCGCGCCTTCATTCGTTCTGACCGGAGTGTCTTGCCATGTTCAAGGGTTCCATCGTCGCACTGATTACGCCGTTCCGTGAGGGGAAGGTGGATGCGGTCGCGTTCAAGGACTTCGTGGACTGGCAGATCAAACAGGGGACCCACGGCGTGGTTCCCGTGGGTACGACCGGCGAATCGCCGACGCTCAGCCATGAGGAACATCGTCTGGTCGTCTCCCTGACCGTTGAGGTGGCGAAGGGCCGGGTGCCCGTGATCGCCGGCACCGGTTCCAATTCGACCGAAGAGGCCATCGCGCTCACCCGCCACGCCAAGGAGGCGGGTGCCGACGCCGCCCTGGTGGTCACACCTTATTACAACAAGCCGTCGCAGGAAGGTCTTTATCAGCATTACAAGGCCATCCATGACGCCGTCGATCTGCCCATCATCATCTACAACATCCCCGGCCGCAGCGTCATCGACATGTCTGTCGCAACCATGGCGCGGCTGGCGAAGCTTCCCAACATCGTGGGTGTGAAGGACGCGACGGCCGATCTGGCCCGCCCCTTGCGCACCCGCGTCGAGATCGGGCCGGACTTCTGCCAGCTTTCGGGCGAGGATGCCACCGTTACCGGCTTCCTGGCCCAGGGTGGGGTGGGTTGCATCTCCGTCACGGCCAATATCGCCCCGGCGCTGTGCTCGCAGTTGCATGAGGCGTGGCAGCGTGGCGATCTGGTCGAAATGGCCCGTATCCGCGACATCCTGCTGCCCCTGCATCAGGCCATGTTCGTGGAGACCAGCCCGGCCCCGGTGAAATACGCGGCCAGCTTGCTGGGCAAGGCCACCCCGGATGTGCGTCTGCCGCTGGTACCCTGCAGCGCCGAGGGCCGGACGGTGGTCGAGGCCGCGATGCGCAAGGCTGGCCTGATCTGACTGGCTGATTCCATTGAACTTGTGAACCCGTGCCCCCATAACAGGGGGCACGTTTGTTTTTACGGATTGGATTTTTCAGGCGATGGCGAACAACGCGCCCGAGCGCAAATTGGCGGCACAGAACCGCCGGGCCCGCTTCGATTACTTCATCGAGGATACGGTGGAGGCCGGCATCATGCTGACCGGTACCGAGGTGAAGTCCCTGCGCGGCGGCAAGGCCTCCATCCTGGAGGCCTATGCCGGTGAGATCGGGGGTGAGCTGTTCCTGGTCAATTCCTACATCCCTGAATATGGCCAGGCCGGTGCCTGGCTGCAGCACGATCCCAAGCGTCCGCGCAAGCTGCTGGTCCGCAAGCGCGAGCTGGTCAAGATGCTGGCCGCCATCGCCCGCCAGGGCATGACCCTGGTGCCCATGTCGATCTATTTCAATGACCGGGGCAAGGCGAAGGTCGAGATCGGCGTCGCAAAGGGTAAGAACAAAGGCGACAAGCGCGAGACGGAGAAGGAACGCGACTGGCAGCGCGACAAGGCCCGTCTGATGCGGGCGCGCGGTTAGCGAACGCTTCCTGCGCCTATTGCGTCACACCAGTGCAATATTAACAGTCGGGTAACCATCCTCACCTTCCCAAGTGCCTGGGAAACGATATCGTTCCTGGGTGCTCGGTCGTTCCACATGGGGCGGCGACTGAAGATAGTCGGGAGAAGAACACATGGGGAAGCAGTGGCTTAAGGTTGGTACGGCATTGGCCGGGTTCCTGACCGTGGCGGGGGGCGCCCAGGCTCAGCAGCCCGCCGGCGATGTCGAAGAAATCGTGGTGACGGGTACGCGCCGTGCCGACCGCACCCTGGCGGAATCGCCGGTGCCGGTGGACGTGATCAATGCGGGCGAACTGGAACGGTCGGGGCTGGGCGAGGTCAACAAGGTTCTGAACGCCCTTGTGCCTTCCTTCAACTTCCCACAGCCGACCATCACCGATGGCACCGACCATATCCGGCCTGCCACGCTGCGCGGCCTGTCGCCCGACCACACGCTGGTCCTGATCAATGGCAAGCGGCGTCACAATACGGCGTTGCTGAACCTGAACGGCTCTGTCGGGCGCGGTTCCACGGGTGCGGACCTGAACTCCATTCCCGCATCGGCCATCCGCCGGGTTGAGGTGCTGCGCGATGGGGCGGCGGCACAGTACGGGTCGGACGCCATCGCGGGCGTGATCAACATCATTCTGAAAGACAATAATTCCGGTGGCTCGGCCTTCGGTTCCTATGGCCAGACCTATGAGGGCGATGGCGATGTCTATCACTTCGCCTCCAACGCCGGCGTCACCATCGGCGATGGTGGCTATCTGAACCTGACCGCCGAATATCGCGACCGCGCCCATACCAACCGTCAGGCCGCCGATATCCGCCAGCAGTACAATAATCTTGCCGGTGGTGCCGCCGACCCGCGCGAGGCAACCATCAACCGGACCGACAATTTCTGGTACGGCGACAGCGACGTCACCGACTATAACGTCGTCTACAATCTGGGCCTGCCGCTGGGCGGTGCCGAACTCTACTCCTTCGGCAATTACAACAAGCGCGAAGGCAAGGCCGGGGCCACCTGGCGCCGTCCGCGCGACCCCAACAATGTCCGCGCCATCTATCCCGACGGCTTCCTGCCCTTCATCACGTCCGACATTGACGACATGTCGGTGGCCGTCGGCGTGAAGGGTGATGCCGGCGAAACCCGTTATGACATTTCCGGCACCTATGGCCGCAACGACTTCCCGTTCAGCGTGGAAAACACCCTGAACGCCACCTATGGCACCAATAGCCGCCGCAGTTTCTATGCCGGTGATCTGCTCTATACCCAGGGCGTGATCAATGCCGACGCATCGCGCGACGTTGATATCGGCCTGCCTTCCTCGCTCAGCGTCTCTGCAGGTCTGGAATACCGCACCGAAGGCTATGAGCTGGGGGCAGGCGACGAGGATAGCTGGAAGGATGGCGGCGTGAAGGTGCTGGATAGCGGCTCCACCAGCGCCATCGGTGCCCAGCCGGCCCCCGGCGCCCAGGGCTTCCCCGGCTTCCGGCCCAGCGATGAGGTCGATGTCGATCGCCACAGCTATGCGGCATATCTCGACATGGAAACCAAGCTGTCCGATGCGCTGCTGGTCAGTGTGGCGGGCCGTGTCGAACATTATTCCGACTTCGGCTGGACCGGGTCGGGCAAGTTCGCCTTCAAGTATGATGTGACGGATGCGTTCGGCCTGCGCGGTGCGGTGTCCAACGGCTTCCGCGCGCCGTCCTTGCAGCAGAGCTATTTCTCCTCCACCGCCACCAACTTCATCGGCGGCGTGCCGTTCGAAATCCGCACCTTCCGCGTTAATGACCCGGCCGCCCGGGCGCTGGGCGCCGAAGATCTGAAGCCGGAAAAGTCGATCAATTACAGCCTGGGCTTCACCTCCAACCCGTTTGAAGGTGCCAGCCTGACGGTCGATGCCTATCAGATCCGTATCGATGACCGTATCGTGCTGTCGGAGAACCTGACGGGCACGGCGGTGCAGAATTTCCTGACGGCGCGCGGCTTTGCCGGTGTGACCGGCGGGCGCTTCTTCACCAACGCCATCGATACCCGCACGCGCGGCGTCGATATTGTCGGCACCTATCGCGCCGATCTGGACACGGCCGGCACCCTGAACCTGACGGCGGGCATCAATTTCAACGATACCAAGACGTTGAATGTGAAGCCCAACCCGTCCACCCTGGCGACCGTCGGTTTGCAGCTGACCCGCTTCTCCCGCGTGGAGGAAGGGCGGTTCGAGGAAGCCCAGCCGGAGAACAAGATCAATCTGTCGGCCAGCTGGCAGTATGAAGACTTCAATCTGACGGTCCGCGGCACGCGCTATGGCAAGTTCACCTCGCGCAATGCCAATGCCGCGCTGGATCAGACCTTCGGGGCTGAATGGGTGGTCGATCTCGATGTTGGGTACGACCTGACGGAGAATCTTTCGATCTCTGCCGGTGTGAACAACGTGTTCGACAATTACACCGATCTGGTGATTCCCGGCGCCAACCCGAACGGCTTTGCCCAGTATTCCAACTTCTCGCCGTTCGGTTTCAACGGCGGTTTCTACTATGCCAAGGTCAAGGTGACCTGGTAACCAACGGGCCGGTCCCGGCGGCGGTCGTGCTCGCCGCCGGGACCATCCTCACCGTTCAAACAGCCAGTTCATCTTGCTGCTGCCAAAGGCCCGGTATCCTGCTGCCGTGAAACGGCCCAGCAGGTCGCCGGCCCAGCTTTCCTCTGACCGTTCGATGATGATCACGCGCGGCCACAAATCTTCCGGCGCCTGATCGAAGAAGGGCAGCAGGGCTTTGTCCTCCGCCCCCTCGATATCGATCTTCAGCATGTCGATGCGGGTGATGCCTGCCTCTGCCAGCACATCGACCAGGGGGCGCACGCGCACGGGCGTGGATTTGCCGCCATGGTCGCGCACCAGCGACGATCCGCCCAGGTTGCTGTCATCCAGATACAGCCCCATCACCCCTTCTTCCGCCCCGATGGCACAGTCCGCATGGGTGATGGCGGCGTCCGTGCGGTTGAGCGATAGATTGAAGCGCAGGCGGCGCGCGGCCTCCGGCCCCGGTTCCACCGCCAGGATGCGCCCGGCAGGCCCCAGGAAACGGGCGGCGTTCAGCGTGTAGAGACCGACATTGGCCCCGATATCGACAAAGGTGCCGCCGCGCGGCAGACGCGTGGCCAGCAGTTCCATCTCTTCGGGGTCGAAGAATTGCGGCATGAACAGGAACTTGCGTTCCCCGACATTGTCACCGGGATGGAGACGCAGATGGATACCGCGCACCGCCACATCGAACACTGGGCCTTGCAGGACCATCGCCACCTTGCGCAGCCACAGTGCCAGACGCCGGCCTGTCGGTGTGACGGGCAATCCCTGGCAGAGGTCGGTCAGCAGCCGGGGCAGGGTGCTGGGGGCGTGGGTGCCAAACGGCGGTTCCTGTACATTGCGCAAAACATGACCTCCAGACAGCGGAAACTGCCCCCTGAAAGGGCATCGGCGGCACGCTTATGCCATAAGGTATAGGATGTCGCATCCCCTTACGACACAAGGCAAATCCATCGTCATTGACAAGGCACCGGCGCCTATGTGCAATGCCCGCTGTCCAGGGTGCTGCGGGCAGCAGTGCCCACCTACCGGGGCGGTCCCGTGCCAAGCGGGCGTCCGATCTGATTGGGGGTCCTTGATGAAGCTGAAGCACGTGATCGGCGCCATCGGCATGGTTGCCGCCATCGCCGTCGGCCATACGGCCATGGCCCAGGAAAAGAAGGTCAACATCTATAACTGGGCCGATTATATCGGCGAGACCACGCTGGACGACTTCACCAAGGCGACCGGGGTTAAGACGCAGTATGACGTCTTCACCGATCTGGAAACCCTGGAATCGAAGCTGCTGGTCGGCAATTCCGGTTACGATGTGGCCGTGCCGTCGGCGGAACCGACGATGCGCAAGCTGATCCAGGCCAAGGCCATCCAGAAGCTGGACAAGTCGAAGATCCCCAATCTGAAGAATGTTGATCCGGCCCTGATGAAACTGGTCGAATCGACCGACCCGGGCAATGAATATGGCATCATCTATCAGTGGGGCACCATCGGCATCGGCTATAATGTCGAGAAGGTGAAGGAAGTACTGCCCGGCGTGAATATCGATAGCTGGGATGTGGTCTTCAAGCCGGAGAACGCCAAGAAGCTGGCCGCCTGCGGCATCGTCTTCCTGGACAGCCAGACCGACATCCTGCCGTCTGTCTTCAAGTCGCAGGGGCTGGACCCGAATTCCGAAAGCCCGGATGATACCAAGAAGGCTGAAGCGGCCATGCTGGCCATCCGCCCCTATATCAAGACCTTCGTGCCGTCGGTGATCGATCCGCTGGCCACTGGTGACGCCTGCGTCGCCGTCGGTTACTCGGGTGACGTGTTCCAGGCCGCCGCCCGTGCGGAAGAGGCCAAGGCCAAGTTCAGCATCGCCTATGCCATCCCCAAGGAAGGCGCCCAGGTCTGGTTCGACATGATGACGATCCCGGCAGGCGCCAATGTCGCCACCGCCAGCGCCTTCATCAATTACGTGCTGGAGCCTAAGGCCATGGCCGGCATCTCCGACTTCGTGGCCTATGCCAATGCCGTCCCGGCTTCCTGGCCGCTGATGGATCAGGAGATTGCCAAGAACCCGGCCATCTTCCCGACCAAGGATGTGATGGCCAAGTTCTTTACCGTGAAGCAGATCAACCAGAAGGCGGAGCGTGAACGCACCCGCGCCTGGACCAAGATCAAGACGGGCCGTTGATCGCATAACGGTCTCTGGACTGAATGCCCTAGGGCGTCGACGGGTTCACCGGCGGCGCCCTTTGCATTTCTGGTGATATTCCACGATGCTGGCATCCGGCACGCCATCGGGCGGGGGCCGGTGGTACTGGAGATATGCATGACGGTTCAGGGTGTTCGCCTGTTCAACGACCTGACGGGGACCGACGTTAAGGTCAAGGTGGTGGATATCGGGGCGAATCCGATCGACAGTGATCCGCCCTATCTTCCGATGCTGAAGCGTGGCCACGCAGAGATCGTGGGATTTGAGCCCAATCCCAGCGCCCTTGCGACCTTGCTGGAAAAGATGGGGCCGGACGAAACCTATCTGCCGGATGCGGTGGGCGACGGCGGTCGCCATGTCCTGCGCCTTTGTCAGGCCCCCGGCATGACCTCTCTGTTGGAGCCGGATCAGCGTGTCCTGTCCCTGTTCCACGGTTTTCCCATCTGGGCGGAAGTGGTGGCCCGGGCGGAGCTGGATACGGTTCGGCTGGATGACGTGCCGCAAACCGCCGGTGCCGACATGATCAAGATCGATATCCAGGGCGGGGAGCTGATGGCGCTTCGCAGCGGGATCGAGCGGTTGCGCGACGTGGTGGTGATCCAGACAGAGGTGGAGTTCCTGCCCCTATACAAGGATCAGCCCTTGTTTAGTGAGGTGGAACAATTCCTGCGCTCACAGGGCTTTATATTCCACCGCTTCTTCCCATTGGAAAGCCGCATCCTGCAACCCGCGATGGTCAATGGCAGCATGTATGGCGGGTTGAGCCAACTGGTCTATGCCGATGCCGTCTTTGTCCGGGATTTCATCTCCCTGGAGGGATATTCGGATCGCCAGCTTCTGGCGGCCGCTTCCATCGTCCATAATTGCTACAACTCTATCGATCTCTGCCTGCGCTTCCTCTACGAATACGACCGCCGCACCGGCTCCATCACGGCAGAGCATTACTACCGGCGTCTGACCGGGGCGGATTGACCGTGCCACCGCCCTGGTCCCGGCGGTACCGCGCTGGGGCCACCCCAAGCCGGTTGCGGAAATGGTAGCGAAGGGCGGCAGCGGTGGGGAAGCCACAGGCCGTCGCCACATCCTCCACACTGGCCGTCGTCTCGGTCAGCATCTGTTCGGCCCGCGCCACCCGTTCCCGCAGCAGCCATTCGCCCGGTGACAGGCCGGTCATGTCCTGGAACCGGCGGATGAAGGTGCGCAGGCTCATGCCCACGCTGTCGGCCAGATCGCGTAGCGCGTGATCACGGTCCAGTTCCCGGCGCACCCGGTCCAGCAGCGGAGACAGGCGCGGTCCCTCAAATGATGTCGGAACAGGCCTTTCCAGCACCTGCTTCTGCGCGCCATCACGGTGGGATGACAGGACCAGACGCTGCGCCACCTGATTGGCGATGGTCGCCCCGAAATCCTTGCGTACGATATGCAGGCACAGATCCAGACCCGCCGCCGACCCGGCGGAGGTCAGCACATCGCCATGATCGACATAGAGAAGACCGGGGCGGTAACGGATGTCGGGATGGCGTTCGGCCAGGATCGCCTCGTACCGCCAATGGGTGGTGGCATCCCGCCCGGATAAAAGGCCCGCCGCCGCCAGCACGAAAGCGCCGGAGCAGATCGACACCAGCCGCGCCCCCCTTGCATGGGCCGCGCGCAAGGCCATGCACAAGGCCTCTGGCACCGGCGCGCCCGCCGATCGCCAACCGGGCACGATGATCGTCCCGGCCCCTTCCAGCAGCGACAAGTCGCCATCCGCTGTGACGCGGATACCCCCCATGGCCGACAGGGGCCCCGGCTCCACCGCCACCACCATGGAACGGTACCAGTCGGGACCCAGTTCAGGCCTGGGCAGGGCGAACACCTCCACCGCGATCCCGAATTCGAACGTGCACAGACCGTCATAGGCCAGGATGGCGACGGTGCGGTTGGGCGGGTCGGCGGGGTGTATCTGCTTTGGCATGATTTCGACATTTTATGGCAGGGTGCGTGTTTTGCGAAGGGGGGATCGACGCCATCCTGCGTCCATCGAAACCGCAGGACAGGTTGATCCCATGTCGAACGAAGTGACCCGTATCCAAGCCGCCCCATCGCCCGACGCCATCGCCCATTTCCAGAAGCGTCTGTCGCTTGAAACCGACTGCGCCGATGTCTTTGCCGCCTTTGCGACGGGCAGTCCCGGATTCGTCCTGGTCGATGTGCGCGGGCGCAAGGCCTTTGCCGCGTCGCATGTGCCGGGTGCCATCAACATCCCTGTCATGGACCTGACGGAAAAGCGGCTGGCGGCATATCCTG
This sequence comes from Niveispirillum cyanobacteriorum, assembly GCF_002868735.1. Taxonomy (GTDB): domain Bacteria; phylum Pseudomonadota; class Alphaproteobacteria; order Azospirillales; family Azospirillaceae; genus Niveispirillum; species Niveispirillum cyanobacteriorum. Next base: position 1,277,043 of record NZ_CP025611.1, on the reverse strand, counting down.
CCGACACGCTGTTCGTCGTCTATTGCGCCGGCCCGCATTGCAACGGTGCCGACAAGGGTGCGCTGCGGCTGGCCGGGCTGGGCCGGCCCGTAAAGCTGATGATCGGCGGCATGACCGGCTGGGCCGACGAGGGGTTCAGCTTCGAGGGAACGGTTTGACCCCACGCGGGTGGCGTTCCTGTAGCGAACTTTCGTGAAAAGTGCCGTCACCCGCATCGTTCCCCTATCCGTATGGCTATCGTCGCGTGTAGAATTGTGCGGTGCGTGAAAAGCCACGCCACCTACCGATATCGCCAACCGGACAGGGACATATACGGACATGGCCAATGCGCAGCCCTCGCGGACCCAGACCAAGCTGGAACCTTGGCGGGACCCGAATGAGAAGCCCTATGTCCGTATCGAGAAGGTGACGAAGAAGTTCGGCGATTTCACCGCCGTCGATGATGTTTCCTTGTCGATCTATCGCGGTGAATTCTTCTCCTTGCTGGGAGGGTCCGGATCGGGCAAGACCACCTTGCTGCGCATGCTGGCCGGGTTTGAGCGTCCGACCGAAGGCAAGATCTTCATCGACGGCGTTGATATGTCGAACGTGCCGCCCTATGAGCGGCCCGTGAACATGATGTTCCAATCCTACGCCCTGTTCCCGCATATGAGCGTGGAGGCCAACATCGCCTTCGGCCTGCATCAGGACAAGGTGGGCAAGGCCGAGATCGCGGAGCGGGTAGCAGACGCCCTGAACCTTGTGCAGTTGGGACAGTTCGGCAAGCGCAAGCCGCATCAGCTTTCCGGCGGGCAGCGGCAGCGCGTGGCGCTGGCCCGCGCCCTGGTGAAGCGGCCCAAGCTGCTGCTGCTGGACGAGCCGCTTGGGGCGCTCGACAAGAAGCTGCGCGAACAGACGCAGTTCGAACTGGTGAACATTCAGGAGAAGGTGGGCATCACCTTCGTGGTCGTGACCCATGACCAGGAAGAGGCGATGACCATGTCCTCGCGCATCGCGGTGATGAACCGCGGTTACATCGCGCAGATTGGCACGCCCACCGAGATTTACGAATATCCCAACAGCCGCTTCACGGCGGAGTTTATCGGCTCGGTCAACATGTTCCATGGCCGCGTGGTGGAGAGCGAGCCCGACCATTCCCTGATCCGCTCGGATGAGGCGAATTGCGACCTCTATGTCTCCCATCCCGGCCATCTGGCACCCGGCACCGAATGCTGGGTGGCGGTGCGGCCGGAGAAGGTGACGATTTCCAAGGATGCGCCGGCGGGCAGCGATGGCCGCAATCAGGCCACCGGCGTGGTGAAGGAAATCGCCTATCTGGGCGATGTCTCCATCTATGAAATCCTCCTGGATACCGGCAAGCGGGTGCGGGTGACCGCACCCATGGTGACGCGCCGCACCGAAATGCCCATTACCTGGGAAGACCGGGTGTACCTGTCCTGGCGGCCGTTCGCCGGCAGCGTCCTGACCAACTGACCGGACGGGAAGGGGGGGCTGACCCATGGCCGAAACGGTTCAAAGCGAAATGCGGCATACGGGCTTTCTGGGCCTGTTGCAGCGGGTGGGCCTGTCGGGCCGGGCACTGGTGGTGTCCGTGCCCTATGCCTGGCTGCTGCTGTTCTTTCTGGTGCCGTTCCTGATCGTGCTGAAGATCGCGCTGGCCGAAAGCCAGATGGCGATCCCGCCCTTCACCTCGCTGATCGAGAATGTGGAGGATCTGAAGTACCAGATCACCGTCACCTTCTATAATTTCCATTATATGGTGACCGACGATCTCTACATCGTCGCCTATCTGAACAGCCTGAAGATCGCCTTCATCTCCACGATATGCTGTCTGCTGCTGGGCTATCCGGTCGCCTATGCCATCGCCAAGGCCGACCCGAAATGGCGTGCCCCCCTGCTGATGCTGGTGATCCTGCCCTTCTGGACGTCGTTCCTGATCCGCGTCTATGCCTGGATCGGCATCCTGTCCAACAATGGCGTGCTGAATAACGTGCTGATGTGGCTGGGCATCATCGATCAGCCCTTGCAGATTCTCTACACGCCCGTCGCCACCTATATCGGCATCACCTATTCCTACTTGCCCTTCATGATCCTGCCGCTCTATTCGACGCTGGAGAAGCTGGACAATACCCTGCTGGAGGCGGCGGCCGATCTGGGCTGCCCGCCTTGGAAGGCGTTTTTGACCATCACCCTGCCGCTGTCGATTCCCGGCATGATCGCCGGCGCGCTGCTGGTCTTCATTCCGGCTACCGGTGAATTCGTGATCCCGGAGCTGCTGGGCGGGCCTGACACGCTGATGATCGGGCGCACCTTGTGGACGGAATTCTTCAATAACCGTGACTGGCCGCTGGCGTCCGCCGTGGCGGTCGCCTTGCTGTTGTTCCTGGTCGTGCCCATCATGATCTTCCAGAACGTGCAGGGTAAGCAGGGGGGGCACCCGTAATGCCGAAATCCTGGTTCCTGCGCTTCGGCCTGATCACGGGCCTGCTGTTCCTCTACATCCCGATCATCCTGTTGATCGTGCTGTCCTTCAACGACAACCGCTCTGTCTCCGTCTGGTCGGAATTCTCCTTCCGCTGGTACGGGGAGCTGATGCGCGATGATCAGTTGCTGTCGGCGGCCTGGCTGTCGGTGCGCGTGGCCTTCATCTCAGCCAGCTTTGCCGTGGTGCTGGGCACGCTGGCGGGCATGATGCTGGCCCGGTTCGGCGCGTTCAAGGGGCGTGCCCTGTTCTCTGGCATGGTGTCGGCCCCGCTGGTCATGCCGGAAGTGATCATGGGCCTGTCGCTGCTGCTGCTGTTTGTCAGCATGGAACAGGTGTTGGGCTGGCCCGAAGGGCGCGGGATGCTGACTATCATTCTGGCCCATATCACCTTCACCATGTCTTTTGTGACGGTGGTGGTGCAGTCGCGGTTGGTCTCCATGGATGCCAGCCTGGAAGAGGCGGCGATGGATCTGGGGGCGCGACCCGCCAAGGTGTTCTTCGTCATCACCCTGCCGCTGATCGCACCGGCCATTGTCTCGGGCTGGCTGCTGGCCTTCACGCTCTCGCTGGATGATCTGGTCATCACCAGCTTCGTGTCCGGCCCCGGTTCCACGACCCTGCCGCAGATCGTGTTCTCTTCGGTGCGTCTGGGCCTGTCGCCCAAGGTGAATGCGCTGGCCACCATCGTGGTGACCATCGTGGCCATCGGCATCATCTGCGCCGGCATCTATAATGCGCGCCAGGAAAAGGCCCGGCAGCGGGACGAACAGATGGCGCAGCAGGGCGGCTGATTACCCGTCCAATCTATCCGTTACGCAAACCCCGGTGCCCGTCGCATCGGGGTTTTCTTTTGTCAACGGCGCGTCAAACCTGCGACCTGACCGGAACCTTTTCCTTGTCTTGGGTGTTTCCATTTTGCCAACCACGACAGGAAGGAACCCCATCATGGCCATCAGTGATGTCGCGCGTAGCGAGACCAATAGCTGCATCAGTGCCGGCAAGGTGAACGGCACCAATGTCTATGGCGTCAATGGCGACAAGATCGGCCATGTCGAGGACGTGATGCTGAACAAGCGCACAGGCAATGTCGCCTATGCCATCATGGCGTTCGGCGGCTTCCTCGGCATTGGCGAGCGCTATCACCCGCTGCCCTGGTCGGTGCTGAAATATGATCCGGACATGGGCGGCTATGTGGTGCCGCTGGACCGGGCACGCCTGGAAAACGCCCCGTCCTATTCCGAACAGGAGCTGGGTCCCGATGACCGCCGTTGGCGGGAGCCGGTTTCCACCTACTGGAACGTCCCGCCCTATTGGATGTGATCACCATCCCCATCGGGAGGAAAAGACATGCCCAACCAGACCCAGTATCCCACCACGTCCAAACAGCCGCGCCAGCCCACCGAACGGGAGCTGGACCGCGACCTGGACAATAGCTTTCCGGCCAGCGACCCGGTCGCATCGGAACAGCGCGTGACGGCCAAGCCGCCCCCGCGCACCGATGGCACCGGCCAGGATCAAGGTGTCCTGCCCACACCGACCGACGAACAGAAGGCGCAGGCCCAGAAAAACCGGCGCCATCTGGAGGCGGATCAGGAACGGCGTCACTGACCCCGTTTCTATCCTCCCCGTTTTGCCCCCCGTTCAACTGGGTCCCCCAAATGACCAACCCCCGGCGGAATCGCTTCCGCCGGGGGTCTTTTGTGTCATTTGCCCATGAAGGAGGGCGCTTTAGAACTTGGTGCTGACCTGCGCGCCAAAGGTGCGGGGCTTGGCGACTTGATAGGCCACGCGGGCGCGGAAGCCGCGTTCGCGGTCCAGCGACAGCTTGGCGTTCTCGTCAAACAGGTTGTTGACGTAGCCGGCCATCTCCCACTCATCCTTCTTCACGCCGAAGCGCAGATTGACGCTGCTATAGGAAGGCAGCTTGGGATCGAAGGTGAAGCTGCTGCTCGGCTGGGTGCCGATCGGGATGCGGGTAAAGGTGCCGACAGCCGCCGGGTCCTGATCCACCGCCTGGGTGAAGCGCGAACCGATATGCTGGAACGTCCCGATGGCGAAGCCGGTCAGGTCGTTGCCGATATCGTCTTCCCATTTGGTCTGTGCGCTGAACTGATAGCGCGGGACGGTGGGCAGGCGGTTACCCTTCTTGATGCCGCCCACAACGCTGGCGGCACCGGCGGCACCCCGCGAGGTCACGGTTTCCGTGAACTCGCTATCATTGAACGAGCCCGACAGCGACAGGTTGAACGCGTCGGTCAGCTGATAGCTGAACTCCGCCTCGGTGCCACGGGTGCGGGCATCGGCATTGAAGATGATGCGTGAGGAGCAGGTGCCAGCGTCCAGCGTGACCTGGAGGTTGGAAATGTCGGTGTAGTACCCGGCGATATTCAGCGAACCACGGCCACCGCCAAAGCTCACCTTCGCGCCCATTTCATAGTTCCAGACGCTTTCATTACCGAAATTGTTACGTCCGCCAAAGGTGGTGCGGTCGGTGGCGGAGCAGAGCGGCAGGTTGAGGGGATCGTTAATGCCGCCCAGGCGGAAGCCCTTCGACACCTGCGCATTGACCGTCACATCTTCTGTGGCGTCATAGGACAGGATGGCGCGCGGGGAGAAGCCGTTGCTGCTGGTCTCACCCTTCACGCCCTGGGCACGGTCGGCGAAGATACCATCGAAATTCAGGGTGCGCTTTTCCTTGAAGTCGAAATAGCGCAGGCCCAGCGTGGCAGACAGTTGCTCGGTCAGGTCGTAGGAGCCTTCACCGAACAGGGCAACCTGCTTGAAATCATACGGAATGCGGGACCAGTACAGCTCATCCAGGCCGTTCTGGGCATTGGGGCCGTTGCTATCGATGCCGGTGATCGCTTCGAACCCGTCCACATTCAGGGTCTGGGCGTATTTGCGGTCGATCTTGGAATAGAAGGCGCCGGCCACCCACTGGAACGGGCCATCGCCGTTGGAGGCAAGGCGGGCTTCCTGCGTGAACACCTTCACGTCGGTTTCGTCCGACAGCGGGGTGTCCAGGGTATAGACCTGCTTCGACAGGCCGGTGGCCGACAGCACGCCCGGCTGACCCGTGATCGAACCTGTCAGCTGCGAGGCATCGCGATAGACCAGCAGGTCGCGGTCGGTGACCGAGGTGACCGACGTGGCCGTGACGGCGCCGAGATCAACCTCGACCGTCAGATCGGCCAGCATGAACTTGTCTTTGAACTTCTCTTCCAGCTGCGTGAACTGCTGGCGCTTGCCGAACTGGAACAGGCGGTTGCCCGTGGTTACCAGTTCGTTGGCCAGGATGTTGAAATCGTCTTCGCGGTTGAAGCCATTGGCCTCAATCTCCTGATAGACGACGCGCGGGGTGATGGTGACATTCTCGGTCGGCTGCCAGCCCAGCGACAGGCGCAGGCCCGTGCGGAAGCCGTCATTCACGTCCTTCTTCACGCTGCCATTCGGCTGGATCGCGTCGATGAAGCCGGCATAGCGCGTGCCATAGCCGACGGCGCGAAGGGCCAGCGTGTCGGTAACCGGCACATTGACCATCGCCTTGGCGCTGTACCCGGTGCCGCCGCCATCGATCTGTTCGACCGACAGTTCGGTGGTGCCTTCCTGGGTGCCCTGCGCCGGCTTGTTGGTGATATAGCGGATGGTGCCCGACAGCGAGCCGGAGCCATACAGCGTGCCCTGCGGCCCGCGCAGCACTTCCACGCGGCCCAGGTCATACAGGTCCAGATCGGGGGTGAACAGCGACAGCGAGATCACCGATTCGTCCAGATAAACGCCGACCTGTTCCTTCACGCCCGGCTGGTCACGCACGATCTGACCTGCGGAGATGCCGCGGATGGCCACCTGGCTTTGCCCCGGACCCAGATTCTGGATCGACAGGCCCACGATGCTGCGCGACACATCCTCGATATTGGTGGCGCCGGCATCCTTCATCGAATCCGCGCTCATGGCGTTGATGGAGAAGGGAACATCCTTCAAGGTTTCGTCGCGCTTACGGGCGGAGACGATGATCTCCTCCAGCATGGCGCCGGAAGAAGGGGCAGGTGCCTGCTGACCCATGGCGGGCATGGCGATGGCGGCGGCACCGCACAGCAGGATGGACAAGGCAAGCGGGTGACGGCCGGACGCACTGCGTCCGTTGGTATGGCTGAACATTCTGTAACTCCTCCCACGCGTTCTTCTTATCGGGGCGCAGCTTTGGTGTTGCGCACTTACCGTATCCTGACGCTGTCATAACCTGTTAACATCGGCAATATGCCTCAAATGCAGGCGCATGAATAAAAAAGGCCCACGGCATCTGCTGACACCGTGGGCAAAGGAAAACTGCGCTTTCGTGCTTTTCAGCACGCGTGCTTTTGCGACGAATTCGCCTCAGTCAAGCAGTTCTTCTTCGTGGGAACCAAAGAACTCGTAGCGAATCCGGTCCGCCGGCACCCCAGCGGCCCGCAAACCCTTGATCATGCTGGTCATGAAGCCTTTGGGGCCACAGACCATGAAGTCGGCGTCATGGGCCTGGGGCAGGGCGGCGATGGCGGCGGGGTCGATGCGGCCCACCATGTCGTGGTCGGTGCCGATCCGGTCGCCCTCCGCAACCTGCTCATAAAAGATGCCGACGGACAGGTTTGCATGGGTGCGGGCCAGGTCGCGCAAGCGGGGGCCGAAGGCATGATGGGCACGGTCGCGCACGGCCTGGAACAGGTGCAGCGGGCGTGTGGACCCGGCGGCCAGTTCCGCTTCAACAACGGACAGCATCGGCGTGATGCCGACCCCGCCGGCCAGCAGGAACAGGGGCTTGGACCCGTCGGGTGCCGTGAAGCTGCCCGCCGGCGGTGCCACCTCCACCACATCGCCGACCGACAGATGGCGGTGCAGGAAGCTGGAGCCAAGACCGTCGGGCACACCGACATCGGGTGCCGTCTCATGCTTGACCGAGATGCGGTAAGACCGGCCGTTGGGTGCGCCCGACAGGCTGTAATGGCGCAACAGCGATCCATGGCCCGGCACGTTCAGGCGCAGGGTCAGGTACTGGCCAGGGCGGAAGGACAGGATGGCGCCGCCATCCTCTGGCTCCAGATACAGGCTGCGGATCACTTGGCTTTCGGTGACGGCGTCCACCACCTTGAACCGGCGCCATCCGTACCAGCCGCCGGGCGCGCCGGCGCTGTCGCGATACTTGGCCTGTTCCACGCCCACGAAAATGTCGCGCAGCGCCATCCAGGCCTCGGTCCAGGCATGCAGGATGGCGGGCGTCGCGGCGGCACCCAGCACCTCGGCGACAGAACCCAGCAGGTTGGTGCCGACAATGTCATAGTGATAGGGCTGCACATGCAGGCTGACATGGCGTTCGGCAATGCGCTCCACCGCCGGACCCAGGGCCGCCAGATTGTCGATATTGTCGGCATAGGCGGCAACGGCCCCGGCCAGGGCACGGGCCTGGGTGCCATTGCGCTGATGCGTGGGGTCGAAAATGGCCCGGATGGCCGGATCACGAAGCAGCTTCGCATACATGTGCCGGGTGATCGTCTCCCCATGCTGATGCATGACGGGGGCGGTGGATTTCACGATGGCGATGGTTTGGGCGGAAAGCATCGGGTTCTCGCTTCACAGAGGGTCGGGACGGTAAAGATGCATCTGAATTGCCTCTTAAATCGCCCGACCTTGAAAAGCAATATTTTTAATGTATCTTTTGTTTCAGACGCAGACATGTCAGCCCTCCCGCCGCCACGGCTTGTCCTGGCGTGGGCGCGGATGGCATGGAAGGCGTTCTGATTACGGGGGATGGGGCGATGCGGCTGACCCGCTACACCGATTACGGATTGCGTGTGCTGCTTTATCTGGGGATGAAGCGCGAGGGCCTGTCCACGATCCCCGAGATCGCCAACCGCTACGCCATTTCCGAAAACCACCTGACTAAGATCGTCAATGAGTTGGGCCGGCTGGGCCATGTGCGGACGGTGCGGGGCCGCAATGGCGGTCTGGCGCTGGGCCGTCTGCCGGCGGAGATCAATCTGGGCGCATTGGTGCGTCAGTTGGAAAATGACATGTCGCTGGTGGAGTGTTTTGAGACGGGGAACACTTGCCCCATCACCAGCGACTGCCGCCTGCAAAAGGTGCTGGGCAAGGCACTTGCGGCGTTCCTGGCAGTGCTTGACGAGGTCACCCTGGCCGATCTGCTGGTACAACCGGCTGGGATGATGCAGATGCTGGGGCTGGACGTGCCGTCCAACCGACCGGCCGCATAAAGAAAACCCCGGCCGCGTTGCCACGGCCGGGGTTCCATCACGCTAACCTGTATTCGCCTGCGCTTACTTGGCGCGGGCGGCCTTCAGGTTGTCGTCCAGCTTGGCCAGGAAGTCCTGGGTGGTCAGCCACTTCTGGTCCGGGCCGATCAGGGTGGCCAGGTCCTTGGTCATGTAGCCTTCTTCCACGGTCTCCACGCAGACGCGTTCCAGGGTCTTGGCGAAGTCGACGACGTCCGGGGTGTTGTCGAACTTGCCGCGATAGGTCAGGCCCTGGGTCCAGGCAAAGATGCTGGCGATCGGGTTGGTGGAGGTCGGCTTGCCCTTCTGATGGTCACGATAGTGACGGGTCACGGTGCCGTGGGCGGCTTCCGCTTCGACCGTCTTGCCATCGGGGGTCATCAGAACAGACGTCATCAGGCCCAGCGAGCCGAAGCCCTGTGCCACCAGATCCGACTGCACGTCGCCGTCATAGTTCTTGGCGGCCCACAGGAAGTTACCCGACCACTTGAGGGCCGAGGCCACCATGTCGTCGATCAGGCGGTGTTCATAGGTGATGCCGGCTTCCTTGAACTTGTCCACGAACTCAGCCTGGAACACTTCCTCGAACAGGTCCTTGAAGCGACCGTCATAGGCCTTCAGGATCGTGTTCTTGGTGGACAGGTACACGGGGTAGCCGCGCAGCAGGCCATAGTTCATGCAGGCGCGCGCAAAGCCGCGGATCGATTCGTCGACATTGTACATGCCCATGGCAACGCCCGGCCCGTCGAAATCGAACACGGTGTGGCGGATGTTGCTGGTGCCGTCGGCGCTGGTGAAGGTGATGGACAGGCGGCCCGCGCCAGGGATGATGAAGTCCGTGGCCTTGTACTGGTCACCGAAGGCGTGACGGCCGATGACGATGGGCTGGGTCCAGCCCGGCACCAGGCGCGGCACGTTCTTGCAGATGATCGGCTCACGGAACACCGTGCCGCCCAGGATGTTGCGGATGGTGCCGTTGGGCGACTTCCACATCTGCTTCAGATTGAATTCCTTCACCCGCGCTTCGTCGGGGGTGATGGTGGCGCACTTCACGCCCACGCCGTAATGCTTGATGGCCTCGGCGGACTCGATGGTGACCTTGTCGTCCGTGGCATCACGGTGCTCGACACCCAGGTCGTAATATTTCAGGTCCACGTCCAGGTACGGAAGGATCAGGCGGTCCTTGATGAACTGCCAGATCACGCGGGTCATTTCGTCGCCATCAATTTCCACGATCGGATTGACGACTTTGATCTTCGACATGGGGGCGCTCTCCCAGGGGTGAAAGGTACCGGCGGCGATCCAGCGTCCGGCCCGGCGGTGTCAATAAAGCCCATTCACGACAGGGTCGCAACCGGGCCTGCTCGGGTAATTTTCGTTCGGAATGCGGGGCTGGCCTGCGACAAAGGCAATGCCCACACCCTCACATGCGATCAGTTTGAACCTTATGCGCCGCCTCCTTCAGGCGGGCAAGCAGATCGACGGCTTCTTCCACACTGTCCACCACGTGGTACAGCCGGTCGTCGGCACCGGGCAGGTTCGGCTTGCGCATGAAGCCCGTCTCGGTCATGTGCTCCATCAAGGCGACCAGCGGGTTCCAGAAGCCGTCGGTATTGATGATGACCACCGGCTTGCCATGCAGGCGCAATTGCCGCCAGGTGATGATCTCGAACATCTCGTCCAGCGTGCCGATGCCACCGGGCAGGATGATGAAGGCGTCGGACCGCTCCACCATCATCTGCTTGCGGATATGCATGCTCTCCACAACGATCAGTTCGGTCAGGCCGGTATGGTCCACCTCGTACCGCTTGATATGGTCGGGGATGATGCCCACGACCTTGGCGCCACCCTTCAGGCCGGCATCAGCGACGATGCCCATCAGGCCGACGCGTCCACCGCCATAGACGATGTCGTAGCCGTTGGCGGCCAACTGCTCGCCGGTGCGGCGCGCCGCGTCCTTATAGCTGTCGGCGACGAAGTCGGAGGAACCGCAATAAACACAGACCGATTGAATGGACGACATGGGTGAACACTTTCCTGACCTGACCGGGCGGCACCCCTGTGGTGCTGCTTGCAAACGGACCTCGACAACAGGCACTCTCCGCTTCGTGCGAAATGGGTACGCTGTCGATCCCTTCGGCCCTACACCATCTGTTGACGGGACACAAGCGCACCCCATCTCCAAAGGCGACGTCCTTCATCGGACGGCGCCCCATGTCACCCCCGGCCCGGGCCGTCTCTGGCGCCCCTGGCGATCTGATGGAGGATTTCGAGTGAGCAATCATCGTTTCGGCGCGCTGGCCGCCGGTATCATCGCTGCGGCCAGCCTGACTGGCTTCGTGGTTACCGCCCAGGCCCAGGACCCGACGGCTGTGATCGACGCCCGCAAGGCCGAGTTGAAGAAGGCCGGCGGCGCCACCAAGACCATCGGCGCCTTCTTGAAGGACGGCACCGGCACGGTGGCCGATGTTCAGGCCGCCGCTGCCACCATTGATGGCGTTGCCAAGGCCTTCCCGAACTGGTGGCCGACAGGCACCGCCGTGGGCGTGGCCAAGAGCGAGGCGAAGCCCGAGATCTGGACCAAGGCCGACGATTTCAAGGCCAAGACCGTGGCGTTCCAGACCGAAGCCGCTGCCCTGGTCAAGGTTGCCGCCGGTGGTGACAAGGCGGCCATCGGTGCGCAGTTTGGTAAGACGGTCGGTACCTGCAAGACGTGTCACGAATCCTACCGCGCCGACTGACGATGTCCGGCCCGGCCCCCGTTCGTGATTGAACAGGGGCCGGTTCCCGCAATGCCGGCGGAGATCGGCCCATGCGCAAGATTTTGGTCTGGGACTTGCCCACGCGGCTGTTCCACTGGCTGTTGGTAATCTGTATTGCCGGTGCCTGGATCACAGGCGAGCGTGATGCCTATGATTGGCACATGCGTTTCGGCTATGCCGTGCTGGCCCTGGTGCTGTTCCGCCTTATCTGGGGACTGGTGGGCAGCGAGACGGCGCGGTTTACCAGTTTCGTGCGTGGCCCTGCCGCCATTCGCCATCATATTGATGAGCTGCGCCGGCCCGGTCGGCTGGCCCCGCATGCAGGCCACAATGCGCTGGGTGCGCTGGCGGTCCTTGGCCTGTTGGCACTGGTCGCGTTGCAGGCGGGATCAGGCCTTTTCACCAGTGATGGTGTGTTGACCGACGGGCCGTTGGTGGAACATGTCAGCGGCTCCTTCGCGGCCTTGGCCCGTACCATTCATCTGAAGAATTTCGATCTGCTGCTGATCCTGATCGGCCTGCATGTCGCGGCCATCCTGTCCTATGCGCTGTTCAAGCGGCTGGATCTGGTGCGGCCCATGCTGACGGGGCGGGCGGCACTACCGGGGAACATTCCCGCACCTCGGATCGTTTCCCTTGTCCGCGCCATCCTTGTCGCGGCAATATCGGCCTCTGCCATCTGGGCGCTGGTCCGCTACGCCTGACCAGTACGGCCCGTCATTGCTGCGCCCTTTCCCGTTCCGGGGCACAAGAAAGGTTTTCCTCCTGTGAACCGCAAGCTTCTGATCCCCATCGCCGTTCTGGCCGTCGCCATTGTGGGCATTGCCGCATGGCAGCTACAGGCACCGGGCACCGGCGGGTCGTCCAAGCCAACGGCACAGGCCCCGGCAGCCAAGAAGGCCAGCCTGCCGGCCTTTGACGTGGTGCGGGTGGAGCCGACGGGGACCGCCGTGATCGCGGGCCGCGCCGTGCCGGGCGCCAAGGTGAACATCCTGGATGGGGACAAGCTGCTGGGCAGCGTCACCGCCGATGCGCGCGGCGAATGGGTGTTCCTGCCGCCCGACGCGCTGCCGCCCGGTGCGCGCGAGCTGCGCCTGGAACAGGTGGCGGGCGACGGCACCGTGACCAAGGGGGAGGCGACGGTGGTGCTGGCCGTGCCGGAACGTGACCGCGATCTGGCGGGCCGCAAGGGCGATGGCGACGCCCTGGCCGTGCTGTCCGGCAAGGACGGCAGCCGCGTACTGCAGGCCCCGCGCAGCCTGTCGCAGGGTGGCGCGCCGCGCCCGGCGGGGGAGGTCACCATCGACACCGTTGATTATGATCGCGGCGGCAAGGTCAGCGTGGGCGGTCAGGCCAAGCCCGGAACGGAGGTGATGCTGTACCTCCAGAATTCCCTGGTTGGTCGCGCCAAGGTGGGCGACGATGGCCGCTGGTCCATCACGCCTGACCGCGTGTTCGATGATGGCCAATACAGCCTGCGCATCGATCAGGTCGGCCCCGACAGCAAGGTGATCAGCCGGGCCGAGGTGAACTTCAGCAAATTGCCCATCCCCGAACAGGCCCTGGCCGGTCGTGCCGTGGTCGTGGTGCCTGGTAACAATCTCTGGGCCATTGCGCGGCGTTCCTATGGCGAGGGCATCCGATACACGGTGATTTTTGAGGCCAACCAGGGCCAGATCCGCGACCCCGACCTGATCTATCCGGGACAGATCTTCCTGGTACCGGACGGGAAGTGAGCGCGGGCAGGGGGGCACCGTGCACACCACCAACTACACCAACACCCTGATCACCGTCTCCCCCGACTGCCCCGTCGCGGTCGGCACCCCACCGGCCAAGCCGGGCACCGTGGCCGAGCGGCAATACGCCCTGCTGCGCGCAGCCCCTTATGGCATGACCTCTGATGAACTGCTGTTGGCCGTTGAGTGCGACCGCAAGGGGCTGGTAACGGCTGAGAGCTTCTTCACCAAACCCCAGGCCTGCCTGCGTGCCTCCCCACTTGTGAAGAAGCACGGCTATGGCCTGCACCATGACGCGGCGGGCCGCGTGGCGCTGGTGCCGGTGGAAAGCCCCGACTATGCGCGGATGTTGGCCGATCCGGCAATCACGAAGCGACCCGGGATGCGGAGTTCGCGGGTATAGTGCGGACCGCCGTCAATCCTCGCGCAGATGGAGGCCCGTGCGCCGCCGCATGATCAGTAATTCCTCCGCCGACAGGGATTTCAGCCAATCCTGGGTCTTGTACCAGTCCACCGGCCCCTTTGCGCCGGGCGGCGGTTCCTCATTCAGGTCGCGGTAGCAGGACGCAAACATGCAGGTGTAGTTAACCGTGCGTGCCTCGGTAAGGGCGAAGTTCATCCTCTCCGACTTGCAGTAATAGTAGAAAAGCTGATCGCCATGCTGCGACATTTCTTGCGGCATGATGCACCAGCGGCCAATCGTGTAATATGACCGGGGCAGGAAGAAGTAACAGTTTGTGTCCGTCGTTTCGCCAATCGGTTTGTCGGGTGGCGTCAGGTTCATCCAGCTGCCATCCGGGCGAACATACCGGCGTTGGGCAAGGACGATATCCGGTTTGTCTTCACCACCGGCTGCGGCGGCAGCGGCGGCGAGACAAACCTCGATATGATCCAGATCGTACCAGTTGTCGGCATCCAGGAAGGTGATGGCATCATATTTTTCCGCCACGGCCATTAGGGCGCCGATGCCGCGGGCCGTATTGCCGTAATCGGCATGGGACCGGTCCAGCTTGATGTGTCGCACAGGCTCGCCGTCCAGCCAGTCCTGCGGATGGCCATCGGCCACAATGATATGGTCGGCTGGCACCGTCTGATTCCGTACGCTCACCAGGCAGCGCTCAATGATTTCCCGGTCTTCCTTGTAATAGGGCGTGACCACGCAATAGCGCTTAGACATCGTTGCAAGACCTTTCCTGGCAGTCACCGGATCAGCAGGCGCGACTAGTATCCCGATGCATCCATGATGGCTTTACGAAGCGCAACCTGAAAATCGGCATATTTGCGGGATCGCTTCGCATTCTCGCCGATGATGGCGGCCCGGTTCCAATAGTCGTTAATGGTCAAACGGTTGACAACATCGATGATGGACCCGCCCGGCGGCACCAGGATCATGCCATCGGTATCAAAATAATCGGCAATATTGGGACAGCCCATATAGATCGGGACGGTGTAGGTCATCAGACAGTCGACGAGCTTTTCCGTGAAGTAGTTGGTATCGAATGAGTTTTCGATGGCGATATGGAACATCGAATTGAACAGGCTGTTCTTGCTGTCGTCGGGCAGCAGCGGCAGTGCGATCTGTGTCTGGGTCGCGAACATCCGCCCCTTAAAGACGCGCAGGGGAACGGTGGCCCGCTGCATCTCCTGCACAACCTTGATCCGTTCCTGATAACCTGGCCGCGTCTCACGCAAGGCGCCAAGGCTGAACAGGAAGCTGACGGAGAAGTCCTTGGCGGGCGGCATCTTCGTGGCCCACAGAGAGCCGAACGGCCGGATGATGCAGTTCGGGAAGATGCCATAGCGCGGGTCAGCGGCGATGATCAGATCGAAGAAATGATAGACGGATTTCAGGTCATCCACGGATATCAGGCTTTCCACCGGCTCCGTATAGATCATCAGCACCTTGTAATTGCCATTCTCCTCCATCCGCCGTGGCTGGCACCAATGAATTTCGCAGGCGAATGGCAGGCTGATATGCATCCATTCACAACCAAACGTCTCGGCGAGCATCATTCACCCCGACCCTGGCTAAATCGATCTTCTGGTGGCGGGATGACTGTTCATTGCGCCTGGACCCAGGTCGGGGGTAGCGCGACCAGGACGTTCCGGCTGACATGGTCATCCAGAACCCGGAACTGGTAATCCGCATCAATATCCAGCACGGCATTCAGGATATCGGTCATCAGCGCCGCACTCTGCCTTAATCCGCCCACCATGATGATCGGTTGAATCAAGTTGTCCTGAAACCAGCGTCGGATAACGCTGATTTCGGTGATAATGGGACGATCGGCATCCGATAAATGTTCACCGTCGGTGTAGCTATCAAGGAGGAAGGTCACGCGCTTGTGCTGCATCGTTGCGCATAACTGCTCAAGACCGGCAACAGGATCACCGCAATACAGGGTGACGCTGGGACTGCGCGGCAGTTTCTGTATCTCCGCCGCGATTTTCCCATGGCTCTGATGATACAATGTTTCCGAAATCTCGATACCGTGGATTTCGGGATAGCCGGCACGAATGGCCTTCAAGATATTGCCACCAGAACCAACGCCTGTTTCAACAAAGACGTCATTTAGATATTCGCCAAGATCGAATTTTATAGACACGCGCAAGCCCCGATTAGATGGCGATACAATTTCTGGAAACTTTCCAACATGAAACTTATACTATCAACGCTACTCCAATCGGCCAGGGCAAGAAAGCACAGAATGCATATCGCGGCATGGCCTGGTTACCGGGCGGGACCTGTCCGGGTGGGCCCCTGCATGGGTGTGGGTATGATCAATGGGGCACTGGCATGACCAACATATTGGCGACGTCCTGTTCGTCTGCTTTCTTTGATTCCTGCCTGACCCTGATTGCCAGCATCCAGCAGACGAGTGATGCGACGGTGGATCGCATCCTTGTGTACGATCTGGGTCTGGAAGAGGAGGAGGTGCGGTATCTGAACGCCTGCCACAAGGTGGACGTGGTGCAGTTCCCGGATTGGGCGGCGCGCATCTATCCAGGCTATCTTTTCCCCAAACAATATGCCTGGAAGCCTTTCGCCATCAAGGATGCGGGGTCCTATGGCGATCGGGTTTTCTATCTGGATTCCGGGGCCATGGCGCTGAAGGATCTGAAGATCGTCTATGACCGGATTGAAGAGAATGACATTTTCCTGGTTGGCGACCGGCATGTGAACAAGGATTGGACGCACGATATGTGCTTTCACATCATGGACGCCACGGAGGAGGAGAAAAACGGCCTGCAAATCTGCGCGGGTCTGCAAGGGTACAAGCCTGGGGGGCGGTACCAGCGCTATATCAACGACGCCTTCACCTATTCCTGTATCAAGAGTGCGGTGTTTGGTGACCGTGCCAATCACCGTCATGACCAGAGCATTTATTCGGTTCTGGCACAGCGCTATGCCGCCCCGCGAGAGGATATCCATATCTTCGGTGAATGGCGGGGGATCATGTCACCCGATCAGGTGATCTTTGTGCACCGGCGCGGCTACCGCCCTGCCGACCGCGTGATCCGCATGAAGGGCTGACGCCGCTTCACGGTCGGACAATCAAGGCCCGACCGCCCGACGGTGCCTCATGATCCAGGGTGGGAAGGGGTTTGGTGGCGCCTTCCAGAAAGGATAGCAGTACCTCATCCCCCCCCTCTTTCAACAGGTCTTCCGGCTTGGTGCCGGATGGGCGGAATGTTCGGGGGCTGGGATTGATCAGGCGCTCCAGGCGTTGGCCCAAGGCCACAGGCACGCCGGTATCGGCGCCAGCATGCAGCAGCAGGACCGGTGCCCGCACCTGCGCCAGAGCGGGCGTGATCTCAAACTGGTGGCGCAGCAGCGCCCGCAACGGCAGCAGCGGAAAGCGGCGGGACAGCAGATCGGCCAAGCTGGGGAAGGGGGCTTCCAGCACCAGCCGGGCAACGGCCCGTTCTGCGGCCAGATTGGCGGCCAGGAACGCACCGGTCTCTTCGCCATAAAGGATCAGTCGTCCGCCGGAAATTCCCTGGCCCACCAGATGGTCTGCCCAGGTGCGGGCATCGATCATCCATCCGGCCTCGCCGCCCTGGCCCGGATTGCCCGCCTGTCCGCGCAGGCCCGCCAGCAGCACGCCAAAGCCAGCATCGGCCAGCAGACGTGCCAGGGGCGCGTGCGCGCCCGGATGACGACGGCGGCCATTCAGGATCAGGACCGTCGGCTTCGTGAACCCGTCGGCCCGGCGATGCCAGCCTTCCAGCGACAGACCATCCGCCGTCTGGACCCAGACGGTACGGAAATCCCCCAGGCCGGCATCGGCCAGGACCAGGGGGCGCGGATCAGGCCGCAGCAGCAGTTTTTCCTGCCCCTGCCGGAACCAGACGGCATAGGCGATCCAGATCAACAGCAGGAGCAGAAATAGCGTCAGCATCCAGGGTGGCCTTGTGGCGGCAGTACCCTTTAGAAACTATAGACCAGCGTCGCCCGGCTCAATGTGTCCGTTGCCTTGCGGTCGTCGGGCGGGTCGGTTTCATGGCGAAGCGTGAAGGCGACGCGGGCGGAGAACAGGGCGTTGATGCGGGCCGTCAGGCTGCTTGTCGCCTCAACCGTGGTGTTCTTCGCACCTACCAGCGTCTTCAGGCTTTGCGCGAACTTGGCACTGTCGGACAGGTCCTGGGTGAAGTCGGCGGCGGCGCGGAACACGAATTCGTGCTGTTCGCCCGCCTCGCCCGGCGTGTCCACGATGAAGGTGTGGCGGGCACCGGGGCCCCCTTCCACCGACAGTCGGGTGCCATCGCCGTCGATCACCACATAACCGGCACCGACCGTTTCGGTCAGGCGGTGGCGATAGCCGGCAAAGGTGTCGCGTTCCCAGCCGAACTCCCCGGCGGCATAGAAACGCGGGCTGATGAAGTAATTAGCTTCATACCCGGCTTCGAACCGTTCCTTGGAATTCTGTCCGTCGGCGCGTTGCAGGTCGGCACCTGCCGTCACCTCGTGCCGCCACTTCACCGTCTCCTTCAACAGGTCGACGCGCAGGGACAGGGTGCGGTCATCGCTGTTGCCCGTTGACAGGGCGGCACCCGCCTCTGCCTCCCCGGACCAGCCCGCCAGGATGTTGGACGCCGCCTGCCGCTTCACGGCACGCTCCGCCTCCTTCTTATCCTTGCGCAGGGAGCCGGCCAGGGCCGCAATGGGTTCCGCCTGATCGGGAAAGGCATCCCGCGCCAGGGATTCGGCAAGGTCCAGGGCGGCGGCATCGCGGCCTGCCGCCTGTCGCAGCATCGCCTCCACGCCGGCCGGCAGGGCATCCTGGGAATGAGCAGCCGGGGAGAGGGCCACCGCGATAAGGCCTGAAAAGGCCAGCGCCGCAACATGCGGCGCTGTCTTGAACATACCCATTTGTCGTTCGGTCTCCGACTATTCCAGCAGGGAACGCAGCATCCAGGCGGTCTTCTCATGGATCTGCATGCGCTGGGTCAGAAGGTCGGCCGACGGCTCGTCCCCCGCATCGTCAACGATGGGGAAGATGGACCGGGCGGTACGGGCGACGGTTTCATGCCCTTCCACCAACTGGCGGATCATATCCTGTGCCTTGGGCACGCCGGTTTCTTCGGCCACGCTGGTCAGCTTGGCAAACTGGCTGTAGCTGCCGGGGGCGTGGAAGCCGAGCGCGCGGATACGTTCGGCGATATCGTCAACAGCCGTGTGCAACTCCGTATACTGCGCCATGAACATGGTGTGCAGCGTGTTGAACATCGGGCCGGTGACGTTCCAATGGAAATTATGGGTCTTCAGATACAGCGTGTAGCTGTCGGCCAGAAGCCGGGAGAGACCGTCCGCGATCTTGGCGCGGTTATCATCGGAGATACCGATATTGATGGCAGGTGCGCTGGCCATATCCTTTGCCTCTTCCTCGTGTCGTCACCAGATCAGATAGTCAGTCTGACGGCAAAGCCAAGGGGATGCAAGGAGAGGATCGTCCTATAACCATTTGAAAAATATGGGGGAGGCCGAAAGGCCGCAGAAGGCGTATGGCGCTCCCCCAAAGGTTCAAGGGGATATCATCCCCCCGTATGGGCCGGCTGAAGGCATGCGAATTCCCAGCCGGACCAAACCTGAGCCAACGGTGTCAGCCTGCCATTCAGGCGGCCTTGGCCGTGGTGCTGCTAGAACTGTTCTTCTGCGAATAGCTGCTGATAGCGCTTTGCAGCTGGCTGATCAGGGTGCTGATCGCGTCATCGCTGCTGCTGGTGGAAGTGTCGGACGCGGACAGAAGGCTGGCAATATCACTGCCGGTGCCCGTGCTGTCTGTGGCTGACGCCTCTTCACCATTCCCGCCCGGCGGCGGACCCGGCGGGGGGCCACCGGCACCGCCGGGACCACCCGGACCACCCGGCGGCGGGCCGGGCGGACGGCCACCCGTGGCACCACCGGCTTCCTCTTGTGCGGCCAGCAGGGCACCCTTGGTGTCAGCCCGCATGCTCTGGAACGCGGTTTCCATCTCCGTCTGGGTCAGGGAACCGTCGCCGTCGCTGTCCATGCGGGAGAACATCTCCTCCGCGCTGGGGCGGTTGCCGCCGCTACGGCCTGCCTTGTCGGCATCCTTCGGCCCGGCGGCCTGGAACTCCTCCAGCGACAATCCGCCGGATTTGTCGGTGTCGGCGGCCTCAAACCGCTCCTGCGCCCGCTGCTGGCGGCTTACGCCCGCGGCGGCATAGGTGCTGCTGCTACTGATGCTGCTGATACTCATGGGAGTGCTCCTTGACGGGTTTTGCCGGACCCATCCCTTTAACGGGCGGGCACGGCGAACCCTGTCGGCAATCCCTGCGGAATTTTACAGGACACCCACCAGACGCCGCACGATGCCGGCGGCGTTATGGGCGGCATTGCGGGCGAAGGTCGGGAAATCCAGGTGGCTGTCGCTGCCGGCCAGATCCGACAGGGCGCGCACCACCACCAGGGGAACCGCGAACCGCGCCGCCACCTGGGCCAGGGCAGCACCCTCCATCTCCACGGCCTGGGCCTGGAACCGCGCATGCAGGTCCTGACGCGTCACGGCACAATTCAGGAAATGATCCCCGGTCAGGACGGTGCCGAAACGCCATGTCGGCGCGCGCGCCACCCCTGGCATCGGCGTCAGGGCGATGCCGTCCAGGGCCTGCGCGATCCGCACCGCCATGCCGTCGGCCAGCGGGTAACCATGGGTATCGTCAAAGCCGGGCAAGGGCGGCACGCCGGGCTGGTACGGCTTCAATCGCCCGTCTGACAAGGCACCGTAATCATGCTGGATCAACCGCTCGGCGATCACCACGTCGCCCACCGCCAGCGCGGGGTCCAGACCCCCCGCCACACCGGAGAATAGCAGGCCGTTCACCGCGAACCGGTGCAGCAGCAGGGTTCCCACGATGGCCGCGTTGACCTTGCCGATCCCCGCCTCCACCAGCACCACCGCCCGCCCGTCCAGGTGGCCCCTGGTAAAGACGAAACCCGCCACCTCTTCCTGCTCCACCCCGCTGAAATGCCCGGCCAGGGCCGCCCTTTCCTCCGGGATGGCGCAGATCAGGCCAAGTGGCGTCTCGTCATTACGCGTCATTTGGGCCGACCATTCTTCACCAGGGTACGGATGCGCACTTCCAATTGGGCGGCGCTGTAGGGTTTGACGATGAAGGCGTCCACGCCCTGGGCACGGGCGGCCAGAACATGGTCCTTGGTGCCGTGGCCCGTCTCCATGATGAAGGGCAGGTTGGGGCGCAGGCTACGGACGGCGGCCAGCAGATCCATGCCGTTCATGCGTGGCATGGCCCAGTCGCAGATCACGATATCCACACCATCCAGGTCGCGGTGCAGCACATCCAGCGCCTCCGCCCCGTCATTGGCCGTCAACACCTCGCGCACGCCCATCTGTTTCAGAACGTCGGCGATCCAGACGCGGGTCTGCTGCTGATCCTCCACCACCAGGATGCGCAGCGACTTGATCGGGTCCTCCGGCATGTACATGCGCATCACGAGCGTCTCCGGTTGGCCAGGGCATCCGCCACGGCCCGGCACAGGGTCTCAGGTTCGATGGGTTTGTAAAGCACGGGAATGCCAGGTGGCAAATCCTCCACCTCGACATGGCCCCGGCCCGGATAACCCGTCATGAACAGGACCACGACCGACGGATCCAGTTCCATGACAAGATGTGCCAGCCGCACGCCACCCAGTGCGGGCATGACCAGATCGGTCAGCAGCAGGTCGATGCCCCCCTCCTCAAACCGTTCCAGCGCCTCCACCCCATCGGCGGCGCGGCGCACGACGTGCCCATCCTGTTCCAGGAAGCCCGACACCAGGGTCAGCAGTTCCGGCTCATCCTCCGCCACCAGAATGGTGGCCGGCTTGGCACCCGTGCTGCTGACGCGCGCAGGAAGCGCCTGGGTGACGGTCATTGCCGGGGCGGGGGACAAAGGTAGCCACAGGGAGAAGCAGGTGCCGCGCCCCGGTTGGCTGTCCACCAGGATGGCGCCGCCCGCCTGCTTCACCGTGCCATAGACCATGGCAAGGCCCAGGCCTGTCCCCTGGCCCGGCGGCTTTGTCGTGAAGAACGGGTCGAAGATGCGGTCCAGCAGGTCGGGTGGCATGCCGGTCCCCCGGTCGGTGACCGACAGGATGGCATAATGGCTGGGGGACAATCCGGCGGGCGGGGTCGCCCCCTCGGCGGCTCTGCTCAGCCTCACCGTCAGCGGCCCACCGCCCGGCATGGCGTCGCGGGCATTGATGGCCAGGTTCAGCAGGGCCTGGGCGGCCATGTCGGGATCAATGGCGACCCAAACCGGATCGTCCGGCACCGCCAGCGACAGATCAATGGTGGCGCCCAGCAGCGGTTTCAGCAGGAATTCCTGCCCGCGCAGCACGGAACCCAGGTCGATCACCTCTGTCCGCGCCACCTTCTGGCGGGAGAAGGTCAGCAATTCACGCGTCAGGGCGGCGGCCCGGTCCACCCCCTGGCCGATCTTGGCCAGATAACCCGCCTGCGTCCCGTCTTTCGGCACGCCCTGTTTGGCCATGCTGGCATAGCCGCCGATGACCGACAGGATATTATTGAAATCATGCGCGATGCCGCCGGCCAACTGCCCCAGCGCCTCCATCTTCTGGGCCTGGAGAAGCTGGCTTTCCAGCTTCTTCTGTTCCGTCACATCGGCGAACAGAACGACAAAGCCGCCACCCGGCATGGGGAAGTGCCGGACCTGCAGCCAGGTGCCGTTGGGCCGCTGGCGTTCGCCGAAATGGATGCCGTCGCGGCGGATACGGTCATAATCGGCGAGGCTCTCCTCCACCGTTTCGCCCGGATATTCCCCCTGCTTGGCTAGTAGCAGCACAAGATCGCGGTCCTTCAGGCCGGGCGCCATGAAGCCGGGCGGAATATCCAGCAGTTCCGACACCATGCGGTTGGCTACCAGCAGATGGCCGTCAGCGTCATAGACCTCGATGCCGATGCCGACATTGTCCATCATGCTGTCGAGGATGCGTGTCTTCTCCCAAATCTCGCGTTCGGCCTGGCGCCGATCGGTAATGTCGCGCAGATAGGCGGTGTAGCGCTTGCCCGGCCCCAGGGGTACTGCCGTGATGGCCAGTTCAACGGGGATAACGGTGCCGTCGCGGCGCAGCGCCTCAGTCTCCACGCGCCGGCCCAGCATGGTGCCGCCGCCGCCGGTTTTCAGCCGCGTCAGACCATGGTCATGCCCCTCGCGATGGACGGGCGGCACGATCATATCGCTCATGCGCCGGCCCATTGCCTCGGCCCGCTGCCAGCCAAAGGTACGTTCGGCAGCGGGGTTGAATTCCAGGATATGGCCGTCCTCATCAATGGAGACGATGCAATCCAGTGCCGTATCCAGGATTGACCGGGCCCGCGCCTCGCTTTCCCGCAGGCGCAGACTGGATGCGGCCTCATGCGTGACATCGCGGAACAGGCACATGACCAGCCGTTCGCCCCCGCCCTGGAACGGCACTGCCGACAGTTCGGCAGTGATGTCCCGCCCATCAATGCAGCGCAGGTCGATCCGCATCTGGTGCAGGGGCTCACCCCCCACCACCCGGCGCAGCAGCATTTCGGCCAGTGGTCGCGTCTCCTCCGTCACCACATCCATTATGTGGAAGCCGGCGGCATCCGCGTCGGCACCGATGCCCAGGATCAGGCGGCCCGCACGGTTGATGAAGCGCCCACGCCCCGTCGCGTCATGCACCGCGATGCCGTCGGGCGACAGATCCACGAGTTGGCGATAGCGCTGTTCGCTGTCGCGCAGCTGCTGCTCCCCGCGTTTTAACTCTGTGATGTCGGTGCGTACGCACAGGGTGCCGCCCTGGGGCAGATGCCGGTCATGCACCCTGATCCAGCGCCCGTCCGACAGCAGGAATTCACCCGGCTGGCCCGTGGGGTTACGGAAGGCCCACATGCGCTCGGCGACATATTCCTCCAGATCGCGGCCCTGGGCATGCAGATTATCACCCGCCGCAATGCCATGGCGCAGCAGGTCCTCAAACGATGTCCCCGCGACCATGCGTGCCGCCGTCACCGGGAACAGCGCCTTGAAGGCCGGATTGGCGACCACCAGCCTTTCCTGCGCATCGAACAGGGCCACACCGTCGGTCAGCATGTCGAACGCGGTGGTCAGGCTGTCCAGGTCCAAGCGCGTCTCCGGCGGCGGCGGGGTCGTCAACACCCATGATGGTGCCCCGGCGCGTCGCCGCGATCAAGCCGGCAACGCCACGCTGATGCGCGACAGCAGACCCGCCCAGTCGCCGCAGCGCTGCTGCCGGAACAGCCGCATGGACGGATACCATCCCGTCTTCGTTCCCTGGTCCAGCCAGCGCCAGTCGGTATCGGTGGCGATCAGCGTCCAGACGGACCGGCCCATGGCACCGGCCAGATGGGCCAGGGCGCTGTCGGGCGTGACCAGCAGGTCCAGATGCGTCAGGATCGCGGCAGTATCCGCCCAGCCCGTGATCCGCGCGCCCAGATCGGTGACATGGTGGGGCAGGGGGGTGGTTACCATCTCTTCCCGCCCGCTGGCCACCTGTAGCGCGTACCAGTCGGCCCCCGTGCGTGTCAGCAGCGGCAGCAGGTTGGACAGGCCGGGGGAGCGCCAGACATCACCCGGATGGGCGGGATTGCCAGCCCAGCTGAACCCGATCCGCATGCGTCCTGGCCGGCGGGGCAGTGCGTCCGCCCAACGGGCCGACAGGGCCGCGTCGACACTGATATAGGGGCCATTCCAGGGGATCGTGGCCGGGGTCAGTCCCAGGATGCCGGGCAGGTCCAGCAAGGGCACCTGCATATCGACCGGCGGCAGGGCCTGACCGCGCGCCACGACAGTGCCGTGGTGCCCATCGGCGAACAGCGGCGTCAGAGCCGCCGGCATCTCCAGAACCAGTTCCGCCCCGGCATTGATCAGCGGGCGCACCAGCCGCGCGCACATGATGGTATCGCCGGCCCCCTGTTCATCCCAGACCAGCAGACGCCGGCCCCTGATATCCTGGCCCCGCCAGGGAGCAATGTCCCGGTGCCGGGGTGGCCGGGCGGATACGGACCAGCGGTGATGATAGTCACGGAACCCTTCATCCCAGCGGCCCAGCCGCAGCAGGGCCAGGGCGCGGCCCAGCTTTGCCGACGTGTCGTCCGGCGTGATCGACAGGCAGCGCTCGAACGCCGCCAGGGCACCGGCCGCATCGCCCGTCACCCGCCGCCACAGGCCGGTATCGCGCCAGACATAGGCATGATGGGGGCCGTACTCCTGTGCCGTGGCCAGATGCGTACCGGCCTCCGCCTCCCGCCCTGTATGCAGCAGCAGATTGGCCAGGGCGCAGCGCGCGGGGACCAGCCGGGGTGCCACGGCCACCGCACGCAGCAGCAGGGCCTCTGCCTGTTCCACCCGCCCGGCACGACGGGCGGCATCGCCCAGGGTCAGCAGGGCGACCACATGGTTGGGATCAGCATCCAGCACCTGTCGCCACAGCGTCAGGGCCGTCGCCCCATCGCCCCGGTCCGCCGCCTTTTCCGCCGCCTGGACCAAATCTGCCACGCTCACCATTGTTTCTCCGTCAGGGTCGGCTTGCCCTGTACCGTGCTGCTGATCGCCTCCGGCATGCGGACCAGACGGTCGCTGCGGATGACGGGAAGGGGATCGGGATCATAGATGGCTTTCAGGCGGCGGTATTCCTCATAATGGAATTCCTGCTGTTCCTGAAAATCCGGCTCCCCGTTGCGCCGGCCTGTGACGATCACTTCCTGTTCCATGGGCGGGCTGTCGGGCTTTTTGGCCTGTGCGGGCGGATTGGCGTTCTGGGCCTCCGCCGGCGGGCAGAAAAGGGCCAGTCCAAGAAGGGCCAGACAGAACAGCCCGCGATTCCCGTTTGTGACGATCATGATGCGCACCATTGGACGGCCATGAAGGGGACCATCATAGGGGATTCCTTGTGGTTTCGCATATGAACTTTGTTCATATTTATGAACCACCCCCTTCTCCCTTCGGAAACGCAACGGCAAAAAGTGAACATAGTGAGAACATTTGCGCTTGGCGGGTGAGAACAAAGAATGTACAACAGGTGCAGTTGAACGCGCATGCACATCCGTGCGAGAAGGAAGGGGACAATAATGTCGGCAGCTCCACTCCGTCTGGTTGAAACACCCATGGACAAACAAAAAGCTCTGGATGCCGCTCTGGGCCAGATCGAACGCGCGTTCGGCAAGGGCTCGATCATGAAGCTCGGCGCCAAGGAGGCCTTGACGGAGACGGAGGTGGTTTCCACCGGCTCTCTGGGTCTTGACATCGCACTGGGCATCGGCGGCCTTCCGCGTGGCCGTATCATCGAGATTTACGGGCCGGAAAGCTCGGGCAAGACGACGCTCGCCCTTCATGCCATTGCGCAGGCACAGAAGAATGGTGGCGTTTGCGCCTTCGTCGATGCCGAACATGCGCTTGATCCCTCCTATGCCCGCAAGCTGGGCGTGGATGTGGATGAGCTGCTGATCTCGCAGCCCGATGCCGGCGAACAGGCGCTGGAAATCGCTGACACGCTGGTCCGTTCCGGCGCCATCGACGTGCTGGTGGTGGACTCGGTCGCGGCCCTGGTGCCGCGCGCCGAACTGGAAGGCGAAATGGGCGACAGCCATGTCGGCCTGCATGCCCGTCTGATGAGCCAGGCGCTGCGCAAGCTGACCAGCTCCATCTCCAAGTCGCGCTGTCTGGTGATCTTCATCAACCAGATCCGTTTGAAGATCGGCGTGATGTTCGGTAACCCGGAAACCACGACGGGCGGCAACGCGCTGAAATTCTATGCCTCCGTCCGCCTGGATATCCGCCGCATCGGCGCTATCAAGGACCGGGAGACGGTGACCGGCAACCAGACCCGTGTGAAGGTGGTGAAGAACAAGATGGCGCCGCCCTTCCGCGTCGTCGAATTCGACATCATGTATGGCGAGGGCGTGTCCAAGGTCGGCGAACTGCTCGACCTCGGCATCCAGGCCGGCGTGGTCGACAAGTCGGGTTCCTGGTTCTCCTATGACGGGCAGCGCATTGGTCAGGGCCGTGAAAACGCCAAGACCTTCCTGCGCACCAACCCGGCGGTCGCCGACAGCATCGAACAGAAGATCCGTGCCAATGCCGGCATCGTGGCGGGCGCCATGATGGGCACGCCGGAAACCGATGGCGATGCGGCCAGCCCGGAGTGATCCCGGACCGCATGGCAATGCATGTTCAGCAAGGGAGGCGGGAAACCGCCTCCCTTTTGCTTTTCAGGGTGGTTTGATCCCAACGATCCGTGCAACACCCCCTGTTTTTGTGTTGCATGATGTTGCATCTGGCCGTCGTTGGAGCGTTTTTGCCCCCCAACATGGCCCCCATGGGCAGGCGGGCATGGACAGGGCGGCACTGGCCACGGTAAAACCCACACCCCATATTGTCGCGACCCAAGCAGCTGCCAGGCCGTCCCCATGTCCAAGAAGACCGTCAACGAAATCCGTTCCACCTTCCTCGACTATTTCGGGAAGAACGGCCACGCCATTGTCGACAGCTCGCCGCTGGTCCCGCGCAATGACCCGACGCTGATGTTCACGAATGCCGGCATGGTGCAGTTCAAGAACGTCTTCACGGGCCAGGAACTGCGCCCCTATAACCGCGCCACCACCTCGCAGAAATGCGTGCGCGCGGGTGGCAAGCATAACGACCTGGACAATGTCGGCTTCACGGCGCGCCACCACACCTTCTTTGAGATGCTGGGGAACTTTTCCTTCGGCGATTATTTCAAGGCCGACGCCATTGAGCTGGCCTGGAACCTGATCACCAAGGAATTTGGCATCTCCCCGTCCAAGCTGACGACCACCGTCTTCCATAATGATGACGAAGCGTTTGACCTGTGGAAGAAGATCGCGGGCCTGCCGGATGACCGCATCATCCGCATCCCGACGTCTGACAATTTCTGGATGATGGGCGATACCGGCCCCTGCGGCCCCTGCTCGGAAATCTTCTACGATCATGGCGACAAGATCGCCGGCGGCCCGCCGGGCAGCCCGGATCAGGATGGCGACCGTTTCATCGAGATCTGGAATCTCGTGTTCATGCAGTATGAACAGCTGCCGTCCAAGGATGGTGGGTATGAACGCGTGCCCCTGCCCAAGCCCTCCATCGATACCGGCATGGGCATGGAGCGTCTGGCCGCCGTCATGCAGGGCGTCCACGACAATTACGATATCGACCTGTTCCAGGGCCTGCTGGAAGCCTCGGCAGAGGCGACGGGCGCGTCGTTGAAGGGGCCGCAGGCCACCTCCCACCGCGTCATCGCCGACCATCTGCGCTCCTGCTCGTTCCTGATCGCCGATGGCGTCATGCCCTCGAACGAGGGGCGTGGTTACGTTCTGCGCCGCATCATGCGCCGCGCCATGCGTCATGCCCACATGTTGGGCGCCAAGGACCCGGTGATGCACCGTTTGGTGCCGGCCCTGGTGCGGGAGATGGGCGGCCATTATGCCGAACTGGTGCGCGCCCAGGCGCTGATCACCGAAACGCTGCGCCTGGAGGAAACCCGCTTCAAGCAAACGCTGGACCGTGGCCTGAAGCTGTTGGACGAGGCGGAGGCGCCGCTGGCCGAAGGTCAGGCGCTGCCCGGCAATGTCGCCTTCACGCTGTATGACACCTATGGCTTCCCGCTGGACCTGACCCAGGACGTGCTGCGCACCCGCAACCGTCCGGTCGATGTGGACGGCTTCAACGCCGCCATGGAAGAACAGCGCAAGAAGGCGCGCGCCGCCTGGGCTGGCTCGGGCGAGGCCGCAACGGAACGCGTCTGGTTCGAACTGAAGGACGAGGTCGGGGCGACCGAGTTCCTGGGCTATGACACCGAGGCCGCCGAGGGTGCGGTGACCGCCATCCTGGACAAGGAAGGCAACCGCGTCACCAGTGCTGCCGAGGGGGCCGAGGTCCTGGTCGTCGTCAACCAGACCCCGTTCTATGGCGAAAGCGGCGGTCAGGTTGGCGATGCTGGCGTGATGATTTCCGCCAAGGGTGCGGAGGTTACGGTCCGTGACGTGCAGAAGAAGCTGGGTGCGGTCTTCGCCCATGTCGGCACGGTCACCAAAGGCACCTTGGCCGTTGGCGATGCCGTCGAACTGAAGGTCGATGGCACCCGCCGTGGCGCCATCCGCGCCAACCACAGCGCCACCCACCTGCTGCATGAGGCGCTGCGCCGCCGTCTGGGTGACCATGTCACGCAGAAGGGCTCGCTGGTGTCTGCCGACCGTCTGCGTTTCGACATTTCCCAGCCGACGCCCTTGGCCGCGAATGATGTCGCCGATGTCGAAGCGGCGGTGAATGCCCGCATCCGTGGCAATAGCGAGGTCACCACCCGCCTGATGACCCCCGACGCCGCCATCGCCGTCGGCGCCATGGCCCTGTTCGGGGAGAAGTATGGGGAGGAGGTGCGCGTCGTCTCCATGGGTGGCGTGGACGAGGCCGGGAACAAGGAATTCTCCGTCGAACTGTGCGGCGGCACCCATGTCCGCCGGACGGGCGATATTGGCCTGTTCAAGATCGTGTCCGAAGGGGCCGTCGCCGCCGGCATCCGCCGTATCGAGGCGCTGACCGGTGCCGGTGCGTTGGCCTATCTGGAACAGCAGGAAGGCCGTCTGCTGGATACAGCCCAGGCGCTGAAGGTGCCGGCGGGTGAGGTGGTGGCCAAGGTCACCAGCCTGCTGGACGAACGCCGGAAGATGGAAAAGGAACTGGCCGACCTGCGCCGTCAGGTGGCGCTGGGCGGCGGCGGTTCCGGCGGTGCGGCAGAGGTCAAGCAGATCAATGGTCTGGGCTTCATCGGTCGCGTCGTCGCCGACCTGCCGGCCAAGGACCTTAAGCCCTTTGCCGATGAGCTGAAGAAGCAGGTGGGTACCGGCGTCGTCGTCGCCATCGCCGTGGCCGATGGCAAGGCTTCCGTGGTTGTCGGCGTGACCGAGGATGCGGTGGCCAAGGCCAGCGCCGTCGATCTGGTCCGCGTCGCGGCTGCGGCCATGGGCGGTAAGGGTGGCGGCGGCCGCCCCGACATGGCCCAGGCCGGCGGCCCCGATGGTGACAAGGCTGCTGATGCCATCGCCGCGGTGGAAGCGGCACTGGCGGGTTGAGAAAAGGTGATGGCGGCGGAAATCCCAAAGTTTTCCGCCGCCTTACCCCACAAACAAAAACGGCGCCGGGGATACCGGCGCCGTTTTTATTTTGATCGGGTCAGGGATCAAACGAACAGGCTGGACACCGAACGCTCATTGCTGATGCGGTCGATGGCGTCGGCCATCAGGCGGGCGATGGAACGCTGACGGATATTGGTGGCCTGCTTCACGGCGTCGGTCGCCACGATGCTGTCGGTGATCACCAACTCATCCAGCGGCGAGGCGGAGACGCGGGCGACGGCGCCGCCGGACAGGACGCCGTGGGTGACATAGGCGCGTACCGACGTGGCGCCACGGGCCTTCAACGCCTCGGCGGCGTTACACAGCGTGCCGGCGCTGTCCACGATATCGTCGATCAGGATACAGTCGCGGCCCGACACATCACCGATGACATTCATCACCTCCGACACGCCGGCGCGTTCACGCCGCTTGTCGATGATGGCCAGATCGGCCTCCAGACGGCTGGCAATGGCGCGGGCGCGGACCACACCGCCCACGTCGGGCGATACCACCATCAGCTTGCCATTGCCGACATGTTCCTGGATGTCTTTGGTGAACTCGCCACCGGCCACCAGATTATCGACGGGGATGTCGAAGAAGCCCTGAATCTGACCGGCATGCAGGTCCATGGTCAGGACGCGGTTAGCACCAGCGGTGGTGATCAGGTTGGCCACCAGCTTCGCCGAAATCGGCGTGCGGGGGCCGGTCTTGCGATCCTGACGGGCATAGCCGTAATAGGGGATCACGGCGGTAATGCGGCGGGCCGAACCCCGGCGCAGCGCGTCGATGATGACCAGCAATTCCATCAGATGGTCATTGGCCGGCTTCGACGTGGATTGGATCACGAACACATCCTCGCCGCGGACATTCTCGTTGATCTCAACGAAAATCTCATTATCGGCGAAGCGGCGGATCGATGCCTTGGTCAGCGGGACCTCAAGGCAGGTCGAAATGGCTTCAGCCAGCGGCTGATTGCTGTTACCGGCGATCAGCTTCATGGTCGTGCTGCCCGTCTTTGTTGGAAAACCAGGGGTGAGCGGTGCCACCCCTGGGGGCGACACCGAACCTTCACAAAGGCGGGCGCACCATAACCCCGGCCCCCCCAACTGTAAACGCCGCGACCGTTGCAGCCTACAACGGTGTGACAGGCGGCCACGGCATGGGCGAGGGGGGCCGGACAAGAAAGGACGGGACGGGCAGGGGCGTCAGCGGGTGGCGTCGCGCACCGCATCCTTCAGGTGCCCCTTCACCTGCTGGGCCTTGCCCTTGGCCTGATCGGCGCGACCTTCCAGCTCCAGGGCGGGATCGTCGGTGGCCTTGCCGATCCCCTTCTTTACCGCACCCTTGGCTTCGTTCAGCTTGCCCTTGATGGTATCGGTGTTCATGGAATTCTCCTTGGTCTTTCAGGGCCGCCAGATCCGGCGGCTTCGACGCATAGAACAGCGGGGAGGGGGTTTGGTTGCGGACCGCCCTTGAAAGGTCACAGGCGGTAGCATTTCGAACGATGTTCAAAATGCCATTGCTTTGCCCTTGTTCCGCCATGGGGGACTGATTTAACAGTAAGGGGCCGTGGTTCGGGGCCTGATCTGTTTGCTGAACCGTAATAAGGTGGTTTCGATGTGCCGTTGGCTGGCCTATGCCGGTATTCTCATCGCGATGGACACGCTGCTGTTCCAGCCCTGCAATTCGCTGATCCGGCAGTCGCTGTCGGCCCAGCGTAGCGTCGCCCCCACCAATGGCGACGGTTTCGGCCTGGGCTGGTACGGGGACATTGCCAAGCCTGGGCTTTACCGCGATACGATGCCGGCCTGGTCGGATGCCAACCTGCGCTCGCTGGCCGAGCAGATTCGCTCGCCCCTGTTCTTCGCGCATGTGCGGGCGTCTACGGGCACGGCGACGTCGCGGCTGAACTGTCACCCGTTCCGCTATGGCGACTGGCTGTTCATGCATAACGGGCAGATCGGCGGCTGGCCGCTGGTGCGCCAGGATGTGGAGGGCATGATCCGCAAAGACCTGTACCGCCACCGCGAGGGATCGACCGACAGCGAGGCGTTTTTCTATCTGGCGCTGGGCAATGGCCTGATGGAAGACCCGGCCAGCGCCTTTGCCCTGACCGTCGCCCAGATCGTGGGCAAGATGCGGCGCGAAGGGGTGACGGAACCGTTCCGCATGACGGCGGCCTGTACCGATGGCAAACGGCTTTATGCCGTCCGCTGGTCCTGTGACGGTCGCTCGCCCAGCCTGTTCTGGACCCAGGGCCATGTCGATGGCTGCCGCGACGGGCGCGTCTGCCTGGAGGACGGAACAGACTCCGTCATGGTCCTGTCCGAACCGCTGGACGAGGATGCCAGCCACTGGAACGAGGTGGCCGAGGGCTCTTTCCTTGTGGCGGAAGGTAGCCGCGTCACCGTCAGTCCGTTCCAACCGCTCGGTTGAGGTTTGCACCATGCGCCTGTTCCTGACCACCGCCCTGGTTCTGTCGCTGGCCGTACCGACGGCATGGAGCGCTGTCGGCACGCATACCGTGCCGTACAGGCAATTCCATGACGAGATGGTCAAGTTCTATGGTCAGGGGCATGATCATCTGGCACTGCGCCTGTCGGTGCAGCCGACCAATGACAAGCAGCCGCTGGACGCACCCGTCACCCTTGTGGTGACAGCGCCGGAGGGGCGGGTGGACCTGTCCGTCGATGCCGACAATGCCGTGGATATCCCATTCCGTCCAGACTGGGTGCAGGCGGGGGCCATGGTCACCGTCAATCAGGCGGCTGGCACCTATAAGATGAAGGCGCAGATCGGCATGAAGGTGACACCGGGCACCACCCGCATCGCCTATGCCGACGTGAAGGCGGCCTTTGATCAGTTCGACAAGCTGATCGAGAAGGAGGCGGGGGCCGTGTCGTTCCTGGCCCCATCGGCCAAGACGCTGCGCCTTGTCTGCGGCAAGGATTGCACGGTGACGCTGGAGGGCACCAAGGGGGCGCGCGTGCTTAAGGCCGATGAACGGGGGCGGGTCAATGTGCCCAATGACAAGGGGCTGGTGAAGGAGAACCCGGTCCTGGTGGTCAGCCAACCTGTTGCCTATACAGTGCTGACGACGAAGGGATAGGGCGGGTAGGGCGGGTTACGAAGGCGCACCCTTTACATAAATCCGCCAGACATAATCCCACGGTACCACTGCGATGACGATCACCACCATGCCGGTGGCGACGATGTTGGCAGCGATACCTTCGTCTATCGTGTCGTTCTGCCATGCCGGGAAGGCGACGCGGGCCAGCCAGATCAGTTTCCAGGCGATCTCCCAGAACATCAGGGGCAGCATGCGCAGCGGGTGGCGCAAGCCTAGCAGGGCCAGGGCTGACATGGCACCCAGCATGGTTACCACTACACCTTCCATCAGCTTCCAGCTTTGGGTCGGATCAATGATCTGGGACCAGTTAAGGTACCCGGCCCCCAGCGCCATGAGAAGGTAAACGGCGCGCAGCAGATGCAGGCGCCATGCGGCAATACCGTCGATCATTTATTCCACCTGCTTCAGAATTTTTTCGACATTGGTCAGCGTGGTGCGGGCGGCGGTCAGGTCGGCGCGCAGGGCATTGATGGTGCCCGTCTGTTCCTCCAGCGCCGCCACGGCGCGTTCGGCAAGAGCGCGGTAGGCGCCGTCATCGGCCATCCTGGCCTTGGCCTGTATGGTCTTGCTGATCATCGTGATAGCAACGATCGAAACGACCCCCACCACCATCCAGAAAATCGCAAAGAGAAAGGTATCATCCGCCATCATTATCCCCTGTCAGTTCCCTGTAGCGCTGTGCGCCGAAAGCCCCGCCGCCACCTGACGCAGGCTTTCTGCGGTCAGGGTCAGGTGAAAGGGGGCCAGTTGTAGATAGTTCAAGGCCTTGCCGTCGTCCGACAACTCCAGCTGTGATGTCACCAGTCCCGCTTCCTGCAATTTCTGCACATGCAGATGCAGGAGGGGCCGGCTGATCCCCAGATCGCGGGCCAACTGGCTGATATAATGCCGGTCTCCGCCCGCCAGCCTGGCCACGATGCGCAGGCGGTGGGGGTTGGCGAGCGCCGACAGGGCCGCCAGGACCTGTTCCCCATCGCACGCCGTTCCGGCTATCTGAAGTTCGTATTTCATGTGTAAGGTATTTCTTACAGGTGAAAGAAAGAGTCAATAGGTATTTATGGTCCGCCGCCCGTCGCGTGCGGTCCGGTTCAGACAGGGGGCAGCCTTGCGGAGGTGCCTGTTGCCGGGAAGGGCTTGGTTGGTTAGGTTGCGGCGCATTCTCCGCCCCTGACCCGCAGGAAAATGCGCCATGGCCGCCGCCTCTTCCACCGCACCCGCCGCCCATCCCGACCGTGTCCTGATCCTGGATTTCGGATCGCAGGTGACGCAGCTGATCGCCCGCCGTGTGCGCGAGGCCGGCATTTATTGCGAAATCATCCCCTATAGCGCGGACGAGGGCCGCATTCGCGCCTTTGCGCCTAAGGCCATCATCCTGTCGGGCGGCCCGGCCAGCGTGACGGAGGCGGGCAGCCCGCGCGCCAATGACGTGGTCTGGACCCTGGGCGTGCCGGTGTTCGGCATCTGCTATGGCCAGCAGACCATGTGCGAGCAGCTGGGCGGCAAGGTGGAGCCGGGCGAGACCCGCGAGTTCGGCCGCGCCTTTGTTGACGTCAAGGATGATTGCGCCCTGTTCGAAGGCGTGTGGAGCATCGGCGCGCATGAGCAGGTGTGGATGAGCCATGGCGACCGTGTCACCAAGCTGCCCGAAGGATTCCGCATCGTCGCCACGTCCGAGGGCGCGCCCTATGCCATCATCGCCGACGATACCCGCCGCTTCTATGCGGTACAGTTCCACCCCGAAGTGGTGCATACCCCGCATGGCGACGCCCTGATCCGCAATTTCCTGTTCAAGGTGGCGGGTCTGAAGGGCGATTGGACCATGGCCGCCTTCCGTGCCGAAGCCGTGGCCCGAATTCGCGAGCAGGTGGGTTCCGCCAAGGTGATCTGCGGCCTTTCGGGCGGTGTCGACAGCTCCGTCGCCGCTGTTCTGATCCACGAGGCGATCGGGGCCCAGCTGACCTGTATCTTCGTGGATACCGGCCTGATGCGGTCGGGCGAGGCCGAACAGGTGGTGACCCTGTTCCGCGACCATTATAATATCCCGCTGGTGCATGTGGACGCCGCCGACCTGTTCCTGGGGCAGTTGGAGGGCGTGTCCGACCCGGAGCAGAAGCGCAAGATTATCGGTCGCCTGTTCATCGAAGTGTTCGATGGCGAGGCCGCCAAGATCGGCGGCGCGGAATTCCTGGCCCAGGGCACGCTGTATCCCGATGTCATCGAGAGCGTGTCGTTTACCGGCGGCCCCAGCGTCACCATCAAGTCGCACCACAATGTCGGCGGCCTGCCCGACCGCATGAAGCTGAAGCTGGTGGAGCCGCTGCGCGAGCTGTTCAAGGATGAGGTGCGCGCACTGGGCCGTGAACTGGGCCTGCCGCACAGCTTTGTCGGTCGCCACCCGTTCCCCGGCCCCGGTCTGGCCATCCGCGTGCCGGGCGAGATCACGCGCGAGAAGCTGGACATTCTGCGCAAGGCCGACAGCGTCTATCTGGACGCCATCCGCAAGGCAGGCCTTTATGATGAAATCTGGCAGGCCTTTGCCGTGCTGCTGCCCGTGCGCACCGTCGGCGTGATGGGCGATGGCCGCACCTATGATTATGCCTGCGCGCTGCGCGCCGTGACCTCGGTCGATGGCATGACGGCGGATTATTATCCGTTCGAACACAGCTTCCTGGGCCATGTCGCCACCCGCATCATCAACGAGGTGCGCGGCATCAACCGCGTGACCTACGACATCACGTCGAAGCCGCCGGGCACGATTGAGTGGGAGTGATCTTTTTGTTCAACAACAAGGAGGGTTGCGATTCTCTCCTTGTTGTTAAGTGTGGTCCGCACCATTATAAAAAGCATAAGACGACACCCACTTGCACAAAATGGTAGCGAAATGCCTTTTGACGTTTCCACTCTTACTAACCTAGAAGAAGCCTTGTCGGGATGTTATAAATATCACAATCAACTCGATAGCTTTTTAAGCAGATCGGGCGTGCCGAATGAAATTATTGCTAAAGCGCGTGCAGCGGCTGACATAAAATATCAGAATAAAGATAGTGGCTTTGCACGGGCTCCAAAGCGTGTTGTTGTAAAGGAGTTAATAATAATAGTATCCGAACTGGGTGACAGTGGCGATCGGATGTTTGCGGGCGTTATAACAGGGCTTAATCGTGTTTCCTTCCCCGACGCTAATCCGGAGTCGCTGGCAGCGATTGAACGTTTACGTCAACAGGTTGCAACTGACCGGCAGGAGGCTCAGCGCATTCGTGAAGAGACAAGACTTGCGGAGATTGAGAGGGGAGAATTAGAAAGAAAAGCTAAAGAGGCGGCATACGTTTCTGATGAACAGGTACGGGTAAATTTTGGGGATAGATTTATATCTTTGATGGCTGAAGCCAATGCACAAACTAGAGGGTATTTATTTGAGTCATTTTTGAATGAATTTTTTGATTATGAGCAGCTGGCGCCGAGAGGTTCGTTCAAAATTACTGGTGAACAGATAGATGGTTCATTCCAGTGGCGTAATCGGACAAATTTTCTTGAGGCAAAGTGGGTTAAAACGCCCGTTGCTGGTGCAGATTTTGGGGCATTTTTATACAAAATTGAAGGGAAAACGGCTGATACTAGAGGTTTGTATGTTTCAGTCAATGGTTATTCGCCTGAGGCAGTAAAGAGTTTGAGCGCAAAAGGTGCTCTGAAATTCGTGTGCATAGATGGAGCTCATCTTATGCGCGCCATGATACCTGGCCAAAAAATTACAAACATACTAGATATTGTTTGGCGGCATGCCGATGAGACTGGAGAGGCGTACCTTCCCGTAGATAGAATAAAGTGATTTATACAATTCATCGAGAATTGGAATTTTTACGCTATGAGACATCGTTTCAAGTGGGCATTGCTCGTTTTGAGCCACCTCTTTGTGACGGCTGATACAATTGCCCAGGATTGCAGCGACCTCAATATATACGACGCCGAAAATCTGCATTCAGCCATTCTCAAGAATGAATCGGGTCCGCGTCTATACTTTCAGCGCTCGGCGGAACATTGTCCCGGTGGGGCAGATTGTCAGGCCAAGGCCTATCTGGTGCCCGGTGACCGTGTGTTTCTGGCGGATGAAAAGGGGCCCTATGTCTGTGCGATGTTTCGCGGCAAGAAGCGTGATACGGCAGGGTGGTTGCCGCGCGCTAGACTCAATATTGATGCGACGTCAGCGCCACCGACCCGGGAAGATTGGTTGGGTCGGTGGCGCACGGGAGAGAACTGGTTCCTGGTAGACGCGAAGGAGGGGGGAAGCTGTACATTAAAGGTGTAGCCTTCACACCCCCCTACTATTTGTCTGATTTTGACGTAGAGACCGCTCCGAAGGGCAACAAGGTCGTCTATAAGTCTGCTGGATGTACCATCACCTTGCGCTGGTTGGCGGGGTTCATCCTGGCCAAAGACACCTTTGGCTGTACTGGTACCGGGAACAGCCTCTACGGCATCTATATCCGCACCGCCCTTACCACCGACCCGGCGGATGAAACACTAGAGGCCGCGGCGGCGGCGGCGGGCAGCCGTTCGGACGATTGAGCCCTGTCAGCGGGGATTGGCGCTTCGTCCCCACCTCTGCTAGCTTGGCCGCCGGTTGGGTTGAAGCGCAGGGCAGTGGGGATGGCGGCACCGATCAAGATGGCGGACATTGCCCGGATGGCGGGTGTGTCGGTTTCCACGGTTTCCCGCGCGCTGGCCGGAAGCGCCCTGGTGCCGCAGGCCAAGCGTGAGGAGATCCTGGCGCTGGCGCAGGCGCAGGGCTATGTCATCAATGAACAGGCCCGCAACCTGCGCCTGAAGAAGACCCGCACCATCGGCATCGTCATCCCGCTGGGCCATGAGGTGGGTCAGCTGATCTCCGACCCGTTCTTCATCGAGCTGCTGGGTCGGCTGGCCGATGAGATCACGGCACGCGATTACAATGTGCTGCTGACCAAGGTGGCGCGGCCGGAACCGGGCTGGCAGGACCGGTTGATCCAGTCGCAGAAGGCCGACGGGTTGATCGTCATCGGTCAGAGCGATCAGCATGAGGCGTTGAATGCGGTGGCCCGCACCTATCTGCCGCTGGTGGTCTGGGGTGCCCATCTGCCCAGCCAGATTTATTGTTCGGTTGGGTCGGACAATATTGGCGGGGCGCGGCTGGCCGTGGAGCATCTGGTGCAGAAGGGAAGGCGGCGGATCGCCTTTCTGGGCGTGCCGTCCCTGCCGGAGGTGGGGTTGCGCTATGACGGCTATCGCCGCGCCCTGGCCGCCGCCGGCATTGCGGAGGACCCGGCCCTGCTGGCGCCCGCGCATTTCACGGTCGATACCGCCTATGACACGGTGCGCGGGTTGATCGACAGCAAGGTGCCGTTCGATGCCATTTTTGCCGTGTCGGACGTGATTGCCATTGCCGCTATCAAGGCGCTGAACGCCGCCGGGTTGCGCGTGCCGGACGATGTGGCGGTGGTCGGGTTCGACGATATCACCATCGCCGCCTATGTGAACCCGCCGCTGACCAGTGTGCGCCAGGACCTGGCGCGCGGGGCCAAGGTGATGATCGACCTGCTGTTCCGCCGGATGGAGGGGGAGAACACGCCCTCCGCCACCATGCCGGCGGAACTGGTCATCCGCAAATCGTGCGGGAGTTAGGTTCTACGTTCCTCACACGCCGGCGCGGCGGCGGTCGCCGCCGGTGGGGCTTCCGGTTTGCCGGAAGCCCCACTGTTTACCGGAACACCCAGACAATCACCGCCGTCAGGGCAAGCAGGGCCACGGCCTGTACGCGGTAGTTCTGCCACAGGGGTTGGCCCGCCAGGGACCGGGTTTCGGCGTCGAAATCGGCGCGGGTCCACATCAGGGTTTCGGTCTTGTCCGCCGCCGGCGGGGCGGTCAACAGGCTGGCGATGATGACGGCGGCCAGCGACAGCGCGAACAGCAGGGTGGCGGCCAGCAGGAAATGCAGGTGGATTGAGCCTGTCACCTGCACCCCATAGAAAAGGTAACCACCGGCCAGCAGCCCCATCAGAACGCCGGCCCGCGCGCCGGCCACATTGGCGCGGCGCCAGAAGATGCCGGCCAGGAACAGGGCCACCACGGGCGGCACGGCATAGGCCAGAACGGCCTGCAGATACTGCCACAGCGTATCGGTCAGGCTTTCCACCACGGGCACCCAGGCGACCGACAGCACCATGAAGCACAGCGTGGTGATGCGACCGATGCGGACCAGCGCGGCCTGTGACACATCGGGCCGGAAGCGGCGTACGAAATCCATGGTGACGAGCGTGGAGGCGGAATTAAACGTGCTGGCAATCGACGACATAATGGCCGCCAGGAACCCCGCCACCACGATGCCGATGACGCCCACGGGCAACAGGTCGAAGATCAAGGTGGGGTAAACAAGGTCCGGGCGTTCCAGATTGGGATACATCAGGATGGCCGCCGAGCCGGGCAGCACCATGAGGAACAGCACCGGCAGCTTCAACAGCCCGGCAAACAGGCTGCCCCAGCGGCCATGGTTCAGGTCCTTGGCCGACAGAACCCGCTGCACCATGAACTGGTTGGTGCACCAGAAATACAGCCCGATCAGGGGCACGCCCGTGATCAGCCCGGTCCAGGGCAGGGACGGGTCATCGGCGGGGCGGATCAGGCTCATCTTCTGGGCCTCCACCCCGGCCATCACGGCATCCCAGCCGCCGGCCTTGTCAAAGGCGAAGACGGCTACGAAGACCGACGCGCCGCACAGGATCACGGCCTGCACCACTTCGGTGACCAGCACCGCCTTCAACCCGCCCGCCGCCGTATAGGCACCGGCGGCCAGCGCCAGCAGGCCCGCGATCTGCCACAGCGGCACGCCGGGGAAGATCAGCTTGAACATCAAGGCCCCGCCAAACAGCGTGCCGGCCGTATCCACCACGATGTTCAGGAAGATGGTCAGGCCGGAAAAATACAGCCGGATGGAGCCGTCGAACCGCTTTTCCAGGAATTCCGGCATCGTATAAACCTGACTGCGCAGGATGACGGGCAGCAGGAACAGGCAGAAGAAGACCAGCACGACACTGGCCATCCATTCATAATTATAGACGGCAATACCGGTCGCATAGGCCGCCCCCGCCAACCCGATCAGGGTGGTGGAGGAAATGTTGGACGCCAGCAGCGCCAGCCCGATGGTGGGCCAGGTCGAACTGCGCGCCGCCAGGAAATAATCGGTCGCCGTCGTCGATTGCCGCGAGGCATACAGCCCCAGCACCACAATGGCCACCAGATACAGCCCGATAATGGCCGCATCCAGCCCCGAGAGCTGCCCAAACCCGTCACTCATGCCCGTATCCTCCCCGGATCGACTTATAGGGGCGGTTTCGCCCGATGTTGAGGGGATCATACGCTGGGTTTTGGGGTTTTGCAAACGATTGCAATTAGATTTAAAGTGGTGTTGATGCAAATTCAGATGGGCGCGCTATCTACGCTCTATTGTGGTCTTTTTCGCGCGCTCATTAAGGCCAATTAGCAGATACGCCGATGAGTTGTCGGCCGTGAAAGACACCCGGCTAAAAGCTTGTTCGGATTGCCGTCCGACAGATTGTAGGTTACTATTACCACTTCCATTGGAGTACGGGGTATTTAAATAAATGACATTAACTCGCAATAATCACTACGTACCACGTTGGTATCAAGAAGGTTTTTTTGAGATTGGCAAAAGAACATACTCATATCTTGATACCAATCCAAATAAAATAACACTTCATAATGGTGATATTGTATTCGAAAAATCAAAATTTAATTCGCCATCATCACGTGCATTCTGCCAGATTGATCTTTATTCTACTTTTTTTGGTGAGATTGCCAACGATGAAATTGAGCGAAAACTTTTTGGTGATCTCGACTGTCGTGGGGCCGCGGCAGTGCGGGCCTTTGTGAGCGACGACTCCAAGGAATGGCAGCAGCATTTTACATCATTCTTTGAATATCTGGATATCCAGAAGTTGCGCACGCCAAAAGGTCTTGACTGGTTAAGCGCACAATATCCGCGTCTTACGCAAAACGAACTAATGTTCGAGATGCAAGGTATCCGGATGATGCACTGTACAATCTGGACGGAAGGGGTGCGTGAGATAATATCGGCTCAGGATGCTGAAACTAAGTTCATCGTCAGCGATCATCCAGTTACGACTTACAATTACGCTCTGCCTCCTGGCGTGAAGGGAAATAGATATCCAAATGATCCTTCGATAGCGCTTAAAGGTACCCAAACAATATTTCCATTGAATAGAGACTTTTGCCTAATTTTGACTAATCTTGAATATGCTAAAGATCATTCAACTGAACCGCTTAAAAAGCGCACCTTTGCTGGAAACTATCGAAACTCTCTTGTGCGCACGGACTCATTCATTCGCACACGTAGGCTCACAAGTGAAGAGGTTGTTCGAGTTAATCGTGTTATCAAATCTGGAGCAAAGCGCTACATAGCAGCTGGTAAAGAAGAGTGGCTGTATCCAGAAATAAAGTCTTCTGAGCCTTGGTCTGACCTCCGCATGTTATTTGTACCACCTTCTGATGGAATTTTATTTATGGGCGGAGATATGTTTGTTAGACTACAAAACAATGATGTTTATTTTCAGGATTCATTTGGCCGGACCGAACATGAACGCGATTTTTTAAAAAAGGCACCCTTGTCTACTCCACCACGTGCCCGTGACCTTTGTGGGTGCGGATCGGGTCGCAGATTTGGTAACTGTTGCAATCTAAAATCTGTCGCTCTTCGGCCAACTTGGAAGGAGCTAAGTATTCGAGAGCGCAACATTATGCTATTTACAGGTATATCAAACATTCTCGGTATAAATGATGTCCGTGACTGGGTTACAATTCGTAAAGAGATTAATGATGATAAGATTAAAGATGTTTATAGTCTTTATGATGCGTTATGGCCGCGCGAAACAAATTTTCTTGAAATGTTGCCAAAACCCGATGGAGTCGCGAGGGCAATTTATACAGGAGTTCTTCACCCGCAGGCAATTTCAAACTGCGCACTTGGTCTTCCTTTTTATTTCGATGAATTGCTTATAGAACATCCATTCATACATCCAGGGGCGGTGAAAAAGGAATTTAGCCCTACGGAAAACCCCCATATGTATCGTCAAGAATTCTTAAAGTCTGTATTTCTGTTCATGATGATCATGCCGTTCATTGAGCAGGGACTCATTACGCTTTTTCCGGATCCTTGTAATTTTGATCTTCATTTACGACACCAGGTAATGAATATGGCTAAGCGTCGGAGTAATTATATAAAGTATGCTAAAGTTGAAGATGATGAGTTTATGAAACTCATGGAAGAGGACTATAAGAGAGGTATTTTGTTGCAGCCGCGTGACGCACTTCGGCAGAAGTTGCTACGGTTTTCTCCGGATTTAGACGCAAAGTATATCGATTTTGTTCTTAATGATCTTGATTTACTTCGTGAGAACGACCCTCTCGCTGTGCTGACAAGTGGTTCCCTTGAAGAGGGTGGACAATTTATACCGTTTAAAATGGTTCCAAATTTTGAGATTACTATGTATCTGGCTCAGGCTACTGGCTCGTGTATCGTTACTGACAGTATATTTCGTTGGAATGAGTTGAAGGCAGCGAGTGGACGTCAAGTTCAAAGTCTTTCACCCCTTGCCCATCTAAAAGATTGCATTGAAAAAGCAAATTTTATTGTCCCATGTAATATTAATGAGCTTGGTAAGCTAGGTCAGCATGGAGCATTGGGAATTTACCCAAATTTCATGAAGCGCGTATATAGATACCTGTCGGCATTTTCAACACGAGGGCTAAAGCCTAATGTTGAATCTAGTCTCGTCGCTGAATTCAAGCGTGCCCACACCTTATCGTTAGCGGCGACGAAAAAATCTAGAATGCCGATAACTACAGCAAGCATATCTTGTCTTTGGCCAAGCGGAGGCATTCAGGACAACGCCGTCAGCCGGCTTTTGTTGATGTCCAACTCAGAGCACCACATTGCTAGTGCGCCTATGGCCCTTTTTGTGAAGCGACAGCAACTTGCGCAGTAGGTTTGATATCACATCTATTCTTTCTTATTCGCTAAACGAACATTGAATTCATATAGAATATGTCTTCCTACTTTGCATCCTTACCGAATGCCGACCCGCCCACGTCTCACCCCCAATCATACCAATCGCCAAGCCAATTCAACACCATCCCTCATACCCCCACCACCCATCGCCCATTGCCCAACTCCCCCGTTCATGCAATTCTGCGGCGAAATCAGGCCCTTTTGGGCCGCGCATGCGACGGGGGAAGAGCATGGGGAAGGGTCGGGCGCTGTTGACGGCGTTGCCGTTGGTGGCGGTGGGGTTGGTGCTGGCGGGGTGTGGGGCCGATAAGGGCTATGTGCAGGTGGGGAGTAATCCTGCCGGCAAGCTGCCCGTGCCGCAATGGACCTCCGTGCCGGATACGGGCAAGGTGGCGGAGCTGGCGCCCGCGTGGGAAGGGTGGCCGGCATGGTGGGGGGTGGATCAGGGA
This sequence comes from Niveispirillum cyanobacteriorum, assembly GCF_002868735.1. GTDB lineage: Bacteria > Pseudomonadota > Alphaproteobacteria > Azospirillales > Azospirillaceae > Niveispirillum > Niveispirillum cyanobacteriorum. Next base: position 1,233,485 of record NZ_CP025611.1, on the reverse strand, counting down.
TGGTCGGCGGCGCAGCGCCGGGCCTTCTGGTTCACGCCGCAAGGGTCCTGGATGGTGCCCTATGGCTGGCTGGTCGTGGTGGAACAGGCCAATAGCCAGGATCGGTTCATTGCACCGGCCAATATGGAACGGCTGGGCTATATCCCCGCCCAGAAGGATGTGTGGAACCCGGAGGCGCTGCCCATCGGGTTCACGGTGACGCCGGGGATGAAGGGGGCGGATGGCACACCGGGCATGGCCTGGGCCGGGCCGAACTGTGCCGCGTGCCACACCAACAAGCTGGATTATCAGGGCAAGTCGCTGATCATCGATGGTGCGCCGTCGCTGGGCGATTTCTATCGCTTCAATGCGGAGCTGCTGGACGCGCTGCTGGTCACCTCTGAAACGCCGGAGAAGTTTGACCGGTTCGTGGCGGCGCTGGTGTCCAAGGGTTTTCTGGCCGCCGATACGAAAGAGGCGCGCAACATCCTGCAAGGGCAGATGGCCGAACATCAGATGTGGCTGGCCGAATATCTGCGCCGCAACCTGTGCGGCAGCCATAACAGCAAGGAATGCCCCGTCGATGAACGGCCGGGCACCGATACCTATGGCGCCTATCAGGCCAAGAACGAGAATTTGAAGGCGGGTCTGCGCACCCTTTCGCCCGAGGCGCGGGCGCAGGCCGATGCGGTGATCCGCGAGAAATATGTGCCGCTGCCCGGCAATGGCCGCATCGATGCCATCGGCGCCATTTTCAATCAGGTCTCCGGCTTTAATATTGCCGTCGATCAGGCCAATTACTCGCCATCCAACGCCCCCGTCAGCTATCCGTTCCTGTGGGGGGCGCCGCAGTCGGACGTGGTGCAGTGGAACGGCTTTGCGCCCAACAAATCGGTGCTGGGCCTGGGCGTCGGCCCGCTGGCCCGCAATGTGGGGGAGGTGCTGGGCGTTTATGGCCGCATCCGGGTGACGGCCAAGGACCCGTCGAAGTTCACCAGCCCCGATGGCACCTTTGGCAATGTGCCGGGCAAGGACCCGCGCTTTGGCTATGCCTCCACGGTGCTGACCGACAATCTGGGCCATATTGAGAACTGGCTGTCCACCCTGCGCTCCCCCGCCTGGCCGGAAAGCATCCTGCCGGCGATTGACAAGGAACTGGCGGCCAAGGGGGGCAAGATCTATCGCGGGGAAACGCCGGATGGCGTGAACTGCGTCCTGTGCCATCAGGTCATTGCGCGCGACAAGCAGGGCGATGATTATCAGGCGACCTTGATCCAGACATCGGTGATCGGCACCGACCCCGGTATGGCCGACAATTTCCTGCTGCGCATGAACAAGGCCACGGGTCTGGCCTGGGAAAGCGGCAAGCTGGAAGGGCAGAAGCCGATCAGCCCGCTGCTGTTCTGGCAGAAGCCCTATGGCGAGACGCTGGGCAACCGGGGTGATGCGCTGACCACGCAGGTGGTGGGGGTGCTGACGTCGGATTTCAGCGAAACCATCGCCGCCGGCCGCCTGTCCAAGACCTATACCGGGTCGTTCAGCGATAAGGCGGACCCGCGCTCGTACAAGGCGCGGCCCCTGACGGGCATCTGGGCCACGGCCCCCTATCTGCATAATGGGTCGGTGCCGAACCTTGCGTCCCTGCTGATGGATGAGGCCAAGCGGCCCACCAAGTTCCATGTCGGCAGCCGGGAGTTCGACCCTGTCCATGTCGGCTATCAGACGGGGCCGGACCCTTATCGCCCAACCTATGAGTTTGACACGGGCTTCCCCGGCAACCTGAATTCCGGCCATTCCGGCAAGCTTTATGGCACGGAGCTGTCGGATGCGGACAAGCAGGCGCTGATCGAATTCCTGAAGACGCTGTAAGGCCGGGAGAGATGATGAATAAGCGGTTGAAGGAAGGGCTTTGCCTGGCGGCGGCCGGCATGGCCCTGCTGTCGGGCTGCGCCGAACGCGGCGATGCCTATTACCGGCCCATCAATCCGGCCACATATCCGGTCGCTGATGGGCCGGGGGAGAAGCTGGCGCCGGGGGAGGTGGATGCCGCCGCCCGTGTGGCGGCCATCATCTATGCCCATCTGGAACGGATGTACGCCAATGTGCCCGTGCGCCGCGACGCGCACCCGAAGCCGCATGGCTGCGTCGCCGCCACCTTCACCGTGGGCGATGGGGTGCCGGCTTCGCTGCGCCAGGGGCTGTTCGCGAACCCCGGTGCCTACCGCGCAGTCATCCGCTATTCCAATTCCAACGAGAATCCCAATCGCCCCGACTATGACAAGGATGGGCGCGGCATGGCGGTGAAGGTGCTGGGCAGCAGTGAACGGCCGCTGCCCGGCACGCCGCTGGCGGTGGCGCCGGGGGCGGAGCCGTCGCAGGATTTCATCATGATCAATTTCCCCACCTTCCTGGTGGCGGAACCGAAGGATTATGAAAAGCTGGTCGGGTACAATGACAGCCCCAGCAAACTGACACAGTGGCTGTTGCCGGTGCTGGTGCCCCTGTCCATCGGGTTGAAGGGTACGATCAATGCCGTGGAGGCCACCAGCTCCCTGATCGATAACCCGCTGAACACCCGCTACTGGTCCATGGTGCCGTACCAGCTGGGCAGTGGGGCGGACGCGGTGGCCGTGAAATATTCCGCTATGCCGTGCGAACCCAAACCCGTGGTCATCCCCAAGACGAAGGACCCCAACTATCTGCGCGCCGCCATGGTGGAGCAGCTGGCCACCGGCGGGGCCTGCATGCGCTTCATGGTGCAGGTGCGGACCGGCGATATGAGCGTGGAGGACCCGCGCTATGAATGGCTGGAGACCGAAGCGCCGTTCCAGGAAGTGGCGCGCATTGAGATCCCGCAGCAGGATTTCAACACCGAGCCGCAGAACGCGGCCTGTGAGGCCAGTTCCTACAACCCCTGGCACGCGCTGCCCGACCATAAGCCGCTGGGGGGCGTGAACCGCATGCGCAAGGCGATTTACGAGCGCATTTTTGACCTGCGGCGGGAGACGGCGGGGCGGTAGGTCTGCTGCGCTGCAAACGATTGTAGCTTTGTGGCTACAGGTTTGGCCGGCAGGTTTACAGTCAAAGCTTTGAGATCAAGGGGTTTCCAGCAGGGCGCACAATCAGCATGGTCAAGATTAGGCTGATTGTGCAAAATCTGACTTGCAAACGATTGCAGATCGCCTATTCTCACCCTCGAAGCAAAGGGGGCCGGATAACGGCGTCCGATTTCTGGCCAAACTGGTCCCAGAGGGAGAGAACCCAAATGAAGTGCATTCTGATGCGTGCGTCCGCCATGGGCGCGGCGCTGGCGGCGTTCAGCCTGTCGATGGCTCATGCCCAGGAAACCCAGGTCGCGCAAGCTGCCGCCCAGGCCGAAGCGCCGGCGCAGAGCGATGATCTGCAGATGGAAGAGATCGTGGTGACCGCCGTGGTCAGCCAGACCTCCAAGATGCGCAGCTCCGTCTCCGTCTCTGCCCTGTCGGCGGACGATCTGATGCAGTCGGCCCCGCGCAGCACGGCGGAGATTTTCCGCAATATCCCCGGTGTGCGGTCGGAATCCACAGGCGGTGAGGGCAATGCCAATATCGCGGTGCGCGGCCTGCCGGTGGCCGCCGGTGGTGCCAAGTTCCTGCAACTGCACGAAGATGGCCTGCCCGTCATGGAATTCGGCGATATCGCCTTTGGCAATGCCGACATCTTCCTGCGTGCCGACAGCAATGTGGCGCGGGTGGAGGCCATCCGCGGCGGTTCGGCCAGCACGCTGGCCAGCAATTCGCCGGGCGGCGTTATCAACTTCATCTCCAAGACCGGCGACAAGGAAGGCGGCAGCTTTGCCGTGACGCGCGGCCTGGACTACGACACGACGCGTGGCGATTTTGAGTTTGGCGGCGCCATCGGCGATAATTGGACGGCCCATATCGGCGGCTTCTACCGCGAGGGCGAGGGCGTGCGGAACGCCGATTACAATGCGGAGAGCGGTGGCCAGATCAAAGCCAACCTGACCCGCAAGTTCGAAAACGGCTATGCCCGTGTCTATTTCAAATATCTGAATGACCGGGCCATCGGCTATCTGCCGCAGCCGGTTCTGGTCAGCGGCACCAACAGCGATCCCAAGATCCGCTCCATCAATAATTTCAGCCTGCTGACCGACAGCCTGCACACGCCGAACTTCCTGACCAATGTCGGGCTGGATGGCGACAATAATGTCCGCACCAGCAGCCTGAAGGACGGGATGCATCCGGTGTCCACGGCGGTGGGCGGTGAGTTCAAGTTCGATCTGGCCGATGGCTGGGCGGTCGCCAACAAGTTGCGTGTGGCCGATACGTCGGGCCGGTTCGTCAGCCCGTTCCCGCAGGAAGTGATGGGCGCGCAGGCGCTGGCCGTTGCCATTGGCGGCGCGGGCGCCACGCTGCGCAATACGGACGGGTCCTCCATTGGGACGCCATCGGCGCTGAACGGCAATGGGTTGGCCACACGGGTCGCGCTGTTCGATGTGGAGATCAATGATTTCTCCAATCTGGCCAATGATTTCAAGCTGACCAAATCCATCGTCAGCGGCGACAGCACCATCGACCTGACGGCGGGTTACTATAAGGCCCGCCAGAATATTGAGATGGACTGGCTGTGGAACACCTATGTCATGGACGTCAATGGTCGCGATGGGCGGCTGCTGGATGTCTACAACGCGGCGGGTCAGAAGCTGACCAGCAATGGCCTGCTGGCCTATGGCGTGCCGCTGTGGGGCAATTGCTGCACCCGTCGCTATGACGCGCAATACACGATTGATGCGCCCTATGTGTCGGCGGCGTGGGAGATGGGGCAGTGGAACCTGGACGCCTCGCTGCGCCGGGATGAGGGTCAGGCGCGCGGCAATTATATTGCCAGCCGTCAGGCCCAGGTTGATGTCAACCGCGATGGCAGCATCAATGTGCCCGAACGGTCGGTGTCGGTGATCGACAGCGCCAACCCGCAGAAGATCAATTACGACTGGGGCTACTGGTCCTGGTCGGTCGGTGCCAACTATATGATTGATCCCGATCTGGCCGCCTTTGCCCGCGTCAGCCAGGGTGGCCGCGCCAATGCCGACCGCCTGCTGTTTGGTCGTCTGCGGGCCGATGGGTCCGTTGCCAAGCAGGATGCCGTCGATATGGTCGATCAGTATGAGGCCGGCGTGAAATGGCGTGGAGAGGATGTCAGCGTCTTTGCCACCGCCTTCTATGCCAAGACCCAGGAACAGAATTTCGAGGCGACCAGCCAGCGCTTCTTTGACCGGACCTACACGGCCAAGGGCATCGAGTTGGAGGCGACATATCGCTATGAAGGGTTCCTGCTGAGCGGTGGGGCGACCTGGACCGATGCGGAGATTTCCAAGGATGCGCTGACCCCGGCGGTCAAGGGCAACACGCCCCGTCGTCAGGCCAAGCTGGTCTATCAGCTGACGCCCTCCTATAGCTATGAGGGCTATACGGTTGGTGCCAACATCATCGGCACCACCAAATCCTATGCCCAAGACAATAACGAGCTGGTGATGCCCGGCTACGCCCAGGTGAATCTGTTCGCCGATGCCGCCATCACCGACGGCCTGTCGCTGTCCGTCAATGTCAACAACCTGTTCAATGCCAAGGGCCTGACGGAAGCCGAAGAAGGCTCCATCACCAATGGCATCGACAACATCATCCGCGCCCGCTCCATCAACGGGCGGTCCAGCACTGCCACGCTGAAATACAGCTTCTGACGTGGCGCACCCGGCCGGGGAACCTCCCCCTCCTTCTTTCCGGAACCCCGGCCGGGCTTTCTTTTCGTGATTATCATTGAGCAATTTAAAAAACAGGTTTGCCCCATGTCCGCCTTTCCCCTGGCCCTTCCCGACGATGCCGAACTGTCTGCCCGCTTGTCCGCGCGGATCGGGCAGCATTGGCATCGGTTGCTGGCAGCCCTGCGCCCGCTTTACGGCGAAGGGGCGTGGGAGGGGGAACTGGCGGCACGGCTGCTGGGGGCTGCCATTGCACGCCCGGCCGACCTGCGGGCGTTGGATCAGGTGCGCGAGGCGGCACCCGACTGGTTTCAGAAGCCGGAGATGGTCGGGTATTGCACCTATATCGACCGGTTCGGTGGCACTCTGGCCGGCACGCGGGCCAGGCTGGATGAGCTGTCACAACTGGGCGTACGTTATTTTCATCCTCTGCCGCTGTTGAAGCCGCGTGAAGGGGACAGTGACGGCGGCTTCGCCGTGGCCGATTTCCGGCAGGTCGATCCCAAACTGGGCAGCATTGATGATCTGCGTGCCCTGGCATCCGACCTGCGGGCGCGGGGGATCAGCCTGTGCCTGGATATCGTCTGCAACCATACGGCAGACACCCATGACTGGGCGCTGGCGGCCAAGGCGGGCGACGCGAAATACCGCGATTTCTATCATGTGGTGGAAGCGGCCGATCAGGTCGCAGCCTATGAGGCGCATCTGGGGCAGGTGTTTCCGCAGACGGCACCGGGAAACTTCACCTTCGTGCCGGAGATGCAGGGCCATGTCTGGACCACCTTCTATCCGTTCCAGTGGGATTTGAACTACGCCAACCCGGTGGTGTTCATCGAGATGATGGACGTGCTGCTGTATCTGGCCAACCAAGGGGCGGAGGTCTTCCGCCTGGACAGTGCGCCGTTCCTGTGGAAACGCGCAGGGAGCGATTGCCGTGGGCTTCCGGAGACGCATCAAGTGGTGCGCGCCTGGCGCGCGGCCCTGGCCATCGTGGCCCCGGCGGTGGCGTTGAAGGCAGAGGCGATTGTCGGTCTGGCGGAGGTGCTGCCGTTCCTGGGCGAGCCGGAGCAGCCGGAATGCCATCTGGCCTATAACAATACCGCCATGACGGCGCTGTGGGCTGCACTGGCCACGGGCGACACGCGACCGCTCTCCACCTGTCTGACCCAGGCGCTGGCCAAGCCGGCGGGGGCGGGCTGGCTGACCTATGTCCGCTGTCATGACGATATAATCTGGGGTGCGCTGAAGGGTGTGATACCCGATGAGACGCTGGCCAGGATTTCGGATTTCTATGCCGGGGCCGTGCCCGGTTCCTTTGCCGATGGACAGGCGTTTCAGGCGGAGCCGGGGGCCGTGCGCTCCACCAACGGCATGGCGGCCTCGCTGGCCGGTGTGCGGGACGGGGCCGACAATGCGGCGGCGCTGGCACGGCTGCGGCTGCTGTACGGGGTCACCTTTGCGCTGGATGGTATTCCCGCCATCTATATGGGCGATGAACGCGCACTGACCAACGATCCCGACTATGCGGTGGAACCCGACCATGATGATGGCCGCTGGCTGCATCGGCCGCGTATGGACTGGACCCGCAATGGCGGGCCGACCCACGCGGCCATTGCGCGGTTTGCACAATTGCGCCAGGGGCGGGCCTGTCTGCATGCCGGCAATCCGGCGCGTCCGTTGCTGACCGCTGATCCGGCACTGCTGGCATTTGAGCGAGCGGACAGGGGCGGGGATCGGCTGATCTGCCTGGGTTGGTTCAAGGGCGATGCCATGACCACCGACCTGTCGGGCCTGCTGGGTTCCGGTGATTGGATTGACCTGCTGGACGGGACGGATGTCAACGCGCAGTCTGTGGCGATGGCCCCCTGGGGCCTGCGCTGGCTGGTGAAGAAGAACGGTTAAGGGAAGGGTGGGATATGCGGGTTGCGGGCATCGAACTGGGCGGAACCAAGGTGGTGGTCGGGGCCGGCACGGGGCCGGATGACCTGTCGCCGACTATCCGTATTCCCACCACCGACCCGGCCACCACCATGGCTGCCATCATCGACGCGCTGGAAAGTCTGAAGCCGTTTGATGCCATCGGTATCGCCAGTTTCGGCCCGCTCTGCCTGGATCCGGCCGACCCCGACGGGCTGCGCATCACCAACACGCCCAAGCCCGGCTGGTCACAGACGCCGTTGGTGGCTCCGCTGGTGGAGCGGTTCGGGGTGCCGGTACGCCTGGATACCGATGTGAACGGGGCGGCGCTGGGCGAGGGGCGCTGGGGTGCGGCCCGGGGCCTGCGCGATTTCGCCTATATCACCGTCGGCACCGGGGTAGGTGTCGGGCTGGTGGTCAATGGCGCGCCGGTGCATGGATTGCTGCACCCGGAAGCCGGGCACCTGCTGGTCCGCCGCGACCCGGTGCGCGATCCTTATACCGGGCATTGCCCGTTCCATGGCGATTGCCTGGAAGGGCTAGCCTGCGGTCCTGCCATTGCGGCACGGGTGGGGGCTCCTGCGGAAACGCTGGGCGATGATCACCCTGTCTGGCCGCTGGTGGGCGATTATATCGGGCAGCTGTGCGCCAGCCTCCTGCTGATCATCGCCCCCCGCCGCATCATCCTGGGTGGTGGCGTGGGACAGCGACCCGGCGTGCGTGCGGCGGCAGAAGCGGCGATGCGGGAGCATCTGGCCGGATATCTGCAAAGCCCGGCCTTCTCCCAGGATATCATCGTGCCGCCGGGCCTGGACAGCCTGTCGGGGGTGTTGGGCGCGATTGTGGTGGGGCAGGTCACAACCTGATCCGCAACCCCGCCAGCCATTGCTGTTCTGGGCCGACATTGGTCAGGCCGTCGCTGCGCCGTCCGGTTTCGACGCGGGCACCGGTGATATTCTCTGCCGTGGCGTAGTATTCAAGCATCTCATCGACACGCCAGCCGGCATAGAGATCGCCCACGGCGTAGCTGTCGAGTGTGCCGAGGTTGCGACTGTCCTCGAACTGTTTGCCCGCCGCCCGAACCTGAGTGCGCAGGGTCAGGGCCGGGATGGGGTTCCAGGTGATATCCACCGTACCGGAATGGCGCGGCGACTGGCCCAACTGATTGCCTTTCAATGCCGTCATCGACCCTGGATCGGTGATTTTGCTGTCGCTGAACAGGTAGGCGGCGGACAGGCGCAGGCTGTCGCTGACCTGCCAGGCAATGTCTGCCTCAAGCCCCTTCACATTCACCCGGTCCAGGCCGCGGCGCTGCGCCAGACTGCCGCCCGCCGGGACGAACACGCCCAATTCGGCATTGGTGCCCGTCGTCGTCTGGATCACGACATTATCGACGGCGTTCTTCAGGCGGACCTGGAACAGGGTGGCGTTCAAGGTGACACCGCTGCCGGGCGTCAGGCGCACGCCCCCCTCCACCCCGCGCATGCGTTCGGGGGCCAGGGCCGGGTTCGCCTCCGTAATGTCATTGCCGACGCGGAAGGGGCGGTAAAGCTCGTTCAAGGTGGGCAGGCGGAAGCCGGTGTAGGCGGCGGCACGCAGCGCGATGCTGTCATCGGCCTGCCAGTCGATGCCGGTGCGGCCATTGGCGACGGTGCCGTCGCGTTTGGCATAACGGTCATTGCGCAGGATGGCGCCGGTGGCGATGTCGCTTTCCAGACGGTGGCCGTCGCTGTTCTTCCAGGCATCCAGGCGACCACCGGCGGAGACGGTCAGGCCCGGCACGCCGGTCCAGGACTGTTCCATGAACAGCCCCGCCACCGACTGCGTACCACCGGCATCGCGCAGGCGGGTGTAGCGACCGGCGGTATAGGTCATCCGTTCCTTGGTCTTGCCATCCGTTTCGCGCAGGTCGGCACCGATATCGGTCTCGAACCCGTCGGCGGGGGCAAAGCCGATCTGGACGATGGCGCCCTTGGCCGTGGCCGGCACGTCATACTGGTCAAGCGACGGAGTTTCGGCGGTGCGGGTGGCGTTCACGCCAGAAAAGGTGCTGGCGAAGGACCAGTCGCGCCAATAGGCCACGGCCTCCCAATCGACCGTGTCCCCATCGCCGACCAGACGCAGGCTGCCTTCCACTGCGTCGGTAGCATTGTTGGTATAAGGCGTGCCGTTACCCCGGCTCTCCTTGAAACCTGACAGTTTGGCGGTGGCCGAGACATTGCCGACGCGAGTGGACAACACGCCATCCACGGCATAGGCGTCGCTGTCGGCCTTGATATCGATGGGGCCGCGTCGCGTGGGTTCCACCAGCTTCACGCCATCGGTGCGAAAGGCGCTGCCCGACAGGCCCATGTGCCAGCCAGCGGCACTGCCGCCCACCGACGCCTGCGACAGCAGCGTGCCGTCGCTGCCGCCGGCTAGTTCCATATCCAGCCCGTCACGCTGTTTCGTGTCGATGCGGATGGTGCCGGCCAGTGCCGAATTGCCCCAGGGACCGGCCCCGCCGCCACGGGTCAGCGCGACGCTGTTCACCGATGACGTGGGCAGACGCGACCAGTAGACCCAACCGCCGAACGGGTCATTCACCGGCACGCCATCGACCAGGACCAGGGTGCGGCCCGCCCCATTGGGGCCGATACCGCGCAGCGATACGCCCTGTGCCGTGGGGTTGGCGGTTCGCGATCCCGACCGCCGGAACAGGCCGAAGCCGGGGACGGCGCGCAACGCCTCGTCCAACCGCCGCTGTGGTGCTGTGGCCAGGGTGGCGGCGTCGATGATGGTGGGGGCGTAGGCGCGTTCATAGGCGGGCACACCGTCGCGCCGGCCCGTCACGACAATCTCCGCCACCTGATTGTCATCGGCGGCCAGCGCCGGCAGGCCCGCGAACAGGGCCAGGGCGGCGCAGAGGGGGCGGGACAGGCGGGCGGGCAGGGAACGCTGCGTCATCTTGAAACCTTTTCCGGCGCGGACGGATGGGGGGCCGCCGCTGCTTCATCGGGGGATATAGTCGAAGATTGGGCCACCTGGATATGCCGGATCGTCGCGGCCACCTGTTCGCCATGCCGCTGACCACGGGGGACGGGCGGGTGGATGCGCGCCACTACGCGCGCCGGATGACCAGCCAGGACCAGGATAGTGTCGGCCATCGTCGCCGCCTCCGTCAGGTCATGGGTGACCAGCAGCATGGCCAGACCCTGTCGTTCCACCATCCGGCGCAGCAGCAGGACACGCAGCCGGTCGGCCAGGGCTGCATCCAGCGACACCAGCGGTTCATCCAGCAGAAGCAAGTCACCGTCGGCGGCCAGGGTGCGGGCCAGCGCCGCGCGGCGCTGCATGCCCAGGCTGACCTGTGACGGGAACTGCCCATGGCTGTCGCGCGGCAGTTCCACGGCGTCCAACCAGCGCCGTGCCTGCCCGCGCCCACGCTCCGCCGGTGGCAGGGCCATGTCGACATTGTCGGACAGGCTGCGCCAGGGCAGCAGGCTGGGTTCCTGGAAATGGGGGACAATGCGGATGCCGGGGGCGGGGGTGCAGGTGCCGTCGAAATCCCGGTCCAGCCCGGCAGCCAGCATCAGGGCGGTACTTTTGCCACAACCGCTGGGCCCCACCAGGGCCAGGACTTCACCTTGGGTGATATCAAGGTCCAACCCGGCCAGGATGGACGTGCCGGCAAAGCGCTTCTCATCCACCGTCAGGCGCAGCAGCGGTTCAGCCATGGGCATCCCGCCAGCGGCCCGCGCGCCGTTCCAGGGGTGCCATCAGCGCCATTTCAATCACCTGCGCCACAAGGACGAAGGCCAGTGCATAGGCCAGCAGGGTGGCGACGTCGAACATCTGAAAGGCCAGATGGATCTTGAACCCCACGCCATTGCCGCGCCCCAGCAGTTCCACCACCAGCACGATTTTCCAGACCAGCGACAGGCCGTTGCGCGCCGCCGCGAACAGATAGGGCGACAGGTGCGGCAGCAGCAGATGGCGCAGCCGATCCATACGGGTGAAGCGATAGGCGGCCGCCACGCGCGATAAGGCGGGGTCCAGTGCGCGGGCGCCAGCCCGCACCTGCACCACCACATTCGGCACCTTGTTCACGGCCACGGCGGCGATGGCCGCCGCCTCCGTCAATCCGAACCAAAGGTAGGACAGCACGATCACCACTAGGGCCGGGACGTTTAGGGCCAGGGTCAGCCAGGGACCCAGCACGCCATCCAGCAGCGGTGAACGGCCCATAACAATGCCAATGGCGGTGCCGATGGACAGGGCCAGAGTGAAGGCAGCGGCGACACGGGCCAAGGTGACGCCCAGATGCAGCCAGAGCTGACCCGATGCCGCTTCCCGCAGCATCGCCGCCGCGACGGTGGCGGGGCCGGGCAGAGTGGGGCCGGCGACAGCCAATGCCGCCCCCTGCCAGACCAGCAGGATCAGAAGGATGGAAAGGCCCGCCCGCGCCACGCCCCTTACCCCCACGAAACCGGCCAGAAGGTGCCGTCGGGAATGGCCGATGCATCGCCCACCAGATCCCGGCCTCCCAAACCTGCTAGCAGCGCGAATAGGCGGGCGGCATCGGCGCGCTCGGCCTCTGTCCAACGCTGCGGGATACCCTGTCGGAAACGGTCGCGCAGGCGGGTGGCGGTGGCGTCGTCATCGGCACCCAGCAGGGGGCGGATGGCGGTCCAGGCATCATCATCGCGGGCCAGAACATCCTTGGCCTGCCGCGTCATGGTCGTGAAAGCGGACAGGGTGGCCCGGTTGCGGGCGGCCCAATCGGCGCGGAAGACATAGCCCAGGGTCGGTACTTCGGTCGCCAGGCCCAGGTCGCGCGCCAGATCGGCCACGCCGGCCAGTTGCCGCATTCCCGCCGCTTCCAGCCGGGCTGCGTAATGCCAGTAGGTGAGGACGGCGTCCAGACGGCCGGATTGAAGCTGCTGCGACAGAAGCGGCGGGGCCGCGAAGATGGGGCTGGCCGCCTCTGCCAGATCGATGCCGTGGCGCTGTGCGGCTTGTGCCCGCAGCAGCAGCCAGCCCTTGTCCATCGGGCCGCCGGCCACGCCGATGCGTTTGCCGGCCAGATCGGCGGTGGTCCGGATGGTACTGCCCGGCGGCACGATGATGGCTCCAACGGCGCAGGAATAGGGGATGAAGGACAGGTCGATGCCCGCCGCCCGCTGCCGCGCCACCCAAAGCCAGTCAGACGCGATAATATCGACGCCGCCACCCAGCAGGGCCACCTGCGTTGCCTGCGTACCGGCCAGTTCCTGCACGGACAGGGATAGACCGGTGGCCCGGTCCAGCCCGTGGGCACTGGCCGTCGCCATTTCCCATTGCACTGTGCCGAAGGGCAGCAGGCCCAGGCGCACCGGCGATGCCGGGGCCGCGCCTGCGGGCAAGACCGCCAGTGACGCGGCGGCCGCCAGGAAGGTCCGGCGGCAGACATTGATGGCCATCGCTTCCTCCCAGGGAAGTCCTTGTCGTTGGCCCTATGCTACGGCCCCGCCCTGGACGGCCATATTAGACCAAGGAAGGATGGGCCGTTTCCTGGCCCTAAAGTTCAATGAACCAACGTCCAATATCGGGCTGTTCCCCCGCCCCCTAAAGTGACGGTGCGAAATCTTCGCCAAATCAACTGGGTTTTTGAACGTGCCGGAAATATTCGCGGCGCGAAGTCCAAGTCCTTGTCCGCCACTGCGGTCTAATCATCATGTGGGAGGGAGAAATGCGTCTGCGCAATGTTCTGCGTGTGGGAGCGTGCGGCCTGGCGTTGGGCCTGGGTCTGGTGGGATCGGCGTCTGCCGATACGACGGATGAGCTGCTGAAACAGCTGAAGGCCAAGGGCATCCTGACAGAACAGGAATTCCAGGCCCTGTCCACCCGCCGTGCGGAGGAGGTGAAAGCCGCCCCAGCAGCAGCCAGCGGCAAGGTTCTGGAAGCCGCCGATACGGGCGTGGGCTTCAAGGTCGGGACTGTGAATGTGCAGATCTCTGGCTCCGTCAACGGCTTCTATGTCAGTGACAATGCCGACAAGCCGGGGGCGACCAAGAATGTGGTCGGCGGTCTGGCCAGCGTGGGCGGCAATGACACCAGCTCGGTGCGCAACGGCCTGCTGCCCGGTTTCCTGAAATTCGATGTGACGACGCAGCAAGCGGGTTGGGACGTGGGCGCCCATTTCGGCATGTATCCCGGCATCAACAGTGTCAGTTGGGCGGGCGGTGCCAATTCCGGCGGGTCGCCGACGGCGCTGTCCACGTCGGGCATTGATTTCCGCCAGACCTTCCTGACCTTCGGCAAGAAGGGCTTTGGCGAGATCAAGATCGGCCGGGATATCGGGCTGTTCGGGGCGGATGCCATCCTGTCGGATGTCACGCTTCTGGGCGTGGGCACGGCGGCGGGCAATGCCACCCCGTCCAACACCTCGCTGGGCCGTATCGGGCTGGGCTACATCTATACCGATTTCCAGCCGCAGATCACCTACACCACGCCGGACATGAACGGCTTCAAGCTGTCGGCGGGCATCTTCCAGCCGCTGGCCACTGCCGGCCAGAACGAGCTGAACGACACGCCCGGTTTCCAGGCCAAGGCGTCGTATGAGGGCAAGGCGGGTGCCGTGACCACCAAACTGTGGGCGGGCCTGCTGACCCAGGACCATGACCCGGCGGTTGCCGGCGGGCCGGATTACAAGGGCACTGGTTACGATGTTGGGGCCAAGGTCGGGTTCGGGAATGCCAGCCTGCTGGGCTATTACTATACTGGCGAAGGGATCGGGACCACGGGCCTGTTCATCCTGTCCGCCGATGCGCGCGGCAACAAGCGTGACAGCGACGGCTTCTATATCCAGGGCAGCTATGTCATCGACAAGCTGACCTTGGCCGCCTCCTATGGTGAAAGCCATCTGGATCTGGCCAAGGGGGAGGTGAACCCGACCCTGCTGGACACCAACAAGTCCTGGGTGGGCACGGTCCATTACGGCCTGACCGACTGGGTCACGCTGGTAGGTGAATATATCAACACCAAGGCAGAGGCGCAGGGCCCCAACAAGGCCACCTCTGACACGGTGGCGCTGGGCGCCATTCTGTTCTTCTGATCCTCCCGTGGGGGGCTTCGGCTCCCCCCGTTCCTGGCGGCCGCCCGGTGAATACCGGGTGGCCGTTTTGTGTTGGGGATCAGCCCTCGCCACCCCCGGCCTTGCGCGGCATCAGGCCACGGGCGGGGTTGTAGGCCCAGAAGGAAAGGGTGAGGAAGACCATTGTCGCCCCCGCCACCCATCCCGCCGCCGCCCAATCCACCTGTCCATAAAGCGCGAAGCGGATCAGTTCGACGGCATGGGTGAAAGGGTTGAAACGGGCCAGCAGATAAAGCCATTCGCTGCCCTCCCGCAGTTTCCACAGGGGATAGAGCGCGGATGACAGGAAGAAGGCGGGGAAGATGACGAAATTCATCACGCCGGCGAAATTCTCCAGCTGCCGGATGGTGCTGGACAGCAGCATCCCCACTGCCCCCAGTATGAGACCCGTCAGCAGCAGGGCCGGGATAACGGTGAGGTATCCCATCGCCGGTACCACCAGCCCGGTCAGGGCCGCGATGGCCAGGAAGGCCGCGACCTGCGCCAGCCCGACCACGGCGCCGGCCAACAGCTTCGCCGTCAGCAGGAATTCGCGCGGCAGGGGGGCCGTCAGCAGCAGGCGCATGCTGCCCATTTCCCGGTCATAGACCATGGACAGACTGCTTTGCATGCCGTTGAACAGCAGGACCATGGCGGCAAGGCCGGGCAGCACATAGGTCTCATAGGTGATGTAGGTGTCGTAGGGCGGCTGCACCGAAATGCCCAGGGCTGCGCGGAAACCGGCGGCGAAGATGAATAGCCAGACCAGCGGGCGGACGAGGGCGGAGATGAACCGTTCGCGTTGATGCAGGAAACGCAGCATCTCCCGCCAGATGACGGCCTTCAGGGCGCGCAGGTAAGCCATCATGGCGTTCCCTCCGGTCTGGTCAAGGTCCCGAACGCTTCCCTCAGCGTGCCGGCACCGCTGCGGGACAGAAGGTCGGGGACGCCGCCGGTGGCGCGCACCTGACCGCGATGCAGCAGCACGACATCGTCGCCGTCCCGCACCTCATCAAACAGATGCGTGGCCCAGAGGACCGCGACGCCATCGTCGGTGCACAGCCGGTGTACATGATCCACCAGATCGCAGCGCGAGGGGGCGTCCAGGCCCACGGTGGGTTCATCCAGGATCAGCAGGGGCGGGCGGTGCAGTAGGGCACGGGCCAGTTCCACCCGACGGCGGTGGCCGCCATTCAGCAGCCGCACCTTGTCACCCGCCCGGTCGGAGAGCGCGAACCGGTCCAGCAGTTCGGTGATGCGTGGCGCCGTCTGCCGGGCCGACAAGCCGCGCAGGCCAGCGGCGTAGGTCAGGTTCTGGCGCACGGTCAGGTCCAGATCCAGGGTCGGCTGCTGAAACACGACACCCATGGCGGCGAGCGCTGCACCCGGACGATGGCGCAGATCATGGCCGCCAATAAGGATGGCGCCCGTGTCCGGCGTGAACAATCGGGTCAGCAGGCCCATGAGGGTGGATTTGCCGGCTCCGTTGGCGCCCAGCAGCGCCGTAAAGCGGCCCGTTTCAACGGCAAAGGCGACTCCGCGCAATGCGAAGCCGCCCTTGCCATAGCTGAAACCCAGTTGATCAACCGCCAGTGCCGCCGTCATGGCACCACCACGGCACCCCAGGGGTAGCGACCGACAGGAATGGATTTAACGACTTTCAGCCCCTCCACATCGATGACGGAGACATCGTTGGAGACGCCGTTGGTGGTGAACAAAGTCTTGCCGTCGGGTGACAGCGCCATGTGCCAGACACGGCGGCCCACCAGCAGATAGGCCTTTATCTGATAGGTGGCCGTGTCCGCCACCGCAACATGGTTGGCGGGGCCGAGTGCGATGAAGGCCAGTTTGCCGTCCCTTGACAGTTTGATGCCCACGGGCTGCACCTTGTCGGCCTGCACGCCCTTCACGGCGAAGGCAATGGTCTGTTTCACCTGTCGGCTGGCGACGTCGATCACCTTGACTGTGCCGCCGATTTCGGCGGAGACCCACAGCGATTTGCCATCAGCTGTGAATTCGGCGTGGCGGGGGCGGGCATCAACCTGGGTATTGTCCACCAGCTGCCGGGTGGCGGTGTCGATCCAATGCAGCATGTTGGTGGTTTCGGACGTGTTGACGGCCCATCTGCCATCCGGGCTAACGGCCATGCCCTCCGGCTCCACCCCCACGTCAATCTGGTAAGCGACGGAACGGGTGGGGATATCGACGACGGTGACGACATTGTCATCCTCGTTCGCGATGAACAGATGGGTGCCGTCGGGGGCCAGCGCGAATTGTTCGGGATCATCGCCCGAGGGCAGGTTGTGCAGGATCTTGCCCGTCGCGATGTCCAGCACCTGAACCGTGTCATCGTCGCTGGCGCAGATATAAAGCTGCTTGCCATCGGCGGAGAGGGTGATGCCGCGCGGGCGGGCGCCGACCTTGATTGTGGATTTGACCGTCAAAGTATCGGTGTCGATCAGGGTCAGGCTGTTGTCACGCTCGTTGGAGACATACAGCGTCCCGGCCCCCACCGGTCCCGCCAGGCCCGAGGCCAGCAGCGCTAGCAGCAAATATGCCCGCATTCTTCATCCTCCCGGTGGCGGCGGACCTTGGCGGCCCTTGACCGGTAACCCTATCCCGCCCCCTGACAGTGCGGCCATTAGACCATGGGACAAGGGTGTTGCCGGGCCGTGGATTTGGGCGTGGCACCAAAGTCCAATTAGGGCAGGACGGGGAAATCGTTACGCTGGCGACCATTCGAAACGTCCTGTTTCCAACGCTTTCCTGAGGATGTTGCCCATGCCGTCGTCCGTCCGCCTCGCCGCCGGCCTGATTGCCGCCGCCCTGTTTACCGCCCCTGTTGCCCTGCCGGCACTGGCGCATGGCGATGTGACGCCACAGCCGGTGAATATCGAGGGACTGGAGAAGCTGGGGCCAGACTGGCGGGCCAGCAATCCCTATCGCGGGAACAAGCGCGCTATCGAGATTGGGTCCTCGGCCTATAACCAGAACTGCGCGCGCTGCCACGGGCTAGGTGCGATTTCGGGGGGCATCGCGCCTGATCTGCGGTTCCTGGAGGAAGGCGATCCCGGCGATGAATGGTTCTCCGAACGGTTCCGCAAGGGGGCCGCGCGCGACGGCAAGGTCTATATGCCGGCCTTTGGCGAGGTGTTGGGCCAGGAGGCCGGATGGGCCATCCGCGCCTGGCTGGAAACCGTGCCGCAGTGAGGACATCCATCATGAACCGTCGCCAATTGCTGGCCATGGTCGCGACCCTGCCGCTTACGGCGGGGTTTTCGCGTTTTGCTGTCGCGGCACCGCTGGACAGGGTGATGCAGAAGGGCACGCTGCGCATCGCCGTCTATCGCGACAACCCACCCTGGTCCTGGCGGCAGCAAGGAAAGCTGGTCGGCATTGATGTCGATCTGGGCCGAGCGATGGCGGAAAAGCTGGGTGTGAAGCCGGAATTCATGGAGCTGACCGCCGACGAGAATATGGATGACGACCTGCGCAATGCCGTCTGGAAAGGCTCCATCCTGGGTGAGCCGGTGGCCGATGTGATGATGCACGTCCCCTATGACCGGGAATTCGGGTTGCGCAATGATATGGCGGTGCTGACGGGGCCGTATCACCGGGAAAGCTTTGCGCTGGCCTGTGACCCGGCGCGTACCGATTGCCAGGGGGCATTGACCGATATGGCAGGCAGCGCGATTGCCGTGGAGACGGACAGCGTGCCCGATTTCTACCTGACCGGGGCGTTCGGCGGGCGACTGCGCGGGGATGTGGTTCATCATCTGTCAGCGGCGGCGGCCATGGCCGACCTGATCACGGGACAGGCGGGGGCGGCGATGGCAACGCTGGCCCAGGTAGAGCTGGGTCAGAAGGCATCGGGCCGCAAACTGGTCGTTCGGCGCGGGCCATTTCCGGGTCTGGCGAAGCAGGGCTGGGATATCGGCATCGCGGTGAAGACCGACAGCCGCGACCTTGGTTACCGGCTGGACGATGTCATCGCCGGGCTGATGGCGGATGGCGCCATCGCCGGCATCTTTGCCTCCTATAGTATTACGCATGTGCCGCCGGGTGGCCAGGGGGACCGCTGATACCAAGGTTCAATTTTGCCCTTTGCCGGGCGGGGTTACCTTTGGCCTCGTTGTTGAAACCATTCCGTATCCCAGGCCTTTGAAAATCCGTCACCGTCGTGGCCGCTTCCCCGGCTGCGGCGACCGGTGGCTTGCGGGCGGATTTCGCCGGAAGCCGGGCCGGGCATCATGCCATCGCCCCGGCCCCTTACAGGGAGACAAGACGCCATGAAGCGCATTCTGCTGGCAACCTGCGCCATGCTGGGCCTGGCCGCCGCCACGCCGACCTTCGCCGCCGGACCTACCGACGTCGACTTGATGAACGATGCCGCCACCACCGGCGACGTGCTGACCTATGGCATGGGCCCCCAGGCGCAGCGCTACAGCCCGCTGAAGGTGCTGAATACCGAGAACGTGTCCAAGCTGGTGCCCGCCTTCTCCTTCTCCTTTGGTGGGGAGAAGCAGCGCGGGCAGGAGGCACAGCCCATCGTCCATGACGGCACCATCTATGTCACAGGCTCCTACAGCCGCCTTTGGGCAGTGGATGCCCGCACGGGCGAGGAGAAGTGGCAGTATGATGCCCGCCTGCCCGAAGGCATCATGCCCTGCTGCGATGTGGTGAACCGGGGTGCCGCCATCTATGGCGACATGGTCTATTTCGGCACGCTCGACGCCAAGCTGGTGGCCCTGAACAAGGATACGGGCAAGGTCGTCTGGTCCAAGAAGATGGCCGATTACGAGGCGGGATATTCCTATACCGCCGCCCCGATGATCGTGGATGGTAAGATCATCACCGGCAATTCCGGCGGCGAATTCGGCATCATTGGCAAGGTGGAGGCGCGCGACGCCAAGACGGGTGAACTGATCTGGTCGCGCCCCACCATCGAGGGCCATGTCGGGCAGTTGAATGGCAAGGACAGCACCATGACGGGCAAGCTGAACGCTTCCTGGCAGGGTGACATGTGGAAGCAGGGCGGCGGCGCCACCTGGCTGGGCGGCACCTATGATCCGGAAACCAAGCTGATTTATATGGGCACCGGCAACCCGGCCCCGTGGAACAGCCATCTGCGGCCGGGTGACAATCTCTACACTTCGTCCACCCTGGCCATCGACCCGAATACAGGCGAGATCAAGTGGCATTTCCAGACCACACCGCATGATGGCTGGGACTTTGACGGGGTGAATGAGTTCATCCCCTTCGACCTGAAGAAGGATGGCAAAACCATCAAGGCCGGGGCCAAGGCCGACCGCAACGGCTTCTTCTTCGTGCTGGACCGCACCAACGGCAAGTTCATCTCCGCCACGCCGTTCGTGTCGAAGATCACCTGGGCCAAGGGTTTCGACAAGAAGGGCCGCCCGATCTATGACCCGGCGAACCGTCCCGGCAACCCGGTGGAGGCGGCGCAGGGTGAGACTAAGGGCAAGTCGGTCTTCGCCGCCCCGTCCTTCCTGGGTGGCAAGAACTGGATGCCCATGGCCTACAGCCAGGATACGGGCTTGTTCTATGTCCCCGCCAATGAATGGGGCATGGATATCTGGAACGAAGGTATCAATTACAAGAAGGGTGCCGCCTATCTGGGCGCCGGCTTCAACATCAAGCCGCTGTATGAGGACCATATCGGCGTGCTGCGCGCCATCGACCCGGCCACGGGCGAGACGAAGTGGGAATACAAGAACAAGGCCCCGCTGTGGGGCGGTGTTCTGACCACCGCCGGCAATCTGGTCTTTACCGGCACGCCCGAAGGTTACCTGAAGGCCTTCGACGCGCAGACGGGCAAGGAAGTATGGAAGTTCAATACCGGTTCCGGTGTGGTGGGCAGCCCCGTCACCTGGGAACAGGATGGCGAACAATATGTGGCCGTCCTGTCCGGCTGGGGCGGTGCCGTGCCGCTGTGGGGTGGTGAAGTGGCGAAGTCGATCCAGCATATCAATCAGGGTGGTTCGCTTTGGGTCTTCAAGCTGCCGAAGGCGTAATACTGTTTTGCGGTGATCAGAACCTGGCGGTTCTGCGGGTAGGGGGCCGCTTCCGGGGAGGGAGCGGCCCTTTCCCTGTCACCAGTCCACCGGGCAGGCCGTGCAATCCTGCATGAAGGTGTTCTGAAAGATGGCATAGGGGTATCGCGCCCCCGTCATGTCGGCGCCGATCATGTTGGCGTCGTAGAATTTCGCCTCCTGCATCCCGGCATTGACCAGCTTTGCCTGATAGAACTGCGCGCCGGAGAACCAGGCGGCCTCCATATTGGCGGCGGTCAGGTCGGCCCCGCTGAAATCCGCCTTGGCCGCACGGGCGAATTCCATATTGCTGCCCCGCAGGCTGGCCCCCCGCAGCTTGGCCCCCTGCAGGAAGGCCTTGCGCAGGTCCGCCGCCTCCATGTCCACCTTGTCCAGGATGGCACCACGCAGGTCGGTATTGCGCAGGTCGGCGCGGGCCAGCTTCGCCCCCGTCAGGTCGGCGCCCGACAGGTCCAGCCCGCGCAGATCCGCGTGACGCAGGTCGGCGCCGGGACATCTGGCGCCCTTCACCAGCAGGCAATCGCCCACCTTTCGGGGGGCATCGGCGGGCTGGTCCTGCGCCATCGCGGGGGGGAGGAGCAGGAGGGCCAGAAGAAAGGAGGACAGGAGGCGCATGGGGGGCTCCGGGGAGGTGGCGGTTCCCGTTGCTCCCTCAGGTTCCCCATGCTTGCCCTCACCCTCCCATTGGCTGGCGCCAATGGGCCCCTCCCTCTCCCACTGTCGTGGGCGAGGGGCGGAACTTGGTGTTGAGCCTTATTTCGCCCCTCTACCGCCAAGCGGGAGAGGGAGGGGCCCAAGCCCGTGAGGGCTTGGGAGGGTGAGGGAACAACAGAGAAAGTGAGGGAATAACGGAAACGGCCAGGAAATGACGGGCCGCTTACGGCGCCGACCGGTCCTGGTGCAGGCGGAAGACCCAGAAGGAACCGCCCTGCGGCACGTTGCTGGTCAGCGGCCCCATGTCGCCGCCCCACAGCGGCACCGCCCCGCCATAGCCGGACGCGATGCCGATATACTGCACCCCGTCCATTTCCCAGGTGATGGGAGAGGAGACGACGCCCGACCCGGTCTGGAACGCCCAGAGTTCCTTGCCATTCTTCGCGTCGAACGCCTTGATATAGCCGTCGCTGGTGCCGGTGAAGACCAGATTGCCCGACGTCGTCATGGTGCCGGCCCACAGCGGCAGCTTTTCCTTATGCTCCCACACGATCTTGCCGGTGGCGGGGTCCATGGCGCGCAGGATGCCGACATGATCCTCGTACATCTTCTTGATGCGGAACCCCATGCCCAGATAGGCGCTGCCCTTCTGATAGGCGACATTTTCCGTCCAGTAATCCTCCTTCCAATGGTTGGCGGGTATATAGAACAGGCCCGTTTCCTCGCTGTAGGACATCGGGTTCCAGTTCTTGCCGCCCAGGAAGGGGGGAGAGACCTCCACCGTCCGTCCCTTCATCTCGCCCTTTTCGGGCAGGGGCGGGCGCTGGCCCTCCGCCTCAATCGGGCGGCCGGTCTTCAGGTCGAAGCCCTTGGCCCAGGTGATATTGTCCACGAACGGATAGGCGGCGATCAGGGCCTTGGGCCGGTTGATCTCCCCGCCCTTGGCCGCTAACTTCGTCCGGTCGGTGACGAAGAAAAAGCCGTTGCGGTCGGCATGGGCGGCGGCCTTGATGGTCTTCCCGTCCTTCTTCAGGTCGAACAGGATGATCTCGTTATTGCCGGAGAAGTCCCAGGTGTCGTTGGGCGTGTGCTGGTAGAAGCCCTTCAACTCCCCCGTGGTCGGGTCGACATAGGCCTGGCCCGAGGTGAACAGGCTGTCGCCCGGCCAGCGGGCCCAGCCGTTCCAGGGGGCGGGATTGCCGGCGCCGATGACGATGGAGTTGGTTTCCGGGTCGAAGGTGGCGCTCTGCCACGGCGCGCCGCCGCCATGGTTCCAGGCTTCCACCAGCTTGCCATCCTTGTCGCGCGGCCAGCTGGGCGCCTTGGGATCGCCGGTGACGGTGCTGTCCTTGCCGTTCAGGCGGCCCATATGGCCCTCCACGAACGGGCGCATCCAGATTTCCTCGCCCGTGTCGGGGTCGCGGGCATACAGCTTGCCCACCACGCCGAATTCGTCACCCGAGGAGCCATGGACCAGCAGGACCTTGCCCGTCTTCTGATCCTTCACGATGGTGGGCGCGCCGGTCATGGTATAGCCGGCCTCATGCTCCCCGAACTTCTTCTTCCAGACCAGCTTGCCCGTGTGCCGGTCCAGCGCCACCACGCTGGCATCCAGCGTGCCGAAGAACACCTTGTCGCCATAGATGGCCGCACCCCGGTTGATCACGTCGCAGCAGGGGCGGATATCGTCGGGCAGACGGTGGGTATAGGACCAGAGCCGCTTGCCCGTGCGGGCATCCAGCGCAAACATGCGGCTGTAGGAAGCGGTGATATAGATGACGCCGTCATGCACGATGGCCTGTGTTTCCTGCCCGCGCTGCTTCTCATCCCCGAAGGAGAAGGACCAGGCCGGAACCAGATTGCCGACATTCCGGTCATTCACTTGGGTCAGGGTGCTGTGCCGCTTGGCGTCCAGGCCCATGCCATACATCAGCACGTCGCCATTGGTCTTCGCGTCATTGGCGATGTCTTCCCAGGTGACGGGACGCGGCGCATCGGCCATGGCGCCCGTCGCGGCAAAGGCCGCCATCACGCCCAGACTGGCCCCTGACAGCAGCGCGCGCCAGCGCCGGGACGTCGTTTTCATCAGCATCATTCTCTCCCTGTTCCCCGATTATTGAAATTCGGAAGAAACCGCCCGACCCACACCCGTCGGCCTTGCGGTTCTGCGGGGAAACCCTGTCATCATTGACGGGGATCGCAAATTGTACTTTGTAGGAAAAGGATGATTTATATTCTGGATGACCGGGATTTTATTGTAATGTTCTCGTGAGTTGTTTCCCGTATATTCGTGATATATTTCCCGGATTGGCCGGGATGATTGTCCCGTATCCTGCCCACCCGCGCCGCAACCGGCCCGGCCTCCGGCGGGCGGGCGGGGCACCTTATACTAAAGAACCGTATCCTGCCGCCGGCCCCGCGATTGTCCGTCTTTCCCCACGCGAGTAGGCTGTTTACGCCCAGAAAATAATCAAATCGGCGCGGCCATCAGGGCGACGGGGAGGACAAGGGCATGGGCAAGGTTCTGATCGCGGATGATCATCCGCTGGTGCGCGACGGGTTGCGCACCGTTGTTGCCGTCGCACTGGACCGGTGCGAGCTGTTCGAGGCGTCCGACCTGGACGAGGTTATCCGCATCGTCGACCGTGAGGGCGATTTTGATCTGGTCCTGCTGGACCTGAACATGCCCGGCAATAACGGGTTCGCCGGCCTGGCCTCCCTGCGGGCGCGTTATCCGGCACTGCCGGTGGTCATGGTGTCGGCGGCCTGCGACCGGCAGGTCGTGAACGAGGCGCTGCGCCATGGTGCGGCGGGGTTCGTGCCGAAATCGCTGCCGCGCGGCATGATCGCCAAGGCCCTGCATCAGGTGCTGGGCGGCGATGTCTATGTGCCGGACGATCTGGAGGATGCGCCGGCCCCGGCCCCGTCGGGGGAGGATCAGGAGATCATCCGCCGCATCGACACGCTGACGCCCCAGCAGCGCAAGGTGCTGGAACTGGTCGTCGCCGGCCGGTTGAACAAGGAAATCGCCTATGAGCTGGATGTGACGGAGACGACCGTAAAGGCCCATGTCTCCGCCATCCTGCAGAAGATGCGGGTATTCAGCCGCACCCAGGCCGTGATCCTGGCCAACAAGGTGAACTTCGCCCCGGCCCCCGGCACGCCCCAGGTCTCGGCACGGGCGGCGGCGCAGTAGGTCGCTCCCTCAACCTCCCATCGCCTGGCAGCGATGGGCCCCTCCCTCTCCCACTTTCGTGGGCGAGGGAAGAACCTTTAGCCCCTCGCCCGCTTGCGGGAGAGGGAGGGGCCCGCCGCGAAGCGGTGGGAGGGTGAGGGAGCGACGCGCAGGGTGGAGAATGCCCCCTCACCCCCGCAGCTTCGCCATCAGCCCCAGAAGCAGTTCCTTCGCCTTGCCAGGATGGTTCACGGCCTTCGCCTGTTCGACATTCACCGGATCGCCCACGACGATGACGCCGACCATGCCCATGGCGTAATGCGGCTTGCATTTGAAGCCGTAAAGGCCGGGCTGGTCGAAGGTGACCGTGATCTCCTCATTCATCTTGCCGGTAAAGGGTTCCACGCCCTCGGGCAGCATGCCCTTGATGGCCTCGGCATTATGGCTTTTGTCGGTGGGAATGAAGCGTACCGTGTCGCCCGGCGCGATGGTCAGCATGGCGGGTTCAAACACCATGGTGGCCCCGCCCGGCCCCTGATTCAGCATCTTCACCTCATGCGTCGCGGCCTCTGCCGTGGCGGCGATCAGGACCTGTGCCGCCAGGGCGGCGGCCAGGATGTACGGGCGCGTCATCATTATCGGAACACCTTGGTTTTGCGGGTGAATTTCACCTCAAAGAAGCCAAGGTCAATCCCTTTGCGCAATTACACCATGGTGTCGGGGCAACCCGTCCGGGACGGGTTTCTTCACACAAAGTCTAATTTACCGGAGGGGCCAGGGGGCGCACGGTTGGCGTCGATCCCGAGCCCCAAGACAGGGGTTCATGACATCCCCAAGGGAGACGCCCCCATGTTGCACCAGGCCATCGAGAACCTGAAATCCAGCGTCGCCATCCGCGCCAGCTATGACAATTTCATCGGTGGCGAATGGGTCGCCCCCGTGCGCGGCCAGTATTTCGACAATATCTCCCCCGTCACCGGCGGTGTGTTCTGCAAGATCGCGCGATCCACGGCGGAGGATATCGAGCTGGCGCTGGACGCCGCGCACAAGGCCAAGGACAAGTGGGCCCGTACCTCCGTTGCTGAACGCGCCGCCGTTCTGAACCGCATCGCCGACCGCATGGAACAGCGCCTGGACCTGCTGGCGCTGGCCGAGACCATCGATAATGGCAAGCCGATCCGCGAGACGACCGCCGCCGATATTCCGCTGGCCATCGACCATTTCCGCTATTTCGCGGCCTGCGTGCGCGCCCAGGAAGGCAGCCTGGCCGAGATCGACCATGACACCGTCGCCTATCATTTCCATGAGCCACTGGGCGTGGTGGGCCAGATCATCCCCTGGAATTTCCCCATCCTGATGGCGGCCTGGAAGCTGGCCCCGGCACTGGCCGCCGGCAATTGCGTGGTTCTGAAGCCCGCTGAACAGACGCCGATGTCGATCATGGTGCTGATGGATATTGTCGGTGACCTGATCCCCGCCGGCGTCCTGAACGTCGTCAACGGTTTCGGGATCGAGGCGGGCAAGCCGCTGGCCACCAACAAGCGCATTTCCAAGATTGCGTTCACGGGTGAGACCACGACCGGCCGTCTGATCATGCAATACGCGTCGGAGAACCTGATCCCCGTCACCCTGGAACTGGGTGGCAAGTCGCCAAACATCTTCTTCGCCGACGTGATGGCAGAGGATGACGACTTCCTGGACAAGGCGCTGGAAGGCTTCGCCATGTTCGGCCTGAACCAGGGGGAGGTCTGCACCTGCCCGTCGCGCGCCCTGGTCGATGAACGCATCTATGACCGGTTCATGGAAAAGGCCATCGCACGGGTCCAGAAGATTAAGCAGGGCAGCCCGCTGGACGCCAGCACCATGATCGGCGCCCAGGCATCGAACGATCAGCTGGAAAAGATCCTGTCCTATATCGATATCGGGCGGGGTGAGGGGGCCAAGGTCCTGACCGGCGGCGGGCGTGCCGATCTGGGTGGCGATCTGTCCGGCGGTTACTATGTCACGCCGACGGTGCTGGAAGGCCATAACAAGATGCGGGTGTTCCAGGAGGAAATCTTTGGCCCCGTCCTGGCCGTCACCAAGTTCCGGGGCGAGGAAGAGGCGCTGTCCATCGCCAACGACACGCTGTACGGGCTGGGCGCTGGCGTCTGGAGCCGCGACGGCAGCCGCGCCTACCGCTTTGGCCGCAATATCCAGGCGGGACGTGTCTGGACCAACTGCTACCACCTGTATCCGGCCCATGCGGCCTTTGGCGGTTACAAGCAGTCGGGCATCGGGCGTGAAACGCACAAGATGATGCTGGACCATTATCAGCAGACCAAGAACCTGCTGGTCAGCTACAGCCCGAAGGCTTTGGGCTTCTTTTAAGTGATCAGCGCCTTTCTTCCCTTATGAGGCGACTTGGCAGCGGGTGGCGTCTACAGGCGTCACCCGCCTTCTTTGTTTATGGCCCGGAGGAGATGTCCATGGTTCCCCGTGTTCTTTCCACGCCCACCGCCGACGCCCTGATCGACCGGCTGCGCGCCCTGCACGGGCCGGTGATGTTCCACCAGTCGGGCGGGTGCTGCGACGGGTCGGCGCCTATGTGTTACCCCGCGGGGGAGTTCAAGGTGGGCAGCCGCGATGTCTATCTGGGGGAAATCCATGGCGCCCCCGTGTTCATCGGTGCGGCCCAGTTCGAGTATTGGGAGCACACGCAGCTAATTATCGATGCGGTACCGGGCCGGGGCGCCGGATTCTCCCTGGAAGGGCCGGAAGGTATGCGTTTTCTGACAAGGTCACGGGTGTTCACGGATGAGGAGGCGGTGGTGCTGCAGGCCGCAGGTCCGCCGCCGCGTGGGGATCAGATGGAGCCGGCGGTGTGACGGGATTGACAACCTATGTACAGGCGAAACCCGGTGAAAGCCGCCCTGGCCCTCTGATTTAAGGGTATGGCATGGGTTTCTGTTTCTTTGGCGTTTCCAAAATTAAAGACGTCAGTGTTTAATTTTAAGGTTAAGTGGGTGTTTGTTGTCTTGTTTATCTTTGTTAACTAATTCCCATTAATCGTTCATTATATTGATCTGCATCAAGCCAATATACTTTTGCTCACATGACGTAATCATTTTCCTTTCCTACCATCCCCTTTATGCAGTCCAGATGCACGGTTAAGGGGGTGCGATATGTTGTTCGGTGGCAATCACGATGCAGAAGCGGTCCTGGCCGCCATCAGCAAGGCACAGGCCATTGTCGAATTCACGCCCGACGGAACCATCCTGGGCGCAAATGATAATTTCCTGACGGCCATGGGCTATAGCCTGGCGGAGATCAAGGGCCGTCACCACAGCATGTTTGTGGATGAGGCCACCCGTAACAGTAGCGATTATGCCCGGTTCTGGAAGGATCTGGCCGAAGGCCGGGCCACGCAGGTGGAGATGATCCGCCGCATCGCCAAGGGCGGGCGCGAGGTCTGGATCCATGGTTCCTATAACCCCGTCCTGGACCGCAAGGGCCGCGTGGTGAAGGTGGTCAAGGTTGCGACCGACGCCACCGCCGAACATCAGAACAGCCGGGATCAGGAAGGCCAGTTGGCAGCGCTGGACCGGGCGCAGGCCGTCATTGAATTCGACATGGATGGCACTGTCCTGACCGCCAATGCCAATTTCCTGAAGGTCATGGGTTACCGGCTGGACCAGATCCAGGGCCGTAAACACTCGATGTTTGTCGATCCGCAGGAAGTGTCCAGCCCCGCCTATGCCAGCTTCTGGCAGGGCCTGCGCGCCGGTCGGTTCAGCCAGGCGGAATACAAGCGTATCGCTGCCGGTGGCCGCGTCGTTTACATCCAGGCGACCTACAACCCCATCCTGGATGGCAATGGCAAGCCGATCAAGGTGGTGAAGTTCGCCAGTGACGTGACCGCAGCGGTTGAGGCACGACACCAGACGGAAGAGACGCTCGCGGCGGTCCAGAAGTATCTGGGCGACATCGTCGCTGCCGTTCAGGCCTCCAATGCCCAGGCGGAGGATGCGTCGGCGGCATCGCAGCGTACCTCGGAAAATGTGCAGGCCATCGCCAGCGGCTCCGAGCAGCTTGATGCCTCCATCCGCGAGATCGCGCAGAGCATGACCCGGTCCAAGGAAGCCACCGAGCAGGCCTATAGTGAGGCGCAGGTGGTGGATCAGGCAACTGAGAAGCTGGTGCGCGGCACCCAGGCCATGGACGGCATCGTCAAGCTGATCGGCGATATTGCCGGACGTATTAACATGCTGGCCCTGAACGCCACCATCGAAAGTGCGCGCGCCGGCGAGGCTGGCCGTGGCTTCGCGGTCGTGGCGGGAGAGGTGAAGTCCCTGGCCCGGCAGGCGGCAGAGGCGACGCAGCTGATCTCCAAGGAGATCGTGAATTTGCAGGACGTGTCGGGTGACGTGGCGGAGAAGCTTCACGCCATCCGTGGCGCCATCGACGCGGTGCGCGGCTATGTTATCGGCACCTGTTCCGCGGTTGAGGAACAGAGTGCGGTGGCCCGGTTGATGAACGCCAACATGCGCGGCGCATCGGGTGATGTGGCCCTGATCCACCACAATATGGATGAGATCGTGCTGTCCACCCGCACCGCCAACCAGCGCGTCGACAATGTCCGCGACGAACTGCGCAAGATTGCGTGAGGTTTGGGCCGGGGGGCCATGCTCCCCGGTCTACCCGATCAGCTGTGTCACCAAGGCCCGCAATTGTGCGGGCTTTACGGGTTTGGTCAGCAGGGCATAGCCGTCGTGCTGCACCCGTTCATGGATTTCCGCCGTGCGGTTGGCCGTGATGACCATGGCGGGGATGTCATGGCCGCGCGCCTGGATGATGCGGGCGATGGCGTCGACGCCGATGGCGCCGTTTTCCAGATGGTAATCAGCAATGATCACATCGGGCCAGCCACCCAGGGCGGGCAGGGCGTCCATGGCGCTGTCGGCGCAGGGTGCCACCTGCACCTGACAGCCCCAGCCGCGCAGCAGCGCGCCCATCCCGTCCAGAATGGCCTGTTCATTATCGATGACCAGGATACGCGCACCGGTCAGGGGGCTGGCGGGTGCTGTGCTGCGCGTGGCACTGGGCGGGGCGGGGCGTTTCTTGCTGCCCAGTGGTACCGTGACGGTAAAGGCCGATCCCTTCCCGACGCGGGAGCGCAGGCCGATGGGCGTGTTCAGCATGCGGCCCGCCCGCTGAACGATGGCAAGGCCCAGCCCCATGCCCCGGTCGCGCCCGGCTGGACGGTCGGTGCCTTCCAGACGGCGGAACTCCTCAAACACTTCATCCAGCTTGTCCGCCGGGATGCCGGGGCCGGTGTCCAGCACCTCGATCCGCACCCCGTCCGCCACCCGTCGGCAGCCAACCAGTACGCGGCCTGTGCGGGTGTACCGCAGGGCATTGGAGACGAAGTTCTGCAGGATGCGGCGGAGCAGGCGCATGTCGGTATGGACAATGGCCTTGCAGGGCAGGACGCGCAGATCCAGCCCGCGTTCCTTGGCCACCGGCGCATATTCGGCCTGCATGGATGTCAGCAGCATGGCCAGCGGGAAATCATCCAACTGTGGCTGCACCACGCCAGCATCCAGCTTGGAAATATCCAGCAGCGCTTCCAGCAGGTCTTCGACCGACAGCAGGGCGGCATCGGTCTTTTCCACCAGCATGCGCGTGCCGGCCTCGTGCTCTCCTTCGGTCAAGGCGGACACGAACAGGCGGGCCGCGTTCAGCGGCTGAAGAAGGTCGTGGCTGGCGGCGGCCAGGAACTTGGTCTTGGACAGGTTGGCCTGTTCGGCGGCGGTTTTCGCCTCCCGCAGCTTTTCCTCGATCTGCTGACGTTCGGTAATCTCCTGCTTCAGGGCGGCGGTGCGTTCGGCGACGCGGCGTTCCAGGCCTTCGTTCGCTTCGCGCAGGTCTTCGGCTGCGCGGCGGCGTTCGGTCACATCCTGGATCAGGGAGAAGAAGCCCAGCACCGCGCCATCGGGTGCGAAATGCGGGACATAGGTTGCCTGGGAATAGCGTTTGCCCGACCGCGTATCGAATTCCAGGTCGAACTGTGTTTCCTGTCCCGCCATGACGGTGCCGATATGCGGGCGGCGGCGGCGATATTCCTCCTCACCCAGCAATTCGCGCATGGTCGATCCCACGATCTCATGCCGGGGGCGGCGGAACATCTCGCCATAGCGGCGGTTCACGAAACGGTAGGTTTCCTCCGCATCGACATAGGCGATCAGGGCGGGCATGGCGTCGGTGATCAGGCGGATGCGTTCCTGCCCGTCGCGGGCGTCGCGTTCCTTCACATCGGTGATGTCGGTATAGATGCCGACGATGCCACCATCGCGGGTGCGCCGTTCATTGATCTGTATCCAGCGCCCGTCGGCCAGGGCATGGACATGTGTGCCGTCGGCGCCTGCATGCTGCGCCACCCTTTCGCGGACCCAGCGGTCGGGGCCGGCGGTATCCGGCACCACCGACCCGCGCGACACCGCCATCTGCGCGATCTCACCAAAACTGATTCCCGGCCGGATCTGGTCGGCGATGGCGGGCCAGAGCGACAGATAGGTCTGGTTGCACAGGACCAGCCGGTCATCGGCATCGAACAGGGCAAACCCCTCATTCACGCTTTCAATGGCCTCGGCCAGCCGTGTCTGCGCCGTTTCCGCCGCTTCCTTGGCGCGCGCCAGTTCCCCGTTGGACGCTTCCAGCTCGCGCAGGGTTTCTTCCACCTGCTGGGTGCGTTCGCGCACCCGGCTTTCCAGGACAATGGCGGTCTGGAATAGGGAGAAGGCGCTGCCATGATAGTCCATGGACCGTTCGACCCGGTCCATCAGCGCCTTGTTGATGCGCTTCAGCTTCCAGTTCTCCCGCTCCAAGAGCGCGATACGCTCCTGCTCCGGCGTGGGCAGGTCGTTGGCGGGATCGGGCAGGGCGCTCATCGCGCACCTATAGCGAGACCGGTGAAGGTCTGGTTCACATGCATGGCGTTATACTGTTCGCCATAGGTGCAGAAGCCCACGACATTCTGGCTGGCCAGCACCTTCGACGCCGCCTGTTTAAGCTGCTTCTGCTCCAACTCCAGGGAGCGGAAAACGCAGTCAAAGCCCAGGATCAGATCGGGCTTCCCGATCTCTGCCGTCAAACCGTCGAACAGTTCCTGAAGGTTGCGTACGATATCCACACCGGTCGCCACCGTCAGCACGATGCCCTCATCAATGGCGCAGAAGAAGGTCAGGCTTTCATCCTCGTTCACCTTCTGGATGGAGCGGACATAATATTCCCCGCCCACCCGGACCACGACGGGATATGAGGCGAAGATCATGGGCGTCAGCGGCTCGCCTTCCAGCCCGACCATGCGGGCATATTCGCGGGCCGCCGGCTCGGCATTAATTTCGGTCACGATGCGGCGGGTGGGGTCAGCCTGGGTGACCACCATCTTCTGATCGGTATGAACGAAATGCTGATTGCGGAAGACCTTGAAGGGCCGCGTTGTGGTGAGGATCAGCAGGACACCGGCATCGACATGGAATTCCCCGTCATGCAGGACATGCGTCGCCTCGAACCGCATGTCGTCGCCCGCTGACCCGCCGATCAGGGGCAGCCCACCCAGCGCGTCATGCAAGGCGCTGATAATCAGTTCTTCCTTCACGCACAGCCCATCGACCAGGAACAGGGCGACATGGCGGGCGTCCGGGCCCATTTCGATGGCGGTATCCTCCGCCTCGGCCAGAAGGTCGCGTACCTTGGGCTTGGCGTCGCCTATCTCAAACCGGCTGACATGATCGAAGCGCGCGATGGTGGCCGCAAAATCACCCTTGGGGAAGGCCACCGCCGTGATGGAGCCATCCATATAGCCAAGCGGCGTCAATTCCCCCGACGTCGTGCAGCCGATGGCCGGCACGCCCGGAAAGCGGGCGCGCAGCGAGGCTGCAACGGCAGACAGATCGTAGTGGGAGGAGCAGAACAGCACGATCAGCGCCGGATCGGCGGCTGTCAGGCTACTGTGAAGCTCGTCGATGGCCGCCGCCGGGTCCGCCAGATGTGTGCAGGCCCGCACCAGCAACCGGGTTGGCATTTGCGGCATACGCCCCTGGACCTCGGTTCACGAAACCCCGGCACTGCGCCGGTGCTTTGACCGTTGATGGTAAGGTGACGGACGGGTGCTTGCCAAGCTGTCCCACCGGCCCCATCGCTTAGACCATAGTGCAATGTCACGCCTGCGCGCGCGGGCCTATCCGGGGAGGGAGATCCGCGTCGATGACGAGGGGGATGTTACATGCTGCGCGCCCTGTTGCTTGCCCTGGCTTTATACTGTGCGCTTCCCGCGCTGGCCACCGATCCGGCGGCGAGGCCGGGGGCGGGGATTGCCCGCCTTGCCATCGGCTTCCTCGGCACCGACGATCCGCCCGCCACGCCCCTTTCCTTTCTGGACCCCGTTATCCGCGACGGGGCGCTGATGGGCGCGCGTCTGGGCATTCAGGATGGCAATGTCACGGGCCGGTTCCTGAAGAAGGAGTTTACCCTGGTGGAGGGGCGGGAGGGTGATGTGGATGCCCTGCTGGGCCAGGGCGTGCGCTTCATCGTCGCCGATCTGCCCAGCGATGCCTTGCTGCGCGTGGCGGACAAGGCGGCGGCCAAGGGGGCATTGGTGCTTAACGCACGGGCCCGCGATGATGGCCTGCGCAACGCGCAGTGCCGTGCCAACCTGCTCCATACCATCCCCAGTCGGCGCATGCTGGCCGACGCGCTGGGCCAGTATCTGGTTACCCGGCGCTGGACCAGCTGGTTTCTGGTCACCGGTGCGGGGCCGGGGGACAAGCCCTTTGCCGATGCCGTGCGCCGCACCGCCAAACGGCTGGGGGCGAAGATCGTGGAGGAGAAGGACTGGACCTTCGATGTCGGCCATTCCCGCACCGATGACGGCTTCAGCAATGAGCGTGACGTGGTGTCCACCTTCACGCGCGGGGCCGACCATGACGTGCTGATTGTTGCAGACGAGGACGGGGCGTTCGGTGATTTCCTGTCCTACCGTGCGGCACGGCCCCGCCCCGTGGCGGGGACCGCCGAACTGACGCCCACCGCATGGTCGCGGGTGTTTGAACAATGGGGCGGCACGCAGCTTCAGAACCGGTTTCAGGTCCTGGCGGGACGGGTGATGACCGAACGCGACTACGCCGCCTGGACGGCGGTGCGCGCCGTGACGGAGGCGGCGGGCAAGGTGAAGGGCGGGGATACGGTGGCGGTTGCGGCGGCTCTGAAAGATCCCGGCTTCACCCTGGCGGCGTTCAAGGGACAGGCGTTGAGCTTTCGCCCTTGGGACGGGCAGTTGCGACAACCGATCCTGATCACCTCTCCCCGCCTGCTGGTCTCCGTCTCGCCCCAGGAAGGTTACCTGCACCAACGCACCCCGCTGGATAGTCTGGGCGATGATGAAGGGGAGAGCCTGTGCCGGCGGTAAGGGGCCGCCCCTGAAACCAAAGTCCAATTCCCGCCGCCCGCCCCGCAACTTAGCCTTTTCCCAACAGTTGGGGGAAGCGATGCTGCTGCGCTGGGTCCTGTTGCTGCTGCTGATATCTGCCGGGCCGGCGCGGGCGGCGTTGAGCGAGGCGGAGATGGCCCGCCTGCTGCCCGACGGCTACAGCCTGGGGGAGAAGGACAAGGACGTGCCGGCCTGGCCGCTGATCAAGGCGGGGATGGTGGCGGGCTACATCTTTGAGACGGGGAGCCTGACGCCCATTCCGGGATTTTCCGGTACGCCCATGAACCTGTCGGTCGCCATGGATGATACGGGCCGGCTGCTGGATGTGCGGATCGTGTCGCAGCATGAGCCGGTGTTCGTGGATGGGCTGGGCCCGCAGCCCTTCGCTGATTTCCTGACCCAGTATCGCGGCCTGACCATCCGGCAGAATATCAAGATCGGCAGCCAGTATGGCGCGTCCGACCGGGCGGGCAGCACATCCGTCACACTGGACGGGGTGGCAAAGGCCACGGCCAGCCTGCGCATCGCCAACCTGAGCATCCTGGGTGCGGCGACCAAGGTGGCGCAGGTCAAGATGGCGGCTATTGCGCCCAAGCCGAAATCGTTGCCTCGCGCCGATGCTGGTGCCGTTATGGATTGGGCGGCGCTGGTGGAAAAGGGCTTTGTCCGCCACCTGCGTCTTAGCAACGCACAGGTGGAGGCGGCGTATAAGGGCACTGTCTTTGCGGGTCTGGACCCGGAGGGGGAGCCGGACCCCGATGGTACCTTTATCCACCTATGGGTCGCCTATCTGAACAGTCCCGGTATTGGTCGTTCCCTGCTGGGTGACGCGCAGCATGCCCATCTGATGGCGCGGTTGCAGCCGGGGGAGGAGGCGCTGCTGGTGATGTCCAGCGGGCGCTATTCCTATACCGGCCCGGATTTTGTGCCGGCGACCGTGCCGGACCGGCTGTCGGTCCGCCAAGCCGGCTTTCCCGTTAATATCCGCGACATGGTGCATGATTACACCCTGCCCGCCGGGGTACCGGCGGCGGATGAGGTACGGCTGTTCCGCATCGACGGTTCCGCCGCTTTCGACCCGGCCAGCCCCTGGACCCTGTCGCTGCGCGTTATCCGGGAAAAGGGCGTGATCCGACCGGAGCAGGGCATACAGGATTTCCCCCTGGATTACGCGCTGCCGCCCGACCTGTTCACCCGGCCATTGGTGGAGGAACCGACGCCGGAATGGTTGCTGGCCTGGGGTAGCCGGTTGCCCGAGCTATCAGTGCTGGGCCTGATGCTGCTGGGCCTGACAGCGGGGTTGATCGCACAGACCCGCCTGTCCCGGCGGGAGCGGCTGTTCTACTGGATGCGGATGGGGTTTCTGGCGGTGACGCTGGGCTTTGTCGGCATCTATGCGCAGGGGCAGCTGTCCATCGTGACGGTGCAGGGGCTGGTGAAGGGGGCCGCGCGGGGGATGGATTTCGGCTTCCTGCTCTACGATCCCATTTCCCTGCTGCTTTGGGCCTATGTCGCGGTGGCGTCGATCATCTGGGGACGGGGGACGTTCTGCGGCTGGCTGTGCCCGTTCGGGGCCTTGCAGGAAATTGCCGATGCGCTGGGCCGCCTGCTGCGGCTGCGGCAGATGCGGGTGCCGGGATGGCTGGACGGTCGGCTGGTGCTGCTGAAATACGGGGTGCTGGCGGTGCTGCTGGTCACCGCCCTGATCGCGCCGACAGAGGCCGAGACGGTGGCGGAGGTGGAGCCGTTCAAGACGGCCATCACCCTGACCTTCCTGCGCGACCTGCCCTTTGTGATCTATGCTGGGTTCTGGCTGCTGCTGGGGACGGTGATGTTCAAGCCGTTCTGCCGCTATGTCTGTCCGCTGGGCGCATTCCTGGCCCTGGCGGGGCGGTTGCGGGTGCTGGACTGGATACCCAGGCGGACGGCCTGCGGCAGTCCGTGTCAGCTTTGCACCGCGCGCTGCCGTTACAAGGCCATCCGCCGCGATGGTTCCATCCGTTATGACGAGTGTTTCCAGTGCCTGGATTGTGTCGGCATCTATGCCGATGAAGGGCGCTGTGTGCCGCTGGTCGTGGCCACCAAACATGGGGCCGGGGCGGCGGCGCGCATCGGGGGGAAGAGGAATGGTCATGCCGCCTGAAACCCGGATCAGCCGCCGTCGCGTGCTGCGCCTGTCAGCGGTGGCGCTGGCCGGGGCGGGTGTCGCCCTGTGGCCCCGCCAACCATCGCCCGTCACCTGGACCGGGCAGGCCATGGGCGGACCCGCCAGCCTGACCTTGCATGGGGTGGAGCAAGGGGTGGCGCTGCGGCTGGTGTCGCGGGTCGTGGCGCTGGTGGATGCGATGGAGGGGCTGTTCAGCCTGCACCGGCCCGACAGCCTGTTGTCTCGCCTGAACCGGGAGGGGGAGGTTGGCGACCCGCCCGCCGCCTTCACCGACCTGCTGCGTCAGGCGCTGTCGGTGGCGGCGGCCACAGGCGGGGCGTTCGATCCGACGGTACAGCCGCTATGGGACCTGTACCGGGGCGAGGCGCCGGAGGCGGAGACTCTGCACGCCGCCATGGGCACGGTCGGGTGGTGGCGGGTTGAGGTGGCGCGCGACCGGGTGCGGTTGGCCCCCGGCACGCAGCTGACCCTGAACGGCATCGCCCAGGGCTATATCACTGACCGGGTGACCGATCTGCTGCTGTCCCATGGGGTGGGGCATATGCTGGTCGATATGGGGGAACCGCGCGGGATTGGACGGCGCGGGGATGGGCAGGAATGGCAACTGGGCATTGCCGATCCGGATGCGGTGGGACGCATCCTGTCCACCGTGCCCGTGTCGGGCCGGGCCATCGCCACGTCCGCCCCGCGCGGTACCTTGATCGATGCGGCGGGACGGTTCGGGCATATCCTGGACCCTGTCGTGGGACGACCGGCGACGGCGTGGCGGCAGGTCAGTGTCGCTGCGGCGACGGCGACGATGGCCGATGCAATATCCACCGCTATCGCGGCGGCGGCACCGGCGCGGGCGGCGTCCCTGATCGGGGATAGCGGCGCGGCGGTGGTGATGGGGGTGGTGGCCTAACCCCCGGTCCGCCGCTGCACCGCCACCCTGACCAGATCTGCGGTGCGTCGGACGCCGAAGCGGTTGCGCAGGCGGACCAGGGTATTGGCGACGGTTTTGTAGCTGATACCCAGCCGGCGTCCGACATCATCCAGGTCCGTTGTGTCCGCCAGAATATCCAGGAGTTCGGCCTCCCGCTCCGTCAGGTCACCCTCACGGTTGGGCAGGGCCAGGGCACGGGCGATGTCGGCGGACAGCCAGCGGTCACCGCGCAGGGCCGCCTCCGTCGCCTGTACCAGCGCGTCGGGCGCGTCCGATTTGGTGACATAAGCGGCGGCCCCCACTTCCAGGCAGCGGCCTGCGATGCCCGGTGTTTCATGCATGGAAAACACCACCACCCGCCGCCCGGCGCCCGTCAGTTCCCGGACAAGGTCCAGTCCGCTGGGCGTGCCGGGCAGGTTCAAGTCGGCCACCACCAGATCGGGATTATGTCGAGCCACCTGTTCGCGGGCGGCTATGCCATCGGCGGCTTCCACCACACGGAAGCGGGACAAAGGCGGTTCCAGCAATTGCCGGCAGCCGCCGCGCACGATGGCATGGTCATCAACGACCAGGATCAAGGGAGCGGCATCAGCCATGATGTTCCTGTGTCTGGGGGGATGAAAGCGGTACAGGCAGGGTGGCCTGCACCAGGGTCAGGCCGGCATCGTCAGTCAGGATCGTGAAATCCCCGCCCAGGGCACGCACCCGTTCACGCATGCCGATGATGCCATGGCCCGCCGGCGCGTCATTGCCCAGGCCACCGCCATTGTCGGTGACGCGCAGGGTTACGCCCTGATCATCGCCCTCGATTGAAAGGCCGACATGCGTCGGCCTGCCATGGCGCAGGGCGTTCAGCAGCGCTTCATGGGCGATGCGGTACAGGGTCAGGTCGGCGGCTTCGGATCGGGTGAAGGCATCGTCATCCAGGCTGGTGGTGAAGCGGATGTCCGTATGCTGTCGCGCCAGACCGTCCATCAGGTCGCGCAGGATGTCAGCCGCATGCAAATGGTCCAGCCCCATGGGGCGCAGCCGGTTCAGGATACGGCGCGACAGGTCGCGGATACCGGCAGCGGCATTGGCGATGGCATCGGCCCGCGCGATGGCGTCGGCGGCGGGGACCGGCCCCGTGCCGGCGGCCCGCGCGATGGCATGGGCATCGACCCGGATACCGAACAGCATGGGCCCCAGCTCATCATGCAGGTCCCTGGCCAGTTGGGCACGTTCCTGATCCTGCAGGGCAATCAGGCTGTGTGACAGGGCGGCGTTTTCCGCGCGTGCCACTGTCAACTCCCGGTCCAGATGGGCAATACGCTGCCCGATGGTGGTCAGTTCCGGGATATTGTCCCCGGTTGGCGTGCCGGCGGCCTGACCCTGCGCCAGCCGGTCCAGGGCCTGTGCAAACCCGTGCAATGGGGCCAGCGCACGCCCGACCAGCACATGCAAGGCAGCCAGCAGCAGGGCCAGCATCACCAAAGCCGTCCAGGCCAGCGCCGCCGTATCGGACCAGACCTCCGCCACCTCGTCCACCGGATCGGCGCGCAGCAGCCATTGGCCGCCGGGTGCTGCCAGCAGGATATCGGGAGCGCCATCCCAGATCAGGGCTACGAACCAGCTGGGCACGCCGGGATGCGAGGGGTTGGGGGGCGGGATAGCGGTGCCGTCGGGAACGAACAGGTGGGTGACATGGCGGGCATGGCCGGTAATCACGGCGGGTTGCGTGCGGGCCTGATTGAGTGCCGCCTCGGTCTCTGCCCGCACGGCGACGCGAGCCCCTCCAATTGTCACCGCCAATCCGGCCAGGGCCGACAGGGCCGCCGCGAGCATTACCAGCAGAATGATCCGCCACCGCAGGGACAAGCCGTCATTCCCTTCAGAACAGGCTGAAAATACTAGGCTAATACCGCCGCACCCTCATCCGCCACTGACCAAAAGTATCAGGATAATTGTCCCGCCCAGTCAGGGATATCTGACTGCCCCGATGGTCCAATTGCTGCCAACCCCGGCCCGACGTCCCAATAGCGGCAACAAATACATGTTCCGGGGACGAAATGATGCGCCGCACCCATACGCTGTGCCTGCTGACCACCGCCTTGCTGACGCAGGCTGCCCTTGCCGACCCCGTGGCGCGGACGGAGGAGGTGATCGTGATCGGAACCGCCGGCGGGCGCGAAGGCGTGCCGTTGGACAGGTTGCCGGCCAGCGGACGCAGCCTGGACGATGCAGAGATGAACAGGCCCGGCACGGTCACCGCGACGGAGGGGCTGCAACGCCGACTGGGCGCGGTGGCCGCCATCGACAGTCTGGGCAATCCCTGGCAGCAGGGGTTGACCCTGCGCGGGTTCACGGCGGCCCCGGCCCTGGGCGAGCCGCAAGGCGTCGTCGTCTATCAGGACGGGATGCGGGTGAATGAGGCGTTTGGCGATGTGGTGCAATGGGACCTGTTGCCTGTGTTCGCCATCCGTCAGGCACAGGTGGTGGCGGGGTCCAACCCGGTTTTCGGCCCGAACAGCCTGGGCGGGGCCGTGATCCTGTCCATGAAGGATGGGTTCGCCTACCAGGGACTGGGCGGGGATATCAGCGCCGGGTCGGATGATTTCCTGTCCATCACGGCAGAGGCCGGGGGCAGCGATGGCGATGTAGGTTACTATCTGGGCCTGTCGAAGGGGCGGGATGATGGCTGGCGCGATTTTTCGCCCAACCGCCTTTCGCGCGCCTATGGCGACGTCCTTTACCGGCCCGATGCAGCGACGGAGTTTGGCGTCTCCCTAACGGCTGCGACGTCGGACCTGACGGGCAATGGCGCGGCACCGGGCGATCTGCTGGCGGAGAACCGGCGCGGGGTGTTCACCCATCCCGATGCCACCGACAGCGACCTTCTGGCGCTGGCTTTCCGTGGGAAGACGGAGGTCGGCGATGGCTGGACCCTGCGCGCTGCCGGTTACTGGCGTCACCTGAAACGGCGCACAGCGAATGGCGACCAGGGGGAGTTTGAGGAATGCGGCACCGGCCTCTGTTTTGAGGAAGGCGACGATCTGGAACCCGTGATTGGGGCCGATGGCCGCCCCGTCACGGGTCTGGAGGACGAGCCGGACGCCGTGTTCAACCGCACCCGGACCCGCACCGACGGTCAGGGGATCAGCCTGCAGGCACGACAGGCAGGCGCGTTGGGCGGCATGGACAATATCCTGATCCTGGGGGCCAGCCTGGAACATGCCCGCACCCGTTATGGCAGCGGGACGGAACTAGGCGAGTTGGATGCGACGCGCGGCGTGGAAAGCCTGGGCATCGCCATCGGCAATGAGGAGTTCAATGTCGGGCTGAAGACCCGGTCCTGGATTGCGGGGGCCAGCCTTTCCGACACGCTGTCCCTGACGCCCGACCTGCATCTGACGGGGGCGCTGCGCCTGACCCATGCCGATCTGCGCCTGCGTGACCAGTTGGGCGATGATCTGGATGGGGATCACACCTACACGGCACTGAACCCCGGTGTCGGGCTGGCCTGGAATGCGGGCGTCGGCACCACGCTTTACGCGGCGGTGAATGAGAGCAACCGTATCCCGACACCGGCGGAACTGTCCTGCGCCGACCCGGAAAAGCCGTGCCGCTTCCCCAATGCCTTCCTGGCTGATCCGCCGTTGGACGATGTGCGCTCGCGGACATGGGAAATGGGCGCGCGGGGGCGTTTGTCTGGAGGTGTGGTGGAGTGGTCGCTGTCGGCCTTTCGCACTGATAACCGTGACGACATCATTTTCATTTCCGCCGGCCCGATTGTGGGCACCGGCTATTTCGACAATGTCGGGCGCACGCGGCGCCAAGGTTTGGAGGCCGGGCTTTCCGGGGAGGCGGGCGCCGTCAGCTGGTTTGCTGATTACGCCCTGGTCAGGGCCAGTTTCCGTACGCCCCTGTCCATCCAGGCCCCGGACAATCCGGAGGCGAACGAGAAAGGGGAGATCGCGGTGCACCGTGGCGACCGCATTCCCGGCATCCCCCTGCACAGCCTGAAGATCGGCGCGGATGTGGCGGTGACGGATGGGCTGATCGTTGGGGCGGAGATGCAATATTCATCCAGCCGCTATCTGCGCGGGGACGAGGCGAACCTGACCGACCCGATCGGCGGCTTTGCCCTGTTCAACCTGTCGGCCCGCTATCAGGTTCTGGACGGTGTGAGCTTGCATGCGCGGGTCGATAATCTGTTCGACCGCCGCTACGCGACCTTCGGCATCTATGGGGAGGCGGATGAGATGGGGTTCGAGGATGCTCGTTTCCTGTCGCCCGGTGCCCCCCGTCGCTTCGTGGGCGGTCTGTCGGCGCGGTTCTGAGGTCACGCCGACAGGGTCCATGGTCAGGGGACGATCACATAATCCGGATTGGCGACGGCAAAGACGGCGTCGCGGTCGGGTGCGGGCGGGTAGATCCAGATCTGGTTGATCTCCTGCTTGATCTTCTTGCCTTCTTCCCGCGTGAAGCGCACCTGCCGGTCCCAGCCCTCGGTATAAAGGGCACCCCAGGGGCCCAGGTCCAGGCATGTGACATATTTCGGCTGGCTGTAGGGGTGGGTGGGAAGGCCCACCAGTTCAGCCGCCGCATTATGGCCGGCGACACGGCCCAGACTCAGCCCATGCTGACAGGTCATGGGGGCGACATTGCCGATATTATCGGTGGCCGCGCGGACCGCGTCGCCGGTGACGAAGATGCCATCGGCGGCGGGTGCCCGCAGGAATGCATCGCCCACCACGCGGCCCAGATTGTCATGGTCGCCCGGCACCTGTGCCGCCAGCGGATGGGCGCGCATGCCGGCGGTCCAGATCACCGTCTGGGCGGGGATACGTTCGCCGTCCGACAGGGTGACGCTGTCGGCGTCGATGGCGGCGACGCGCAGGCCGGCGCGTGGCTCCACCCCGGTTTCCGCCAGGGCTTCGCGGATGACGGGCAGGGGGCCGGTGCCGAATTCCGATCCGATCTCCCGCGCTGTATCGACGATGATGGTGCGGATGGCGGCCTGTTCGCCCAGGATGGCGCGCAGGCGGGTGGGGATTTCGGTGGCGGTTTCCAGGCCCGTGAAGCCGCCGCCGGCGACAACCACTGTGTTGCGGCCCAGGCTTTCGGGCCGGCTGGCCAGCGATTTCAGATGCGCGTCCAGCGCCTGTGCGCCGTCCAGCGTATCGACATTAAAGCCAAACTCTTTCAGGCCTGGAATGGGCGGCGTGAACAGACGGCTGCCTGTGGCCAGCACGAACCGATCATAAGAAAGGGTCTGCGGCGCGCCATCACGGGGCAGGAAGGTCACCTGCTTGTGGTCCGCATCGATGCTGTCGACGATCCCTGGCAGATGCATGACGCCGACGGCGGTCAGCAGGGCGGAGATGTCGGGCGCCATATTCTCCAGCACCGCCTCGTACAGGCGGGGGCGGATGATCAGGTTGGGGGTGGGGGAGATCATGGTGATCGCCACCTCTTCTCCCTTGCCGGCCAGATGCACGGCGCGGGCGGCGGACAGGGCGGCCCAGAGGCCGGCGAAGCCGGAACCGGCGATGATGATCTGCTTGGTCATGGTCTTATCCTCTTGTCGATGGGCATGGGGAACCGTTCCCGCCGGGCGACGGGTCGGGGAAAGATGGACAAAGGGGTGGCGTCGGCGGGCGACTGTCCGCCGCTGGTTTCTCAAATAGAAATGAGGTCAGTCCTGATCGTCACGGGAGGGACGGCCGCCGCGTGCGGTGCGTCCCTGCATGCGGTCCCCAATCCAGGCCTGGATATCGGTGAAGAATTCCTCCGGCGCCTTTGACCCGAAACGCTGGGCCACGTTGCCCAGGGTCTGCGACGCGAGACTGTCGCGCATGGCCTTTTCCGCTTGCATCATGGCGGCATGCACCGCACAGACGCCTGAGGTAGCCCAGCCCGGCGGATTATTGCCGAACACGGCACAGCGGCCCCGGATTTCCTGACAGTCGAACAGGGGCTTGTCCCCTTCGATCGCGTCCACGATCGCCAGGAACGTGATCTCGTTCGCCGGGCGGGCCAGACGGTAGCCGCCCCTGACCCCCTCACTCGCCCTCACGATCCCGGCCTTTTCCAGTTTCTGGAAAATCTTGGCCAGGAAGCTGGGCGAAATACCCTGAAGTTCGGCGAGGTCACGGCTGGACAGGGCCGCATCCTCATTCCCGATCAGCCAGAGCAGGCCGTGTATCCCATATTCAACGCTTACGGTGATGTGTGCCATAACGCGGACTTTATCGATCCGCGTTTGGTGCGTCAAGCGTAAAAACGCAGATAAAGTTAGTCCGCGTTTATTTTTCTGGCGTCACCTTCATTCCGTCGGCGGTCAGGGCTGCGCGCAGTTCCGTGATGAATACCCGTACCTTCTGTGGCAGCAGCCGGTTGGTGGGATAGACGGCCCAGATATTGATGGGTTCCGGCGACGCATCGGCCAGATCGACGCGGACCAGCCGGCCATTGGCGAGGTCTTGCGCCACGTTCCATTCCGACAGAAGGGTGATGCCGCCCCCGGCACGGGCGGCGGCACGGCAGCCCTGGACATTGCTGGCGGTAAAGCGGCTGTTCAGGCGCACATGTTTTTCGGCCCCATCGGCGATGAAGGTCCAATGGCTGATCCCGAACAGGGACAGACAGGAATGCCCAGCCAGATCGGCGGTGGTGGCGGGGTGCCCGTGACGGGCCAGATAATCCGGGCTGGCCACCAGCAGGCGGTGATTATCGGCCAGCTTGCGCGCGATCAGCCCGCTGTCGCGCAGGCGGGCAATGCGGATGGCAAGGTCAGTACCGCTGGCGATCAGGTCGGGCATCGTGTCGGACAGGTCCAGCGCGATGCGCAATTCCGGATGACGGTCCAGCAGGCGCGGCACCAGCGGCGCCACATAGCGGGTGCCGAAGGCCACGGTGGTGGAAACCCGCAGAAGTCCCGTGGCCGCCGCCTTGTCTGACCGCAGGCGGGCCATGGCTTCCGCTTCGCTGTCCAGCAGGGCCTGTGCATAGGGCAGGAAGGTCTCCCCCTCCGGCGTCAGGGATAAGGCACGCGTACTGCGATGCAGAAGCCGCACCCCCAGTTGCGCCTCCAGGCTGGCCAGCCGGCGTGTTGCCGCCATAGGCGTGATGCCCAGCCGTCGTGCCGCCCCAGCCAAACTGCCGGCGCTGACCACATGGGTGAAGACCAGGGCGTCTTGCGTGTCCATTGTAACGATTTCCGTTATACTGGCTTA
This sequence comes from Niveispirillum cyanobacteriorum, assembly GCF_002868735.1. Taxonomy (GTDB): domain Bacteria; phylum Pseudomonadota; class Alphaproteobacteria; order Azospirillales; family Azospirillaceae; genus Niveispirillum; species Niveispirillum cyanobacteriorum. Next base: position 1,189,060 of record NZ_CP025611.1, on the reverse strand, counting down.
ACGATCCCTCACACTAAAACGAAAACCGTTTCCAGCATAGATGATGTCCGTCGCAGCAATCGGGAAGAGGACCCGGAGATGCAATCGTCCAGTTTCCATCAGCAGACCGTCGCCACCCCCATGGGCAAGGACGCCCTGTTCGGCATGGCAACGGCGGCGGGGCTTGCCGTCGCCAACATCTATTATAATCAGCCCATGCTGGGCCTGATCAGCGCGGAGTTCCAGCGGCAGGGCGGGGCGGGGCCGGTTTCCACTGCCACCCAGCTTGGCTATGCACTGGGCCTGTTCTTTTTGGTGCCGCTGGGTGACATGCTGCCCCGGCGCTGGCTGATCATCGGGCAGTTCATGGCGCTGTCGCTAGCCCTGTCGCTGACGGCGGTGGCGCCATCGCCGCTGCTGCTGTCGCTGTCCTCTCTGCTGGTCGGGGCGATGGCGACAGTGGCACAACAGATCGTGCCGCTGGCCGCCAGCCTGTCCAGCCCGGAACGGCGCGGAGCGACGGTGGGGACCGTGATGGCGGGCCTGCTGTCGGGCATCCTGTTCAGCCGGACCTTGGCCGGGTTCGTCGCGGCACATGCCGGGTGGCGGGAGATGTTCTGGCTTGGTGTGCCGCTCGCGTTGTTCGGTGCGGTGCTGATGGTCCTGGTCCTGCCGGAGGAGGTGGAGACGCGCACGGGACCGCGTCCCCAGTACGCCGCGATCATGCGGTCACTGATTGACCTGTGGCGGCGGGAACAGGTGTTGCGCGCGGCCACGCTGGTGCAGGCCACCCTGTTTGCCTCTTTCACGGTGTTCTGGACGGTTCTGGCCTTCCGGCTGGAAGCGTTTGGGTGGGGGGCGCAGGTCGCGGGCCTGTTCGGGGTGGTGGGTGCGGTCGGCATCCTGGCGGCACCTGTGGCCGGGCGTCTGGCCGACCGGCATGGGGCGCATCCGGCCATCTGGCTGGGTGCCGCTGTAACCCTGGCAGCTTGGGTGCTGTTCGGGATCTGGGCTGGTTTGGCGGCGTTGGTTGTTGGCGTCATTTTGTTGGATTTCGGCATCCAGGGGGCACTGGTGTCGCATCAGCAACAGATTTTTGCCCTGGACCCGGCCGCGCGTAGCCGGATCAACACCCTGTTCATGACGGGCATGTTTCTAGGGGGCGCATTAGGGTCGGCTAGCGCCATCCGCGTCTGGGCGGCCTTTGGCTGGGAAGGAACCTGCCTGTTGGGTGGCGGCTTCGCACTTCTGGGTCTGCTGCTGAAAAGGCGCAAGTGAATCATTAGTGTTGACTCATGATTTAGTCTGTACTAATGATTTTCCATGATCGAAGCCGAAACCATCAACCATATCATGCGCGCGCTGGCGGACCCGACGCGGCGCGGCATGTTCGAGCGGATCGTCACCGAAGGGGAGGTCAGCGTCGTTGATCTGACCCGTGGCAGTGGTGTGACGCAGGGGGCGGTGTCCCAGCATCTTAAGGCCTTGAAACAGGCTGGTCTGGTGCTGGAACGTCCGGAAGGGCGCAAGGTTTATTACCGCGCCCGAGCCGAGGGGTTGGAGCCTCTTTCCGCCTGGATGGACCATTACCGCGCCTTCTGGCGCGACCGCCTGGCCGATCTGCGCACTGTACTGGAGGAAATGGACCCATGAGTGTGAGTATGACCAAGCCCCGCACCCGCGATATCGTGGAGGAGGCGATATTCACCCATCCTCCTGACCGTATCTGGAGCGCACTGACCGATGGTGAGTTGATGGCCAGATGGATGATGCGGCCCACCGGCTTCGCCGCCATTGTCGGACAGAAATTCACCTTTCAGACCACAGCCGCCGGCGCATGGGATGGTACCATCCGTTGTGAGGTGCTGGAGGTCGTGCCAGGGGAGCGGCTGTCCTATGCCTGGCGCGGCGGCGACGCCGGAAATGTTGGATATGGCTCGCTTCTTGACACCATCGTCACCTTCACCCTGATCCCGGTTGCGGTTGGGACGCGGCTGCGTGTCGTCCATGCCGGCTTTGAACTGCCGCGCAACGACACCGCCTTCACCAGCATGGGCGAAGGCTGGAAAAAGGTCGTCCGCCGGCTGGATGACGCCATTTCCTGATAGGAATTAAGGGCGTCGTAATGAGCCCCTTTCATCTGCCTGTCCACCCCTCCCGCGTGACCATGCGCCGGGAAATGCCCTTACTCACCCCCGAAAGGAAGTATGATGCCTGATATCCTGCACCGTATCGGTTTCAAGAATGTCGCCCCCCAGGCGGTCTTTGACGCGCTGGTCACCGCTGACGGTCTGTCGCGATGGTGGACGGAAGGAACGACGGGCCAGGGATCGGCCGTGGGCGACGTCGTGCATTTCCAGTTCGGCGACCGTGGCTTCTTTGACATGAAGGTCGTGGCCGTGGAGATGCCGACGCATCTGCGTTGGCAGGTTGTTGACGGGCCGGCCGAATGGGTCGGCACCCACGTCAACTGGGACCTGCGACAGGAGGGGGATTACACGATCCTGCTGTTCCGGCACGAAGGCTGGAAGGAAGTGGTGGAGTTCATGCACCATTGCAGCACGAAATGGGGTGGTTTCCTGTTGAGCCTGAAGGATCTCCTTGAGGGGCGCACGGCCAGCCCCTGGCCGCGCGATGTGCATATTGATAATTGGTGTGATCAGGTAGCCGCCTGATCAAGTGGCGGCGGCGTGGCTGTGCGTTCGGCCAGCACCGTCGCCATCACCGCGGTCAGGTCGGCGATAGGGCCGCAGCCCTCCCAGGCGTAAAGTGAGATGGCCATGGCGGAAGCTGCCCCCAGCCCTTGATAGGGCCGCACCGAGCGCCCGGCCATGGCGGCCACCGGCAGCAGCGACAGGCCCATGCCGGTGGCGACCGCCACGGCGACGCTGTCCAGCGAACTGCCGGTGAAGGCGATGTACCAGCGGCGTCCCATCCCCTCGATCCGTTCGAACATGGCATCCCGGTAAAGCGCACCGGGTGGAAAGGCAACCAGCGGGATGGGGTCGGGCCAATCGTCACCGGCATCCGCCGCCTGAAACCAGGCCATGGGTTCGGGGAAACTGGCCCGATGGTCGGCCTGTGACGCTGGCTCCTTCACGATGGCAATGTCGAAATCCCCGCCCTGGTACCTGCGCGCAATGTCGCGCGACAGGCCCGTGGTGACGTCCAGTCGCATTTCGCGGTGGCCGGCAGCAAAACGGGCGAAGACCGACATCATGGGCACCGTGGCAATATCCTCTGGCAACCCGATGCGCAGCACCGATGTGCCCACCGGATCAGACAGCATCGCCGCCGCATCCCGCTGTAACGACAGAATGCGCCGGGCGGGCCCCAGCAGCCGTTCCCCCGCCGGGGTGGGGCGGACGGGTCGGGCCGTGCGGTCGATCAGCCCTTGGCCCACCGATTGTTCCAGCCGGCCCAATTGCTGACTGATCGTCGATTGCGTCATGTGCAGGCGGTCGGCGGCAACAGTGAAGCTGCCCGTATCCGCGATGGTGACGAAGGCGCGCAGCAGGCGGGGATCGAACATAGTGGCATCATTCAGATTATGGATGATCTTTATCCATATATCCAATTGGCGCATAATCTGCCACGCGGGTTAGGGTGGAGGCACCTGAGTGCCGGAGTTTCCATCCCATGAAAAAGCTGTTCGCTATCCTTCTGACCGTTCTGGTCCTGGCCCCGCCCGTGCCGGCCACGGGAAAGGGGCAGGGCGATCTGATCATCCGCCATGCCACCATCGTGGATGTGGAGAAGGAACGCCTGATCCCGGATCAGGCGGTGGTGACCGCGGGCGATAAGATCCTGGCCGTGGGTCCGGATGCGGAGATTGCCGGCGAATGGAACACGGCGCGCAGCCTGGATGCCGGAAACCGTTATCTGATCCCCGGCCTGTGGGACATGCATGTGCATTTCGGCGGCGGGCCGGCCCTCATTGCCGAGAACCAGGCGCTGTTGCCGCTTTACGTGGCCCACGGCATCACGACGGTGCGCGATTGTTCGGGCGATCTTCCTTATGACGTGCTGTCCTGGCGGCAGCAGATTGCGGAGGGCAAGCTGTTCGGCCCGACCCTTCTGTCATCAGGTCCGAAGATCGAAGGGATCAAGCCCGTCTGGAAAGGGACGCTGGAGACCGGCAGCGAGGCGGAGGTCGATCAGGCCATCGCCAAATTGAAGGATATGAAGGTCGATTTCGTCAAGATCACCGACAGCACGCTAAAGCCGGAACTGTTCCTTTACGCTGTGAAGCAGGCGCGGGCCGCCGGGTTTAACACGTCGGGCCATATCCCCATGGCCCTGACCTTGGGGCAGGCGGTGGAGGCGGGGCTGAGTTCCGTTGAACATCTGGATTACGCCCTGAATGCGGGGGTGAAGGACGAGGCCGCCATCGCGGCTGATTATGCCGCTGGTCGCATCGACAGGGCAGAGGCGTCGCGCCGTTTGGATCAAGGATATGATCCGGTTTTTGCTATGCAGGGGTTCCGGCACTTGGCGGAGAAGGGCGTGTTCGTGACGCCCACCCTGAACGGGTCGCGCATCATCGCCTATCTGGACCGGGAGGATCATGCCAATGATGAGTACTTGGCTTATATCGGCCCCGGCCTGCGCAAGACATACGAATGGCGAGTGCAGCGGGCGGCAAAGGCAACGCCGGAACAGGTTCAGGCCCGCCATGAACAGTTTGAGGTGACCGCAGCCGTTCTGCCTCTGCTGCGGAAAGCCGGTGTCACCATCATCGGCGGCACCGATGCCGGGTTCCTGAATTCCTTCAACTATCCCGGCATCGGCCTGCATGATGAGCTGGCACTCTATGTCCGCTACGGCCTGACCCCGGCGCAGGCACTGGCCAGTGTCACGCGGGCCGGTCCCGCCTGGTTCGGCAAGCTGGACCGGTACGGGTCGGTCACGGCGGGCAAGGCGGCGGACCTTGTGCTTCTGAATGGCAACCCGCTGGAAGATATCGCCGCCACCCGCGCCATTCACGCCGTCGTGCTACGTGGAAAGTTGCAGGACCGGGGTGACCTGGACAACATGATGTCGGACGCACGGGCCAGGGTGGCGGCGTGGGACAAGGCGGCAGGCGGTTGATTGTGACAATTGTTCGCTAGCCATGCAATTTATGCTGCACTGCGGTCGCGTGGGGCAACGTTGTCACCTATGCCCTTGGATGATCACATAAGGGTCGATTGTGCGGCGCAATGCGCCGGTCCGCAGCCCGGAAGTGAGATCCATGTCCGCCGCCCCTGTCCGTCCCGGCCTTGTGCTGTTTGCACTCGCTATGGGTGGGTTTGCCATTGGCACCACCGAATTCGCGGTGATGAGCCTGCTGCCCTTCTTCGCCCCCGATCTGGGGATTGATGAGCCGACGGCGGGTCATGTCATCAGCGCCTATGCGTTGGGCGTCGTGGTCGGCGCGCCGGTGATTGCCGTGCTGGCAGCGAAGCTGTCACGCAGAACCCTTCTAATCGCCCTGATGGTGGTGTTCGCGTTGGCCAACACGGCCTCCGCCCTGGCCCCGACCTATGAGGCGATGCTGGCCTTCCGGTTCCTGTCCGGTCTGCCGCATGGGGCCTATTTCGGGGTTGCAGCCCTGGTCGCCTCCGGGCTTGTCCCTGTGAACCGGCGGGCGCAGGCGGTGGCGCGTGTCATGCTGGGCCTGACCATTGCCACCATCATCGGCGTGCCGCTGGCTAATGCAATTGGGCAGATGGTGGGCTGGCGCTGGGGCTTTGCCCTGGTTGGTGCGCTGGGCGTTACCACGGTCACGCTGCTGACCCTGTACGCGCCGAAGGACCGGCCCCTGCCGGGGGCCAGCCCCCTGCGGGAACTGAGCGCTCTGGGTCAGCGTCAGGTCTGGCTGACGCTGGGCATCGGGGCGATCGGGTTTGGCGGCATGTTCTGCGTCTATACATACCTCGCCTCCACCATGATGGAGGTGACGGGGGTGGCGCCGGCCATGGTGCCGCTTGCCCTGGCCGTGTTTGGCGTGGGGCTGACGGTAGGCAATCTGGCTGGTGCCTGGGCCGCCGACCGTGCTCTGATGCCGTCGGTCGGCGGCATTCTGTTGTGGAGTGCGGGGTCGCTGGCCCTGTTCACCTTTGCCGTCCATGATCTGTGGTCGGTGATGGTCACGATCTTTATGATCGGCTGCGGCGGTGGCCTGGGCACGGGTTTGCAGACCCGCCTGATGGATGTGGCGCGCGATGCGCAGACGCTGGCCGCCGCCCTGAACCACAGTGCCTTTAACTTCGCCAATGCGCTGGGTCCCTGGCTGGGCGGGCTGGCCATTGCCGGCGGTTATGGTTGGGCCTCCACTGGGTTGGTGGGTTCGGCGCTGGCGCTGGGCGGGTTTGGCGTCTGGGTGCTGGCCGTGCTGGATGACCGGCAGCGGCAACCCGTCGAACAGGGCGCCTGTGGCTGAGCCTTTTTCTACACAGGGTTGGAACCTTTCCCGCGTTGCAGCGTTGGGGAAGGGTGCAACGACCTCATGTGGAAGGAGGAACAAATGGCTTCCGTTAAGGACACCGCCGATAACGTGACCACGGATATCGAAGCGCAGTTGAAGCAATTGCGCGCCGACCTGGCGGCACTGGCCTCCACCGTGGCGGCGGCCGGGTCCGACAAGGCCGACGGCTATAAGGCGCGGGTGGGCGAGATGGCTTCCAACGTCAAGGATGCCTCCGTCACCGCCATCCAGAACCTGCGCGAAGAGCTGAAGGGTCTGGAAGGCAAGATGGAAGCGCATGTGCGTGACCGCCCAGTGCAGTCGGTGGGCATCGCCGTGGCCGCCGGCTTCGCGCTGGCCCTGCTCTGCCGCCGTTAAGCAGCGCACCCGTCATGCTGGAACGGTTCGTCCCGCTGCTGATGCCGCTTCTGTCGCGGGAGATCGGTGATACTGCCCGGCAAGTGGGGCGTGACGGCATCCTCTATGCCGTCATGGCCCTGCTGGGCATCATCGGCTTCGCGCTGGCTGTGGCCGGGGCCATCGTCTGGCTTGGCACCCTGATCGGCACCGGCCCCGCCTTGCTGGCGGTGGCCGGTGCCGTGCTGCTGCCCATACCCGTTATCCTGGGTCTGATGACCCATTGGCGCCGCGTGGAACAGCGGCGGCGGGAGAAGGAACGGGAACAGGACATGCTGGCCAACGCGCTGCGCCTGGGGGCGTCGGTGCTGCTGCCGCTGCTGGTGCGTGCACCGGCGGCGTTCCTGGCCGTTGCGGCGGGGCTGGTGGTGTTCCTGCTGTTCCTGGATGGTGATGAAAAGAAGGCCGACCCCGATCAGGGGCCGGCATAGTCGCGCAGGACCCGCGCCACCCGGATACGGTAATGGCGAAACAGCCCGTCACGACCGGCGGCCTGTGCTGTCCGGTGTCCGGCATGAGTGCGCCACCGGGCCGCCGCCGTTTCATCCGCGAAGAAGGACAGGGACAGATACTTGCCGGGCTGCGTCATGCTTTGGAACCGTTCGACGGAGATGAAGCCGGGAATGGCTTCCAACGCCGGACGCAGGCGGGCCGCGTGCTCCAGATAGGGCTCCATCCCGCCCTCGGCAGGTTCAACCTCGAAAATGACGGCGATCATGCCGCCGCCTCCACTTGACGCAGGAAACTGCGTTCTTCCGACAGAATGAAGCGCTGATCCTGGGCCATCTGGAAATTGGCGACGCCATCCGGATCGGTGCGCAGCCGGTTGCGGTAGGCTTCGTATGCTGCAAGGCTGGGGAAGGAAATCAGGCCGAATGCAACGTCGTTGGTGCCCTCATACGGCAACCAGTAGCCGACCAGATCCCCGCCACAGGCCGGGATGATCCGCAGCCAAGCCTGGGCATAGCGTTCGAAAGCAGCCCGCTGGAACGGGTCGATGCGGTAGCGGATGAAAGCCGTGATGGTCATGGATGTCCCCCTTGATTGACATCCTGTTCTGCCACCGGAGCCGGTACCGATGCTTCGGTGCGGGCCGTAGCGTCAAGTCAGCATCAAAGGCAACATCCGATCCAGGCTATCGGACAACCAGTTGCCGCTGCTGTCCGCCTCCTGCCGGGTGAATTGCCCGATCAGGGCCAGATAGCCGAAACGGGCGCGAGCAAGCGCCGTGTCGGCATCGCAACCGATGTCCGTGAAGCGCGCCACCAGATAGGCGATGCGGCGTTCATCGACGCCGGCCACTACCGCCTGCGCCGCCGGGTCATGGGCGGCCCAGGCCCGCATGGCCCGTTCCAGACGCCCATCCGCCGATGCGGTCAGCCGGAACAGCCGTTCCAGCCGGTCACGCGGCGTTCCCCCGTCTGCCTCCACCCGTGCCGCCACACCCACGGTGGAGCGTTCGCGCCAGGCATCGCATAGCGCCGACAGCAGGGCCGGCCGGTCGCTAAAATGCCAGTAGAAACTACCCTTGGTGACGCCCAGCCGTTTGGCCAACGGCTCCACCCGCACGGCCTCCACCCCTGCCTCGCGCAGCAGGCGCAGGCCTTCGGTGATCCAGTCTTCGCGTGCCAGCCGGTTGTTCATGCCATTTCCATACGGTGGCGTATTGACAAATGCAAGAGGGTGGCCCATCCATACGGTACCGTATGGATGACTTCAGGGGAGGGTACGATGACGGGGGCGGATATGGCGATGCTGCTGGCGGGGGTGTTTCTGGTCGGGCTGGGGCTTGTCCATTCCTGGCTGGGGGAGGTGAAGCTGATCGGGCCGCTTCTGTCGCCACAGGGGCGTTCCGGTATGCTGGTTCACAGCCGTTTTGCCCGCAATGTGCTGCGCTTTGCCTGGCACCTGACCAGCCTGGCCTGGTGGGGGATGGGGATTTCCGTGGCGATGCTGGCCGTACCCTTTGCGGTGGAGCCGCGTCTGGCCCTCCTGGCCGGTACGGGCGTGACCTGCCTGATCACGGGATTGCTGATCCTGGTGATCGGGCGGGGGCGGCATCTGGCCTGGCCGGTGTTTCTGGCGGCGGCGTTCTGCTGCGGGGTGCCCCTGGCCTGATGATCAGAACGCGGCCAGATCGACGCCGAATTGCTGTTTCAGCTCCATCGCGCCCTTGGGCGTGACGCTGACGGCGCGGGTGCCATCGACGCGGCGAACCCAACCCTGATCAAAGGCGTGGTTGCACAGCGTGCGGCCCAGGGTGCCGGCCAGATGGGGCCGCCGCTCACTCCAGTCAAGACAGGGGCGGCAGAAGGCACGGGTGGTGCCGCTGGCGGGAAGGACAACGCCGATGCCGGACAGAAAATCCCGACCCTGTGTGGTGATCAGGCCGGCATCTTCGGCCAGTTCCACATGGCCACCCGCCACCATGGCATCGGCCAGCGCCACGCCCAGCCGCCCGGCCAGATGGTCGTAGCAAGTGCGGGCCTGGGCCAGTGCCCGGTCGCGCGGGCCGGTGCGGATGGGGCGCGGTGTCGGCACGCGGTCTGCGGCGACCTGCATAATGCTTTCCATCATGCGCGCCACAGCAAGGCTGGCCAGCCGGTGATAGCGGTGACGGCCCTGCTGCTCGACGTGCAAAAGGCCCGCCGTTACCATGCGTGACAGGTGACCGCTTGCCGTTTGTGCCGTGATGCCGGCGGCATGGGCCAGTTCGGCGGCGGTCAGCGCGCGGCCATCCATCAGCGCCTGCAACATGCAGGCCCGGGTGGGATCACCGGCCAATGCTGCAATTTCCGCAAAATCTGCTGTGGTGACCATGCTGCCTCCCGCCTCTGGTGTTCACTCTACCATAAGGCCGGTCCTGTTCTGATGCTTCGGGGCTTACCGAAATAGGGTTGCAGAGGTGGAGGGGAATGGATAAAATTTGATCTATTCGGGCCGGCGGAGGGGCGCCATCGACCCGACAGCAGACATGGAGAATGTCATGGTGTCGGTCCTGGGCACGGCCAGCGGTGTTTTCGCCGTTTCGGCACGGCAGTTTCAAAGCAAGACGCAGGAAATCTGGCAGGGTCTGAAAAAGGACGCGGCCAATGGGTCTTCTGCATCCGCGTCCCGACCCAGCAGCATTCAGGACCTGATCGATCCGGATAAGCGCGCCCGGCTGGAGGCGCAGCGCAAGGATGCTGACGCGCTGGCCACCAAGCTATCCAGCGGTGGGGAGGACGCCAAGGAGGCCGCCGCCCGCAAGAAGGATGAAGCGAAGCAGAAGCTGAAAATGCTGAAGCTGCAGGCCCAGTTGGCCGCCGCCAGTGGCGACAAGAAAGCCGCCGCCCGTATCGCCAAGGAGGCGGCGTCGGTCGCCAAGGAACTGGGGCAGGCCGCCAAGGATTATGCCGGTAGTGGGGACGCGGCGGCCGCCAAACCTGACGCCAATGCAGCGCAGGGCACTGCTGCCACCCCGGCGACGGGTGGCGATGCCGTCGCCAGTGCGGAGGCACAGGCCGTGGCCCAGCAGGCGACACAGACCGCCAGTCAGGGCAGGGCGGGGGAAGCCGCCGCCGGCACGCCCGCCAATGACACGGTGCAGGCGCAGCGCGATGCCATCCTTCGCGATGGTGCGGCCCGGTCCGCCGATGCGCAGTTTGAAAGCGATACGCGTGGTCTGATGGACCAGCTGCGCGCCATCCATCAGCAGATGAAGAACCTGGCCCGCAAAGATGGCTCCGCCGGCACCAAGGCGGAGATGGAGCGTGCCGAACAGGATATGGCGGAGGGTGACCGTACCCTGAACGAGGCGTTTGGCCCGCCCGGCCCACCGGTGGAAGCGGTGGCCGCACCGGCCCGTGTTGACATCAAGGTCTGATTAATCAGCGTCAGGAATAGGCACGGCTAAGCCGCGCTTTGAAATGCCCAGCGCCACGTTGGTGGTGAAGCGGCGGACGGTTGGGTTATCGGCCATCAGCCGGCCCATCAGCGTCTCATAGGCCTCCACATCCGGGGCGGCGATGACCAGGATGAAGTCCGTACCGCCCGTGACGTAGAACACCTCTTGCACCTGATCTTCCGACGACAGCCAGCGGCGGAGCGCGGCCAGCATCTCCGGCCGCTCGCGTTCAATCTCCAGACCCGCGATGAAGAAGGTGGGTTTGCCCACCCTGGCCGGATCGACCAAGGCGACGGTGGCGGTGATGACGCCGTCAGCCTTCAGCCGTTTCAGCCGCCGTGAGACAGCGGATGGAGACAGGCCGACCTGTTCGGCCAGGATATCCGCCGTCTGGTCGGCATCCTTTTGCACCAGGGCCAGCAATCTGCGGTCAAAACTGTCAAGGTCGGGCATGCGCATCATTCCAGCAGAATGACAGCCAGAAATGCTGAAAGAAAGCGTCAGCTAGGGGCAAATTGCCGGAAATCGGCATCAAGGCGCCGTAAAATCCCGGCCATGAGATACCCAACCCCCGACGGCGTCAAAGCCGCCCTTGAACGGATCGACCCGGTGTTCCGCCGGTCGCCGGTCAGACAATCCGCCGCCCTGAACCGGCTGTTCGGTGCCGAACTCTGGTTCAAGGATGAAACCGCCAATCCGATCCGCAGCTTCAAAGGACGCGGTGCCTGTGCCTTTGTGGCTGGGCTCGGCGATGATGACCGACCCCTGGTCTGCGGGTCTGCTGGTAATTTCGGGCAGGGGCTGGCCTTTGCCGCCCGTGCCCATGGGCGCCGCCTGACGGTATTCGCGGCGGAAAATGCCGTGCGCCGCAAAGTACAGGCCATGCGCAACTTAGGCGCCGATGTCCGGCTCCACGGTGCCGATTTTGACGCGGCGAAAGAGGCGGCGACGCGGTTCGCCGCGCAAGAGGGCCACCGTCTGGTCGTGGATGGGGATGAGGTGCTGATCGCCGAAGGGGCGGGCACCATCGCCCTGGAAGCGATGGAGGCGGCGCCGCGCATCGATATGGTGCTGGCCCCCTTGGGCAATGGCGCCCTGGCATCGGGCATGGGCACCTGGGTGAAACATGCAACCCCCGATGCCCGCATGCTGGCTGTTGTGGCGGCGGGGGCGCCCGTGATGGCGCATGCTTTGCGCGGGTTGCCGATAAGCGGGCGGGAGGGGGCGGACAGCATTGCGGACGGCATCGCGGTACGTGTGCCAATCCCCTATGCCGTGGACAGCCTGCGCCGCGTGCTGGATGGCACCATCATGGTGCCCGACGCCGCCATCCTGCGTGCCATGGAACTGCTGCACCAGCATCTGGATCTGGTGGTGGAACCGGCGGGGGCGGCGGGTCTGGCGGCCCTTCTGGCCGATCCCGCCGCCTGGGGCGGTCGCCGCATCCTGATCCCGCTCTGCGGTGGCAATGTCGATGCCGCCTGAACCTAGAGCGTGTTTCCGTTAACGGAAAACACGCTCTAGGTTTTGGTTCCTCAAGCGCCGGCGCCGCATCCGCGGCTTGGCTTCACGCCGCACGTGCGGCGCGGCGGCAGTCGCCGCCGGAGCTGTTTCCGGTCAACCGAAAGCAGCTCCATGAAATTTGAAAATGTGAGGGAAAGATGATCGATCATATCGAGTTGAAGACCACCGACCTGCCGGCCAGCCAGCATTTCTACGCCACGCTGCTGGCCCCGCTTGGATACCGGCTGGAGGTGGATGGGGCGGTGAAGGGGTTTGGGGACGGCAAAACCCTGGATTTCTTCCTGGCCCCCGGCGAGGTCGCCGCCCGCGATGTGCACTATGCCTTCAGCAGCCCCGACCGGGCCACGGTGGACCGCATCTATGCGGTGGGTCACGCGGAGGGCCTGCATCTAGATCGGGCGCCGGCCCTGATGCCGCATGTTCACGCTAACTATTATGCCGGCTTCCTGCGTGATCCCGATGGGCGGCTGGTGGAGTTTGTCTGTCACAAGCCGGAGTGATCGGGTCCCACGCATGCCGGCCCCGGCATGAATGCTGCGGCCATGACCGAAGCATGGGGCAGCACGCTCTGCTATTCAGAAGGCCATGACTATCGGGTGTGTGGATCGGGTGATGGGCGACAGGCCACTGATGATCAAGGAGCTTCTGCTTCTTCTGCTGCTGGCGACGCTGTGGGGTTCGTCTTATACCTTCATCAAGATCGGGGTGGAGACGATACCCCCCGTTACCCTGATTGCGGTCCGCACCCTGATCGCCGGGTCCATCTTGCTGCTGGTCATGCGCTGGCAAGGGATTTCCATGCCGCGCGACCCGATCGTCTGGCGGCAATTCATGTTTCAGGCAGTGATGAATTCCGCCGTTCCCTTCACCCTTGTCGCCTGGGGGGAGAAGTCGGTGGATGCCGGGCTGGCCGCCATCCTGAATTCCACCACACCAATCTTCACCTTCCTGCTGACAGCACTGATCACCCGTCATGAGCCGGTGACCTGGCGCAAGCTGCTCGGCGTAGTGCTGGGGCTGGCCGGCATCTGCCTGATCATTGGGGTGGAGGCCCTGGACGGGCTGGGTGATCAGCTTCTGGCACAGATCGCCATTGTCGCAGCCACTGTCTCCTATGCCGGTGCCGCCATCTATGGAAAGAATTTCAAGGGTTTGCATCCCATGCAGCCGGCGGCGGGGTCCATGCTGTGCGGGGCTGTCCTGTTGCTACCGGTCAGTCTTGTTGTAGATCAGCCTTGGACCCTGACGCCGTCGATGCCATCCATCGGGGCGCTGCTGTGCTTGTCGGTCTTTTCCACGGCCATTGCCTTTACGATCTATTTCCGGCTGATGCAGACGCTGGGATCAATCGGCACGACGTCGCAGGCCTATCTGCGCGTACCCATCGGGGTGGGGTTGGGCATCCTGTTCCTGGGTGAAAGCCTGTCGCACACGGCGTTGATCGGGCTGGTCTGTGTGGTGCTGGCCGTTATCGCCATGACCATGCCCGCCCGGCGCAAGGCCTAGGTCCACTCCCTTTAGCGAAAGGCGCTGCCTGCCGGCATGCCCAGCTTGCGCAGGATCATGGCGGCGGGGCAGAAGCCGGTGATACCGGCCTGCAGCATGTTCGCCCCGACGAAGGCGGTCAGCCACAGCCAAGCTGGATCGACCAGGGTGGCCAGGGACAGGCTGATCAGCACCATGGCGCCAGCGAAGGACAGGACGGCTTTATCGACATTCATGGCAAGGCTCCTTGGATGATGGGGCAGGGGATGATCCCGTCTCCTCTTACTGATAATGGTATATTCAAATATATGAAGATATGAAATAACTGAAGCCGCAGCCATGCCCCAGACACATGCGCCGCGCCGTTGACGGTGATCCGGTAGCACAATACCTTCATATATATAAATATAAAGATGGAGCGTCGTCCGATGCTGAAGGAACATTCCCCCACCACGGTCCATGATATGGTGGCCGACCGGTCGATCCTGCTGGTCGATGTGCGCGAGCCGCAGGAATTCGCGGCGGCCCGTATCCATGGGGCGGTGCTGTTTCCCCTGTCCAGCTTTGATCCCACGTCCCTACCGGCACCCGACGCGGTGCGGGTGGTTTTCCATTGCGGTTCGGGCAAGCGGTCGGCCATGGCGGTGGCCCGGTGCCAGCAGGCGGGCATCCAACATACCGAGCATATGGCGGGCGGTATCCAGGCCTGGATGGCCGCGCGCCTGCCCACCATTACCCTGGACCCGGCCAGCGGTGGCGTCATCGACCGCCGTTAAGGAGGAAGCCCATGCGTGCGCTGTTGTTGCCTGTCCTGGCCCTGACGCTTCTGGTGCCGCCAGTGATGGCGGCGGACGGGGATTTCCCCGTTACTGTTCAGAAGTTGCCGGATGAGAAATCGGTCTATGCGACGGTGGAGACGGTCAATGCCATCCCCGCCCGCGTGCGGACCGGCGGCACCATCACCCGCCTGTCGGTGCGTGAAGGCGACGCCGTGACAGCAGGGCAGGCGATCGCCAGTGTGGGCGACCAGAAACTGAGCCTGCAACAGGGCGCGCTGGACGCGCAGATCGCGGCGGCGCGCGCGCAGATGGAACAAGCTCAGGGAGATCTGGAACGGGCCGACGCCTTGTCCCGGAATGGTTTCGTGACGCGTCAGCGTTTGGATGAACTGCGCACCGCCGCCAATGTCGCGGCCAACGCGCTGAAGGCCCGCATGGCAGAGCGCGCTGTTCTGGGGCAGCAGATGAATGAAGGGCAGGTTCTGGCCCCGGCCACAGGGCGGGTGCTGAGCGTGCCCGTGACGCCGGGCACCGTGGTTATGCCGGGCGAGACGGTGGCCATCATCGCGGAGCGTGATTATGTCCTGCGCCTGTCCGTGCCCGAACGCCATGCCGCCAGTTTGAAGGCTGGTGATCCCGTGCGCCTGGACCCCGATGATCTGACGCCGGGCGACGAGGCTGGACAGGGGCAGGTCACCCTGGTCTATCCCCGCATTAGCGACGGGCGGGTGCAGGCCGATGCCCGTGTCATGGGTCTGGGCGATTACTTTGTCGGGCAACGGGTGCGTGTCTGGGTGCCTACGGGCGAACGCCCCGTCATCATCGTCCCCGCTGTTTATCTGACCACCCGGTTCGGCATGGATTTCGCGCATCTGCGCCAGGGTGCCGGCGTGGTCGAGGTGCCGGTGCGGCGCGGGCATGCGCGTCCCCGGCCCGGTATGCCGGATGGGGTGGAAATCCTGTCGGGTCTCAATAACGGCGACATTCTGGTGCGGCCATGAATCTAGGACTTTCCGGTCGGCTGACACAGGCCAGCATCCGCTCCCCCTTGACCCCACTGTTCCTGCTGGCCGCACTGATCGCCGGGTTGCTGGCCCTGGTCCTGATCCCACGGGAGGAGGAGCCGCAGATCAGCGTGCCCATGGTCGATATCATGGTCAGCGCTGACGGCCTCAAGGCCCCGGATGCCGCAGAGCTGGTGACCAAGCCGCTGGAAGCCATCGTCAAGGGCGTCAATGGCGTCGACCATGTTTATAGCCAGACGGAAGATGACCGCGTCATGGTGACGGCGCGGTTCAAGGTCGGGACGTCCGAAGACGATGCCATTGTCCGCATCCATGCCAAGGTCCGCGCCCACCTGAGCAATATTCCGACCGGCATTCCCGAACCGTTGATCGTCGGGCGCGGCATTAATGACGTCGCCATCGTCACCCTGACCCTTTCCGCCAAGCCCGACATGGCCGACCGCTGGACTGACCGCGACCTGGGCAACCTGGCGGAGAAGTTGCGGACAGAGTTGATCAAGGTACCCGATATCGGTCCCACCTATCTGTCCGGTCGGGTGACGGAGCAGGTGCGGGTGGAACCGGACCCGGAGAAGCTGGCGCTGTTCGGCATCACACTGGAACAGTTGCTGGCCAAGGTTCAGGGGGCGAACCGGTCCTTCCTGGCGGGCCGCCTGAATGATGGGGGACGCAGCCTGTCTGTCGTCGCGGGACAAACGCTGACCGGTGTGCCTGATATCGGCCTGCTGCTGATCACCAGCCGCGATGGCCGCCCGGTCTATGTGCGTGATGTCGCCACCGTCCGGCTGGACAGCGCGCCCGTGGAACAGGCCGCCTGGACGCAGGTGCCCGATGGCAAGGGCGGATGGACCCGCAAGCCGGCCGTCACCATCGCCCTGTCGAAGCGCGCCGGTGCCAATGCCGTGACCGTCGCCGATGATATCCTGACGCGGGTGGAGGGTCTGCGTGGTCGGTTGATCCCCGATAGCGTGACCGTGGAGGTGACGCGCAATTATGGGGAGACGGCATCGGAAAAGGCCGATGAGTTGCTGTTCCATCTGGGTCTGGCGACGCTGTCCATTGTGGCGCTTATCTGGTGGGCCATAGGACGGCGGGAGGCGCTGGTGACGCTGGTCGTCATCCCGGTGACGATACTCATTACCCTGTTCTTCGCCTATATCATGGGCTACACGGTCAACCGCGTCAGCCTGTTCGCCCTGATCTTCGCCATCGGCATCCTGGTCGATGACGCCATCGTGGTTGTGGAGAATATCGCCCGGCATTGGGCCATGCGTGATGGCCGCAGCCGATTGCAGGCCGCCGTGGAGGCGGTGGCGGAGGTGGGCAACCCCACCATCGTCGCCACCTTGACGGTGATCGCCGCCCTGCTGCCCATGCTGTTCGTGTCGGGCATGATGGGGCCGTACATGGCGCCCATTCCCGTCAACGCCTCTGCCGCCATGCTGTTCAGCTTTTTTGCGGCCATGGTGCTGGCCCCCTGGCTGATGCTGAAACTGTCACCGGCAGATGGGGACGCCGCCTCCGATACCCATCATGACGCGCATGATGGGAGCCGTCTGGGTCAGCTTTACCGGCGGGTGGCGGAACCGCTACTGTCCACGCGGCGCCGGGCGGTCTGGTTTCTGGCCCTGGTCGGGGCGGCGACCTTGCTGTCGCTGGGCCTGTTCGCGACCAAGGGTGTGACGGTCAAGCTGCTACCCTTTGACAACAAGTCGGAACTGTCGATCCAGTTGAACCTGCCGCGCGGTGCCAGCCTGGAGGCGACACAGCGTCTGCTGTTCCAGGCGGCTGACATTGCCGGCACGCTACCGGAACTGCGGTCGGCGCAGATATATGCGGGCACGGCGGCACCCTTCAACTTCAATGGTCTGGTCCGGCACAGTTTCCTGCGTGCCAGCCCGGAATTAGGCGAGGTGCAGATCAATCTGGCACCCAAGGGCGAGCGTGACCGCAGCAGTCATGAGATCGCGCTGGACCTGCGTCAGCGCTTGCTGGCGGGTATGACCCTGCCGACGGGCACGCGGTTGAAGGTGGTGGAGGTACCGCCAGGCCCGCCCGTGCTGGCCACCCTGCTGGCCGAAATCTATGGCCCCGATGCCGAAACGCGCAGGGCCGTGGCCATGGAAATCAGTAAGATATTCGCCAGTATCCCCTTCATCACCGATATCGATGACAGTTTCGGCACGGCCCAGCCGCGTCTGCGCCTGTCCATAGATCAGGACCGGCTGGAATATTTCGGGGTGGAGCAGGCGGCGGTCTATGATGCCATCCGCACCATCCTGGGCAGCAGTGCCATCGGTTATTCCCATCGCGGGGCCGAACGCTATCCCGTGGATATCGTCCTGGCCCTGCCGAAGGCCGACCGCGCCTGGACCGAACGTCTGGCATCCACGCCCGTTCCCGCCAATGCCATTCCCGGTTCCAACAAGGTGGTGGAACTGGGAGAGTTGGTGAGGGTCTCGCGGGAGGACGGGTCCCCCGTTCTGTTCCGCCGCGATGGCGCCTTTGCCGATTTGGTGACAGCGGAAATGGCCGGCCGGTACGAGGCCCCGATCTATGGCATGGGGGCGGTGGCCGACGCGATTGAGGCGCATGATTGGGGCACCTTGCCCAAGCCCGTGATCCGCATGGCCGGGCAGCCGCCGGATGAAAGCCAGCCCACCTTGCTGTGGGATGGGGAATGGGAGGTGACCTATGTCACCTTCCGCGACATGGGCGGGGCCTTCGGTGTCGCCATCCTCGGCATCTATGTGCTGGTGGTGGCGCAGTTCCGCAGCTTCCGCCTGCCCATCGTCATCCTGACGCCGATCCCGCTGACCCTGCTGGGCATCATGCTGGGCCACTGGTTGTTGGGGGCGGCGTTCACCGCCACCTCCATGATCGGTTTCATCGCGCTTGCGGGCATCATCGTGCGCAACTCCATCCTTTTGGTGGATTTCATCCGCCATGGGGCGGGGCAGGGCTTGAACCTGCGTGCAGTGCTGCTGCAAGCAGGTGCCGTGCGGTTCAAGCCCATCGTGCTGACGGCCCTGTCGGCCATGATCGGCGCGGCCACCATCCTGGTCGATCCGATCTTCCAGGGGCTGGCAGTATCGCTGCTGTTCGGGCTGGCATCATCCACCGTGCTGACGGTGTTGGTCATCCCCGCCATCTACATCGTGCTGCGCGATGGTGACGCGGTTGCCGGGCCGGCCCCCCATTGACGGGGCCGGTTTTCCCTTCTATCCCAGGGGAATGGAAATGTCGGAAATGCAAGCCAACGCAGACCGGGCCGTCGACCTGCTGAAGGCGCTGGGCAATCGCTCACGCTTGATGATCCTGTGCCAGTTGATCCAGGGGGAACGGTCCGTCGGGGACCTGGCGCAGCGTATCGGAATGCGTGATACGGCGGTGTCGCAGCAACTGACCCTGCTGCGCAAGGATGGACTGGTCCGCGCCCGCCGCGATGGCCAGACCATCTATTACACCCTGTCCAGTGATGAGGCTGCGCGGGTCATCGGCACGCTCTACGAGATTTACTGTTCCGACAAGCCGGGGGAGGCCTGCGGTTGATCGTTCCGGGGCCGGATCGACAATTGCGGCTGGCCGCCATGGTCCAGGCCGTGGCGGCCCTGCTGTGGGTGCCACAGGCCTGGTTGCTGGCTGAGGCCATCTTCTGGTTGACAGGGAGCTACACATTGCCGGGCCATGCGGTGACCCTGGCCGTGATTTTTGCTGTGCTGGGTGTCCTGCGCTCCCTGCTGGATGCTTGGGGTGGACGGCTGGCCTTCCGGGGCGCGCGGGCCGAACTGTCGCGTCTGCGGACGCAGGCGGTGGCGGCGCTGGCGCAACGCTCGCCTCTCGATCCCAGCTTGCCCCCTTCGGGGACGGTGTCAAGCCTGCTGGCCGAGCAGGCCGAAGCGGTGGTTCCCTATCTGCAACGCTATGTGCCGCTGCGCTGGCGTCTTGCGCTGGTGCCCGCCGTGATCCTGCCGGCGGTGGCGTGGCATTCCTGGGCAGCAGCGCTGATCCTGCTGATCGCGGCCCCGCTGATCCCGCTTTTCATGGCGTTGATCGGCATCCGGGCCAAGAAGGCCAGCGAGGATCAACTGGCGGCGGTGGGCAGCATGAATGGCCTGCTGATGGACCGGCTGCGTGGCCTTGCCACAATCCGGGCCTTGAAGGCCGAGGGGCGGGTGGCGGCCCGTATCGGCACCCTGGCCGCCGATGTGAAACGGCGGACCATGGCGGTGTTGCGCATCGCGTTCCTGTCATCGGCGGTGCTGGAGCTGTTTTCGGCCCTGGGTGTCGCGCTGGTCGCCGTCTATGTCGGGTTCAACCTGCTGGGACAGATAGGGTTTGGCGCCTGGGGTGGAACGCTGGACCTTGCCCACGGGCTGTTCATCCTGCTGCTGGCGCCGGCCTTCTTTGAACCGCTGCGGGAACTGTCCGCCGTCTGGCATGACCGTGCCAGCGGGGAGGCCGCGTTGCGCGCCATGGCCGGGCTGCTGGAGGGGCAGGAGCCGGCAGCGGGGCCGGTTCAGGCGCCCGATGACGGGTCGGTGCTTCGCTTGGACCGGGTGGGCTTCGCCTATCCGGCGGCGGCGGCGTTGGTATCGGATGTCGATCTGTCGCTGCGGCGGGGGGAGAAGGTGGCCCTGTTCGGGCCCAGTGGTGGGGGCAAGTCCACCTTGCTGGCCCTGGCGGCGGGTCTGCTGCAACCCGACAGCGGCACCGTCCGACGCGCGGGCAAGGTTGGGTGGATCGGCCATCGCCCCTTCATGAAGAATGCCTCGCTCGCCGCCAATGTCACGCTGGGCCGACCGGGCCTTGATGCGGCGCCGCTGCTGCGCCGTTTGCTGCCCGGCCATGACCCGGCGCGGCGGGTGGGGGAGGGCGGGGTCGGCCTGTCAGGCGGGGAAACGCTGCGTCTGGCACTGGCCCGCGCCATTGCCGACCCGGATGCCGCCCTGATCCTGGCCGATGAGCCGACCGCGCATCTGGACGCCGCGACGGCGGCAGAGGTGATCGAGGCCCTGATTGAAGCTGCCCAGGGCCGCGCCCTGTTGGTCGCCACCCATGACCCAAGGCTGGCCGCGCGCATGGACCGCGTGGTGGAGGTCGGGGCATGAGGGGACATCCGCTGCTGCTGTTCCGTCTGTTTCGTCAGGCGGCGGGTTGGAAGCTGGGTCTGGGTCTGCTGACCGCCGGGATTACGGCGCTGGCGGGCGCGGCCTTGCTGGGCCTGTCGGGTTGGTTCATCACGGCCACCGGCATTGCCGGCCTGTCGGCGGGGACGGCGCTGGTCTTCGATGTATTCCGGCCGGGTGCGGGTGTGCGGGCGTTGGCCCTGCTACGCACCGGTGCCCGCTATGGCGAGCGGCTGGCGACGCATGACGCCACCCTGTCGGTGATCGCTGGCCTGCGCGTGCGCCTGTTCCAGGCGCTGGCAAGGCCAGGGCTGGGACGTGCCCTGGTGCAGCGACCTGGGCGCCTGCTGTTCCGGATCAGCGGTGACCTCGATACGCTGGACACGCTTTATCTCCGCCTGCTCATCCCGGCCTGTGTGCTGGCGGTGCTGGCCCTGGTCAGCATGGTGGCGCTGGCGCTGCTAATGGGTTGGGCTGGTCTGCTGCCCGGTCTGTTCCTGCTGCTGGTCGGTCTGGTCATGCTGGTGCTGGGTGGACGCGGCGGGCTGGTGGCCGGCGGAAAGCGTGCGGCGGCGCTGGAGGCGTTGCGCCTGCGTCTTCTGGATCTTGTTGCGGGCCGTGTGGAATGGCGGCTGGCGGGGCGGCAGGAACAGGCCGCATATCTGGCCCTGTTGGCGGAGGGGCGGTTGCGCCGCGCCGATGACCGGCTGAACCGGCTGGAAAGCGGGTTAACCCTGTGGCAGGGGCTGGCGGCAACGGCGCTGCTGTCGGGCGGTGTGATCCTATGTGCGGAACTGGTGGAACGCCAACTGTTCGGCGGGCCCGCTGTGGCGTTGTTCCTGCTGATCCTGCTGGGCTTGATGGAGCCGCTGGGGCCGCTGCGCCGTGGCGCGGTTGAACTAGGGCGCAGCCTGCGGGCCGCGCGGCGGGTAGGCGATGCGTTGTCGCAGCCTGTGCCGCAACAGGCCGTGTCGCCCGGTACGCGGGACGTCATCCTGTCGGCCATCCGTTTCCGGCATGATAGCGCCTCGGCCCCGCTGTTTGACGGGTTCAGCCTGTCCATTCCCGCCGGGCAGCATGTGGCCGTGATCGGCGATAGCGGGGCCGGCAAGTCCAGCCTTGTCGCCCTGCTGACCGGGGAGGCAAGGCCCGACACCGGCAGCATCGCGGTTCCGCCCTGGGCCTTGCTTGGCCAGGACGCCGCCCTGTTCCAGGATAGTGTGCGGGCCAACCTGCTTCTGGCCGATCCCGACGCTGATGACACTCGGTTGTGGGCGGTGCTGGAGCAGGCGGGACTGGAACGAGTCGTGCGGGAAATGCCGGGCGGGCTGGATGCAGCCCTGGGTGAAGGCGGTACGGGCCTGTCATCGGGACAGCGGCGGCGGCTGGCCCTGGCCCGGTTCCTGTTGCAGGACAAGCCCTTATGGCTGCTGGACGAGGTGACGGAAGGCATCGACCTTTCTGTCGCAGCCACAATTTTGACAAAAATCAAAGCATCGGCTGCTGGAAGAACTATTCTGCTGGTCACGCATCTGAGGCGTGAGGCGGCCCTGGCCGACCGGATCATCCGGTTGTCCCATGGCCGGGTGGTCATGGATCTGACGCGCGGCGACCCGGCCTTTGATGTGGCCCTGTCTACCCTGCGCCCCGACTGACCCGCCTGACCGACGCCCCGGAGGATGAAGCCCCGCCATCGGGACGGGGTTCGCGTTCAGGAGGCGCCGGTGTGGGCCGGCGACATGACGCATGGAGTTGGACATTGTCGGGCTGTCACGCCTGCAATTCGCGCTGACCGCTCTTTACCATTTTCTGTTCGTGCCCCTGACCCTGGGCCTGTCGATCATCATCGCCATCATGGAAACGGTCTATGTCATGACCGACCGGCCCATCTGGCGGCAGATGACCAAGTTCTGGGGCAGCCTGTTCGGTATCAACTTCGTCCTGGGTGTGGCCACGGGCCTGACCATGGAGTTCCAGTTCGGGATGAACTGGTCCTATTACAGCCATTATGTCGGCGATGTTTTTGGCGCGCCGCTGGCCATTGAGGGCCTGATGGCCTTCTTCCTGGAAGCCACCTTCGTCGGCCTGTTCTTCTTCGGCTGGGACCGGATGAGCAAGGTGCAGCATCTGGCCGCCACCTGGGCCGTCGCCATCGGGTCAAACTTCTCTGCGCTGTGGATTCTCATCGCCAATGGCTGGATGCAGAACCCTGTCGGGGCTGTGTTCAACCCGGCGACCATGCGCATGGAGATTGAGGATTTCTATGCCGTGATCTTCAACCCCGTGGCGCAGGCCAAGTTCGTGCACACCGTCTCCGCCGGCTATGTCACGGCGGCGGTGTTCGTGCTGGGTGTCTCGGCCTTCTACCTGCTGAAGGGGTGGCATGTGACGTTGGCCAAACGGTCCATGGCGGTCGCCTGTTCCTTTGGTCTCCTATCTTCCCTGTCGGTTGTCGTGCTGGGTGATGAGAGCGGCTATCTGGCGACCGAACATCAGAAGATGAAGCTCGCCGCAATCGAGGGCATGTGGGAAACCGAACCCGCGCCCGCCGCCTTCACCGCGATCGGCTTTCCAAACCAGGAAGCGCGGGAGACGCACCATGTGCTGCAAATCCCCTGGGCGCTGGGCCTGATTTCCACCCGCTCGCTGAACACCCAAGTATCGGGCATCAATGATCTGGTCGCCCATGGCAAGGAACGTGTGCGAAGCGGGATTATCGCCTATGACGCCCTGCAAACCATCCGCGCCGCCAAGGGGGTGGATAAGGTTGCCCCCGAGGTAAAGGCAGCATTCGAAAACCATGGCCGCGACCTTGGTTATGCTTATCTGCTGAAACGTTATGTCGATGATCCGCGTCAGGCGAATGAAGAACAGATCGACAAGGCGGCCTGGGATCTGGTGCCGCAGGTGGCCCCCCTGTTCTGGTCCTTCCGCATCATGGTGGGGCTGGGCTTCTTCTTCATCGCGCTGATGGCCGCCTTCTTCTGGCAGTCGGCGACGGGAAGGTTAGGGGAACCGCGCTGGCTGTTGAAGGTGGCGGTGCTGGCCATCCCGCTGCCCTGGATCGCAGCGGAACTGGGCTGGGTAGTGGCGGAGTTCGGACGCCAGCCCTGGATCATCGAAGGCGTGCTGCCGACGGCCATGGCGGTGTCCAGCCTGTCGGTTACCGACCTGCTGATCACCATCGCCGGCTTTACCCTGTTCTACAGTGTGCTGTTTGTGGTGGAGGTGACGTTGATGGTTCGCGCCATCAGGAAGGGACCAGAGCCGGATGATCATCTTGCCCCAGCCCCCTATGCCACTTTGCAACCAGCGGAGTGACGATCATGATCCTGCATGAACTTCTGGATTATACGACGCTGCGTCTGATCTGGTGGGTGCTGTTGGGTGTGCTGCTGATTGGGTTCGCGGCGACGGACGGTTTCGACATGGGCACGGCCATCCTCTTGCCCTTTATCGGCAAGGATGATGTCGAACGCCGGACCATCATCAATGCCGTCGGCCCGGTATGGGAGGGCAATCAGGTCTGGTTCATCCTGGGTGGTGGCGCCATCTTCGCCGCTTGGCCGCCACTTTATGCCGTGTCCTTCTCCGGCTTCTATCTGGCCATGTTTGTCGTGCTGGCAGCCCTGATCCTGCGGCCTGTGGCGTTCAAATACCGGTCGAAGCGGGACGATGTCCGCTGGCGCGCGGCCTGGGACTGGGCGCTGTTCGTCGGCGGGTTCGTGCCTGTGCTGATCTTCGGCGTGGCGGTGGGCAATGTACTGCAGGGTGTGCCGTTCCGTCTGGATGGTGATCTGCGCGCCTTCTACGAAGGCTCGTTCTTAGGCCTGCTGAACCCGTTTGCGCTGCTTTGCGGTTTGTTGTCAGTGGCGATGCTGGTCACGCACGGGGCTGCCTGGGTGGCGCTGAAAACGACGGGCGCAGTGGCGGCGCGGGCGCGGGCCGTTGGGCTGGTCACGGCCCTGCTGACGCCCGCTTTGTTCGCGCTGGCGGGCCTCACGCTGTATCTCTGGGTTGATGGCTATCACATTACCAGCGCGGTTGTGATGGACGGCCCCTCGAACCCGCTGCTGAAGCAGGTGGCAACGGCCCCCGCCTTGTGGTTCAGCAACTACGCGGCTTACCCATTCCTGCTGATCGCCCCGGCCCTGGGGCTGGTGGGACCGCTGCTGGTCTGGGCGGGGCTGAAGGCGCGGGCGGAAGGGGCGACGCTGATCATCTCCGGTCTGTCGCTGTTTGGGATCATCGCCACGGTGGGTGTCTCAATGTTCCCCTTCATCCTGCCCAGTTCCATTGATCCGGTCAGCAGCCTGACGGTGTGGGACAGTTCATCCTCGCACCAGACCTTGTTCATCATGCTGGTCGTAACCTGCATCTTCCTGCCGCTCGTCCTGGCCTACACGGCCTGGGCCTATCGCATCCTGTGGGGCAAGGTCGACGCAAGCGCCATCCGCGCCGGCCAGGGCCACCATTACTGAGGAAAAGGAGAGCGTATCATGTGGTATTTCGCCTGGATGCTGGGCCTGCCCCTGGCCGCCGCCTTCGCCGTTTTGAACGCCATGTGGTTCGAGATGCGTGAAGACGCCAAGGAGCAGGGGCGGCGCTGATATCGGTGTGCCGGTGTGAGGCGGCGTCGCCCGTTGCTTCCCACCGGCATGCGCCGCTGGTGCCAGATACGATTCGTGACGGCATTGGCGATGACGGTGTCGTACTCAAAAAGAGTAGACGGCGTCTCGGACCCAGAAACAACAAATGGCGACCCAGAGGTCGCCATGTTTATTTGGTCTGGTCATGGTCAGATCAGTACCAAACTCAAATTCAGTAATATTATGAATTTTCGAAGTGGTGCCCAGGGACGGAATCGAACCGCCGACACGGGGATTTTCAATCCCCTGCTCTACCGACTGAGCTACCTGGGCACACCGTACTTCGTAACCACCGAGGCGTTTGTTTGTCACCGCCGCCCGGTGTGGTGCGCCTTATAGACAAGGCATCCGGGGCTGTAAAGCATTGAATTGCGCATCTGCGAAATTTTTTCAGCGGCCTTCATCTTCACCCGGCGCCTCGTCCACGGGCACGCGATAGACCTCGCCCAGCCAGCGGTTCAGGTCCACATCGGCGCAGCGCTTGGAACAGAAGGGGCGGAAGTCCAGCACCGGTGCGCGGCGGCAGATAGGGCACCCGGTGGCCTTCTTCGGCTTGCGCAGGGCGGACAGGTCGATGGGATCATCACTCATGGGTGGCTTCCTTACAGCAGCAGATCGGCCAGCGGCGGGCCACGGCGGGCGCGGGTGACCTCCACCAGGCCCAGGCGCGACATACCATAGACATGGGTGGCAACAGGGTCGTCCGCCACCGCCGAGGACAGGCGCTGGATCACGGCCTCCCGGACGCCAGCGCGTGCCATATTCACGAAATCCACCACGATGATGCCGCCGACATTGCGCAAGCGCAGTTGCCGCGCGATCTCCATGCAGGCATCCAGATTGGTGGCCAGCGGGTTGCCGCGTTCGCCGCCATTGACGTCGATGACGGTCAGCGCCTCCGTCCGGTCGATGACCAGTGATCCTCCCTGGCCCAGGTCGACACGGCGGTTAGTCAGGGCGGCAATGGCGCTGTCGGCATCACCCTGATCGAACAGGGGGCGTGGGGCCTTGTGAGTGACGATCAGGGGCAGCAGGTCGGGTGCCAGGGCCGTGGCGGTGCTTTTTACCGCTGCCAGCATCTCTGGCCCCTCCACGACGATCTCCTCCAGGCCGTCGCGCGGCAACTCCACCAGGGCGCGGCGTATGGCATCGGATGGGGGCAGCAGAGTGGCAGGGCTGGTGCCTCCAGCGGCGCGTTGTGCCCGGTAGCCGTCGGCCAGCAGGGCCTCTGCCTCGCCCAGCACCAAGGCGGGGCCAGCCGACAAAGCCTCCGCCCGCACGATCCAGCCGCCCTGGTTAGGCAGGGTGGCGGAGAGACGCTGGCGCAGAGCCTGAACCTCCGGTCCCTTGCCCAGGCGTTTGGAAATATGGATGCCGTCGCCTAGCGGGGTGTAGACTAGGAAACGGCCGGGCAGAGACAGGTCCATGGTGAGGACCGCCCCCTTGCCGTCATGGGCGTCGGCCTTCACCTGCGCCATGATCATCTGGCCCGTGCGCAACAATTGCCCGATACGGGCGTCGCGTCGACCGGGCCGGACATCGGCGGCGGCCAGGAAGCCGGGTGTCGTGTCGCCAAACTCTACGAAGGCAGCATCCAGACCCGCCACGACGCGCGTCACGCGGCCCAGGACGACAGCGCCCAGCCAGGCTGGGCGTTCCACGTGATCAATGGCAAGGTCGGTCAGGATGCCGTCGGATAGCATGGCGCAGCGCCGCAAGGGCCCGCGCTGGTCGATCAGCAGCCGGCGGCGCATCAGCCCCGTGACGTGGCTTGGGCGGCGGCCAGGGCCAACGCGTCAATCCCGGCGGCGCGAAGGATGCCCGCCACCTCTGTCAGCGGCAGGCCGACGACATTGCTGTAGCTGCCGGAAAGCTGCCGCACGAACAGGCTGGCCAGACCCTGGATGGCATAGCCGCCGGCCTTGCCCTTCCAGTCGCCGGAGGCCAGATACTGGTCGATCTCATCCCGCGACAGGGTGCGGAAGATCACCTGGCTTTCAACCACGCGGCTCCAGGTCTTGCCATCAGCACCGACCAGGGCAATGCCGGTATAAACGCGATGGCGGCGACCCTGCAGCAGGTTCAGGCAGCGGCGTGCGGTGTCCACATCATCGGCCTTGGGCAGGATGCGACGACCCAGCCCCACCACCGTATCGGCGGCCAGGACGATGGCCCCGGCATGACGTGCGGCCACAATCCCCGCCTTTTCCCGCGACAGTCGCTGGGCATGGGGGGAGGGGAGTTCGTCCGTCAGGGGAGATTCGTCAATATCAGCCGGATCAATGGCATCAGGCACCAGCCCGATCTGGGCCAGCAGTTCCCGCCGCCGGGGAGACCCGGAGGCGAGGATCAGGCGCGGACGGTCAATGCCGGGTTGGTCGGGCGTTGCCGCCGCGCGCGCGTTCATCGTCAAATCCTGCCGCTCACTTGAAGCGGAAGGTGATCCGACCCTTGGTCAGGTCGTAGGGGGTCATTTCGACGTTGACGCGGTCACCCGCCAGCACGCGGATGCGGTTCTTGCGCATCTTGCCAGACGTGTGGGCCAGCACTTCATGTTCGTTATCGAGCTTCACGCGGAACATCGCGTTGGGCAGCAGTTCAGTCACCGTGCCAGAAAACTCGATCAGATCTTCCTTGGCCATGTTTTCCTGATTTCGGGATGGTAAAACGCGCACATAGGTGAGCGTCACAGCCGCGCGGGTCAAGTGTTTTCAGCGCAAAGCAAAGGCGTTTCACACGCTGGGCAGGGTACGCGAACGGCACCCCCGGCTTAATCCACCCCGAACCGCTTTTTCATGCGGCGGAGCAGCGTATCGCGCACCTGGCGATAGGCATCGAGTCGCGCCTCCCGGCTGCCTTCCACCAGGGTGGGGTCGAAAGTGTTCCAGAACTCCACGTCGCAGGCGGTGGTGCGGGTCATTTCCACGGCCCGGTGCTGCGCCTCTGGTGACAAGGAAATGACGAGGTCGAAACTGTCATCCTCCAACTGGTCGAAGGTCTTGCAGCGGTGGCGCGACATATCGATGCCTAGTTCGGCCATGACGGTGGTCACGAACGGGTCTGGCTCGCCTTCGCGCACACCTGCGCTGTCGACATAGATCTGCCGCCCCATCAGATGCTTCAACAACCCTTCGGCCATGGGCGAACGGATGGCGTTATAGGTGCAGGCGAACAGGACGGAGGAGATTCGGGTCGGGCTGATTTCGGCCATCGACGCGCTACTCAGTTCCGGATATGCAGCACGCAGATGAGCGTGAACAGGCGCCGGGCCGTGTTTAGGTCCATTTCGGCCTTGCCGGCCAGCCGCTCCCGCAGCAGTTCCGATCCTTCATTGTGCAGGCCGCGACGCCCCATATCGATGGCTTCGATCTGGGACGGGGATGCCGTCTTGATGGCTTTGTAATAGCTGTCGCAGATCATGAAATAGTCCCGCACAATGGTGCGGAACGGGGTCAGCGGCAGGGTTAGCCGGTTCAGCGGGCTGTCATCTTCCTTGCGGACATCAAAAATCAGCCGGTTATCTTCCGCGGACAGGAACAGGCGAAACGGTCCTTCGTCCGGTGTCTCCACCAGCGCGAAGCGGTTCTCATCCATAAGGTCGAACAGGGCGACGGCGCGTTCATGCTCCACCTCCATGTTGCGGCGGATGACGTTCTTCTCCACCAGTTCCACATGGACGATGCGGTGGTGCGGCGCGTTCATCATCCCTCCCCGGTGGTTGTCTTCACTTTTTCTTAACCTGCCTGCCCAGCCCCCCGCTTGGCAAGCTGGAACGCATCAGCGCAGACGGATCGCCACCGACAAAGCGTGCGCGCCCAGCCCTTCGGAATTGGCCAGCGAAACCGCTGCCGGACCGATCTGTGCCAGACTCTCTGGCGTGCAGCCGACAAGCGTGGTGCGCTTCATGAAGTCCAGAACATTCAGGCCGCTGGAGAACCGCGCCGAACGGGCGGTGGGCAGCACATGGTTAGGGCCAGCGACATAATCACCGATGGCTTCAGGCGTATAGCGGCCCAGGAAGATGGCGCCGGCATTGCGGATTTTCGCGGCCAGGGTATCGGGATCGGCCACCGCCAGTTCCAGATGTTCGGGTGCCAGACGGTCTACCAGCGGCACCGCATCATCCAGGCTGTCCACCAGAATGATAGCACCATGGTCGCGCCAGGAGGTGCCGGCGATTTCTGCCCGCGGCAGGGTGGCCAGATGCGTATCGACCGCCGCGGCCACGGCATCGGCAAAGGTGGGGTCGTCGGTTATCAGGATGCTTTGCGCGCTGGTGTCATGTTCGGCCTGCGACAGCAGGTCGGCAGCGATCCAGGCGGGGTCGTTATGACCATCGGCAACCACCAGGATTTCCGACGGGCCAGCGATCATGTCGATGCCGACGGTGCCGAAAACCTGCCGCTTGGCGGCGGCGACAAAGGCATTGCCGGGTCCGGTGATCTTGTCCACCGGCTTGATCGTTTCGGTGCCGAAGGCCAGTGCACCAACCGCCTGTGCCCCACCGATGCGGTAAATCTCTGTCACACCGGCCAGCTGTGCGGCGGCCAAAACCAGCGGGTTGATCACGCCATCGGGCGTAGGCACCACCATGGCGATGCGCGGCACCCCCGCCACCTTGGCCGGGATGGCATTCATCAGGACCGAGGAGGGGTAGGAGGCCAGACCGCCCGGCACGTAAAGACCGACGGCACCGACGGGGGTCCAGCGCGCACCCAGGCGCACACCGGCGGGATCGGTGAAGAAGGAGGATTCGATGGGCTGCGTGCGGTGGAACGCCTCAATCCGCGCGGCGGCCAGCTTCAGCGCATCCAGCGTTTCGGCGTCACAGTTGGATACCGCATCAGCGATTTCGTCCGCCGTGAAGGCCATGGCCTCGGCGGTGATGTCCAGCCGGTCCCAGCGCTTGGTATAGTCCAGGACAGCCGCGTCGCCCCGCGCCTTCACATCGTTCAGGATGGCGGTGACGGCATTGTTCAGGTCTTCCTGAACCTCGCGCTTGGCGCCCAGCAGGTCCTGAAAACGGCTTTCGAAATCGGCATCGCGGGTGGAGAATTTAACCGGCATTGCCGATGGCCTCCTGAAAACGGTCGATCCAGCCTTGGATTTCGCCATGGCGCGTCTTGAATGCCGCCCGGTTGACGACAAGGCGGGAGGAGATGTCGGCAATATGCTCAATCTCCACCAAGCCATTGGCCTTCAAGGTGGTGCCGGTGGACACAAGGTCAACGATGCGCGAGCAAAGGCCGAGATTGGGGGCCAGTTCCATGGCGCCATTCAGCTTGATGCATTCGGCCTGCACACCGCGCGCCGCGAAATGCCGGCGGGTGATTTCCGGATATTTGGTGGCGACGCGCACATGGGACCAGCGCGACGGATCGTCACTGCTGGACAGGTCCACCGGTTCGGCCACCGCAATGCGGCACTTGCCGATGCCCAGGTCCAGCGGCGTGTAAATCTCCGGATAGTCGAATTCCATCAGCACGTCGCTGCCGCAGACGCCCAGATGGGCGGCGCCAAAGGCCACGAAGGTGGCGACGTCGAAGCTGCGCACCCGGATGATCTTCACATGCGGAAGATTCGTGTCGAACTTCAGGGCGCGTGATTTCGGATTATCGAAATCGGCTTCCGGCTCGATGCCGACATGATGCAGCAACGGCCTCACCTCATCCAGAATCCGACCCTTGGGAAGGGCCAGTACCAGCAGGTCATTGGCAGCGGGCGACATCATGTCCTGGACGCTCCAGGTGGGTTGCATAGGGCTGCTTACATGGCACGCCCGTGCCGACCCGTCCACCCGCCGCAGCGAAGGGCGGGGTTGCGTGAAACTTCAATCAGATCGTGGGTAGCGGGAAAAGTATGATATTTCCCTGGTCCCATTTCTTCCCGTCTATGGAGCCGGTGCCCATGTCTGCTGCCGATTTCATTATTCATGACCGTGATCGTTCGCGGGCGGTGCTTAATGTCACGGCGCGGGTGGATAAGCTTTATGGAGATTGTCGGTGGGCGGAGGGTCCGGCTTGGTTCCCGGCTCACCGTACCCTGGTCTGGTCGGACATCCCCAATGACCGCATGCTACGCCTGGATGAAGTGACGGGGGTCGTCAGTGCTTTTCGCATGCCGGCGGGATTTTCCAACGGTAATACGGTGGATCGGCAGGGACGGCTCGTCACATGTGAACATGGGGGCCGGCGCATCACCCGCACCAACCATGATGGTAGTATCAGCGTTCTGGTTGACCGCTGGCAGGGTAAACGCCTGAACAGCCCCAATGATGTGGTGGTGAAATCCGACGGCACCATCTGGTTTACCGACCCGACCTATGGCATCGACAACATCTACGAAGGCGAACAGGCCGAGAGTGAAATTGGCGCCTGCCACGTCTATCGGTTTGATCCGGCGACCGGGACGTTGACGGTTGTCGCCGATGATTTCGTGCGTCCCAACGGTCTTTGTTTTTCCCATGACGAGCGGATGCTTTACGTCGTCGATACTGGCCACACGCATTATGCCGATGGCCCGTGCCATGTCCGCGCTTTTGAGGTTGGAGAGGAGGGGCTGCTGCGCGGCGGTGGGGTTTTCGCTGCGTCCCCCCAGCACGGATTTGATGGCTTGCGCTGTGATGAGCAGGGCCATTTGTGGATGGCAGAGGCGGACGGCGTCCATTGCTTTCACCCCGATGGCAGCTTAATTGCCCAGGTTCGGGTGCCAGAACGGGTGGCGAATGTGGAGTTTGGGGGCGCACGCGGCAACCGGCTCTATATAACGGCGACCAGCGGTCTTTATGCCGTGATGCTGGCGGTGCGGGGCGCAAAACGTTTTTAAGCGACCGTGTAATGGTGTCGCTTCAACCCTCTATGGCGTCCAACCCCCTTGCCCTTTGCCCCGAATCCGGCCATGAAAAGCCCTTAGTCTTTCCGTTATCACAGAGTGCAGAGACGATGGCTTACCGGATTCAGGGCGAAACGGGTGAATGGGAAGTGGTGATCGGGCTGGAGGTTCATGCCCAGGTCATTTCCAATGCCAAGCTGTTCAGCGGGGCCGCCACGGCCTTTGGTGCGGCCCCCAACAGCCAAGTCAGCTTCGTCGATGCCGGTTTCCCCGGCATGCTGCCTGTGATCAACCAGGTCTGCGTGGAACAGGCGGTGAAGACCGGCCTGGGTCTGAAGGCGCAGATCAACCTGCGCAGCGTCTTCGACCGCAAGAACTATTTCTACGCCGACCTGCCGTCGGGATACCAGATCAGCCAGTTCAAGCAGCCCATCGTGGGCGAGGGCACGCTGATCCTGGATCTGGCCGATGGCGCCACGCGTGAAGTGGGGATTGAGCGCCTTCATCTGGAAATGGATGCCGGCAAATCGATGCATGACCAGCATCCGTCCAAGACCTATGTCGACCTGAACCGGGCCGGCGTGGCGTTGATGGAGATTGTGTCCAAGCCCGACATGCGCAGCCCGGAAGAGGCGGCGGCATACCTGCGTAAGCTGCGCACCATCCTGCGCTATCTGGAAACCTGCGACGGCAACATGGAAGAAGGCTCCATGCGCTGCGACATCAACGTGTCGGTGCGCAAGCCGGGTGGGCCGCTGGGGACGCGGACGGAGACGAAGAACGTCAATTCCATCCGCTATGTGCAGCAGGCGATCGAGTATGAGGCGCAGCGGCAGATTGAGGTGATTGAGGAGGGCGGCAGCATCGTCCAGGAAACCCGCCTGTGGGATCCCGGCAAGGGCGTCACCCGTTCCATGCGGTCCAAGGAAGAGGCGCATGATTACCGCTACTTCCCCGATCCGGACCTGCTGCCGCTGGTTCTGGAACAGGAACTGGTGGATCAGATCAAGGCGACCCTGCCCGAACTGCCCGACGACAAGAAGGCGCGGTTCATGGAGCAGTATAAGCTGAACCCGTATGATGCCGGTGTTCTGGTGGCCGAAAAGGCCCGTGGCGATTTCTATGAGGAAGTGGCCAAGGGCCGCGACCCCAAGATGGCCGCTAACTTCCTGATCGGCGATCTGCTGGGTGCCTTGAACAAGACGGGCAAGGACATCACCGAATCGCCGATCAGTGCGGCGGATCTGGGCGGTCTGATCGATCTGGTGGCGGACAACACCATCTCCGGCCGTCTGGCCAAGGATGTGTTCGCGCTGATGCTGGAGACGGGCAAGTCGGCCATTGCAATCGTGGACGAGAAGGGCCTGCGTCAGGTCACCGATACCGGTGCCATCGACGCCGTCATCGCCCAGGTGATGGACGCCAACCCCGACAAGGTCGCCGAATACCGCTCCGGCAAGGACAAGCTGTTCGGCTTCTTCGTCGGTCAGGTGATGAAGGCCAGCCAGGGCAAGGCCAACCCGGCCATGGTGAATGAAATCCTGGCGGCCAAGCTCAAGGGCTGACGCGGGTTAGACTCGTAGCGTTAAAAAGGCCGCCGGGGCAATCCGGCGGCCTTTTTCATGGCTCGGTGCCATTCATTTCCTGTCGCCAGCGGGCCGCCAGCCAGGTGCAGATGATCAACTGGATCTGGTGGAACAGCATCAGCGGCAGGATGATCAAGCCGACCTGTGCCACAGGGAACAGCACGCTGGCCATGGGCACGCCGGACACCAGACTTTTCTTTGATCCGCAGAACAGCAGTACGATCCGGTCGGCCCGGTTGAAGCCAAACCAGCGCCCGGCGAGGGCCGTGATGCCCATGACCAGGGCCAGCAGGACGATGCTGGCCACTGCGATGGCGATCAGGTCGGATGCAGCCACCTTGTGCCACAGCCCCTCGACCACTGCCGCGCTGAAGGCGGAATAGACCACCAGCAGGATCGACCCGCGGTCGGTGTAGGAAATGCTGTTGCGGTATTTCTGCACGAACCGTCCGATTAGGGGTCGGGCCAGATGGCCGGCGATAAAGGGCACCAGCAATTGCAGGATGATCGCCTCCAGCGCGGCGAGCGAGATGCCCGCCTGTCCCCCCGCCTTCATCAGCAGTCCGACCAGCAGCGGTGTGATGAAGATCCCCAGCAGGTTGGAGGCCGAGGCCGAGCAGATGGCCGCTGGCACATTGCCGCCCGCGATGGAGACGAATGCGATGGAGCTTTGCACCGTGGAGGGCAGCAGGCAGAGATAGAGAATGCCGGTCGCTATGACGGTAGGCAGGATGGAGGCAGGCAGCAGCCCCGCCGCCAGGCCCAGCAGGGGAAACAGCACAAAGGTGCTAGCCAGGACCGACAGATGCAGCCGCCAATGGCCCATGCCAGCCAGGATGGCCTCTCGCGACAGCTTGGCCCCGTGGAAGAAGAAAAGCAGCGCGATGGCAATATCGGCGACGATATCCACGATGCCCGCGACCTGCCCCTGCGCCGGGAACAGCGCCGCCAGCCCGACAGTGGCCAGCAGCGCCAGCAGAAAGGGATCAATCACGGCCTCAAGGAAACGCTTCATGCAAAGTCATCCATCGGCAGGCACAGGGGGCGTGGACCGCCCGCGAGGACGACAGTATGCATGCCAACAATACAAACCGGGTTCCCCCGTTTCCGCCGGGGTGGTTTGTGTGCCGCGCAAAAGAAAAGCGCCGGAACCAGGGTTCCGGCGCTTTATCCTACTCACCTGATCAGGTTGGGATCAGCTGGCGGCGTCGCCCGTCACCAGCTTGGCGATCTGCTTGGCCCAGCGGCGGGTGAACCGGTCCGCGTCGCCATAGATCGTGTAGCTGTTGATATTGTCCGGGAACGGCAGGCCCATGTCGGCATCGGCGATGACGGCCACCACCTGACCCGTCTGGCTATCCGTCAAGGTCGCCTGGAAGGCGGCGCGGCCAACGGAATAGACGCGGTCAACGGTGCCGCCGCCGCGTGCCTTCTCGGCATGGAAGGAGCGGTTGGGGACATAGTCGGTAAAGGTGATGGCCAGTTTCAGGACCCCCGGCCCCGGCTCCTTCACCATGGCCGACCCGAACGCCTCTTCCAGTTGCTTGGTCATGTATTCGAACGCATGATCGCGTTCGCGCACCGACAGCAGCACCTCGTCAAAGCGGCGTTCAATGGCGGTGTCCATGGGGGCCAGCATCACCTTGCCATAGGAGGCGAGGTTGACGCCGGGCTTCACAAAGACCTTGTCCAGATTGGCATGGTCCTGTTCGGTCAGCCCGTCGGTCACCAGCTTTGGCGCCTTCTTGGACGGGATACCGTCCCAGGCGCTTTCGGCGGCACCGGCGGTGCCGGCAGCCAGAACCATCAGGGACAGACCTAAGATGCCGGCAAGAAGGCCAGCCTTGAAACCAGTGCCATCGGCACGAATCACAGTACTGTCGGTCATGGCGAAGGGCTTTTCATGTCCGAACATGGTGTCGAACTCCATTCATAGGGCGCGGGTTGGAACCCGTGCGGTACCGCATTCTTGCGGCGGATAACCGGGCCGCCCCCGTCCCGATATGTCCCGCGCATCACTGCCAGGATCACTTTTTAAGAATGGGGTGTTGCAGCGCCGTTGACAAGCCCGCTTCATGCCACTAAACACCCCTCTCACCGACGCAGCCCCGGTTCAACCGGCTGGTTGCAGACGGTGCGGAGGGGTGGCCGAGCGGCTGAAGGCAACGGTTTGCTAAACCGTCGTACCGGGAAACTGGTACCGTGGGTTCGAATCCCATCCCCTCCGCCACTTTCCCAAAAATGCATGTTCTGCGCACGCCAAAGGCAGTGCCGAATTGATTGCCCGCCATTATGGCGCGGGTTCAACCAATATCCAACGCGGATGATGCGGTGACCCAGGCAGACCGCGTGAGCACCGGCAATAACACTGGTCGTCGGCGCCTGTGGGCGGTTTCCGGTGCGGTATGGCTGTGTGTTGCGCTGATCAGCGTGGTGCAGGGCCAGGTTTTTGCCGCCTTTGCGGGCCGGTCACAGGCTTGGTGGCCCACTTTCCATTATACGGTTGCAATTTTTTCCGTCTGGGCGCTGTTGACCCCTGCCGTGCTGCATGCGGCCCGCAGGGTGGAAGAGCGGCGGTTTGGCCGGGTCGCGGCCTTGTCCCTCTGGCTGGCGGGATATCCGCTGACCGTCATGGCCCATCTGACCCTGTTCGTTCTGCTGTTCTGGCCGATCTATGGCGGGCCGAGCCTGTCCTTATTCGCCATGGCAAAGGCGGTGTTTCTTGCCAACCTGGACAAGTCTGCCTTTGCCTATATCGCCCTGATCGCGCTTGCCCGCCTGCGCCGGCAATGGACGCCGCCAAGTGACGTGCCGTCGCCGCCGTCGCTGGCTAACACCGCGCCTGCCGGTGAAGACGGCCTCTGGGTGCGTGTGGCGGGCGGACAGCAGCGCGTGCCGTTCCAGGATATCGACTGGATTGCGGCGGCCGGCGACTATGCCGAAATCCATGCCGGTGAACGCACCCTGCTGACCGACCGCAGTTTAGCGTCGCTGACCGATGAATTGCCGGCTGCCGCCTTCGTTCGGGTGCATCGCGGGGCTATCGTGCGGCTGGACCGAGTGCGGGAGGTCCGCAGTCTTGGGCGGGGTGATGCCAGTCTGATTCTGCATAATGGTGAAACGCTGCGCCTCAGCCGGCGGTATCGTGAGGGTTTCAAGGCCCTTTTACCGGTCTGATCCCGGTTGCCGACTGGACGGTCCCGCTTGCCGATCCGGGCTGGGAATGCGGCTTTGGGGCATGGACCCTGGTTCCGTTCACAGTCAAACACGGGACCCCACATGATCAGCCGATTGCGTTTCCTGCTTGTTGCACTGCCGGTTTTTTTAGCGCTGCCGGCCATTGCCGATACGGCCCCGCCCGCTGGTCCGGTTCTGATCGTCGGCGCATTGCATCATCTTCATGAACATGAGCCGGCCTTCGATTATAACCGGCTGCGTGCATCCATCCTCGCCTTTAAGCCGGATGTCCTGGTGCTGGAGGTGCGGCCCGATGAACTGGCCGAACGAAAGGTGACGCCGGGCCGCCCCGAATATCCGGCGGTGATCTGGCCGCTTCTAACCGAGATGTCGGTGGAGGCGGTTGCCATGGAGCCCGGCGGGGAGATGTTCAAGGAAATTGCGGGGGCCGCGGG
The DNA here is from genome assembly GCF_002868735.1 of Niveispirillum cyanobacteriorum. GTDB lineage: Bacteria > Pseudomonadota > Alphaproteobacteria > Azospirillales > Azospirillaceae > Niveispirillum > Niveispirillum cyanobacteriorum. The sequence continues at coordinate 1,151,690 of NZ_CP025611.1, read as the reverse complement.
CGAAGCCTTCGAGGCGCTGAAGAAGCGTGATCCAGAGGGGGCGGCGGCCCTATCGCGCCTGGAGAAGGCCACGGACGACGTTCTGCTGGCCTATTGGCAGGCACCGGCGCAGGTGCAGGACGAACAGACGTCGGCCATCGCCGCCGGTGTGCAGGCGGCACAGTTCGCCCTGGCCGGCCCCTCATTCGTGGCGGCGCAGGCGCGTTGGGACAGCTACATGGCCGGGCAGGTGGTCCGCACCGTCCGGTCTCACCCGGCCAAGCGGGTAATGGTCATCGCCAGTTACAAGAACCGCACCCTGCTGGAGCGCACGGTTCGGCAGTCGGTGAAGGACCGGGTGGTCGATGCGGCCCCCTCGTTTGCGAAGACCGCCAATTGACCACCCCAATCCCTGAAAGCATGGATCAGAAAATGACGAAAAAGCATTGGTACTATGGCAGCTGTCATTGCGGCGCTGTCCGGTTCCGGGCGCATCTGGACATCCATTCCGGCACCAGTAAATGCAACTGCACCTTCTGCTGGAAGCAGCGAAACTGGAATGTCTGCGGATTGAAGCCGGAAGATTTTGAACTGCTGGCCGGTGCTGATCTCCTGTCCACCTATGCCCGCAAGACCGAGACGTTTGAGCTGTCCCACAGGTTCTGCGCCAAATGTGGAACGCACACCCATGGCGATGGCTATCTGGAGGAATTGGGGGGAGCCATGGTCTCGGTAAGGGTTGCGGCACTGGATGATCTCAGCATTGAGGATCTGGTGTCCGCACCCGTTACCTATTGCGACGGACGACGGGATAACTGGTGGAACCCGCCGGAGGAGATACGTCACCTCTGACCGGAGGGCGACGGGCGGGGGATTGCCAGTTTGGGCTGCGTGCTTTAAGTTGCCACCCGGTCGGCAGTTCACCCAGGCGTCGCCGTTCCCACCCGGGAAAGCTAAACCTGCCATCGCGAAACAGTTTTCACGATTATTCCTACCCTTCTTCCATCGATCGACCGCTTTTCCTGAAAAAGCCGTGCCAGGTCGGAAGCCGGCGACCACCGACATCCATCAAGGATCGGCACGACAGACGGGGAACAGCCATGTCCATGTCGATTGCTGAAGCAATGGCCGCCACGCCGCGCGGCCTTATCCATTATGCCGATTCCGGGGAAGGCCCGGCGGTTCTGTCCTTGCACGGGGCCATGGGCGGGACGGACCAGGGGATGATCCTGGCCCGTGTCACCGGGGCCGACGCCGGGCGCATCATCGCGCCTGCACGTCCGGGCTATCCCGGTACGCCGCTGTCATCGGGCGTCACGCCGGAGGCGCAGGCCGATCTTTGCGCCGCCTTGCTGGATCATCTGGGTCTGGACCGGGTCGCGGTCATCGCTGTGTCGGGTGGGGGGGCGTCGGCCCTGATGTTCGCCCTGCGTCACCCCGGACGCTGCCGGGGGCTGGTGCTGGTTTCCACCTGTGCGGGACCGCAGCCGATGCCGACCCCCGGTGCCCTTCGCCTATTCGGGCTGCTGGCCCGCTGGCCCGCCTTTGTGGGGTGGATGAAGGGCCGGGCGCTGCGCAATCCTGACCTGATTTCCAGCCGGTCCATCCCCGATCCGGAACATCAACGCGCTTTGCGGGCCGATCCGGTCGCCATGCCGCTTTATCGCGACCTGCGCGCCGGCATGTTCGACCGGTTGGCGGAACGGCTGCCGGGAACGGAGAATGATATCGGTGTGACCCGCCGACAGCATTTCTCACTGGCGGAGATCGGGGTGCCCACCCTGGTGGTGCATGGTACGCGCGATCCGCTGCTGCCCTATGACCGCCACGGGGCGGAACTGGCCCACCGCATCCCGGGGGCAGAGTTGTTGACGGTGGATGAAGGTGGACACGCGGCGATCTTCACCCACCGGGCATTGATTGCGCCGCGTGTGGCGGCGTTCCTTACGGCGTTGTAAGGAACGGGCCGGTGGCGGGTTACGCCGCCACCGGCTGCGCCTTTCTGCCCATGGTGGGGCACATCAGGGCCGCGAACAGGCACAGCACGCCCGCCACGTAGAAGGCCGGCATGTAGCTTTCCAGATAGGTGCGGGAGAAGCCGCCGCCGAAGGCGGCACAGGCCGCACCTAACTGGTGACCCGCGAAGACCCAGCCGAAGACGAGGTTCGCCTTCTCCCGCCCGAACCGTTCTGCGGTCAGCTTCACCGTCGGCGGCACGGTGGCCACCCAGTCCAGGCCATAAAAGACCGCAAACAGCGACAGGCCATAGAAGGTAAAGTCGGAGAAGGGCAGGTACAGCAGCGACAGGCCGCGCAGCCCGTAATACCAGAACAGCAGCCAGCGGTTGTCATAACGGTCGGACAGCCAGCCCGATGCGACGGTGCCGATGAAATCAAATATGCCGATCACGGCCAGCATGCCCGCCGCCTTCACCGCCGGCATGCCGAAATCCACGCACATCGGTACCAGATGCGTCTGGATCAGGCCGTTGGTGCTAGCCCCGCAGACGAAGAAGGTGGCGAACAGCACCCAGAAGACCTTGGTCTTCGCCGCCATACGCAGCGTGTCGATGGCTGCAAACGCCACCGACCCGGCGGGCGGCGGCGGGGCAGGGTCCGGCGCGCCCGGCGCCTCGCCATAGGCGCGCAGGCCCACATCCCCCGGCCGGTCACGCATCAGCAACAGGACACCGGTGGCGGCCACCGCCAGCATAGCGCAGATCACCGACAGGGCAGTGCGCCAGCCGATCTCTTCCGCCAGCCAGGCCGTCATCGGGATAAACACCAGTTGCCCCGTAGCCGAACTGGCCGTCAGCAGGCCGATCACCAGCCCGCGCCGGGCCGTGAACCAGCGGGTGGCGATGGTGGCGCCCAGGACCAGGGCCGTCATGCCGGTGCCCAGCCCAACCACCACACCCCACAACAGGACCAGTTCCCAAAGGTTGCTCATCCCCAGCGACAGGATCATGCCGCCGCCGATGATGGAGAGAGAGGTCAGCGCCATGCGCCGCACCCCGAACCGGTTGATCAGCGCCGCCGCGAACGGCCCCATCAAGCCGAACAGCACCAGACGAATGGCCAGTGCCGTCGAAATCTCCGACGCGGTCCAGCCGAATTCCTTCTGCAACGGGATCATCAGCACGCCCGGCGCCCCCACGGCCCCGGCGGCAGTGATGGAGGTGAGGAAGGTCGCGGCCACCACGACCCAGCCATAATGGATGTTGCGCGCGGCCAGCCGGGCCGCCAGACGATCAGACAGGAACAAGCCACACCCCCCGTCACCAGCCCTTGCGAAAGTCGCTGGTAATGATGATGATCATAATGATAAATTATTCATGATGACTATCATCAATGCGGTCAAGCAGGATCGTGGGCGTTTTTCGGGGAGGTGGGTTGTGCGTGTGACGAAGCAGAAGGCGGGGGAGCATCGCGACGCCATCCTGATAGCGGCCTCCCGCCTGTTCCGCGCGCGCGGGTTCGACAAGGTGGGCGTGGCGGAGGTGACACAGGCTGCCGGCCTGACCCATGGCGGCTTCTACGGCCATTTCGCATCGAAAGAGGCGCTGGCGGCGGAGGTCTGCGATCTCAGCTTCGGTAACGCCGTGCGGCGGGTGCAGGCATCGGCCAGCCTGGAGGAATATGTCGATTATTATGCCTCGGTCGAACATCGCGACCGGGAGGGGCCGTGCCCCATGGTGGCGCTTGGCGCAGATGTATCGCGCCTGTCAGGACCGGTGCGGGCTCATTTTTCCGCTGGCGTGTCCCGATATGTCGCCGCCATTCGCGCGCATATGCCGACCGATGATCCGCTGGCGGAAGGCAGGGCGTCGGCCCTGGTTTCCCTGCTGGTCGGCAGCATGAATCTGGCCCGCGCCGTTGCCGCCACCGACCCGGCCCTGTCGGAGAACATCCTGGCGGGGGTGCGGCAGCAGGCACGGGCGCTCTTGCGGGGATAAGGTCAATGGGCCAGCAGGAGGGGCAGCGTCGTCTGGTTCAGCATCGCGCGGGTCACCCCGCCCAGGATCAATTCCCGCAGCCGTGAATGACCATAGCCGCCCATGATCAGAAGATCGGCCCCGACCTCCGCACAGGCATCCTGAAGCTGCTGCGCCACGCTGCCGGTGCCCGACAGTTTGTGATACTGCGCCGGGACATTGTGCCAGGCCAGATAATCGACAACGGGCGCTGCTTCCTCCGCGTCGGTGCGCAGCGTATCGACACCCAGCACATGCACTGCATCGGCGCCGGTCAGCATAGGCATGGCAAGGGCCAGGGCCCGCGCCGACTGGGTACGGCCATTCCAGGCGATGGCCACGCGGCGGCCCAGGACGGCGGGCGTCTGCTCCGACGCCACCAGCAGGGGGCGTCCGCCTTCCAGCAAGGCCGCCTCCAGCCCCACCAAAACTGCGGTCCGGTCCTCTTTCGCGACCGACGGGAAGACGGTGACGTCCGATAGGCGGGCAGCGGCGGCCATGACATCCTCTGTCACGCCGGCAGCTTCAGTGAAGCTGCCGCTGACGCGGTCGCTGCCGGGTGCCCGCTCGCAATAGACGCCACCGGCGGCTGCCAACGCCTTATCCAGATGGTCGCGGGCCTTGGCGGCGTGGCTTTTATTTTCCTGTTCCAGGGATTTCATCAAATCCTGGATCAGCGCCCCGGACAAACCCTCACCCACCATAGGCATGACGTCGCGGGGGTCGGCGCGCAGATAAAGGGCGGCGACATTACCCTTGGCGGGTGTCGCCAGCAGCAGTGCCGATCCCAGGGCGGCGGCATCGCGCGCGCCGCCGGTGACGAAACAGGTGATCTTGCGGAAAGCCATGACCGGTCCCCCTTGTGCCGTTTCGCGGACATCGCCGCCTGGAAACGCATCCTTGACCCAGCATCACGCTATACCCGGTGCCGGGCATTGACATGGATCACCCGGAACCAACCCCATCATAACAGATGGTTCGCAAAATTGTTAAAGTACAGGGTAGGGGGATCAGCGCGCAATGTGACGGCGGGCGATAGCGGTCGTTTCGTCCGCATCACCGCTGGCGGGGATTACCTCCCACCGCATGTCGCCCAGGTCATAGGCGGCCTGTCGGCGGACAATCGCGGTGGTAGCATCCGAGGCATCGCCGCGCCGTCTTGCAACGCGAGCCAGGGTGACGGCCTGATCGGCCACAAGCCACAGGCCTGTGAAGCTGGCGCCGGCGGCACGGGCCACGGTCTCCACTGCCTGACGCTGGTCCGGGCGGGCATAGACAGCGTCGCAGATCACGGCATGATGCCCGTCCAGGACGAGGCCGGCACGTCCCGACATCTCCGCATAGGTACGTTCCGAATGGTCGGAGCCATAGAAACTGTCAGGCAAGGCCTGATCCTCCGCCACGCCGGCCAGGGATTTGCGCAGTGCGTCCGACCGCAGGATGACCGCCCCCGGTGCCGGTCCCAGCACTGGGGCCAGGGCACGGGCCAGGGTGGTTTTGCCCGTGCCTGACAGGCCGCCAATGGCCAGCATTTGGGCCGTTGGCGGCGACAGCAGCCGATTGGCCAGCGCCAGATAGGATTGTGCCTCCGCCCGCATCGCCGCCGCCTGGTCCGCATCGGCCTGCCCGGCAGCGGCGGAGGCCGTCAGATGCGCGCGGATGGCGGCGCGAACCGACATGAACAGCGGCAGCAGCGACAGGCCGGACAGATCACCCGTCAGGTCCAGATAACGGTTGAACAGGATATTGGCATGGCCACGCAGGCGGCGATGTTCAAGATCCATCAGCAGGAATGCCAGATCATAGAGAACATCCGTCACCGCGATGCGGTCGCCAAATTCGACACAGTCGAAAGGCACGGGCCGCCCGTCCAACATGACGATATTTCGCAGATGCAGATCGCCATGGCAGTGGCGGATATAGCCGGCATCCCGCCGCCGGTCGATCAGGTCGCCGCCCGCTGCCAATGCCTGTCGCGTGGCAACGTCCAGCCGGTCCACGGTCCCGGGATCAAACAGGGTTCCATGTTTGCGCATCTCGCGGATATTGGTATGGGCCAGATCGGCCATCTCCTCAATCCCGGGCGCATTCGGCCTGGGTTCAGCACTCTCATGGAATTCCGCAATGGTGGCGGCCAAATCGCGCATGATGGCGGGCGACAGGATGCCACCTGCCGCCATCCGGTCCAGCAGAGCCGTCTGTGGGAAACGCCGCATGGTGACCAGATATTCCAGCACCGACGGGTCCGGCCCGCCATCGGCAGCCACCGGCGCCTGTTCAACCAGTCGGAAAGGGCCGTTGCCATCCCGGACCAGCCCGCCAACACCTAGATAAAGCGACGGTGCCGTTCGTCGGTTCAGGGCCAGTTCCGCCTCACACGCATCAAGTCGTTGCGACAGGGTGGCGTAGTCGAAGAACGGGTAGGTGACGGCCCGCTTCATCTTGAACGCGCGGTCGCCGGCCATGAAGATGCGCGCCGCGTGCGTGTCGATCCGGTCGACCTTGGTTCCGGGCGGCAGGCCATGAGTCACGGCATCGCTCAACAGGGCGATGGCCCGTACCTGGGCGCCCTCTCCGACACTCTCTCCGCTGTCCGCCGGACTGCTGTGCATGCGCAACACCCTTGTCCCGATCCAACATGTAAGCGAACGACGTTACAAGTAATCTATCGCCAGCGAAGCCCATCTCCTTTAATCTATCACTTCAATCCTGGGGGGTGATGCAGACTGATTATGTCCGCCATACCCCTTTCGGCGTTGACAGATGTAGTGAAATTACAGCACCCTGCGACGCTGCGCCGCAACAGAATGCGGCCCTTTCGCAGAAGATGGAAGCCCCCATGCCGCTGGACCCCGCCATGCCCCAAGCCGCCGCCCCGTCTGATCTGGAATTCCTGGGCACGACCACGGCCAAGGGGGCTTTGCTGTCCACTAAACAGGCGCGCTTCCCGGCGCCAAAGGGCTTGGATGTGCGCGCCCTTGCGGGTGATCTGATGGCGCAGTTGGACCGATACAGCGCCGATGCCAAGCAGGACCCTTTCGCCAATCCCGTCATGCTGCTGGCACTGGACATTTCCCGCCGCGTCGGTGCCGGCGAACTGTCGCCTGGCGCCCTGGAGCAGCTGATTCAGTACCTGTCGGCGGAGGGTTTCCTGGCCCGCGCCGCGCGTCTTTCTAATTACTTGGGTGAGGCGTCGCCCGAAGCCAATGCCAGCCGCATGGAAGAGTTGCTGGATGTTGCCGCTGCCGGCAGCGGCGGGGAGCCGCTGACGTTTGAGGCGTTCCAGAAGCTGGTCGAGAAGGAGGTGTTCGGTATCGTTATTACCGCCCATCCGACCTTCAACCTGTCGGGCACGCAGATGACCACCATGGCCTGTCTGGCCACAGGCCGCGACCAGAATGGCAAGAAGCTGACGGCGGACGCGCGCGAAAGCCTGATCCGGCAAATGGCGACGGCGGAACATGCGCCCGAAGACATGTCGCTGACCCGCGAACATGAACTGTCGCTGGACGCCATCGCGAATATCCAGATCGCCATCCGCACCCTCTATCGCGCCGTCCTGCGCGTAGGGCGCAAGCATTATCCCGAGCGCTGGACCGAACTGACGCCGCGTCTGCTAACGGTGGCCAGCTGGGTTGGCTACGATCTGGACGGTCGTTCCGACATCCGCTGGTCTGACACGCTGCATAAGCGCCTGATCGTGCAGCAGCGGCAGCTGCGTTACTACCTGTCCAACCTGCGCGATATCCGTGCAGGCGCTCCGTCGTTGGAAGATCTGCGCCATACACTGGCCCTGATCGAAAGCCGTCTGGCCCTGGCGCTGAACCAGGTCACGGATGAGATTGCGGCCTTTGGCGGGTCGGAGGCGCAGGATCTGGACCATCTGCGTCGCATCGCCAAGCGTATGCATGAGGGCCTGCCGCTGCGTCTGGTCGACGCGTCGGAAGCCATTGAGTTCGTGAACCGGGGCATTCGTCTGTCCGCCGCCATTGAGGGCGACAAGGCGCTGGCCACTGTGGAGCAGCTGGCGGTGCTGCGTGCTGAGCTGGCGACGTTTGGCCTTGGCATGGCGCATACCCATGTCCGCCTGAACAGCACCCAGGTCCATAATGCCATCCGCAAGGCAGTGGGCCTGGATACCGCAGCGGATGACCCGCGTTATCGCCAGTCCTATCTGGCCACCCTTACCGATCTTCTGGACAAGGTGGAGCCGGTCAGCATCAATTTCGGCTCCGTCGTGGCCGAACGCACCAGCGCCAAGCGACTGTTCATGGTTGTGGCGCAGATGCTGAAATATTCCGATGCGCGTACGCCCATCCGCTTCCTGATCGCCGAAAGCGAAAGCGCCTTCACCGTTCTGTCGGCGCTTTATTTCGCCAAGCTGTTCGGGGTGGAAGAGAGGGTCGATATCAGCCCGCTGTTCGAAACCGAGAAGGCGCTCGAAACCGGCAGCCGCATTATCGAACAGCTGCTGGAGAACCCGCATTATCGCGCCTATGTGCAAAAGCGCGGGCGTCTGTGCATCCAGACCGGCTATTCCGACGCTGGTCGTTACCTGGGCCAGACGCCGGCCAGCGCGTCGATTGAGCGTCTGCGCCTGCGCGTCATGCGGCTGTTCACGCGGCACACTCTGGAAAATGTGCAGCTGGTGATCTTTGACACGCATGGCGAAAGCATTGGCCGCGGTGGTCACCCCGCCGGCCTGCATAACCGTCTGGCCTATGTCAGCCCGCCTGCCACCCTGGCTTTCGCGGCCAAGCACAATATCGAGCTGAAGCAGGAAGTCAGTTTCCAGGGCGGTGACGGCTACACTTATTTCGTGACCCCGGCCTCGGCCCTGGCCGTGGTCACCCGCATCCTGGAATATATGATCGGCACGGCCAAGCCGGACCTGGATCATGATGTCTTCTATGCCAAGGGCGACTATATCCGGGAGTTCTTCACCACCGTGAAGGCGTTCCAGGTCGGGCTGGTCGAAGACCCGAATTATGGTGAGCTGCTGGCCGCCTTCGGCACCAACCTGCTGTTCCCCAGCGGCAGCCGCGCCATTAAGCGCCAGCACGACGCGGCACCCGATCCGGCGGCCCGCGTCATGGCCGGCCAGTTCCGCGCCATTCCCCACAATGCGGTCCTGTTGCAGATGGGCCTGCCGGCCAATGCCCTGTCGGGTGTTGGCGAGGCCATCGACCGTGATCCCGAACAGTTCCGGTCGCTTTATGCCACGTCGGCCCGGTTCCGTGAGTTGATGGGCATCGTTGTCTATGGTGCCGCCGTCAGCTGCCCCGACGCGCTGAAGGCCTATGTTGATACGCTGGACCCCGGCCATTGGCTGACGCGGGCGGCGCGGTCGGAAAACCCGCTGGAGGCCGATGACATGCGCCGCATCGCGGCGGTGCTGGAAGAAACGCCGACGCAGGCGCGTCTGGTCCGTATCTTCCGCAAGCTGTATCGCGATTATGGCGTGTTGCGTCAGAATCTGGAGCGGGCGGGGGCGGCGCCTAAGCCGAACCCCGATCTGGACCGCCATTTGTCACTGCTGCACGCCGTACGCCTGTCGCTGATCCATCAGGTCTACCGGCTGGCGGTGCATATCCCGGAATTCTCCAGCCAACATTCGATCACCAATCAGCGGCTGGTGACGCGCATGTTGCATCTGGATGTGCCCTGGGCCCTGGATCAGCTGGCCCGCATCTTCCCGGCGCGCACCGATGTGACGCTGGATGAAGGGTTCGGGGAGGTCGCGACCTATGTCAGCGATGAGAGCCAGGACTACAGCCAGGAAAACCAGAACATCTTCCGGCCCATGGCCTCGCTCTATGAACTGATCCGCCGCACCAGCAACGCGTTGACGCAGCGTATTGGGTTCTTTGGCTGATTTGCCTGTTTCACACATGAAGAAAAAGGGGGGTGACGGTTCAGTCCGTCACCCCCCTTTTTGCTGGGTTCTGGCTATCGGTTTTCACCCCCAGAACCCCACATCCCGCTTCAACTGCGGCGGGACGCCGTAGCGGTAGGCTTCACCGGCCAGCAGTTCGGTCAGCACCGACTGCAACTGCCCGGCCATGCCAGCCAGCGCCGTGGTCCGCCGCGAAGGCGGAGTGGTGGGGGCGAGCGGCAGGGTCTGCGACCGCGTGGCGGCCCCATGGGCGAAATTCAGCTTTTGCATTTTGAAGGGTCCTTTCCGAACCAGTCTGGGAGGTTGGTGCCTTTGTTGCACCCTTTATCGCTCCATTCCGGCATGGACGACAAACGAGTAATCCCGATAGGATGCATCAGCTGATTTTGTGCATAAGGGGCTGTGATGGATAAGCGACTGCCGCCGTTGAATGCGCTCCGCACCTTTGAATCGGCGGCAAGGCACCTCTCCTTCACCAAGGCGGCGGATGAACTGGCCGTGACGCAGGCCGCTGTGTCCTATCAGATCCGCCAGTTGGAAGAGCATATCGGGCGGGAGCTGTTCCGCCGCCTGACACGCAAGCTGGAACTGACCCCGGCAGGGATTGAGTTACAGGCGGCGGTGGAGGATGCGTTCGACCGTATCCGCGCCACCATGCATAAGCTGACCGATGCAGCGGAAGACAAGGTCCTGTCGGTGACGACCCTGCCCACCTTCGCCTCCCACTGGCTGGTGCCGCGCCTGGGGCATTTTCAGCTGCGGCGGCCTGATCTGGCGGTACGGCTGGACAGTTCGGTGGGGTTGGGCGATCTGAACCATCAATTCGATGTCGCTATCCGCTCCGGCCTGGGGCAATGGCCCGGCATGGTGGCGGAACGGCTGGTTGAATACCGGCTGACCCCGGTGATCAGCCCCATTCTGGCCGACCGGATGGGGGGCATCCGGCATCCGTCCGATCTGGCCCGGCTGCCGCTGCTAGATTACAACCATATTGAGGATATTCGCTATTGGCATCAATGGTTTGCCATGGCGGATGTAGCGGTTGATGGCATGCGCAGCGGTCCGCAATATGACATGCAGGCCATCACCGGACAGGCGGCGGTGATGGGGCAGGGGGTGGCACTAGTCTGCCCCGCCTTCTTCGCCGCGGATATCGCGTCGGGCCGGCTGCTGGTGCCTTTTCCCGATCTCGTGCTGGTCACCGACCGGTCCTATTGGCTGGTCTGTTCTCAGCGGCGCGTGGATGAACCGAAGATCAAAGCCTTCCGCGACTGGATATTGTCAGAGGTCAGCGCCTGCGAGGGGCAATGCGGGTCTTTGGGAGGCATCTTGAATGTGGCGCTTGCCGGACCCCGTCTGGCGGCGGTTGGTGGCTGATCCGTCACTCCACACTCCGCCAGCCCATGCAGGCGGCAGTGCGGGCGACCAGGATTCCGGCCAGAGCACCGGCGGCAGCCGGTAGCATGGCAACGGCAGCGGCAATCATCCCGCGTTCCAGCACCGGCATGGAACTGCCGGGCGGGGGGTAGGCCATCAGATGCGCCAGCAATACCCCCCCCGCCAAGCCCAGAACGCCGAAAACGGCCAGGCGCGGCAGGAACAGGGCCAGCATAAAGGCCGACGCGGCCAGGATGGCCAGCGTACCGGACAGCGTATCGGCGGTCAGGTCCCAAAGACCGGCGCAGGCCCCCAGAAGGGCCGCCAGGCTGGAAAGGACCAGGATCTTCGTCGTGAAATTCATGGCACCGCCACCTTGTCATTTACAGAGCCGGAACCCCGGCGCCGATGAGATCAAGATGGTGGGCGATTAAGGCGAAAGCCGGTCAAGCACCGGGCGACGAAGGGGCGGGGTGGCGGATTTGCCGTGACCCCACCCCTGTCACCGGACTTGTCACAGGCGTGATGCGCCTTACTCTGCGGCCACGATATTCCGAAGCGCCGGCGTGAACATCGCCACCTTGGGCGGTGGCCGGTCGGCCATCATGCCCTGTTCATTATCCGCCCGTTGCATGGCGGCACGGGTCAGGTCGGCATGTTCACGGACCAGATTGCGCAGCACGGCCCAATGACGGCGGATGCTGTCCTCCACCTCCCGCAGGCGCATGTCGGGCTTGGCAGGTTCTGCCGTGATGGCGGCAAGAATTTCCGCCAGACCCACATCTGACTTGGCGTCGTCCAGCAGGCGCAGGCCGGCGGGCAACCCATCAAAGCTCCCGGAAGCCTTGGCTTCCTTGGGCTTTGCAAATAGGCCACCCGATTTGGTGGCGCCTGGACGGTGTAGTCGGTCGTGCATATCAGACCCTCCCGGTGAAAAGGATGGGGAGGGATAAGCAAGCCATGTGCCGGTTTTTATTGGGAAAATTCTGCCGGGTATGGAGGGGGTCAGCGCCGCCCGAACAGCCGCTCAATATCGCCCAGTTTCAGTTCCACATAGGTTGGGCGGCCATGGTTGCACTGGCCGGAATGGGGCGTGGCTTCCATCTGGCGCAGCAGGGCGTTCATTTCATCGACATTCATGGGCCGGCCCGCCCGCACACTGCCATGGCAGGCCATGCGGGAGCAGATGGCATCCAGCTTTTCCTTCAGCGCGTGGGCGTCGCCCATCTCTGCCAATTCGTCGGCGATATCCTTGATCAGGCCGCGCACATCGGCCCGCACCCCCAGCATGGCTGGCACCTCCCGCACCACGATGGCGCCCGACCCGAAGCTTTCCAGGACCAGCCCCATCTCCGCCAGTTCGTCGGCGCGTTCACCCACCCGTTCGGCATCGGCGGGGTCCAGTTCCACCACCTCGGGGATCAGCAGGCCCTGGCGCTTCACCCCGCCGCCCAGCATCTCCTTCTTCATGCGCTCATAGACCAGCCGTTCATGGGCTGCGTGCTGATCCACGATGACGATGCCGTTTTCGGTCTGCGCCACGATATAGGTGGCGTGAAGCTGCGCACGCGCGGCGCCCAGGGGAAAGCTGGGCGGGGTGGCGGCGATGGCATCGGCCTCTTCCGCGCGGGCCGCCGGGGCGAAGCCCTGCGGGGGGGGCGTCATCGGCTGCGGCGCCTGGAACTGCCACGCCGCCTCTGCCATTTCCCGGTTCACGGGCGGCGGCGCATGATGGGTCTGGGCATAGGGCGGGGGCGCTGACGGGCGCTGCGGTTCCCATAGCAGACTGGTCTGCGGTGCCACGCGCGGGGTCAAGCTGGCCAGCGTGTCGGCTGCCACGGTGGTGCTGGCGCGGTGGCCGGCGGCGGCCAGGGCATGCTTCAACGCGCCGACGATCAGGCCCCGGATCAGGTCCTGATCACGGAACCGCACCTCGGTCTTGGCTGGATGCACGTTCACATCCACGTCATGCGGGTTCAGCGACAAGAACAGGGCCAGCACGGGGTGCCGGTCACGCGCCAGGAAATCGGCGTAGGCCCCGCGTACAGCCCCCACCATCAGCCGGTCCTTCACGGGACGGCCATTGACGAACAGATACTGTCCGGCGGCGGTGGGCTTGTTATAGGTGGGCAGGCCGATATGCCCGACCAACCGCACGCCGGCCCGTTCCGCATTGACCGGGATGGCATTCTCCTGAAACTCTCGTCCCAGGACGGCACCCAGGCGTGACAGGCGTGCTGCCTCTTCCTCCCCGCTATTGGACGTCAGGCGAACAGGTGTCCGCCCCTCATCAGTCACGGTGAAAGCGACATGCGGATGGGCCATGGCGAGGCGTTCGACGACATCGATCGCATGCTGGCTTTCCGTGCGGCTGCCTTTCAGGAATTTCAAGCGGGCCGGCGTGGCAAAGAACAGGTCCCGCACCTCCACCCGCGTGCCCAGTCCGCCGGGGGCGGGGCCGACGGGATGGACGCTGCCGCCTTCCACCAGAATGGCGCTGGCATGATCGGCACCTTCGGTGCGGCTAGTGATGGTCAGGCGGCTGACGGCACCGATGGAGGGCAGGGCCTCACCCCGGAAACCCAGGGTACGGATATCGGTCAGGTCGCCATCGGGCAGCTTTGACGTGGCGTGCCGTTCGACAGCCAATGACAACTGCTCCGGGTCCATGCCACAGCCATCGTCGGCGACGGACAGCAGGGCCTTGCCGCCATCGCGCAGGGTGACATCAATGCGCCGCGCCCCGGCATCCAGTGCATTCTCAACCAGTTCCTTCACGGCGGCGGCAGGACGCTCCACCACCTCACCGGCGGCGATCTGGTTGACGAGATTATCGGGGAGGCGGCGGATGATCGGCATCGGGTGGTCATAGCACTGATGGGGGGTGCACGCCAAGACAGCCACAAGTTATGGCACCTTAAACCCCACCACCTCCGCCATCTGCTCCCGCTTAACCTTCGTGCCCGACAGGCGCGCGCCGGTCAGGTCCGTTTCCTTCAAGTCGGCCAGCAGCAAATTGGCGAAGGACAGATCGGCGCCCGCGAAATTGGCCTTTACCAGCCGCGCCCCCGACAGATTGGCATAGCGTAGCCGGGCGCCCGCCAGTTCGGAACGCACAAAGCGGGTGGCGTCGATCTTCAGATAGCCGAGATTGGCCTCCGACAGGTTGGCATTGCCCAACTGCGCGTCGGTCAGGTTGATGCCACGCAGGTCGCAACCAGAGAGGTTGGCCCCGCGCAGGTCGGCACCCGCCAGATTGCCCACCTGGATCTGCGCCGACGACAGATCCATGCCATAGAGAATGACCCCGGGCGCGTGCAGACGAGTCAGGCAGGCATGGGACAGGCTGCCGGCGGTGCGCAGATCATAGCCAGTCAGGTCCAGAGCCAGCCCCGCCTGTCCTGCCGTGCCCACCCATTCGGCATGCAGCTTCAGCATCTCTTCCAGTGGGCGGGGCAAGGCGCTGGCCGGTTTGCCCGCGGGCTTGTCGGTTAGGGCGCCGGCCATGTCGGCGCCTGCCATTTCCGTCATCATCAGGACCGCACCGGTCAGCACCGCGCCTTTCAGGCTGGCGCCGCGCACATCGGCACCCGACATGTCGGCGCCTTCCAGGATGGCGCCGTCCAGCGTGGCGTTACGCAGATTGGCGCGCACCAGCTTGGTCCCGCGCATCACGGCATCCGTGAAGTCCGTATGCTGGGCGATGGCACCCGACATCTTGGCCTGGGACAGGTTGGCATGGGCCAGCTTGGCACCCTGCATGTCGGCGGGACTGGCATCGCTTTCCACCACCACCATTTTCAGGCTGCCATCGGCAGCACGTTCGGCCAGTGAGCCGTCACGCAGATCGGCGCTGACAAGATTGGCGCCGGTCAGGTCGGCACCGCGCAGGCTGGCCCCGCGCAGATCAACCTTCACCATGGAGGCACCGGTCAGGTTTGCCTCCCGCAGGTCGGCGGCGAACAGGGTGCAGCAATCCAGATTGGCCCCGGCCATATTGGCGCGGCGCAGGATGCAACCGGTCAGATCGGCATGAGCCAGATCACGGCCCGCCAGGTTCAATCCCGTCAGGTCGTAATTGGTCAGGACCGCGCGGGCGCCGCCCATGCGGGCATTGCGAAACATCTCATGCCGCTTCAGCAGCGCGTCGAGTTGTTCCTGCGTCGCCTTGTAAAGCGGTCGCTGTTCGACCAACGCTTCTCTCCCTGACCCTTCTGATTTCACTCAAGTTGAGCCACCATGCACGGGTCGTTGCAAAGGAATAATGAACACCGGCTGATTTGTGCGGGCTTTGTATCAGCGGTCTATGGTTGTCACAGGGCTGTGGTTTCGTTCCGGTCCCGTGGGCGCCGGATCAGTGCCACCAGGGCGTAGGAGATCAGCATCAGCAGATACCAGGACCCGAATTTGGCGAACGACACCATGGTCCAGCCCTGCTTCTGGCTGGGATAGATCCAGGCACCTGCGAAGGTGCCCAGGTTCTCCGCGAACCATATGAACAGAGCGACGAGCGCGAATCCAAGCAGAAGCGGCATGCGCCGATCCACATCCCACACCCGGAAATAGACCCAGCAGCGCCCGAACAACAGGGCCGCCAGCGCGAACAGGCCCCAGCGCAGGTCCCACCAGTAATGGTGCAGGAAGAAGTTCGTATAGATGCATGCTGCCAGCAGCAGCACAGACCATAGCGGCGGATGATGGCTGAACCGGAAATCGAACAACCGCCAGACCCGCGCGATATAAGAACCAACGGCGGCATACATGAAGCCCGTGAACAGGGGCACACCACCGATGCGCAGGTAGCTCTCCTCCGGATAGACCCAGGACCCCACCGCCGTCTTGAATATCTCCATGCCCGTTCCGACCAAATGGAAGATCAGGATGACCAGCGCCTCCTCCTTGGTCTCCAACCGGAACCGGATCAGCGCCACCTGCAGCGCGAGCGCCGCCAGTGTCAGGAAATCATAGCGGGGCAGGGCGGCATCACGGGGGTAGAGCAGCCAAGTACCCAGCAGCAGGACCAGCATCAAGCCGCCATAGAGGCAGGCCCAGGCCTGCTTCACCCCGAAGCGCAGGAACTCATAGCATCCCGCCGACCAGGGGCCGCGCACCCTTGCGGCTTCGCCCAAGGCGGCTTCACGTGCGATGAACCGGGTCAGCAGCGGCCAGTCGCGCGTCGCGCTGGGCGTATGGGGTTTCAGCATAGGGTACGCCGGCGAGAGGTTGAGACGGCGTTCTGACAGGAGGGCGCGGCAGAAAGATGGCGTTATCCCTCTACCACGCCGGGTGTGCTGTGACCTGTCAGCCCTTACCCCACCTTGCCCCCATTCACCACACCGATCAGGCCCGCCGTGCTGGAATCGTGCGACTTTGCACCTTCGCCCTCCAATTCGGGCAGGATGACCTTGGCAAGCTGCTTGCCCAGTTCCACGCCCCACTGGTCGAAGCTGTTGATGTTCCAGATGATGCCCTGCACGAAGACCTTGTGTTCATAGAGCGCCACCAGCATGCCCAGGCGGTAGGGGTCGAGCTGATCGACCAGGATCGTATTGGTGGGGCGGTTGCCGGTGAAAATCTTGTGCGGCAGCAGGGCGTCCAGTGCGGCGCCCGACTTGCCTTCCTTGGACAGTTCGGCCCGCACCTCATCGGCATTCTTGCCGCGCATCAGGGCTTCGGTCTGGGCCAGCGTGTTGGACAGCAGCATGGCATGGTGCCGGCCTGTCGGGTTCTGGCTGTTGATCGGAGCGATGAAATCGCAGGGGATCAGGTGCGTGCCCTGGTGGATCAGCTGATAGAACGCATGCTGACCATTGGTACCCGGCTCGCCGAAAATGATGGGGCCGGTGGCGTAATCCACGCTGTTGCCCTGGCGGTCCACCGACTTGCCGTTGCTTTCCATATCCAGCTGCTGGAGATAGGCGGGCAGGCGGGCCAGATATTGGTCATAGGGCAGCACAGCATGGGCGGCGGCCCCGAAGAAATTACCATACCAGACGCCCAGCAGGCCCATGATGACGGGCATATTCTTGGCCAGGGGTGCCGTGCGGAAATGTTCGTCCATCGCATGGGCGCCGGCCAGCAGCTCCCCGAACTTTTCCGGTCCCACCATAAGGGCGATGGGCAGGCCGATGGAGGACCACAGGCTGTAGCGCCCGCCGACCCAGTCCCAGAAGCCGAACATATTGTCGGTGTCGATACCGAACTTCGCCACCTCGGTCGCGTTGGTCGATACGGCCACGAAATGCTTGGCTACATCATCGGCGCTGCCGCCATTGGCCAGGAACCAGTCGCGCGCCGTAAGCGCGTTGGCGAGCGTTTCCTGGGTCGTGAAGGTCTTGGACGCGATGATGAACAGGGTGGTGGCCGGATCGACGCGCTTCAACACCTCGGCAATATGGGTGCCGTCGACATTGGAGACGAAATGCGCCGCCAGATGCGGGTGGTGCCATGGCGTCAGGGCCTGGGTCACCATCACGGGGCCCAGGTCGGAGCCACCGATGCCGATATTCACGATATCGGTGATGGCCTGCCCGTCAAAGCCGCGCCATTCGCCGTCGCGCACCTTGTGGCAGAAGGCGTACATGCGGGCCAGCACCTCATGGACGCCCGGCATCACATCCTGCCCATCCACCAAAATGGGGCGGTCGACGCGGTTGCGAAGGGCGACATGCAGGACGGCGCGATCCTCGGTGATGTTGATGCGTTCGCCCCGGAACATGGCGTCACGCATCTCTTCCAGGTTCTGCTGATAGGCCAGGTCAACCAGCAGGGACAGTGTCTCATCCGTGACGCGGTTCTTGGCGTAATCCAGCATCATGCCGTCAAAGGCGATGCGGTAGCGGTCGAAGCGACCGGGATCGGTGGCGAACATGTCGCGCATCGACACCCCGTCCAGGGCGGAACGATGCGCGGCAAGTGCCTGCCAGGCGGGGGATTGGGTCAGGGCGGACATGGGCTTTCTCTCCGGCCGAACGCTGAAACTCTGTTTCAGATTGATAGCATGAAGGGCGCTGTCCACAAGGCGCAAACCGTGCTGATTTAGCCCAGGACAGCGATTTTTCGGGGTCACATTGATGTTATGGCGGTAAAGGGCGGTCAGCTTGAATTATGTAACATCGCTACATAACCGATCCTGCCCTTCCAATGGATCAGAAGGCTTCCGGGTCCCCTTCAAAGGGGCTGGGGGCGCTGACGCGATAGCCCTTGTCCTGGTTGAAGCGCATGCTGGCCTTGGCAGTGGCCATCTTCTCGCTGGCTGCCCACACCATATAGCGGCGCCCGGCTTTCCAGGATTGGATCACCTCGTCCGGGGCGTTTCGGGCCAGGGCGTTGAAGTCCGGGTGGCTGATCTGAAACACGAAGGCGGTGTCGCCCATGTTTTTACGCTCATCAAAGACGTAAATCTGCGACTCGCCCATCCGTTCGCGTTCCGCCTGCTGCTCTCCCTGCTCAATGGCGTGGTTCAGCCGCTCCAGTTCCTGGCGCATCTGCCGTTCCTCGCGCCGCAGTGACAAGGTCGTGCCTGCCTGTTCGCGTGTGGCCCGGCTGACGCTGGCAACACGGGTCTGCTGGCCTTGATGCATCTTGTGGGCCCGGCGCAGGCGTTTACGGGTATGGGCGACCATCTGCAGGGCGACCACGCCTCCGCCCAGAATGCCGAACCAGATCGGAAGGCTGGCGAAAAGTGCGCTCAGCATGTCTCAGCCACCCCGTTCCTGTGCAACCGCTTCCAGTTCGGCACTCTCCAGTGCCGTTAGGTCCTCCTCACCGTCACCCTGGGGTTCGGCGATGGAGGCGATGAAGAAGCCGGTGGCCGGCGGAAAGGACTTCTCCACCATCAGCTTGGCATCGCCGATAGTGGGGGCCCAGATGGTCGCCTGCTGTGTACGCGACCAGGCGCGGGACAGGAACGGATGTTCCTTCTGGTCCATCTGCGCGCGCTGAACATGCCGGTTGACGATATTGGCGATGAACTTGCGGGCGGGCCGCTCCGTCCGCAAAAAGGCATCTTCTTCGCCCAGGACGCGCATCAGCTGTGACCGGGCCATCTTCAGGTCCAGGATCTTCTTGTTGACCATGTAATGGCGGCGGCGCGCTGATTTCAGTTCGGCATCCAGCTTGGCCAGCCGTGGAAGCATCTTGTCTTTGCGCGATTGCAGTCTCTGACCCAGGATGCCCAGCTTCTGCAACCGCCCATCCAACCCGACATCCGCCTGGCGTTTGCGCACAGCATTCTCGGCGGCGCTGGCGATCCCAGTACCGATGACATAGGCAAGGCCAGAGATCACAAAGAAGGCGATCACGGCTTCGGTCAGTTTTTCAAGCATGCTTGATGGTACCGGTTCCCCAGCAACGGCGAAAACCGCCGTCGTTATTATAGTGTGAAGGCCGCAGGGTGCGGAAGGTTTTGTTACCCGGCGAAGCCGGTGTCCCCCGGTGGACAGCAAAAGAAAACCCGCCAGCCCAGGGCGGGCGGCGGGTTCAAGGCGGGGTCGTCGGCGGAATGGGAAAAGGGATGGAACCCATCCGGCCACTGAACGGGGAACGGTCAGTAGGTGGAAGGTACCCCCGTCCTTCACCCCTTCGCTGTGACCCGTGTCACGCTGTGCGCAAATCGATCAATTCGCCATGCATGGCGCAGGCCGGCACCGTGAACTCCACGATAGCGCGGGCCGTATCGGCGGGCGTTGGCAGGGTTGCCGCATCCTCACCGGGGAAGGCCTTGGCCCGCAGGCCTGTGGAGACGGGGCCCGGATCGACCAGATTGATTCGCAGATTGGTGTTCAGCGTTTCCGCCGCCCAGGTGCGGGCCATCATGTCCAGTGCCGCTTTGGCCGCCGCATAGGCAGACCAGTAGGCGGTGGGTTCACGGCCCACCCGGTCGGTCAGGAAGACCGCGCGGCCCGCATCCGACAGGCGCAGCAGCGGGTCGGTGGTGCGGATCAGGCGCATGGCGGCGGCGATCGACACGCCCATGACACGATCCCAGTCCTTGGGATCGGAATGGGCGATGGGACCCAGCGTACCCAGCTGCGCCGCAGCATGGACCATGATGTCCAAACGGCCAAACCGCTCATAAAGGGCGGGGCCCAGACTATCCAGCTTGGCGCTGTCCATCAGATCCTGCGGGATGATGGTCGCGGCCCCACCCAATGCCTTGATCCGGTCATCCAGTTCCTCCAGCGCGCCCAGCGTGCGGGCCAGCAGGACGACATGGGCGCCTTCGCGCGCCAGTTGCTCGGCCACGGCGGCACCGATACCGCGTGAGGCACCCGTCACCAGGGCGACGCGGCCGGTCAGGCGCGGGGAGGGAAGGGGGGGGGAACCGGTCATGGCGGGTCTCTGAAGAATTCCGTTCGGGAGGCGTGCTTAGCGCATTCGGGCGCGGCGGGAAAGCGGCGGATCGCCGCTCTGTTTATCGTCAGTATCATTCCGCATTCGATATGAAAAAGGGGAGGTGCCGAAACACCTCCCCTATTCATTGCGACAGCGGAACAAGCCTTACGACTTGCGGCTCCACCAACCGCGCTTGGGCTTCTCCACCGTCGGGTTCACCTCGGTGGCCAGCTCAGCCGGCGTCGGGGCCGGTGCAGCTTCCTCCACCGGTGCGGCGGCGGGGGCGGCCTCGGCGGCCACTTCCGTCACGGTCTCAACAGGTGCGGCTTCGGCCTCTGCCACCTTCTTGCGGGGACGCGATGCCCGCTTCTTCGGTGTCGCGGCTTCGTCCACCGGTGCGGCGGGGGCTTCCTCGACCACGACGGGGGCTTCGACAGCGGCGGGAACCTCTGCCGGTGCCGCGTCGGCTTCCGCAACCTTCTTGCGGCTGCGGGTCGCACGCTTCTTCGGTGCCGTAGCTTCCTCCGCTGGTGCAGCGGCTTCCTCGGTCACGACAGGAGCGGCTTCGACAGCGGCAGGTGCCTCAACCGGGGCTTCGGCGGGTGCCGCCTCGGCTTCCGCAACCTTCTTGCGGCTGCGTGTGGCGCGCTTCTTCGGTGCCGGAGCTTCCTCTGCCGGGGCGGCAGGGGCTTCTTCGGTCACTGCGGGAGCAGCTTCTGCAACCGGCTCGGCAGCGGGTGCTGCTGCTTCGGCGACAACCGGTGCCTCGTCGGCACCCTGTTCATCGCCTTCGCCATCATCCTCGCCCTCATCGCCGGCGCCATCGGTCACGCCATCTTCGCCACGGCGGCCACGGCGGCGACCACCACGCTTGCCACGACGACGCTTCTTGGCGCGGGCCGCCTCATCATCCTCGCCAGCGGCGGGAGCGGTGGTGTCACCTTCGGCAACAACCTCGGCTTGGACGGCTTCACCTTCGGCAGGAGCATCACCCTCCTCACCATCGGCCTCGTCGTCTCCCTCGCTGTCACCGGCCTCCGGCGAACTGCCATTCTCGCCGCGCTCACCACGGCGGCGGCGACGGCGGCGGCGGCGGCCACGACCGTCACGGTCGCCATCGCGGTCACCACGGCCTTCGGTACGAACCTGAGGCTTGGCTTCCTCTTCCTCGCCCTCGGCATCGATCTCTGTGGCTTCGGCCTCGACCTCTGCTTCTTCGATCTCGATGGCGCGTTCGGTCTGGGCCATCACGCGCTCGGCGCTGACCGGTGCGGCGGCGACAATGTCGTCGGCGGCAGTGCGCGCGCGGATACGGTCAATCTGATGGCTGGGGCCGATCAGATTGTCATCACCCTGCAGGTAGACGCGCAGGCCGTGGCGCCGCTCGATATCCGCCAGCGCCTCGCGCTTGTGGTTGAGGATATAGAGCGTGACATGGCTGGCGCAGGTGACGGTGATTTCTGCTGACCGCTTGCGGATACCCTCTTCCTCGACCGCGCGCAGCACGGCCAGGGCAGCGCTTTCCAGGCTGCGGACCATGCCGGTGCCCTGGCAATGTGGGCAGCGTTCGAAGTTGATTTCCTGCAAGGACGGGCGCAGACGCTGCCGCGACAGTTCCAGCAGACCGAAGGCGGAGATGCGCCCCAGCTGAATGCGCGCGCGATCCGCCTTCATCGCGTCCTTTACACGCTTTTCAACGGCGGAATTGTTGCGCGGGTCTTCCATGTCGATGAAATCGACAACGACCAGACCGGCCAGATCGCGCAGGCGCAGCTGACGGGCCACTTCCTCAGCGGCTTCCAGATTGGTGCGCAGTGCCGTCTCTTCGATATTGCGTTCCTTGGTGGAGCGGCCCGAATTGACGTCAATGGCGACCAGCGCTTCGGTCTGGTTGATAACGATGTAGCCGCCCGAACGCAGCTGTACAATCGGGTTGAACATCGTCTCAATGGCGCCTTCCACCTGGAACCGGTGGTAGAGCGGGATTGAGGGATCGTTATAAAGTTGGATCTTCTTGGCGTGGCTGGGCATCAGCATACGCATGAAGTCCTTGGCCACGCGGAAGCCAGCCTCACCCTCGACATGCACTTCGTCAATGTCGCTGGAATAAAGGTCGCGGATGGTGCGCTTGATGAGGTTCGCTTCCTCATAGATCAGCGCCGGCGCGACGGATTGCAGCGTCGTCTCGCGGATGCTGTCCCACAGGCGCATCAGATATTCAAGATCGCGGCGGATTTCCGGCTTCGACCGCTCGATGCCCGCGGTGCGCAGGATGACCGACATGCCCGACGGAATGTCGAAATCCTCCAGCATCTCCTTCAGGCGCTTGCGGTCGGCCGGGTTGGTGATCTTGCGGCTGATGCCGCCGCCACGCGGCGTGTTGGGCATCAGAACGGCATAGCGGCCAGGCAGCGACAGATAGGTCGTCAGGGCAGCGCCCTTATTCCCACGTTCTTCCTTCGTCACCTGCACCAGCAGGATCTGGCGGCGCTTGATAACTTCCTGAATCTTGTAAGATTTCAGCGGGCGGCGGCGCTGCTGCTGCGGCTGCCGCTCTTCCACTTCTTCCTCAACGCTCTCGTCATTGCTTTCGGTCTGTGCAGCCTGCGGACGATAGCGGCGGGAACGTTCCCGGCCACGGCCCGACGAATGCACAAACGGTGAGCCGGCTTCACCGGCATCGGCGGTTTCGCCATCGGCATCGCCGCCGGCATGTTCCTCATCCGCCGGCACGCCTTCGGCGTCGCCGGTTTCCACCACATCATGGCCGTCATCGACGCCTACCGGCTCGCCGGCATCGTCTGCCACGATGGGGGCCGGGGCGGCGCCGCCGATTTCCTCGGGCGGCGGGGCGGGAGGCGCATCCTCGACATGGCCATTATCGTCCAGGTCTTCGCCCCGTTCGGCACGGGCCTCCCGCTCTTCCGCCAGTTCCTGCTGTTCGCGCAGGAGTGCCTCACGGTCGGCGACCGGGATCCGGTAATAGTCGGGATGGATTTCAGAGAAGGCCAGAAAGCCGTGGCGGTTGCCGCCATATTCAACGAACGCCGCCTGAAGTGACGGTTCAACCCGGATAACACGGGCGAGGTAGATATTGCCCTTAAGCTGTTTCCTGGAGGCGATCTCGAAATCAAGCTCTTCCAGGCGGTTACCATTAACCACGACAACCCGGGTTTCCTCCGGATGCGTGGCATCGACAAGCATACGCTTGGCCATATGTCTTCCCCGTGGCAAGGGCGACCGCCCTTCCGCGCGACGGGACGGAAGACGGACCCTGCCACCATTGCGGTGAGGGACCTGTCGGTACCGGCGTTTTGGGTCCTCAAACAGCGCCCGCCGCCATTATCCCATATGGGAAGCAGGGGGGAGCAGCCAGGATGGACCAACGCTGATGCCGGGCCTGTACCGGATGAACCGGACTGGCCAGCCCCAAGGTTTCCACTACACCGCACCCCGTTGGGGTCGAACCCGTGAGGCGTCACATCCTGGGGGCGGCTCGGGCCGGCGTCACAGCCGGCGGCGGGGTCCCCAGGGCGACGCCAAAGCCCGTTTCAGGGCCCTGGCGAGGCGCGGTCTGTCGCGGTTGTCACCATAAACACTCCGCCCCCCATTCCACAATGGGAGAATTGCCAAAAGCGCATTTGGTCATGCTGGTCACGGGCTTGTCGGCATGTTTGGGGGGCGGCATTGAGTCGGTGGATTATGATAGGCGTTGAAGTCACTGATTCGCCGTGCTTATAGTGTTGATGAAACCGAATACCATGACCGATTCGCCCAAGGGGGAAGGGCCGCTTGTCGCAGAAGGGGGCAATCCAGTCCATGGCCGTGGAGACGGCGTTGGTGGCGCGTGCGCTGCTGGCGATTGGTTTGTTGTGTCTGCTGTGGACGGCGACGGGTGCCGCGGTGGCGCAGACACCGGTGCAGACCGCCTCCGTCGCGTCCGCCCGCATGATGCCGGAACCCGCCCGCATCGGGGCCGCCCGGCTGGGGGATCATGGTAACAAGACGCGTTTCGTTCTGGAACTGACGCGCGAAGCACCCTTCACCATTCTGCCCGATGCCAGTGGTGTGGCGGTGGAGATGGAGGCGGCATTGGATGCCGCCCTGCCGCCGGCCAAGGGTCTGGTCAAATCCGTTTCGGTACGGCCCGGCGCCAAGACGGGGCATCTGCGCCTGATCCTGGCAACCACCGGCCCGGTCAGGGTGCAGTTGGCGGAAATCATTCCGCCGCGTGACGGCATGCCCCCGCGTTTCGTTATGGATCTGGCGGCGGGTAAGGCCGGGCCGGGTGCCGTTCTGACCCCCGCCAGCATGATGAACCCGCCGGTGCCGAAGGAAAAGCCGAAGCCACCCTTGCCTATGATCGTCATCGATCCTGGTCATGGTGGTCAGGACCCCGGTGCCGTTGCGGTCAGTGGCGCCTATGAAAAGGATATTACCCTGGCTATGGCCAAGGAGGTGCGTCGGCAACTCCTGGCTACCGGTCGTTACCGTGTCGCCCTGACCCGCGACAAGGATGTGTTCATCCCCTTGCGCGACCGTCCGGCCCTGGCGCGGGCCAAGGGGGCGGACCTGTTCATTTCGCTCCATGCCGACAGCATCACGGGCCGGCAGGTGCGTGGCCTTTCCATCTATACCCTGTCGGAAAAGGCATCTGACCGTGAAGCAGAGATGTTGGCCCAGCGTGAGAACCAGTCCGATGCCATTGTCGGTATGGACCTGTCGGTGCAGTCCGCAGACATCGCCAATATTCTGATCGGCATGTCGCAGCGGGACACGATGAACCAGTCGCGGCGCTTCGCCTCTCTGGTCCTGAAGAATCTTGATCCCAATGTCGCCGTTCTTCCCGGCCCGCTTCGGTCCGCGGGCTTTGCCGTGCTGACGGCGCCCGACGTGCCGGCCATCCTGGTGGAGATGGGGTATCTGTCGCACAGCCAGGATGCCAAGTTGCTGGGCAGCGATACGCACCGCAAACGCATGGCGGGTTCACTGCTGCGTGCCGTGGATAGCTACTTTACCGGCAACGCGGTGCCGCCGCGGTCATGACCGCGACATAATCAGCGTCATCTTGTACTAATGGCCAAACGGTACCCGTCCGTCGCGGGCGCTGGCACTTATCTATTTGGTCCCGTCCGGGGCCTTCAGGGGTTGGGATAATGAATCGCGTCGTGAAGGGCTTGTTGATCGCCGGTGTCTCGCTGGGTGTGCTGGGTATGGCCGCCGCCGGGGGCGCCTGGGTCTATTTCAGCAAGGACCTGCCTGACCATACGACGCTGGCCAATTACAACCCCTCCGTCGCCACCCGCGTGCATGCGGGTGACGGGCGTCTGGTGGCGGAATTCGCCAGCGAGCGGCGGGTGTTCGTGCCGTTCGCGGCCATTCCCAAGCGGGTGACCAACGCCTTCATCTCCGCCGAGGATCAGAATTTCTACACCCATCACGGGGTGGACTGGTTCGCGGTCCTGCGTGCGCAGGTGCAGAATGTGAAGAATATCGGCCAGGGCCGCCGCCCCATTGGGGCCAGCACCATCACCCAGCAGGTGACGCGCATCTTCCTGCTGTCGAACGAGGTCTCCTACGTCCGCAAGATCAAGGAAGCCATCCTGGCCGGTCGCATCGAAGAGGCGATGGGCAAGGACAAGATCATTGAAATCTATATGAACGAGATTTTTCTGGGCAACCGCGCTTATGGCGTCGGTGCGGCGGCCTTGAACTATTTCAACAAGTCGATGGATGAGTTGACCATCGCCGAAGCCGCGTTCCTGGCCAGCCTGCCCAAGGCGCCGGACCGGTATTATCGCGAGCGGCACCGCGACGCCGCCATCGCCCGCCGTAACTACGTCATCGGTCGCATGGAGGAGGATGGTTACATCAGCCGGGAGGAGGCGGAGGCCGCACGGGCAGAGCCTCTGACCTTCGCCGACCGTTCCAACGACAGCAATGTCCGCGCCGATTATTTCGTGGAGGAGGTGCGCCGCGAACTGGCTAAGCTTTATGGTGAGCAGACGCTTTATGCTGGTGGCCTGTCGGTACGCACCACGCTGGACCCCGATATCCAAGCGGCGGCATCCACGGCACTGCGCAATGGTCTCTTGGCCTATGATCGCCGCGACGGCTGGCGCGGACCTATCACCCGCTTCGACAGCCTGGATGGCTGGCAGGAGCAGTTGGAGGACGTACGCACCCCGCCGGGCGGCGAGGAGTGGGACCTGGCCGTCGTTCTGTCAGCGGGGGCTGACGCGGTGGAGGTCGGCTTGGCCGATGGCTCCAAGGGGCAGATCCCGCTGTCGGAACTGAAATGGGCGCGCAAGGTCAAGGACGGCAAGTTCGTCGGTCCCAGCATCCAGAAGGCATCCGACGCCCTGTCGCCGGGTGAGGTGGTGCTGGTCGAGCCGCTGGACGAAAAGGCCAGCAGCCTGGGCCTTCGCCAGATCCCGGAGGTGCAGGGCGCGCTTGTCGCCATGGACCCGCATACGGGCCGCGTTCTGGCCATGTCGGGCGGGTTCAGCGCCCGGATCAGCGTGTTCAACCGCGCCACCCAGGCCTATCGCCAGCCGGGTTCCGCCTTCAAGCCGTTTGTCTATCTGGCTGCGTTGGATCAGGGCTTCACGCCCAGCACGCTGGTGCTGGACGCCCCCTTCGCGCTGGATCAGGGCGGTGGATTGGGCAAGTGGAAGCCGTCTAACTACACCGAGAAATATTATGGCCCGACCCCGCTGCGCGTCGGGATCGAGAAGTCGCGCAACGTCATGACGGTGCGGCTGGCACAATATATCGGAATGGACCCGATTGTGGATGTGGCCCGCCGTTTCGGCATCAAGGACGATCTGCAGCCCACCTTGTCCATGGCGCTGGGGGCGGGGGAGACGACGGTTCTGCGCCTGACCGCGGCCTATTCCATGCTGGTCAATGGCGGGCGCAAGATTGAACCCAGCTTCATCGATCGGGTACAGGACAAGGCAGGCAAGACTGTCTATCGTCATGACACACGCGATTGTGCCGGGTGTCAGACGGTCCTGCCCGTGGCTGCTGCCGTGCCGCCGGGTTCGGTGCCTGTCACGCCAGTGGCCCCAGTCGTGGCGCCAGTGGCCGCCGATCCCGACACCCTGCCGTTGATCCCTGATCCACGCGAACAGATTGCCGATCCGCGTACCGTCTATCAGATTGTGTCCATGCTGGAAGGCGTGGTTCAGCGCGGTACCGGCGTGCGCCTGCGGGAGATTGGCAAGCCTCTGGCCGGCAAGACCGGTACGACCAATGATGCCATGGATGCCTGGTTCGTCGGCTTCTCTCCCGATCTGGCGGTGGGCATCTTTGTCGGTTACGACCAGCCGCGTTCCATGGGTGACCATGAAAGCGGGTCGACCATCGCGGTGCCCATCGCCAAGGATTTCATGTCCGCCGCGCTGAAGGATGCGCCGGCCACGCCGTTCCGCGTACCGCCCGGCCTGCAACTGGTTCGTATCGATCCGGAAACCGGGAGGCCGGCATCGCCGGGTCAGCGCAACGCCATCTGGGAAGGCTTCATTCCAGGGACCGAGCCAAAGGGCCAGCAGGGCGTTCTGGACGGCGGTGATGCCGGTGCCGGCTTTGTCCAGGGACAGCCACAGCCGACGGGCACCACGCCGCAGCCGACCGTCGGCACCGGTACGGGTGGCGTTTACTGATCGGCATAAAATCGAATCCCGCGTCGGGTTTCAATTGGATGATTGTCCGTCGGTGTCAAGAGATCGCGGCTGTGATCTCTTGATATCAACCAATCTTTAACCATGTTCAACTTCGTTTGTCCGTTTGACAGGGGCTGATGTCTTTGTATAGTGCCGGCCCTTTTGCCTGCTCTGCTGCCCATGCCTGCCGATCCCGCCACGCCGCTATCGTTCAACCGTCTGCATCTGGTCCGTACTGCGGGCGGGGCGGAGGCGTTGCGCCGTGGGGTGGCGGCCCTGTCGGATGCGGATGTCCGGCATCTGGCCCGGTCCCTGGAATTCCA
Source organism: Niveispirillum cyanobacteriorum (assembly GCF_002868735.1). GTDB lineage: Bacteria > Pseudomonadota > Alphaproteobacteria > Azospirillales > Azospirillaceae > Niveispirillum > Niveispirillum cyanobacteriorum. The sequence goes on along the minus strand of NZ_CP025611.1, from coordinate 1,123,139 downwards.
GGGGGTGCTTGAGGGGGAGGCGCCCGATCTGCTGTCCACCCTGCGACCGCGCCTGCGTCAGGTGCAGCCCGAACGGGTGGGGTCGGTGGAGCGCATGTGCTGGCGCCCCCTGGAACGCTTCCTCACCGATCAGACAGAGGTGGTGACAGGGGCGCCCTGGATCGTGCCGCGCCGTATGCTGCGCCCCCTGTGGGAAATGGTAGAGGCGGCGAACGCCGATCTGGTGGACCAGTTGCGCCGACGCCATCTCACCGCCTGTTTTGACGGGGACCAGATGGCGCTGGATCAGGTGGCGCATCAGGTGGTGGATCTGGCGGCCTTTATCCTGAACAATGCCATGAATATCCCGGCCCGTCTGAAACTGTCGGCGGCGGAAACGGCGGTGGTGCGCTTTATCGCGCGGGTGCTGAAATGGCACCGGCTGGTCATGCCGAATGTTCGCTATTTCCAGCAGGCACAGGCCCGGCAGAGCAATCAGGTGCAGGCGTTACGGCTTTATACGAACTGGTACAGTGTATTCGAACTGCTGGATACGCAGTTTGATCTTTATGTCCTGTACCTGTTCGAGATGACGCCCAACCCGGTCGATGTCATTGACGCGTTCCCCTTCTATTTCGATACGATGACGGAACCGTCGGGTCTGGCGGTGCAATGGCTTCACCACCGGCTGGACCATCTGGCCGCTGATGTGGCGACTTTATTGGGCCGCCCGCCGCGTACGCAGCCGACAGAGGTTCTATTGAACCTTGCCGACCGGGTCTTTGCCCTGAACCACCTGGTCATCCGCCTGCGCCGCATCCCACTGTTCGGGACGGAAGGGGCGGGGGCGGAAGGGTTGGTTCAGCTACTGCGCACGCGGCTTGGCTTCGACTCCGTCGAACGGCTGGGCGAGGCTTTGATGGACTGGCTACACGATGTGCTGATGGGGCCGGCAGACAAGCGCATGCGGGCCACCATGGTGCTGGGCCCGCTGGCTGGCATCTATCCGGCCTTGCTGATGCTGATCGACAGCGGCGAGCGCGGCAACCGGGCCCACAAGCTGCGCATGCGTCTCAGCGACAAGGCGGTGGACGATGTTGACCGCTACCTGCGCAGCCACGAGATGGCCCCCCAGGCCCGCCACACCACCGCCGCCAACATCGCTCCGGTCATGGACATGTGCCGCGCCTTCGGTAAGGCCGAAGCGGTGACGGAGCTGGAACGGCGGCTGCGGCGGTAATCCGGGTCAAACCCGATAGGCCAACCGCACGGCACCCCAGTGTTTCCCCGCGACGATAATGGGAGCGGAGCAGTCCTTCATCAGGGCGAAGGTGCCGTTGCCCATGTCGCGGCGATAGGCCTGCAGCAGGAACGGGTTGGTGTTGCGACCGGCGGCCAGGCCGACGCGGTCGTCGAAAATGCGGCGGTTGCGGCAATTGGCCGTGTTCCAGGCGACGTCGCCTGGCCGCTGCGGCTGGCTGAACTTGCGGTTATGGGTGGGCAGATAGCCGTTGCGATCCACCGCGGCACAGAACACCACCTTGTCCGACAGGGCCAGCGCCGGCTCCTGAATGTCGGGCAGCAGGCGGTCGGTCAGTTCGGTGAAGCGGGTGCGATGCTGTACCGGCTCGGTGCCAGGGATCGGCTGATACTTGTCGTCGAACAGGTCAGCCACGGTCAGGGTCCCGTCGGCGACCGCGCGTTCAAAGGCGGCGGCCATACGGGTAGCAATCTCGCGGGCGGTGCGGATATAGGGTGTATCCACCGTTTCCACATCCAGCTCCGCGCTGTGCCCGATCAACCGTTCGGACGTGGCAAGTAGCTTGTTCAGCCGATCACCGGCCACCGACAGGCTGCTGGCACTGTCCTTCACATCGCCGGCCAGCCCATCAATGCGGCCCTCCACGGTGGCGATGGAACCCGCGATGGCCTGGGCAGCGCGGTCAATATGGTCCTGCTGGCTGTCCACTTCGGCCATGGCCTTGTCCAGTGTGCTCATCACGTCGCCGATGCGGGTTGTGTCATTACGCACGGCGGTGGCCTTTGCAGCACCGGCTGCCCCCCTAGCGGCCAAAGCCTTCACCTGTTCGCCCAGGTCGCGCATTGTGGCGTCGATCTCCTGCGTCGCCTCCGCCGTTTTGTTGGCCAGGGCCTTTACCTCCGTCGCTACCACCGCAAAGCCACGCCCGGCATCGCCGGCCCGCGCCGCCTCAATGGTGGCGTTCAGCGCCAGAAGGTTGGTCTGCTTGGCGATGGTGTTAATCTCCGCCGCAACCCTTCCCACGCGGTTCAGCGCATCGGTCAGCCCCGCCAGTTGCCGCTCGATGCCGTTCACATCCTCTGCCAGGGCGCGGATATCGGCCAGGGCATGGTCCACCTGGGACCGGCTTTCCGCCACTTCCTGCCGTGCGCGAGTAGTCGCCTCGCGGGCGGCTGAGGCGGCACCAGTCACCTTCCTGTTGCCATCTGCCATCTCATGCGCCTGCCGGCGAAGTTCCTCAAAGATGGCGGCCTGCCGGGCGATGCGGGCGGAGACATCGCCGACATGGCCGGCAACATCGGCAATGGAAACGCCCAGCGTTCCCACCTCCTGCGCCAGTTCCGCAATGGCGTTCTGTGTCCGGTGCGTGGATGTGGCGGTGCCCTGCCAGTCAGCAGCCTGATCCATGATTCCTCCCGTTACCGGTGCCGGTGTTGTTCCGCTGATGGGCGGCAGCCCGGCTTTTGCCCTAACAGGTGATCATCCCATCCTTTCCTAACCAAAGGTATATAGGCTTTAGTCGATTATTGCGTCGCAGCAGAAAGAATTTTTCTGAATTTTCCATCAATGCTGCAGATTATGTCCAGCCATGTGCATCGGCGGCATCTGTCCCCAAGGCCTCGCGATGGACATGGGCGTCAGGGATTGCCATAAATCCCGCGAACAAATTCCAGGACCCTGGACGGGGTCGCACAAAAACGGATGGTCATTCAAATGGCTGATACGCAGTTCGACCTCGTCGTCATCGGTGCCGGTCCCGGCGGTTATGTTGCCGCCATTCGCGCCGCCCAGTTGGGCATGCGCGTCGCGGTCGTGGAAAAGCGCAAGACGCTGGGCGGCACCTGCCTGAATGTCGGCTGCATCCCGTCCAAGGCCCTGCTGGTCGCCTCGGAAAAGTTCAGCGAGGCCAAGCACCATTTGGGTGCCTTTGGCGTGAAGGTCAGCGGCGTCGAGCTGGACCTGCCCGGCATGATGAAGCACAAGGATGAGGTGGTGAAGTCCAACGTCACGGGCGTGGATTTCCTGTTCAAGAAGAACAAGATCACCCGCTTCACGGGTCTGGGTTCCATCAAGGCCGCCGGCATCGTCACCGTGACCAAGGATGATGGTTCGACGGAAGATGTGGCGACCAAGAATATCCTGATCGCCACAGGTTCGGATGTTGCGCCGCTGCCCGGCGTAACCATCGATGAAAAGCGTATCGTGTCGTCCGACGGCGCCATCGCCCTGGACACGGTGCCGGGTCGTCTGGTTGTGATCGGTGGCGGCGTTATCGGTCTGGAACTGGGCTCTGTCTGGCAGCGTCTGGGTGCTCAGGTGACGGTGGTTGAGTTCTTTGACCGCATCCTGCCGACCATGGATGGCGAAGTGTCCAAGCAGATGCAGCGCATCATGGGCAAGCAGGGCCTGTCCTTCAAGACCTCCACCAAGGTCACGTCCGCTGTGACCGAGGGTGAGGTGGTGAAGCTGACCATCGAAGCGGCTGCCGGCGGCAATGCTGAAACGCTGGAAGCCGATATCGTCCTGGTTGCCATCGGTCGACGTCCGTTCACCAGCGGCCTGGGCCTGGAGGCCGTGGGCGTGGCGCTGGATGAACGCCGCCGCGTGAAGATCGACCATCATTTCCAGACCAACGTCCCCGGCATCTATGCCATCGGTGACGTGGTGGCCGGCGCCATGCTGGCCCACAAGGCCGAGGAAGAGGGCGTGGTCTTCGCCGAAATCCTGGCCGGTCAGACGGGTCACATCAATTACGATGCTATCCCCGGTGTCGTCTATACGTGGCCGGAAGTGGCCTCTGTCGGCAAGACGGAAGAGCAACTGAAGGCCGAGGGTGTCGCCTACAAGGCCGGCAAGTTCCCCTTCACCGCCAATGGCCGCGCCCGTTCCATGAACGCCACCGACGGTTTCGTGAAGATCCTGGCCGATGCCAAGACCGACCGTATCCTGGGCGCCCATATCATCGGTGCGTCCGCCGGTGAGATGATTGAGGAACTGGGTCTGGCCATTGAGTTCGGCGCCTCTGCCGAAGATATCGCCCGTACCAGCCACGCCCACCCGACGCTGACCGAAGCCATCAAGGAAGCGGCTCTGGCCGTGGATGGCCGCGCCATTCATATGTAAAGGGTTGCAGTTTCGCTTGTCGATAAGGGCCGGGGCCAACGCTCCGGCCCTTTTTTTTTGGCCGCCTTGCAGCCTGTGCGGGGGAGGGTGGCGGAACGCCGCGCTTGGTTCGGGCGCGTGGGCGGCTTATGTTCTGGCCCCAGGCAATTCCCAAGGTCAGGGCCATGACGATCGAAGAACCCCGCGTCCGCCACCCGGAAAAGGTCAACCGCCCGGATAACCCGATCCAGCGCAAGCCCGACTGGCTGCGCGTGAAGGCGCCGACCAGCCGGGAATATGCGGAAACCCGCGACCTGATGCGCGGCCTCAAGCTGCATACGGTGTGCGAGGAAGCGGCCTGCCCGAACATTGGCGAATGCTGGAAGAAGAAGCACGCCACCTTCATGATTCTGGGTGCCATCTGCACCCGCGCCTGCGCCTTCTGCAATGTCGCGACGGGCAAGCCGCTAAACCTGGACCCGCATGAGCCGGAGAAGGTGGCGGAGGCCGTGGGTGGCTTGAACCTGGAACATGTGGTCATCACGTCGGTGGACCGTGACGACCTGCCCGATGGCGGGGCCGACCATTTCGCCCGCACCATCCTGAACATCCGCAAGACGGCCCCGGCCACCACCATCGAAATCCTGACGCCGGATTTCATGCGCAAGCCCGGTGCCGTGGAACATGTGGCCAAGGCCCGGCCCGATGTGTTCAACCACAATCTGGAAACCGTGCCGCGCCTGTACCCGTCCATCCGTCCCGGTGCCCGCTATTTCACTTCGCTGGCCCTGTTGCAGCGGGTGAAGGAGGTGGACCCGACCATCTTCACCAAGTCCGGCATCATGGTCGGTCTGGGCGAAACCAAGGAAGAGGTGGGGCAGGTGATGGACGATCTGCGCGCCGCCGACGTCGATTTTCTGACCATCGGTCAGTATCTGGCACCGACACCCAAGCATGCGCCGGTGGACCGGTTCGTGACGCCGGAGGAGTTCGAGAGCTATGCGACCCTGGCACGCGGTAAGGGCTTCCTGATGGTGTCCAGTAGCCCGCTGACCCGCAGTTCCTATCACGCTGGCGACGATTTCCGGAAGCTGCGCGCGGCACGTGAGGCCAAGCTGGCGGGCAGCCGCCCCGCCGCCGAATAAGCGTCCGACGCCTCATGCCTACGCACGCCGAACGGCGCATCCTGCCGCACACGCCGGAGCAGCTCTACGCGCTTGTCGCCGATGTGGAGCGCTACCCGGAATTCTTGCCCTGGGCCGTGGCCTGCCGCATCCGCAAGCGGCAGGATGCGGTTGTCTGGGCCGATCTGGTGATCGGCTTCAAGATGATCCGCGAGCGGTTCACGTCAAAGGTGACGCTGAACCCCGAGGCGCGCCGTATCGACGTGGAATATGTCGATGGGCCGTTCCATTACCTGAACAACCACTGGCAGTTCGAGCCGCACCCGGACGGCTGCGCCGTCGATTTCTTCGTGGATTTTGAGTTCAAGAACAAAGTGTTACAGACCATCATTGGCGCCCTGTTCAACGAAGCAGTCAAGCGCATGGTGGCGGCGTTTGAGGGGCGGGCGAAGCAGCTTTATGGCTAAGCCATTGCTCATTGCTGAACACTCGCAAAAGCCATTGCGACTGACGTCGCGTCGCCGATAGGCCGACGCCCCTCTCATACTCCGCGTCGTGCCAAATACCGCCCCATCCGGGTGTGCGGGCGATCAGCATCGCCCGATAGGGTTCTGTCGCACCTCAACAACCTCAGAAACAAACAGTGTCGGCCAGCCGCAGAATTCGGCCCGCCGCCACCCCTGACCGCGCCTACGCCGATGATTATCGCGATCTTCAGAAAACATATGAAAATTTATGTTTTACATAAAATGATGAATGAGATATAGAAAGCCTATGCCTGCTGCACAAGGAGTTTGAGAGAATGTCACTGCGTGTCCTGAACTGGATTTTGACGGCAGCCATCTGGCTGCTCGCTTTCGGTATCGTGCTGATCCTCGGGGTCAGCCTTTACGGAGGCTTGGCCGATAAACCGTGGTTCATGATGTTTCCGGTCATCTTGGGTTCCGCCGGTTCCACGGACCTGCTGGGTGAAGGGCAGGCAGTCGTCGGCCATCTGCTGGCTGACCGTGCCACCTTGAACGTTGCGGTGGACCAGATGTCGACGAAGTTTCTGTTCGGCGTTTCGGCGGCGCTGGTTGTCGGGCTGTGGCTGTACGCTGCCATCACCTTGCGGCGGCTGGTCGGGGATATTGCCGGCGGTGACCCTTTTGCAGAGACAGCTGCGCCGCGCCTGCGGTGGCTGGGTTGGCTGTTGATCAGTGTCAATGCCGTGACAGTGGTCACCAGCTGCATGTTGCCGTTGATCTTGTCCGGTCTCACTTTGGCCGACGGTCGCACACTGCTACCCACGCCTCTGCCGATGGGCCTGCCGGCCACGCCTTATGCTCAAGTCACTGTTGATATCAATGGCTGGCTGGCACTGTGCGGCTTGGTCCTGCTCGCACTGGCGGAAGCCTTCAATATCGGTCGCAACCTGAAGGCTGAAGGGGAGGGAATCATCTGATGGCCATCATCATCAATGTCGACGTGATGCTGGCGCGTCGAAAAATGTCGGTAACGAAGCTGGCGGAGGAGGTGGGGATATCCCTGACCAACCTCTCCCTGTTGAAAACCGGTAAGGTGAAGGGAATTCGCTTCGCGACCCTGAACCAGATTTGCACGGTCCTTAACTGTCAGCCCGGTGACATTCTGGAGTATCGACCAGATGAGCACCCGCCGGAACCGGGGGCGGGAGGCGACGACGGTTTTTGACAACAAAAAGGGGGCCAGAAGGCCCCCTTATTACATTCACTTAAAAATCACCGTCCGCGAGCCATCCATGATGATGCGGTGTTCAAGTTGCCACCGAACCGCCCGCGCCAGCACCGCGCATTCCACATCGCGGCCCATATCGACCAGATCTTCGGGCGTGTGGCTGTGGTCCACACGCTGGATGTCCTGTTCAATGATCGGGCCTTCATCCAGGACGTTGGTCACGAAATGGGCCGTGGCACCGATGATCTTCACGCCGCGCTCATGCGCCTGGTGATAGGGCTTGGCACCCTTGAAGCTGGGCAGGAAGCTGTGATGGATGTTGATGCAGCGGCCCGACAGCACCTCGCAGAATTCGGGCGACAGGATCTGCATGTAGCGGGCCAGCACCACCAGATTGGCGCCACTGTCCTGAATGATCTTGGTGAACTGTGCTTCCTGCGCGTCCTTGTTGCCCTTGGTCACGGGCAGGTGGTGGTAGGGGATGCCTGACCATTCCACGAAGCTGCGCATATCATCATGGTTGGACACCACCGCCGGGATGTCCATGCGCAGGCTGCCCGACCGCTGCCGGTGCAGCAGGTCATAGAGGCAATGGCCGAACTTAGACACGGCGATCACCACCTTGGGCCGCACTGACAGGTCGTGCAGTTCCCAATGCATGTCATACTGGCGCCCGATGGGGGCGAACCCTTCCTTCAGCGCGTCCAGATCGGGGAAATCAACCCCGTCAGCGCGGAACACGGTGCGCATGAAGAACAGGTTGTTCAGCGCGTCATTGAAATGGTTCGATTCCGTGATCGAGGCGTCATGCTTGGCAAGATAAGTTGATACCGCTGCCACGATACCTTTGCGGTCCGGGCACCGTACGATCAGCACATAAGGACCCTGCTCACCAATCACCGACATGTCGCGCACCCGTCACTTCAGCAAAAATTTGATCGGGCAGGAGAGTTGCGACTGGCGCGCGGGCTTGTCCATCCCCAGATTAGATAAAGGCGGCGAAAGGATGGCCGCCATGCAAAAACCGCTTGACGTGCGGGGAAGCTTAACTTACCTATTACGTAAACGTAAGCCACCTGTCAGCGACAAGGGCAGCTCTCATGCTGAACGCCATCGATCAGGCCAAGTCCGCCTATAACCCGGCGCAAACCTTCACCATCGGTCAGTTGGCCGACGAATTCGGCCTGACCCTGCGGTCGCTGCGGTTTTATGAGGATGAAGGTTTGATCTCGCCGGCCCGCATGGGCCAGACGCGAATCTATACCCACCGCGACCGCGCCCGGTTGAAGCTGATCTGCCGGGGCAAGCGGCTGGGCTTCTCCATCGGGGAAATAAAGGATTTCCTCGACCTGTATGACACGGACGAGGCGCAGGTGGAGCAAATGACCTATCTGCTGCGCCGGGCGCGCGACCGTATCGTGCATCTGGAGCAGCAGTTGCGCGATGTGCAGCAGACGCTCAAGGAACTGCATGAGATCGACGGCATGATCGTGTCGCATCTCCATTCCAAGGGTGTCCCGGTTCAAACCGAATAAGCGTCTTTTCCCGGGCGGAATGATTTCATACGCTCGTTTGAATGGTTTATCCTGTCCCCAGAATCAACGGTACCGTCCGACAGAGACGGGCCGCAGCCAACCCCAGGCGAGGAGTGCTCCAGAGATGAAGAACGTCGTGATTGCCGGTTACGCCCGGTCCCCCTTCCACATCGCTAACAAGGGCGAACTGACGAAGGTGCGCCCGGACGATCTGGCCGCCGCCGTTGTGAAGGAACTGCTGGCCCGTACCGGTGTTGACGGCGCCGCCGTGGAAGACCTGATCATGGGCTGCGCCTTCCCGGAAGGGGAGCAGGGCTTCAACGTCGCCAAGCTGGTGGCCATGATTGCTGGCCTGCCGCAGTCGGTGGCAGGCGCCACCGTCAACCGTTTTTGCGGTTCGTCGATGCAGTCGATCCATCAGGCCGCCGGCGCCATCGCCATGGGCGCTGGTGACTGCTTCATCGCCGCGGGCGTGGAAAGCATGTCCCGCGTGCCGATGGGCGGTTACAACCCGATGCCCAACGCTGTTCTGCATGCCGCCAATCCGGGCGCCTACATGGCCATGGGCATCACGGCGGAAAACCTGGCCAAGAAGTTCGGCTTCACCCGCGCCCAGCAGGAAGCTTACGCCGTCGAAAGCCACGCCAAGGCCGCCAAGGCCCAGGCGGAGGGCCGGTTTGAGGCTGAAATCGTCCCCATTACCGTCCCCGGCGGCAAGGTTGTGAGCCAGGATGGCGGTATCCGCGCTGGCACGACCGCTGAAGGTCTGGCGACCCTGAAGCTGGCCTTCGACGCCGAGAACGGCACCGTTACCGCCGGCACCTCCTCGCCCCTGACCGATGGGGCCTCGGCCACGCTGGTCTGCTCGGAAGATTTCGCCAAGGCCCATGGCCTGAAGATCCTGGCCAAGATCCGCTCCATCGCCGTGTCCGGCTGCGATCCCACCATCATGGGCTATGGCCCGGTCCCGGCGTCGAAGAAGGCGCTGGCCCGCGCCGGCCTGACCATCGCCGATATCGACATTGTTGAAAGCAACGAGGCGTTCGCCGTGCAGTCCATGACGGTCGCCAAGGAACTGGGTCTGGACGCTGCCAAGGTGAACCTGGATGGCGGTGCGCTGGCGCTGGGTCACCCGTTGGGCGCCACCGGTGCCCGTATCACCGGCAAGGCCGCCAGCCTGTTGCAGCGTGAGGGCAAGGCCCTGGCGCTGGCCACCCAGTGCATCGGCGGCGGTCAGGGTATCGCCACCATCCTGGAAGCGGTCTGATCGGCGGCTTCGAGCGGGAGGAAACACCCATGACCATTAAGAAAGCCGCCGTCATCGGCTCCGGCGTGATGGGCAGCGGCATTGCCGCCCATATCGCCAATGCGGGCATTCCCGTCTACCTGCTGGACATCGTCCCGCAGGCGGTGAAGGACAATGGCGGCGACCGTTCGGTCGTTGCCAAGACCGCCATCGACAAGATGCTGAAGACCGATCCGGCCCCCTTCATGCACAAGAAGGCAGCGAGCCTCGTCACCCCCGGCAATATCGAGGATGACCTGGAAAAGCTGGCCGATGTCGACTGGATCGTCGAGGCCGTGCTGGAGAACCCAAAGGTCAAGCACGACCTGTATCAGAAGCTGGAAGCGGTCCGTAAGGATGGCTCCATCGTGTCGTCCAACACCTCCACCATCCCGCTGTCCATCCTGCTGGAAGGTCACACGGAACGGTTTGCGTCCGACTTCTGCATCACCCACTTCTTCAACCCGCCGCGCTACATGCGGCTGCTGGAGGTCGTGAAGGGGCCGAAGACCCGCCAGGATGCGTTCGACACCGTCAGCGCCTTCTGCGACCGCGTCCTGGGCAAGGGCGTGGTGGAATGCAAGGACACACCGGGCTTTATCGCCAACCGCATCGGCACCTATTTCATGGCCGTCGCCGTGAATGAGGCCATCGATGGCGGCCTGACGGTGGAAGAGGCGGACGCCATCACCGGTCGCCCCATGGGCATCCCGAAGACCGGCACCTTTGGTCTGATCGATCTGGTCGGTCTGGATCTGATGCCGCTGATTTCCAAGTCGCTGCTGTCCACGCTGCCCGCTGACGATGATTATCGCCGTATCCATCGCGACAACGCGCTGGCCAACAAGATGATCGCCGAAGGCTACACGGGCCGTAAGGGCAAGGGCGGTTTCTATCGCCAGACCAAGCAGGCCGATGGCCGCCGCGTCAAGGAAGCCATCGACCTGAAGACGGGCGCCTATCGCGCGTCGGAAAAGGCGACGCTGGCGTCCGCTTCGGCCAAGAACCTGAAGGCGCTGGTGGAAACGGCTGATGCAGGCGGTGCCTATGCCTGGCGCGTCCTATCGCAGGCATTAAGCTACGCCGCTGACCTCGTTCCGCAGATCGCAGAGCAGATCACGGCGGTCGATGAGGCGATGCGCCTGGGTTACAACTGGAAGTCCGGCCCGTTTGAACTGATCGACCAGTTGGGCACCGGCTGGTTCGCAGAGAAGCTGGCCGCCGAGGGCAAGGCCATTCCGCACATGGTGAAGGTGGCCGCCGGTCGTCCCTTCTACAAGGTGGAAGGCTCCAAGCTGCTGTTCCTGGGCACCGATGGCGAGTATGCCGAGGTGAAGCGTCCGGACGGCGTGCTGCTGCTGACCGATATCAAGCGCGGGTCGAAGCCGGTCGCCAAGAACGGCTCCGCCAGCCTGTGGGATATCGGCGACGGCGTCCTATGCCTGGAATTCACGTCCAAGATGAATGCCCTGGATCAGGACATCATGGGCATGATCCGCAAGGCCATGGGCATCATTGGCGATGGCAAGTCCGGTGCTTACAAGGCCCTGGTCATCCATAACGAGGCGCAGAATTTCTCCGTCGGCGCCAATCTGGGTCTGGCCCTGTTCGCTATCAATATCGGCCTGTGGCCGCAGATTGAGGCGACGATTGCCGAGGGTCAGAACACCTACAAGGCCTTGAAATACGCTCCGTTCCCCACCGTTGCCGCCCCGTCGGGCATGGCGCTGGGCGGCGGCTGCGAAATCCTGCTGCACAGCTCCGCCGTACAGGCCCATGCCGAGACCTATTCGGGTCTGGTGGAGGTCGGCGTCGGTGTGCTGCCGGGGTGGGGTGGCTGTAAGGAGATGGTCATCCGCCATCTGGCCAACAAGCGGCGTCCGGGCGGCCCGATGCCGGCCCTGTCGGCGGCGTTTGAGGCCATCAGCACTGCCAAGGTCGCCAAGTCGGCGTTCGAAGCGCGCGACATGCTGATCCTGCGTCCCACCGACGGCATTACCTTCAATAAGGACCGTCTGTTGGCCGATGCCAAGGCCAAGGCCCTGGAACTGGCGGCGAACTACACCCCGCCGCAGGAACCTGAAATCCGCTTGCCGGGCCCGACGGCCGCCGCCGCTTTCTCCATGGCCGTGGACGGTTTCGCCCAGCAGGGCAAGGCCACGCCGCATGACGTGGTGGTTTCCAAGGCCATTGGCTTCGTGCTGTCCGGTGGCAACACCGACATCACGCAGGTGATGACCGAGGACGACCTGCTGACCCTGGAGCGGGAAGGGTTCCTGGCCCTGACCAAGACCAATGGCACGATCAACCGCATCGAGCACATGCTGGAAACCGGCAAGCCGCTGCGGAACTGAGGCTGACGGCCCCTCCTTCGGGAGGGGCCGTTCCCATGCAACACCTCCCGTCATTGTGTTGCACATTGTTTCACATCTCCCCCGTCCACCCTATCGACGCCCCGAGGTGCCTCATCTGCCATCTTGTCTGAATCCTGCGCAGGTGCCGGACATGGTGGGGGATGGTGGTCTGCCGCGGTAGCGGTCCACACGGAGAGTTCCCATGCCCATGTACAAGGCCCCGCTCGAAGATATCAACTTCGTGCTGAACGACGTCCTGAATGCCCAGTCGCTGACCCAGCTCCCCGGCTTCGAGGATGCGACGCCCGATCTGGTGCAGTCCGTCCTGGAAGAGGCTGCCAAGCTCTGCGAGAACGTGTTGCAGCCGATCAACCGTTCTGGTCACGAAGAAGGCTGCCACTACGAGAATGGCGTGGTGCGGACGCCCAAGGGCTTCAAGGAAGCCTATGACCTGTACAAGGAAGGCGGCTGGCAGGGCATGGCCTTCGATCCCGAATATGGTGGGCAGGGTCTGCCGCACACGATCGGGTTCGTGCTGGAAGAACTGATGTGTTCGTCGAACATGGCGTTCGCCATGTATCCGGGCCTGACCCACGGCGCCATGAACGCCATCCGCGCGCATGCCAGCGAGGAGTTGAAGGCCCAGTACCTGCCCAAGATGGTCTCGTCCGAATGGTCCGGCACCATGTGCCTGACGGAGCCGCATTGCGGCACCGACCTGGGCCTGATGAAGACCAAGGCCGTGCCCAGCGATGACGGCAGCTACCGCATCACCGGCACCAAGATCTTCATCTCCGCCGGTGAGCATGACCTCACCAGCAACATCATCCATCTGGTGCTGGCCAAGCTGCCGGACGGCCCGCCGGGCATTAAGGGCGTCAGCCTGTTCCTGGTGCCGAAATTCCTGCCCAACGAGAATAACGAGCCGGGTGTGCGCAACGGCGTCATGTGCGGGTCCATCGAACATAAGATGGGCATCATGGCCAACGCCACCTGCGTCATGAATTTTGACGATGCCAAGGGCTGGCTGGTGGGTGAGCCTCACAAGGGCATGCGCGCCATGTTCACCATGATGAATGCGGCGCGTCTGGGTGTGGGCATGCAGGGTCTGGGTGTGGCGTCCGTCGCCTACCAGAACGCCGTTGTCTATGCCAAGGATCGGTTGCAGGGTCGCGCCCTGTCGGGCACCAAGGCGCCGGATAAGGTGGCCGACCCCATCATCGTGCATCCCGACGTGCGCAAGAACCTGATGCAGGGCAAGGCCTTCATCGAGGGTGCCCGTGCGCTGGGCTATTGGGTCGGCATGATGATCGATCTGGTGGAAAAGCACCCCGACCCGGTGGCCCGTCAGGAGGCTGATGATTTCGTGGCCCTGCTGACCCCGGTCATCAAGGCCTACTTCACCGACATGGGCTATGAGATCGCCACCAACAGCCAGCAGATGTATGGCGGTCACGGCTATATCCGTGAATGGGGCATGGAACAGTTCGTGCGCGATGCCCGCATCGCCATGATCTACGAAGGTGCCAACGGCATTCAGGCTTTGGACCTGGTCGGCCGTAAGATGCCGCAGAATCTGGGCCGGCTGCTGCGCCGCTTCTTCCATCCGATGCAGGCGGAACTTGAGCAGAGCCAGGAAGATGCGGCCCTGCTGGAATTCGTCATTCCGCTGGCCAAAGCCTTCGGCAAGTTGCAGCAGGCGACCGCCGTCGTGGCACAGAAGGGCATGTCCCGCCCGGAAGAGGCCGGGGCGGCATCGACCGACTATCTGCGCATTTTTGGTCTGGTCAGTGTTGGCTGGATGTGGCTGAAGATGGTGAAGGTGGCGCGCGAGAAGCTGGCCGAGGGCACGGACGGCAAGGACAGCTTCTACGACGGCAAGATCAAGACGGCCCGCTTCTTCGTGGAGAAGATGCTGCCGGAGGTTGATTTCCGCTTCAAGAGCCTGATGTCGGGCGCCAAGTCCATGATGGACCTCGACGCCGAACAGTTCTGATTTCTCGACAGGGTGAAGGCTCTGTCACTCAAAGGCTGCCGGTGCGACCCGGCAGCCTTTTTTCTTTACAGCCACCTGTCCAAAAGAAAAGGGCCGCCGGTTCCCCGCCGGCGGCCCAATCTTATCGTCAGGCCCTGCGTTCACTCATACTCGGCCCAGGTCTTGTCCTTCTTGCGGTCGTAATAAATGCTAACGGTCGACACTTCGCATAGGTTGAAGCCGGACCATTCGGCCGGTGTACCGTCGTCGTAAACGACCTTCAGGTCCCAATTGCAGGACTTTTCCGAGCGGCTGAACTCAATATCAATCGTTTCGCCATCGGGCATTTCATCACGGCCCAGCACATCCTCTTCCCAGCTCGACGCCTTGCTGGGCGAGACATAGACCTCAGAGATTGTGTAGCCGGTCTTGTTGTTCAGCGTGAAATTCTGCTTTCCCTCCGCCCACGCGTACGGAACGGCCAACAGTGCCGTTGCTGACAGGCCCAGCAGAGCCCTGGCGAAAGCATGCATGATAAAGCCCCCATCAATGATCAACAGGGGAAAGGTTGCATGCTTTCGCCGTCTGCTCAACAACTTAGCGCTGATTGGTTATGCCACCAGTTTGCGATACAGGTGCCAGGTGGCATGCCCCAGGATCGGCATCACCACCGCCAGCCCGACAAACAGCGGCAGGCTGCCCAGCAGCAGCAAGCCAGCCACCATCAGGCCCCAGACAGCCATCGTGACCGGGTTGCGCCAGACGGCACGGGCCGACGTTACCATAGCGTCCAGCACCCCGACACGCCGGTCCAGCAGCATGGGGAAGGAGACGACCGTCATGGTCAGCACCAGCATGGCGAACAGGAACCCGACACCATTGCCGATGATGAACATCATCATGCCTTCACGCGTGCTGATCAGGGCATTGATGAAGCTGGCGATCCCGTCATGTGGCTGGCTGGCCAGGGTCGCAATGTAAATCCGCTCTGCCACACCCAACCAGACCAGGAACACGGCCAGCAACATCGCGCCCAGCCAGGCGATGGGCATGATCTGCCCTGAACTGCGCACGTCCAGGGCGTTACGCCAGGTGATCTCCACCCCCATCTCCCGCTGTCGCGACAGCTCATACATGCCCAGCGCTGCAATAGGGCCCATGATCGACAGGCCGGCAAGGGCGGGGTAGAGCAGGGGGACCAGATCATTCTGCGCCGCCGCAGCCGCCGCAAGACCGCCCACGATTGGATAGATCAGGCCCAGGAACAGCAGCTGTGTCGGGGCGGCCATGAAGTCACGCACCCCCATGGACAGGGCGTCCATGAGATCATGCACAGTGATATGCCGGATCTCCGGCATGGCTACGGAACGGTCGTGGTTCATCGCCGCCTGATTGGCGGCCATGCGATAAGCCATATCCTCAACCTCCCCAAAGGCCAGCCTGTCCACCATCCCGATGGATGGCCGGCGTGTCATGGTTCGGCCATTTGGCCCGGGGAATCAAAGTCGGCATACCGGGTGACGGTTGCCGCAAGGGGCGATCGGTCGAACCCACTGCGGCAAATGATAGCAGCTTTGGTGGCTTTTGCACCGGTAAACGTTGAAGCTCTATGCCGCTTCCTGGCAGATTTCGCCGGTCCGGCTCAGCTTCAGCTTCCGCCCCACCTCTGCAATCGCGCTCAAAACCGGGATCAGTTCGCGGCCCAGATCGGTCAGCCCATATTCCGTGGAGGGCGGGGAGGTCGGCATGACGGTCCGCACCACTAGCCCGTGCTGTTCCAGCATCCGCAGCCGGGCGGTCAGCGTCTTGGCCGAGATCTGCGGCATGTCGACCCGCAATTCCCCAAACCGTCTTGGTGTCGCTTGCAAATGCCACAGAACATGGGTGGTCCAGGCACCGCTCAACATATTCATGAATTCCGACACGGGGCAGTAAGGGGCCGGGACGACGGGGTTCTTGCGGATTTTCAAGGCCATGGCGGGGAGATTCCGGTTACCGGTTCGAAACTTCAAAATGTAGGTTACCAGAAGTAACCAGCTATACAATGGCAACCATCTTCGCCATTCTCCGCGCCATCACCCATGCCCCTGAACGGGGCGATGATCCAGACTGAGGAAACAAGATGAAGCTCTATTACAAGCCCGGCGCCTGCTCGCTCGCCTCCCACATCGCCCTGCGCGAGGCGGGTTTTAATCCGGAGATCGAGGTGGTGGACCTGCCGACCCACAAGACCGCCGGCGGTGTTGATTTCTACACGATCAACCCCAAGGGCTATGTCCCCGCCCTGATCACGGATGAAGGGGAGTTGCTGACAGAAGGTGTGGCCATCATGCAGTATGTGGCCGACCTGAAGCCCGAGGCCAAGCTGCTGCCGCCGCCGGCCACGCTGGCCCGCGCGCGGGTTCAGGAAGCGCTGAACTTCGTCGCGACGGAGGTTCATAAGGGCTTCAGCCCCTTTTTCAACCCCACCACACATCCGGAAACCAAGGCTGCCGTGCCCGCAAATGTCGGCCGCCGCTTCGACGCGCTGGAGGCACAGTTGGCCGATGGCCGTGACTATCTGCTGGGTGCTGACTTCACGGTTGCCGATGGGTACCTGTTTACGGTTCTGGGCTGGTCGCCCTATATCGGGCTGGATTTGGTGAAGTGGCCGAACCTGTCGGCCTATCGCGCCCGCATCGCCGCCCGTCCGGGTGTGCAGGCGGCGTTGAAGGCGGAAGGCCTGATCTGATGGACGGCGCGACCCCGGCAGCACCTGACTTCGCCGGTGTCACCGCCCTGATGGCCGATTATTTTGATGGGCTGTATCATTCCGATGCAGCCCGTCTTGGCCGGGTTTTCCATCAGCAGGCCGTCTATGCCTGCGCGACGGAGGGGCGGTTGACCCATCTGACCATGGATGCCTATTTGCCCCTCGTGGCCGCCCGCCAATCCCCCGCCAGCCGGGGGGAGGTGCGGCGCGATGAGGTGGTCTCCATCACCTTCGCGGGCCCCGTGACGGCCCTGGTCCAGGCACGCTGCGCCATTGGCCCGAAGCATTTCACGGACTTCCTGAGCTTGGTGAAGCTGGATGGACGTTGGCAGATCATTGCCAAGACCTTCCATTTCGATCTGACGGAAGCCTAAATCGTCAGTGGTGCCCAGCCGTCGCGGCCCAATGCCTCCAGCGGCTGGAAGTTGGCCTTATATTCCATCTTGGGGCTGCCCTCGATCCAATAGCCGAGATAGAGGTAGGGCAGCCCCTCCTGACGGCAGCGTTCGATCATGGCCAGGATCAGATGCGTGCCCAGGCTGCGCTTGGGGTCTTCAGGATCATAGAAGCTGTAGACGGCGGAGTAGCCATCTTCCAGCCGGTCCACCAGCATGGCCCCGCGCAGCCGGCCCGCCTCGTCGCGGGTTTCAGCCATGAAGGTGTTGACTTGTCCTTCATCCACCATGGAGGCGAAATCGCCGGGCGTCATGCGGTTCATGTCGCTGTCGCTGTGGCGCGCATCCTGGTAGAGCGCGAAGAGCTGGAACTGCTCCATCGTCGATGCGGCGGGCACGACATCCAGCACCAGATCCGCGTTGGCGCGCAAGATGCGGCGGTTGGTACGGCCCGGGGCGAAGGTGGCAACAGGCACCCGCACCGGCACACAGGAATTACATCCCGGACAGACAGGCCGGTAGACGATGTCGTGGCTGCGGCGGAAGCCCGCCCGCGATAAGGCCGAATTCACCTCTCCCGCCTGTGGCCCCACCAGCCGCGTAAACAGCTTCCGCTCCACCCGGCCCAGCAGATAGGGGCAAGGCATGGGGCCGGAGCGGAAGAATTGCTGCAAGGGCCGGTGCAGGGGAGGGATGACACTCATTCGTGGCCCTGGCGCAGGGTGGTGGGGCGGGGATCAGGCCGATAGCGTACCCGGTTCGTCGATCAGGAAAAAGGCCTGCGCGATGTCATTGGAGAGCTTGCCGAAATTGATCTGCAAACCGTCCAGATATTCATGCAGGCCAACCGAAATGACGGACTCGATGGTCTGGTTCGACAGGTTCCCCAACAGCTCATCCGACCGTTCCAGCGGCAGGGTGCCGCGGCGCAGGCGATACTTGCTGTTCAGCCGGTTCAAGAGACTATCCACCTCGCGCATGCAGACCAGAACGGAGCGGGGGAAATTGTCATTGAACAGCAGGAAGCCCGCCACCGCCGCCGGCGTCATGCCACGCGGATAGACGCGGCGGAAGGCGTGATACCCGGCGGCCGACCGCAGCAGGCTGTTCCATTGGCTGATATCGATGGGGGTGCCCACGTCGCGCGGGCTGGGCAGCAGGGTGTGGTACTTGATGTCCAGCACGCGGGTGGCCTGATCCGCCCGCTCCAGATTGCGGCCCAGCTGATAGAAGTACCAGCCCTGGTCGCGGAAGAAGGTGCCTTCCGTGATGCCCGTATGGGTCTGGCAGGCTTCCTTGATGGAGGCACAGAGCCGCTGGATATTGTGCTGGGCCAGATCGGTGGCCGGTTCCAGCGCCAGCAAGCGGTTATAGAACATGTTGAGATGTGCCCACATCTCGGTCGAGATCAAGGGGCGTAGCTGCCGCGCATTTTCGCGTGCCGCCGCGATGGCGGCGATGATGGAGGTGGGGTTGTTCTGATCCAGCACGTAGAAATTCAGCACATTCTTGACGCTGGCCGTGGGGTACAGCTCAAAGAAGCGCTTTTCATCGGCGTTCAGGCGCAGGATCGGCAACCAGTTGGTGGAGCCGAAACTGTCGCGGGCGAAGGTCTCATGCACATCCAGGATGCGGGCCAGATTTTCGGCGCGCTCCATATAGCGGGCCATCCAGAAGATGCATTCGGCGTAGCGGGCGAGAAGGGCTGCCATGTCCGGTTCTCCCCTCACTGGCTTTGCGACTGGGATGACGAAGACTGGGACTGGGTATGGAACGGATCGGTGCTGTCATCGGCCACCGGGTCCGGGTCCGCTTCCCCGCCCTCTGTCAGGACCCAGGTGTCCTTGGACCCACCGCCCTGGCTGGAATTCACGATCAGGGTGCCCTTCTTCAATGCCACGCGCGTCAGCCCGCCCGGCAGCACCCAGGTGCTTTTGGCCGTAATGGCGAAGGGGCGCAGGTCCACATGGCGCGGCTCAATCCCTTCCTCTGTCAGGGTGGGGCAGACCGACAGGGGCACCATGGGCTGGCTGATATAATTGGCCGGGTCCTCCAGCAGCTTGGCCCGGCATTCCTCCAGCTCGGCCTTTGTGGCGCGCGGGCCGATGGTGATGCCGTAACCGCCCGCCTCGCCCACCGGCTTCACCACCAGCTTGTCGAGATTGTCGAGCGTATATTGCAGCGCGTCAGGCTCGCGGCAGATATGGGTATCGACATTGGGGATCAGGGCGTCTTCGCCCAGGTAATATTTGATCATGCGCGGGACATAGGCATAGACCGCCTTGTCATCGGCCACGCCGGTGCCGATGGCATTGGCCAGCGCCACATTGCCCTTGCGATAGGCCTCAAAGATCCCCGGAACGCCCAGCAGGCTGTCCGGATTGAAGGCCTTGGGGTCCAGGAAATCGTCGCCGATACGGCGATAGATGCTGTCCACCCGGCGCAGGCCGCCCGTGGTCTTCATATAGACCTTGTCGTCGATGACGGCCAGATCGCGCCCTTCGACCAGCGGCACGCCCATCTCGCGCGCCAGGAAAATATGCTCGAAATAGGCGGAGTTGTAGGCGCCGGGCGACAGCAGCACCACCTGCGGGTCATAGCTATCGACGTCAGGGCGGGGCGGTGCGATCTCGCACATCGCCTCCAGCAGCTTGGCGCCGTAATTCTCCACATTGCGCAGGCCGATATCCCCCATCAGATCGGGGAAGGCGCGCAGCATCATGTGGCGGTTTTCAACGACATAGGACACGCCCGACGGGACGCGGCCATTATCCTCCAGCACCCGGAACGTGCCCTCATGGTCGCGGACCAGATCGACGCCGGCAATGTGGATATAGGTCTTGAAGGGCAGGGTGATGCCCTGCATCTGCGGCCGGTAATTGGCATTGCCCAGCACCAGTTCGGCGGGGATGATCCCGTCTTTGAGCACATGCTGGTCATGATAGATATCATGCAGGAACATGTTCAGCGCCGCGATGCGCTGCTGCACGCCCTTTTCCAGATGCGCCCATTCCTTGGCCGCGATGATGCGGGGGATCACATCGAAGGGCAGGATACGGTCCACGGCCTTGGCATCGCTATACACCAGAAAGGTGATGCCAAGATTGTAAAGCTCCCGCTCCGCATCCGAGGCGTGGCGCCGCAGATCATCATACTGCAACTGTCGAAGCCGGTCCTTCACGGCCTCGGTATGCGATGCCGGTTTGCTGGCCGATCCAAACAGCTCATCATAGAAGCCGTTGGCATCATAGGACGACAACAGGTCGTCAACACCTTTTCCAGACCCGCTCAACAGAGCCCCCTGCGCCCTTCGTGCCATGCGATCCGCTGTCGAGGGCGATGCCGACACCGGCTTCGTTTCGCATCCGCGAGATTGAGATTAACAGATCAGTAAGGTTTGAACAGGGGGCGTGTGAGCGCTCGCTACGGTTTTGCGACGTGTGTTCTTTTTGCCCTGATAAGCCGGGGTGTCGATGCCTGCGCAACCCTGTGAAACACCCAATCAAGCTTGTTTCGGAGGGGGTGGGCTTACCGCTCCGAAAGGTACCGGCCCCGAATGCCGGGCGGATGTGAAACAGTGTGAACCATAAAATGAGGGTGTGTTTCGTGGGGGCGGGGTGTCAGTGCCGATAGGGGCGGGCCAACGGTAGGGTTAACGCCGCCCACGCAACGCCATGCAACATAAAACAGAGGTGTGTTTCAGGGGGACGGATACTGCCGCTCCGAAAGCATACAGCTCCGAATGCGAGGGACGGGACAACGTGCGGGCGTGGGAAAGGTGGCGATACGACGATCATAACACGGCAGTCGGGAAAAGTCAGCGGTTGGGGCAAGTACTGATCCGGTTGATCGGGCTAAACTGATCAAGCGCATCTGGCAGAGGTGGGCATTATGGAGCCGGAAGGGGAAGGGCGGGTTTTCGCGTCCAGAGGGTAGTTTCCGGACATTCCCGCCCGCCGTTGCGGCTCCCCTCGGACGCAACTGCTAACCTTGTGGTTCTGGCTGTGAAACGTTTTACACCTTGTCCGTCTGGTCCAGGCTGATAAGAGGGCTGCATTTCCCCGCTCACCTTGCGGTCAACTACCTGGGGATTGTACCGTCCGATCGGTATCCGTTCGGACGGCAGACAATATCTCAAACTCGACGGGATGGTCTGACCCACAGGGGCCAATTAACGAGGCCCGCGCCTCGGCGATGGCGTCATCAATGGTGGAGGCACCAAAATGTTCATGTCGAGTACTTCGCCATTGATCGCAACCATGTAGATGATGTGCCATTGGGCACCAGGCCGTTTCTTGATACCCACCCGCTCATTTCCGTGAACGCTGCTAACATTCAGACCCCGTACACCAAATGTCGGTATCCGCGCTGGAGGTGGATCGTCGCCGTTCAGGTACCGTACCATCCAGCGACGGTCATCGGTACTCCCCCACCTTCTGCAAGAGGCTCGCCCTGGCGAGTTCTAGCCGCTTGGGTTCCACCTTCCTGGACAGCAGCTCCTGCGGTTTCCTGCCCAAGAAGAACGCGATTCTCTCGCCGTTCGCTCCACTCGGGTGGGGCATTCCAGAAAGGACGAGGTCCTGGTTCACCGCCCCGATACGGGCAAGGTGCTCGACGGCTTCGGTGACTCTAGGCCCCAACGGCACGACCATCGCCCCCGTAAGGCTGGCCAGCTCGTTACCCAGGCCGGTTTCCAACTGTCGCTTCAGCTGGGGCACGGCCAGCATCGACGGATTGCCGGAATAGTTCCCTCCATCCACAAACACGGGGTTGCGTAGGGCGGAGGTGAAGTGGACGAGGCCCACATCCCTGTCCCAGAGGGAGGCGGTGGATGGGATGCGGAGGGCGGCGTTGACGCCGACGCTGTCCAGCATGGCGACCAGGTTGGAGCGCATCGGCCCGGAGAAGCTGGCGAACGACTTGGCCTTCGCCATGGCCTCCTCGTGGGAACCGCCCGCCTGGAGGACGCGCCGCGCCTCCCGTAGCGCGTTGCCCATCTGCTGGCGGCCCGGCGTCAGGCCGACGATCACGATCCTCGCCTGTAGGTTCACATGGTCGAACGGCGCGTAGGCGACGTCAATTCTCTTGCGCCCCGCCGTTCCGCTGGACAGCAGAAGGCGGCGTGGAAGCCTTATCTCTTCCTCCAGCTCGGGGAGGGAGATGTCGCGGAGCAAGGAGGCGAAGCGGTGGAAGTTTCCTGTTTCCATAGTATTCCTCAGCGGATGATCGGCTTGGAGGAGAAGGCGGCTGTCACCACGCGGCCGTGGGCTGCCACGACGTAGGCGTTCCTGGACCTGAAGCGGTTGGCCTCGTCGGCCACCGCGTGGCCGGCGTAGCGGCGAAGGCGGCGCATCCCTTCTTTGGAGAGCGCATATTTCCTGGCACCGTCCCCGGCGTCGCAGGAGTCGCCGAACTCGACGATCATCTCCACGATGAGCGGCGGGATCGCACGCGCGGTCGTTCGTTCCCGCGCGTGGCGGGTGATTTCAAGATCTACCATTTCTTGGCTCCGGTATGGTCAGGCTTGCGAGCGGAGTATCAGTTCGATGGCGCGGCCTGCCGTGAGCGCGGGGTCGAGGCCCAGGGGGGCGGCGATCGCCACGGCGGCTTGCGGGTCCAACGGCGGCACGCCGCCCAACCACACCACAACTTGATCCTTCGTCAACCCGGTCGCGGCTGCGAGTGCTCCATTGGAAAGCTGCAATGCCTGCGCTCTCCGGGAGAGGGCATCGGCGAACACGTCTATCGACGAAGCAAGCCTGATATCCTGCATGGCGCGCTGCGCCGTGTAGGTCCAGCATGTCGTCGGCACGAAGCCTCGCCTTCCGGCCAACCAGTCCTTGGCGAACTCGGTGCTCACGTAGGTCTTCGCCCCCTTGGACTTGATACCCGCACCGGCCAAGGCGTTCCGTACCGCACCCTCGGTCATCCTTGCCAGCAAGGCCAGTTCCCGCACCGACAGTTCGGACCCATAGCCGTTCTCCAGTTTCCAACGGGCGCCCGCAGTCTCGACGACGATGCTGCACAGGCCGTCCGCGTCCATGAAGCGGTGCGTTTCTCCGCCCTTCTCGTCCTGGCCCCCCGCACGGGGAATATTCTCCATGAAGACAACCGCGTCCTGGAGCAAGTCCTCGCGAAACTCGTCGGCGCAGCCGACCTGGAACGCATAGTCGAACAGCACGTGCATCGTCGAGGATATCCGAAACGGCCTCAGGTTCACCTGTGAAGGGCTCTCTTTGAAGTAGTGATCGGAAGGAAAGCCTATGAAGCTGACCGCGGCCTCGCTGTCCCTTGTCATGGCAAGGTCGTCGGCCTTGAACAGCAGGATTGCGCAAAGCTCGTTGCGCATTTCGTCGAGAGTGAAGGGCGGTGAAGTCGACATGACGGCTCCAATTCATTGCGTTTACGCTGCATGAACAACATATAGTGAGCCGACAGATGGGGCGCAAGAAAAAAAGTGTAAACATGCCGCATGTTTTACATATTACATAGTGCCACCGGCCCGAGGTTGCCCCCTCCACCCCTTACTATCCTCCAGTTCCTACCTTGCGATGTCTGCTTCATATCGGCTCAAACATGCAGGCGAACGCCCGCAATGAGGCGCAAACCGGCCCTCCCAAGCCCCCTGCGCCCCCACCCTGACAGCCATTCATGCGGGAACACTTTCGGTCGGCGCAACAACCG
Organism: Niveispirillum cyanobacteriorum; assembly: GCF_002868735.1. Lineage (GTDB taxonomy): Bacteria > Pseudomonadota > Alphaproteobacteria > Azospirillales > Azospirillaceae > Niveispirillum > Niveispirillum cyanobacteriorum. Next base: position 1,098,998 of record NZ_CP025611.1, on the reverse strand, counting down.
CCTATATAGGGGCCGCAATGATGCTCCGGCTTGTGGCGATTACCCCGATCATGAAGCGCACCTATACCCGCAAGGAAGTGCAGGACCTGCTTGGCGCCCTGGAAGGCCAGGCGCGGGAGGCCATTCGGTTGGCCAAGCAGGCGGAGGAAGAGGCGGCCAAGGATAGTTTCCTGGCCTATAACGACTTCCGCAACAAGGTGGGAGAGTTCAGGGCGCTGTGCATCCTGATCGAGGGGCGCCTGAAATCCGTCGATACGGCGCGGGTCGATGACCTGAAAGAGGAATATGCCCGGCTGGATACGCTGATGCTGGGCCTTCTGGTCCGGGCGTCGATGCGGTTCTTCTTCGTGCTGTCGGCCAAGACCATGCTGCCCATGGGCGCGCGCGACATTTTCATCGCCGAACTGCGCAGCCTGCACGACGCCGCGGAAAAGCTGCGCCGGCCCGAATATGCCGCCACCATGGGCGACAAGCTGAAGGGCGATCTGGAAACGGCCGAGCTGATCTTGGAAGAGATCATCGACAAGGCGCCGGGAATGTTGAATTTCGGGTGAGGGTGCGTTGGGTCGCCCCCCTCACCCCGCCGTGGGTTGGGAGGGTGAGGGCAGGCTTCGTCCCTTCTATCAGCCGTTATTCACCACCTTGGTCACGGTGATCCGCTTTTCCCGGCGGTCCACGGTCTGATAGGTGATGGTCTGCCCCGGCGACAGGCCCAGAAGGGCGCAGCCCACCGGCGTCAGGATCGAGATGGCGTCGGGCGGCACCGGGCAGCCTTCTTCTGGCATATGCAGGGTGCCATTGTGGCTGGTGCCGATATCATCGGTGAAATGCACCTGCGACCCAAGGCGGACAAAGGGCCGGCGCGTCGCCTGATCCACGATGTCGGCACGCAGGACCTCCTGCTGCAGGAACATCGAAATCCGCGCATAAGAACGGTGCATGCTGTCAAGCAACGTTTCAAGCTTCTGCAAATCATCACGCAGGATGCGGATGGGCGGGTCGCCGATCTGGACTTTGCGGTTCATCATTTCCTCTAAAGCGTGTTCTGTTCAGTTCCTCAAACGCCGGCACCGCATTCGCGGCTTGGCTTCACGGCGCATGGGCGCCGCGGCGGCAGTCGCCGCCGGAGGTGTCTTCGGTTAACCGAAAACACCTCTTTGTAAAAACACCCCCGAAACGGGGGGCGGGCACAGCAGGCCCCATCTGTTGGCAAAGGTCAACCCGTCGCGGTATTGCGCCGCGAAAGGGGTAACCCGTAATCGCCCGCACCCATTTGCGCTTCTGTGTTGTTGAGAAGGTGGGCGTAATGACAACAGAAGATGGAGTGCCCCATGACGACGATCCTGCTGATCATCCTGATCCTTATCCTGATCGGTGCCTTGCCCGCCTGGCCCTATAGCCGTGGTTGGGGCTATGGCCCGTCTGGCCTTCTGGGGACCGTGCTGATCGTCCTGCTGATCCTTGTGCTGCTCGGACGCATTTAAGTGCAAACTCCCTCAAGCGCCGGGCGCTGCCTCCGGCAGCTTGGGCTTACGCAGGCACGGTACCTGCGGGCCGACGGTCGCCGGCCTGCAAGGGTCATTGTCCATGCCCCTTGCTATAACCCCGTGACATAGACTGTACGCAGACGCTATCCCTTGGGACTGTTTCCAGCTTCAAGGGATAGCGTCCGCATGTCCGGTCAAGACCAGCATTTCCTGTCACTCGCCGCCGATCTGTCCCGCCAGGGCATGGAAGGCGGGCAGGGCGGGCCCTTTGGGTCGGTTGTGGTGATGGAGGGCAAGGTGGTCGGGCGCGGCTGCAATCAGGTCACCTCCACCAACGATCCCACGGCCCATGCCGAAGTGGTGGCCATCCGCGATGCCTGCCGCAATCTGGGCCGGTTCGATCTGCGCGGGGCCGTGCTTTACGCCAGTTGCGAGCCGTGCCCCATGTGCCTGGCCTCGGCCCTGTGGGCGCGGGTGGATCGCATCGTCTATGCCAATGATCGGTTCCAGGCGGCGGCGATCGGCTTTGACGATGCCTTGATCTATGAACAGGTGGCGGCGGCCCCGGACCAGCGTATCATCCCGTGCGAACACCGGCCCAACGATGATGCCCTGTCGGTCTTCAACGACTGGGCACAGAAGGCCGACCGCGTGCCCTACTGATGCCGGAGGTGATGGTGACGCTGTGTGCAAGCGACCTGCTGGTCCTGGTCGATATCCAGAATGATTTCTGCCCCGGCGGCGCGCTGGCCGTGGCCGATGGCAATGCGGTGGTGCCGCAGGCCAATGAACTGGCCCGCCGGTTCCATGCGGCGGGGGGCGGCGTTGTCCTGACGCAGGATTGGCACCCGCCCGGTCATTCCAGTTTTGCCAGCAGCCATCCGGTTGCCAACCCGTTTGAGACCATCCAACTCGACTATGGGCCGCAGACCCTTTGGCCCGCGCACTGCGTTCAGGGCACGGTGGGGGCGGAATTCCATGCCGGGCTGGATGTGCCCATGGCGTCGCTGGTGGTGCGCAAGGGCTTTCGCCCTGGTATCGACAGCTATTCCGCCTTTTTCGAGAATGATCGTCGGACACCGACGGGTCTGGCTGGTTATTGCCGGGAACGGGGCTTCACGCGCCTGTACTTTGCCGGGCTGGCCACCGATTTCTGTGTCGCCTATTCGGCGGAGGATGCGGCGCGCTGTGGCTTTGCGTCGGTGCTGCTGACGGGCGCCAGCCGGGCCATCGACCTGCACGGATCGCTGGAGGCCGCGATGGCGCGGCTGTCGGCGGCAGGGGTTGCGGTGGTGGAGACGGTCTGACCGGCACGGGGCGGGGGGCAGGCGCATGAAAGCGTCACTTTTCTTCCGGCCCCGAACGGATTATCCCGCCATGGTCATGGTTCCGCGCCGGCTGGAGGTTGCGTGCAGCTTTCCGTTTTGATCCCGGTCCTGGATGAACAGGACAATATCCTGCCGCTGCTGGAAGAGATTTACGCAGCACTGGCCGCCTGTCCGGCGTTTGAGGTGCTGGTGATTGATGATGGGTCGGGCGATGCCACCCCATCGCGGGTGGAAAAGGCCCTGCCCGAATACCCGACCTTGCGCCTTATCCGTCATGAAAGCCGCGCCGGCAAAAGTGCGGCCCTGGTCACCGGGGCCCGCGCGGCGCAGGGGACCTGGCTGGTCTTCATTGATGGCGACCGGCAGAATGATCCGGCCGACATTCCGCCCATGCTGCGCAAGCTGGAAGGGGGCGAGGATCTGGTCCTGGTGAATGGCGTGCGCCGCCGCCGGCAGGATACGCTGTCCAAGCGGCTGGCATCGCGTGCCGCCAATGCCATCCGGCAGGCCATTCTGCGGGATGATTGCCCGGATACGGGTTGCGGGCTGAAGCTGATCAGCCGCGATCTGTTCCTGGACCTGCCGGCCATCGACTGTCTGCACCGGTTCATTCCGGCCCTGGTGAAGGGGCGGGGGCTGTCCCATGCCAATTTGCCCGTGAATGACCGGCCGCGCGTGGCCGGTGCGTCCAAATATACCAATCTGCACCGGGCCGCCGTGGGGATTTGGGACCTGTTCGGCATCCTGTGGCTGATCCGGCGGCAGAAACGGCCCGGCGGGGCGACAGAGGTAATGGCACCATGATCTGGACCCAGTTGAGCCAATGGTGGCATGCCGCCGTGGATGGGCAGGAATGGCTGGTCCTGTTCGGCATGTCGGCCCAGGCCATGTTCATGATGCGCTTTGTCGTGCAATGGATCAGTTCGGAACGTGCGGGCCGCAGCGTGATGCCGGTGGCCTTCTGGTGGTTCAGCCTGGGCGGTGGCCTGCTGCTGACCATCTATGGCTTTCTGAAACATGAGCTGGTGATCATCGCGGGGCAGTTGCCGGCCCTGATCATCTATTCCCGCAATCTGCACTTGATCCGCCGCGAACGGCGGGGGGTGGGGGCATGAGCGAAGACCGGGCGATGGGCGCCAAGGTCTGGCTGTTCCTGGCCCTGCTGGCCTTTGCCGCCTTCATCCAGGGCTTCGCCACCATCCCGCCCTTTGACCGGGATGAAAGCCGCTATGTCCAGGCCAGCCACCAGATGCTGGAAACCGGCGACTTCATCGATATCCGGTTCCAGGATGAGGCGCGGCACAAGAAGCCGGTGGGCATCTACTGGATGCAGGCGGCCACCGTCCATCTGCTGACGGGGGGCGAGGATACGGGGCCGGTGTGGATGTACAGGCTGCCGTCGCTGGTCGGGGCTGTCGCGGCGGTGCTTCTGACCGGCTGGGTCGGGCTGGCGCTGTTCGGGCCGGGGGCGGCAACCCTTGCCGCCATGATGATGGCCACCTGTGTCATCCTGGGCGTGGAAGCGCGCATGGCCAAGACGGATGCGGTGCAACTGGCCTGTATCCTGGGCTGCTTCGGCGTGCTGGCGCGCGCATATCTGCGGCCCAACCGGGCCTTGCCCTTGTCGACGGCGCTGCTGTTCTGGGGGGCGCTGGGGATCGGGGTGCTGGTCAAGGGTGTGATCCTGATGGTGGTGGGCACCGCCATCCTGGCGCTGTGGCTGATCGACCGGGAGGTCTGGTGGCTGCGCCGGCTGCGTCCGGCTTTGGGCCTGCCGCTGTTTCTGGCCATCATCCTGCCCTGGCTGATCGCCATCGCCATCGCCACCAAGGGCGCTTTCTTCGGCACCGCCGTGGGGCATGAATTCCTGGGCAAGGCTGCCACGGGCCAGGAAAACCATGCCGGCCCGCCCGGCTACTTCCTGGCGACATTCTGGCTCAGCTTCTGGCCCTGGGCGCCGGTGGTCTTCCTGTCGCTGCCCCTGGTCTGGGCGCGGCGGCATGAGGTGGCGGTGCGCTTCTGTCTGGCCTGGATCATCCCGACCTGGGTGATCCATGAGATGGTGGTGACCAAGCTGCCGCATTACACCTTGCCGGTCCTGCCGGCCCTGGCCCTGCTGGCGGCGGCCCTGGTGATCAATAAGGGGCGCCCGGCCCTTGCCCGTGGCTGGGTCTGGGCGGCCACGGGAATGACGGTCATCGTGTCCATTGCCTTTGCCGGGGCCATTATCGGTTTTCCGGTGCAGTTGATGGGGCAGGTGCAGGTGGGGTCTGTTCTGGCGGCAGTTGCCATCCTGGCCGTCGCCGGCCTGACGGTCTGGCTGATCCGGTCGGCCCGTGGCGATGCGGCGGCCTATGCCATGCTTGGCACGGTCATCGCCTATATCGGCATCTTTGCCATGGCGCTGCCCAACCTGACGCCCATGTGGCTCAGCCCGCAGGTGAAGCAGGTTTTCGACGAGAACAAGCCGTGCCCCGGCAGCATCCTGGCCACCGGCGGCTATAATGAGCCGTCGATGGTCTTCCTGGTTGGCACGCAGACGCGTCTGGGCGGCGGTGAATTGGTCGCGGCCCACCTGCTGTCCGACCCGACTTGCGCCATCGGCATGGTCACCACGGGACGGGAGGAGGAGGCGTTTCACGCCGCCCTGCGCACCGCCGGGCGTGAGCCGCTTCTGGTCAGCGAGCTTTCGGGCTTCAACTATTCACGTGGCAAGAAGGCCGTCCTGCACTTCTATACGCTGTCAGACCGGGTTATCGGTCCATAAGCCGTTGCCACGGGCTTTGCCCTGCCGTGCGCCTGCTGCTATCAAGGCGGCAACGCATTCTTGTGATGGAGGTTTTCATGGCGGGTCGTATCGATGCGCGTCTGGCTGAACTGAATATCGAACTGCCCAAGGCCGCCGTGCCGCTGGCCGCCTATGTGCCCGCCGTACGCACCGGCAACCAGCTTTTCATCTCCGGTCAGGTGCCGATGTGGAATGGCGAACTGCGCCATGTCGGCAAGCTGGGTGCCGGTTATTCCATTGAGGAAGGGCGCGAGGCGGCCCGCACCTGCGCGCTCAACATCATCGCCCAGGCCAAGCTGGCGCTGGACGGTGATCTGGACCGCATTGTGCGGGTGGTGAAGCTGGTGGGCTTCGTGAACTCCACGGGCGATTTCAATGATCAGCCCAAGGTGATCAACGGCGCGTCCGAACTTTTTGGCGAGGTGTTCGGGGATGCCGGCAAGCATGCCCGTTCCGCTGTGTCCGCCGCCTCTTTGCCGTTCGGTGTGGCGGTGGAGATCGAGGCGATTCTGGAAGTGGCGTAAGGCTTTATCCTGAACGGGCGGCGTCGTGGCGCTTGGCCTTGACGCCGCCCGTTCTATATCCTGATCCTGCAACAGCACGGCGACGCCCATGCCCGACGTTCAGGAACTGGACAATCTCAGCATCGATCTTGTCGATGACATCCGCAGCATCCCGGCATCGGACTGGGATGCCTGTCTGCTGGATACGCCGGGTGGTGCCGACAACCCCTTTCTGCGCCATGCCTTTCTGGCGGCCATGGAAAGCAGCGGGTCGGTCGGTAGCGATACGGGATGGGACCCGCGCCATGTTGCCGTGCGCGATGGAACGGGCCGTCTTCTGGGCGTTACCCCGCTTTATGTGAAGTACCATTCCTATGGCGAGTATGTGTTCGACCATGGCTGGGCCAATGCCCTGGATCAGGCAGGCGGCAACTATTACCCCAAGCTGCAATCAGCGGTGCCGTTCACGCCCGTGACCGGCCCACGCCTGCTGGTTCGGGCCGATGCGCCACCGGGTGTGCATGGGGCCATCATCGTCACGCTGTCGGGCCTAGCCCGGCGTAACGATCTGTCCGGGACCCATGTCACCTTTCCCAATGAGGCCGACCATGACCGGTTCGTGGGCGCAGGGTGGCTGTCACGCATCGGCACGCAATATCATTGGGATAATCGCGGCTATCGCAGCTTTGATGACTTCCTGGGTGCCTTCAGCAGCCGCAAGCGCAAGATGGTGCGCAAGGAACGCCAGACGGTGGCTGATAGCGGGCTGCGGGTGTTCACCCTGACCGGATCGGATGTCAGGGATGAGCATTGGGATGCGTTCGACCGGCTGTACCGGTCCACGTCGGACCGGAAATGGGGCTCGCCCTATCTGACGCGAGAGTTTTTCTTCCAATTGGGTCAGGACATGGCCGACCGCGTGGTTCTGGTCATGGCGCGCGATGGCACACGCTGGGTCGGTGGGGCACTCAACATGCTGGGCGAGACGACCTTGTACGGCCGGAATTGGGGCGGGTCAGAGGCATACCCGTTCCTGCATTTTGAGGCCTGCTACTACCGCGCCATCGATTTTGCCATTGAACGGGGACTGACGCGGGTGGAGGCGGGGGCGCAGGGGGAACATAAGATCCAGCGCGGCTATCTGCCCGTGAAGACCTTTTCCGCGCATTACATCGCTCATCGCGGCCTGCGCTTTGCCGTCACCGATTTCCTGCTGAAGGAAAGGGCGGCGATGGAGGAGCATATGGCCGAGTTGATGCAGGAAAGTCCCTATCGGCAAGCGTGACGGATTTGCCGGGGGTGGCGCGGAAAATTCCGCCCTCAGGGTAAGGCGGCCACCCGGCATCTTTTGCCCCTTGGTTTAGAATCCGCAGATTTCCTGGGGTTTGTGTGGTTGGCACACGCTTTGCTTTTATGGCTGCGAACCGATTTGGCCCGGATGGGCCGTGAAGCGCCAAGCCAAGGAGCAACCCCATGTCCTTCGTCCAGGATTGCGTCAGCATCTCCCGTCAGCACCTGATGGCCGGTTACCTGGCCGAAGCCGAAATGAGCTGCCGCACGGCGCTGCAGGCCGAACCGGCCCATTCGGAGGCCACGCACCTGTTGGGCATCATCGCGCTGCGCTCCAACCGCGCTGCCGAGGCCAATGAGCTGTTCTCCAAGGCCATTGCGCTGGATGGGGCCAAGGCCGAATTCCACAATAGCCGCGGCGTCCTGATGTATGGCTGCCGCCGGTTCGAGGAGGCGGAGGTTGAGTTCGCCCAGGCCGTTTCCCTGGATGAAAGCGACCCGCTGTCCTACAACAATCTGGGCAATGCGCTGCGCGCCCAGGGCAAGCTGGCCGAGGCCGAGCCCTGCTTCCGTAAGGCCGTCGAACTGCGCCCCTCCTATGCCGAGGCTCACAACAACCTGGGCAATACGCTGCGGGAGATGGGTTCCCTGGCCGAGGCGGAATTCTGCTTCCGTCATTCTCTGGCCCTGCGCCCCAAGAACCTGGACGCCGCCTATAACCTCGCAGCCCTGCTGCTCTATACTGACCGTCTGGACGAGGCTGGCCGCCTGTTCGCCAATGTCCTGGCTGGCGATCCCAGCCGTGCGGAGGCCGCCATCGGTCTGGCCCAGGTTTTCCAGGGGCAGGGCCGCATCGACGACGCAATCGCACTTCTGACCGGCGCCCATAACCGCATGCCGGACAATGCCGCCGTGCTGTTCGCCCTGCAGCTCCTGCGCTCCACCCAGGTCCCCGCCTGGCACATCCCGATGATCAATGACCACGAACGCAACGACGCCTATGAGGCGGCCCTGCTGAACAATGTGAAGCCGGGTGATACGGTTCTGGAGATCGGCACGGGTTCCGCCCTGGTCGCCATGATGGCGGCGCGCGCCGGTGCCGGCCATGTCTATACCTGCGAGATGCACAAGCCGCTGGTCGAGGTGGCGCGTGAGACGGTGGCGCTGAACGGTTATGACAAGCACATCACCGTGATCGGCAAGAAGTCCACCGATCTGGTGGTGGGCCAGGATATGCCGGAAAAGGCCGATGTCTTCGTGTCCGAACTGATCAATGTCGGCATGCTGGCGCCCGACATGCTGACCATTTTGCAGCATGCCCGCCAGAACCTGTTGAAGCCCGATGCCAAGATCATCCCGGCGGCGGCCACCGTCTATGCCTCGCTGATCCAGGCCGACGATATGCGCCGTATCAGCCCCGTGCGCACCGTCTCCGGCTTCGACATGTCGAAGTTCGACCAGTTCCGCACGCCGGGTTATTGCACCATCGATCTGGCCGCCGATGCCCATCGCATGCTGTCCGAGCCGGAGAAGGCCTGGTTCTTCGATTTCTACAAGAACATGCCTGACAGCGACGCCAAGGTCCTGACCGTCACCGCGTCGGAAACGGGTGTGGCCCATGGCATTGCCTTCTGGTTCGACCTGCATATGGATGAGAAGGTCGATTACCACTCCAAGTCGCCGACCCGTACCAACCATTGGAAGCAGGCCGTGTATTTCTTCAATCACGACCTGCCCGTCGTGAAAGGCCAGCCGGTGATGATCGGCACAGGCTATGACCGGACGCAGATCCACTTCTACATCTGAACGGAAATGGATCGCGGATAAGCAAGGGTGATGTGGGGCTTGATTTCTTGCCGGACCTCAACCCCTATCATCCTTGCCCAAAACAAGGGGCGGTGCCAAAAGGGCGCCGCCCTTTGTCTTTTCTGCCGATCCGGTGCTGTCGATGAATTTGATCTTCCGCCTGCTGCGCGTCGTGCTGGCTGCCCTTCTGTCCGGGCAGAGGGTGGAGCCGCTGGGCACATCCATCCTGGGTTTTCGTGTCTGGTTGAATGATATCGACACGAACCTGCACATGAATAACGGCCGGTACTTCACCATCGCCGATCTGGGCCGCGTCGATCTGATGATCCGCACCGGCATGTTGAAGATGCTGATGGCCCGTAAATGGGCGCCGGTGCTGGGCGGGGCCATGATCCGGTTCCGGCGCGAACTGAAGCCGTTTCAGCCCTACCGCCTGAAAACCCGCGTCCTGTGCTGGGAAGGCAAGTGGATTTACCTGGAACATGTGTTCGAGGCGATGGACGGCCATCTGGCCGCCGTGATTGTAGTGAAGGGCGTGTTCCTGGAACGGGGCCGGTCCATCGACACGTCGGTCCTGATGCACCATATGGGCATCGACCTGGAAAGCCCGCCCATGCCCGACGATATCCGCGCCTGGCAGGAGGCGCAGCAGGCGGCCAGCGACCGGGCGAAGGAAGGGTGACGCTGAAACAAGAAAGGGGAGCCGAAGCCCCCCTTTCCGTCACTTTCCGACCTTACCGGTCGATCAGCTTCTGCGTCAGGTACACGACCTGCAGGGCCGTCACCTCAGCCCGCTGCTTCAGGTTGGCCGCCGCCGAATGGCCGCCTTCCATGTTTTCGTAATACATGACCTTGTGGCCCTGGCTTTCCAGTTTGGCCACGAACTTGCGGGCATGGCCGGGATGGACGCGGTCATCCTTGGTGGAGGTGTAAACAAACGCCTCCGGGTATTTCACATTCTTGCGAACGTTCTGATAGGGGCTGTATTTCGCGATCCAGGCGCGTTCGTCGGCCTTTTCCGGGTCGCCATATTCACCCATCCATGACGCACCGGCCAGCATGGTGTGGTAGCGCATCATGTCCAGCAGGGGCACGGCCACGATGACGGCGCCGAACAGGTCCGGGCGCTGGGTCATGGTGACGCCCGTCAGCAGGCCGCCATTGGACCCGCCCTGAATGCCCAGGCGGGCGGGCTTGGTCACCTTAGTCTTAATCAGGTCTTCAGCCACCGACTGGAAATCATCATAGGCGCGCTGACGGTTTTCCTTCAGCGCTGCCTGATGCCAGCGGGGGCCGAATTCGCCGCCGCCCCGGATATTGGCGACGACATAGGCACCGCCCTGTTCCAGCCAGGCCTTGCCGAACACCGACATATAGGCCGGCGTCATCGAAATCTCGAACCCGCCATAGCCATAGAGCAGGGTCGGATTGTCGCCGTTCAGTTTCATGTCCTTCTTATGGACGATGAAGTAGGGCACGCGGGTGCCATCCTTGGAGACCGCGAAGCGCTGTTCGGCGGTCAGGTTGGCGGCATCAAACCGGGCGGGCAGGGACTTGATGGCCTGCGGTGCGCCGCCATTTTCCATGATGTACAGCGTGTCGGGCTGCAGGAAATTGGTGTAGTTGACCAGCACATCGGTGCTGCTGCCATCGGTCGACACGATGTTCAGGCTGCCATTGGCGGGCAGAGCAATATCCGCCTGAGTCCAGCCGGACGTGCCCTTGCGGGCCTCAACCAGACGGCCGACGACATTGTCCAGCAGGTCCAGATAGATCGCATCCTTGGCGATGCCCACGCCCTGGATGGCGGCGGTTTCGCCGGGAGAGTAGATCACATCGACCTTTTCCACCTTGCCCGCCGCCGCCTGGGCCAGCGGTACGGCGATCAGGTCACCCTTCTTCAGCGACTTGCCGGCCACGGACCAGTCGTCGCGCAGCGCTACGATCAGGTCGCCATTCATGACGCCCTTCATATCCACGCCCAGCGGCAGGGCCAGCTTCACGACCTTGCCGTCGGGCGTCAGTTGGAACCATTCCTCCGTGAAGAAGTCCGGCCCGCGCTGCAGCAGGATGGTGCTGCCCTCAGGCCGGTGGATGCCCCAGGGACGCGCCCAGACATCTTTGACGCCGACCTCCAGCACGACCGGGGCAGCGGCCAGATCGGTGCCGCGCTTCCATAGGCGCACCTGACGGGCATAGCCGCTGTCGGTCATGGTGCCGGGGCCGAAATCGGTGGCGACCAGCAGCGTGTCCTTGTCCATCCAATCCAAAGTCTGTTTGGATTCAACGGTTTGGAAGCCATCCTTCACAAATGACTTCGTTGCCACATCAAATTCGCGAACGACAACGGCATCCTTGCCACCATCGGACAGATAGACCAGGCAACGGCTGGCATCGGCGCCGAAACAGTTATGGCCCTTATAGACCCAGTTCTTGCCCTCATCCGCCGACAGCTTGTCGATATCCAGGATCGTGTCCCAGGCAGTGTCAGCACCCTTGTAGCTGTCCAGCGTGGCGCGGCGCCAGATGCCGCGCACATGCGTCTGGTCCTGCCAGAAATTATCGACCTTGCCACCTTCCAGGCTGCCATAGGCGATGCGGTCCTTGGCGGTCAGGACCTTTTCGGCCTCTGCCCGGATGGTCTCGAAACGCGGATCATTTTTCAGGCGGGCGAAGGTCTTGTCATTATGCGCCTTGCCCCAGTCCAGCGCCTTCTGGCCCTCAACCTCTTCCAGCCAGAAGAACGGGTCCTGCTTGGCCTGTGCCTCGGCAAAGGGATGGCCCGCCGGCGCATCGGCCGCCAGGGTGGGGGTCGCCGAAAGGGCGATAAGGGCTGCCGCCGTCATCAACGCGCTCCGTACTGACATTATCCGCGTATCCTTTGTTGCCTCCGATGGCCGTCCGAAGCCAACGGTTCTTATGGCTTCCTGCGTATCATCGTGGCGCGGGCGGGGTAAGCGGGTGATACAAAGCTGAAACAAATCGGATTGGCGGTCACGGCAGGTAATGGCTGGGCGACATGCCGGTGACGCGTTTGAACATGGTGGAGAAGTTGCCCGGCCCGTCATAGCCGAGATCGAGCGCCACCGACGTCACCGTTTCCCCCGCCGCCAGACGGGGCAATGCCGCCGAAATGCAGGCCTGTTGCCGCCACTCGGCGAAGCTCATCCCGGTTTCGGCGCGGAACAGGCGGGTGAAGCTGCGCCGGTTCATGGATAGGGCGTCAGCCCAGTCATCAATGGTCGCCGTCGCCTGTGGCTGGCCCAGAAAGGCGTGGCAGTGGCGGGCCAGCCCGGCATGGGCGGGGAACGGCACCGCCAGCGGCAGGGGCGGTGCCCGGTCAATCTCCGCCAGCAGCAGCTTCATCACCAGACCGTCGCGCCCGGCTTCGTCATAGTCTGGGGGGATGTCGGCGGACGCCACCATCAATTGCCGCAGCAGGGGGGAGACGGCCACCACCTGACAGGTCTGTCCGCGCATCGGGCATTGATCCGGTTCGATCAACAGGCTGCGGGTCTGCACCGCGCCGACCATGCGCACGGCATGCGGTGTGCCGCCGGGGATCCAGACGGCCCGCTCCGGCGGGGCCACCCAGGCACCGTGCGGGGTGCTGACCGCCATCACCCCGCTGGCGGCATACAGGAACTGGCTGCGGCGATGCTGATGCTCCGCCAGCTCAAAGGCCGGCGGATAATGCTCCCCACGGGCCACAGCGGGCCGCCGTGCCCGGATGTTCTGGTCTGCCTGCATTGCATGCGCTCTGTCCCAGTTTCAGAAATTATTGTCTCACGCAACGAAGCGGGATCAAAGCCAATCCCCTAAAGTGGCAGGAAGAACAGAGTTTGAGTGAGCATCATCGTGACCCTTCAGACGGCCAGCCTTGCCGACACGCAATCGGCCCCGGAACCGATCGCCGTTACCCCGGCAGCCCCGCAATTCGTCGTGCGTATCGTGGGGGCTGTGGCTGTCGCGCATCTTTTGAATGACCTGATCCAGGCAGTGCTGCCCGCCATCTATCCCATGTTAAAGGCGCATTACACGCTGACCTTCGGGCAGATTGGCTGGCTGGCCATGACCTACCAGTTCACGGCGTCGCTATTGCAGCCCTGGATCGGCCTTTACACCGACAAGCATCCCAAGCCCTGGCTGCTGCCCATAGGCATGGGCGTGACCTTGTTGGGTGTTATCTGTCTGGCTTTGTCGGGCAGCTATCCCATGCTGATCGGGTCGTCGGTGATCATCGGCGTCGGGTCCGCCACCTTCCATCCAGAGGCGTCGCGCGTGGCCCGCATGGCGTCGGGCGGGCGGTTCGGTACCGCGCAGTCGGCGTTTCAGGTGGGGGGCAATACCGGATCGGCCATAGGGCCGCTGGTGGCCTCTGCCGTGATCCTGCCCTTTGGTCAGACGGCCATCGGCTGGGTCGCCATCGCGGCGGTCGCGGCCATCTGGGTGCTGTTCGGCGTCACGCGCTGGCGCCTGCATCACCCGCAGGCCAAGGTGGCCGTGGCGGGACTGACGCCGGCCTTTCGTTATAGCCGGGGCATGGTGATCCGGGCGCTGGCGGTGATTGGCGTGCTGATGTTTGCCAAGTTCATCTATATCGGGGCCATCACCAATTACTTCACCTTCTACCTGATCGAACGGTTCGGCCTGTCGGTGCAGCACTCGCAGTTGTATCTGTTCTGCTTCCTGGCCGCTGTGGCGGCGGGCACCTTTGCCGGCGGGCCGGTGGGGGACCGGATCGGGCGCAAGGCGGTGATCTGGGTCTCCTTCCTGGGCGTGGCACCCTTCGCCCTGTTGCTTCCGCATGCCGACCTGTTCTGGACGGCGGTGCTGGCCATCACCATCGGCCTGATTATGTCTTCGGCGTTTGCTGCCCTGGTCGTCTATGCGCAAGAGATTGTCCCCGGCCGCGTCGGGCTGGTATCCGGTCTGATGTTCGGCCTGATGTTCGGGATCAGCGGCATGGGGGCGGCGGCCCTGGGCAATCTGGCCGATATCCACGGCATCACCTGGGTCTATCAGTTCTGTGCCTATCTGCCGCTCCTGGGACTGGTTACCGCGTTGCTGCCGGCATCGCCGGAACGGCGGGTCAAGCCCGTGGGTTGAACCGCCCGCCCGTCATCGGTTCCGGCACGCCCGTGGTACCGGGCAGGGACAGGGGCAGCCCCAGGCGCGAGCGGACGGCCAGATAGGCAAATGCTTCGGCCTCCAACGCATCGCCGTTCCATCCCTGGCCATCCACGGGGGCTACTGGCACCCCGTCCAGCCGGTCGGCCAGCATCCACATCAAGGTTTCGTTTCGCCGCCCGCCGCCGCAGATCAGCCAGCGTTTCGGCCGGGCCGGCACATGGTCCAGGGCGCGGATGATGGTTTCGGCGGTAAACGCCGTCAGGGTGGCCGCCGCATCCTCCGTCGACAGGTTGGACATGGCCGCCTTGGCCCAGGCGTCGCGGTCCAGCGATTTGGGCGGCTTGGCCGCGAAATAGGGATGGTTCAGCAGGCGGGCCAGCATGTCATCATCGACATGGCCGGCACCCGCGATGCGCCCGCCATCATCATAGGGCTCACCCGTGCGCGACAGGACCAGATCGTCGATCAGGGCATTGCCCGGCCCGGTATCAAAGGCCACCACATCCAGCGGTCCTTCGCCCAGCCAAGTGATGTTGGCGACGCCACCGATATTCAGGATGGCAAGCGGGCGGTCCATGTCGCTGGCCAGCGCCTGATGGTAGAGCGGAACCAGGGGCGCGCCCTGGCCGCCGGCCTGTACGTCGGCGGTACGGAAATCATGCACCACATCAATGCCCGTGGCCGCCGCCAGCCGGGCGCCGTCCCCGATCTGCCAGGTGTGGCGGCGGTCGGGCGCGTGCAGGATGGTATGGCCGTGAAAGCCGATCAGGTCCACGGTCGCCGCCGCAACCTCCTGCACGCGCAGCAGGCTTGCCACCGCTTCGGCATGCAGGTCTGTCAGTTCCGCTTCCACGCCCTGTACATCCCCAACGCCCCCCAGCACAGACCGCAGCCGGTCGCGGAAGGCGCGGCGGTAGGGAGTGAAGATGAAGCCCAGAGGCTCCACGAAGCCATGGCCATCGGTGCGGACCAGGGCGGCGTCGATCCCGTCCATGGAGGTGCCGCTCATCAAACCGACCGTCAGGAAACGCTGCAATGCCATCACGCACCATGCTCTGGATTTCTAGATGTGCTACCACGCCCTTGGCCATTGGGGCCATTCTCGAACATCAAGGTCTATGAAAGATGAGCACGACCACCGTTCCCGCGAACATCAAGTCCGAATTCCTGCGCGTGATGGTGGAGCGTGGCTATTATCATCAGGCCACCGACCTTGAAGCGCTGGACAAGCAACTGAACGATGGGATCGTCACCGGCTATATCGGGTTTGACGCGACGGCGACCAGCCTGCATGTCGGCTCGCTGATCCAGATCATGATCCTGCGGCGCTTGCAGCAGGCGGGTCATCGCCCGATTGCCCTGATGGGTGGCGGCACCACCAAGATCGGCGACCCGACCTTCAAGGATGAAGCACGCCCGCTGCTAACCAACGAGGTCATCGACCAGAATATCCAGGGCATTCTGACGCCGTTCAACCGGCTGATCAAATTCGGCGATGGGCCTACCGATGCCCTGCTGGCCAACAATGCCGACTGGCTGGACGAACTTCGCTACATCCCGTTCCTGCGCGATGTGGGCCGGCATTTCACCATCAACCGCATGCTGACCTTTGACAGCGTCAAGCTGCGCCTGGACCGTGAACAGCCGCTGACCTTCCTTGAATTCAACTACATGATCCTTCAGGCCTATGATTTCGTGGAGCTGCAGCGCCGCTTCGGCTGCACCTTGCAGTGCGGCGGGTCGGACCAGTGGGGCAACATTGTCAATGGTGTGGAGCTGGGCCGCCGTATCGCCAACACGCAGTTGTTCGGCCTGACCTCCCCGCTTCTGACCACCGCGTCGGGGGCCAAGATGGGCAAGACGGCGGCGGGTGCCGTCTGGCTGAACGAGGATCGGCTGTCGCATCTGGATTTCTGGCAGTTCTGGCGCAACACCGAAGATGCCGATGTGGGCCGCTTCCTGAAGCTGTTCACCGATCTGCCCTTGTCCGAGATCGCCCGGCTGGAGGCGTTGCAGGGTGCTGAGATCAACGAGGCCAAGAAGATCCTGGCCACGGAGGTTACCGCCCTGGTGCGCGGACGCGAGGCCGCCGAACAGGCCGCCGAAACCGCGCGGCGCACCTTCGAGGAAGGGGCGGCTGCCGAAGGCCTGCCCACCATTGAGCTGGCGGCGGGTGCGCTGGCCGACGGTGCGTATCTGGCCGACCTGATGGTCCAGGCTGGCCTGTCCGCCAGCAAGGGCGAGGCGCGCCGCCTGATTAAGGGCAATGGCGTGAAGGTCAATGACGGGGCCGTGTCGGACGAGGCGTATAAGCTGTTCGCGTCCCATGTCGGCGATGACGGCGTCATCAAGCTGTCCGCTGGCAAGAAGCGCCACGCCCTGGTGAAACTGGTCTGATCCATCCATGAACGGCGGCCCGGCTAGTTCCGGGCCGCTTGCCTTTTTGCTGCCTTTTGCGTGATCATCACCCTTACCGATAAAACCAGGAGGGGAAGTTGAAGTATCACCCGGAGGCGTTGGAGCCGATTGTCGCGTTCCTGCGGGGTATCGGTATCGGTGTGGAATTCGGTCCCGGCGCACAGAATGGCTTTCTGCCGGGGGTGAACATCCATGCGGGCGTGATCCATGTCGATCCAGAGACCCTGGTCGGACCGGGTGATCTTCTGCATGAAGCGGGGCATATGGCGGTGCTGCCCAAACGGTACCGTTCCGGACTGGGCAGCGACCTGGACGCCGATATGCATCGGTTGATCGCAGAGGAGGTGGGGCCCGGTATCCCGGACGATGCGATTCTGGCGGTGCCCAAACAGCAGGGGGAGTTCATGGCCCAGGCTTGGTCCTATGCTGCCGCCCTGCATATCGGCGTACCGCCCGACTGCATCTTTTTTCCTGGTTCCTACAAACATGATGATTACGAGGGCGTTCATCCGATGCAGGCCTGGATCGAAAGCGGCACCCATTACGGGCCGGCGGCCCTGGCGCGGGTTGGCATGACCGGCCCCGCGGGGATATTCGCCATGATGGGAGGCGGCAACGGCTTGCCCCCATATCCGGTCATGTCGCGTTGGGTACAGGATTGAGCAAAAGGGGCCGGTCGGACCCTTTGTCAGGGCGGAGAATTCTGTATATGTTCTCCCCACCATGATTGACGATCTGATCGACGAGCCGTTTCCGGCGCACCCGCCCGCCCCCGCGCACCGCCCCTATCTGGATGGGTTGAACCCGGTCCAGCGGCAGGCGGTTGAAGCATTGGACGGGCCTGTCCTGGTCCTGGCCGGGGCCGGCACGGGCAAGACGCGGGTGCTGACCACGCGGCTGGCGCACCTGTTGCTGTCGCGCCGGATCAGCCCTTGGAACGTGCTGACAGTGACCTTCACCAACAAGGCCGCGCGGGAAATGCGCGACCGCGTCGACAACCTGCTGGGCAGCCAGTCGGAAGGCTGGTGGATGGGGACTTTCCATTCGCTGGCCGCCCGCATCCTGCGCCGCCATGCCGAACTGATCGGGCTGAAGCCCAGCTTTACCATCCTGGACACCGACGATCAGATCCGTCTGGTGAAGCAGTTGATGGAGGCGGAAAATATCGACGCCAAGAAATGGCCCGCGCGCATGCTGCTGTCCATCATTGAGCGGTGGAAGGACCGGGCACTGACCCCGGACAAGCTGAAGCCGGAGGATGCCGGCGATGCCGCCAATGGCCGCATCCTGTCGATCTACAAGCAGTATCAGGACCGGCTGCTGTCCCTGAACTGCTGCGATTTTGGCGATCTGCTGCTGCACAATATCACGCTGTTCCAGCAGCATAATGATGTGCTGATCGAGTATCAGCGGCGGTTCAAATATATCCTGGTAGACGAGTATCAGGATACCAACGTGGCCCAATATCTGTGGCTGCGCCTGCTGGCCCAGTCGCACAAGAATATTTGCTGCGTGGGTGATGATGACCAGTCGATCTATGGCTGGCGCGGGGCGGAGGTGGGGAACATCCTGCGCTTTGAGCATGATTTCCCCGGCGCCCAGGTCATCCGTCTGGAACAGAATTACCGCTCCACCGCCCATATTCTGGGGGCCGCCCATGGCATTATCGCCAACAACCAGGGGCGCCTCGGCAAGCAGCTTTGGACCGAAACGGAGGGCGGGGAGAAGGTGCGCGTCCGTGGCCTTTGGGACGCGGAGGAGGAGGCACGCTGGGTCGGCGATGAGGTGGAAGCGTTGCAGCGCCAGCGCGTCAGCCTGGGCCAGATGGCCGTCCTGGTCCGCGCCGGCTTCCAGACCCGTGAGTTCGAGGAACGGTTCATCACGCTGGGCCTGCCATACCGGGTCATCGGCGGTCCGCGCTTCTATGAACGTCAGGAAATCCGCGACGCGCTGGCCTATCTACGTGTGCTGGTGAGCCCGGAGGATGATCTGGCGTTTGAGCGCATCATCAACACGCCTAAGCGTGGCATCGGCGCCACAACCATCCAGAGCCTGTATGTGGCCGCGCGTACGCTGGGTGTGCCGCTGACGGAGGCCGCGTGGAAGCTGTCGCAGACGGATGAGTTGAAGCCCAAGATGCGTAGTGCCATTTCCGGCCTGTCGCAGGATTTTTTCCGCTGGCGCGCCCTGATCGACCGGGTGCCGCATACGGAACTGGCCCAGACCATTCTGGATGAAAGCGGCTATACCCGCATGTGGCAGGAGGATAAGAGCCCGGAAGCCCCCGGCCGCCTGGACAACCTGAAAGAGTTGATCAACGCCATGGGGGAGTTCGAGAACCTGACCGGGTTCCTGGAACATGTCTCCCTGGTCATGGAGAACGCGCAAGGGTCGGGCGACGAGCAGGTGTCGCTGATGACCCTGCACGGCGCCAAGGGCCTAGAGTTCGATGTTGTCTTCCTGCCGGGGTGGGAGGAGGGGGTGTTCCCAAGCCAGCGCACCCTGGATGAAAACGGCATTGCGGGGCTGGAGGAGGAACGGCGGCTTGCCTATGTCGGTATCACGCGCGGGCGCAAACGCGTCTATATCAGTCACGCCGCCAACCGCCGCATCCATGGCACCTGGGCCACGGCCATTCCGTCCCGCTTTGTCGAGGAATTGCCGGGCGAGCATATCGAAACGGAGAATAATCCCGGTATTGGTGGCGCTGGTTTCGGCGGCGGCATGCGGGAAAGCGCTTATGGCGGTGGGTTCGGCGGCGGCTGGGGCGGGGGTGGCTTTGGCGACCGTTTCAACCGCATGGGCCAGAAGGCAGCGCAAGCCCCGGCGCGCAATGCTGGTCGCCTGATTGAGGGGACAGCCATTGACGTGACGCCGCGCCCGCGTCCGGACCGTCCCTTTAATCCGGGCGACCGGGTGTTTCACACCAAGTTTGGCTATGGCACGGTCAAGGGTGTTGAGAATGACAAGCTGGAGATCAGCTTTGACGTCGCGGGCGTCAAGAAGGTGATCGACAGGTTTGTGGTGCCAGCCGACCAGGCGGGTTAACCCCGCCCGTACCACTCCAGGAACAGGTCGGGCCAGCGGTTGAGCGGATTGCTGGCAGCGATGCGCGCGCCGTGGCCGAAACCGTGGCCGCCGCGCGGATAGATATGCAGCTCTGCCTCCACCCCCGCCTTGCGGCAGGCGGCATTGAACAGCAGGCTGTTCTCCACCGGCACGGCATTGTCATCGGCTGCGTGCAGTTGGAAGGTGGGCGGCGTGCGGCCTGTGACGGAGCGGTCACAGGAGAGCCGTTCCACCTCCTCCGCTGACGGGTTGGGACCCAGCAGCCGGTCGCGCGATCCCGTATGGGCGCTGGTCCCCATATCGATGACGGGGTAGATCAGGGCCATTCGGGCGGGCCGGGCCGACAGTTTGTCCGCCGCATCGACCGGGTCATAGACCGCCTCTTCAAAACGGGTGCCCAGGCTGGCCGCCACATGCCCCCCAGCGGAAAAGCCCATGATTCCGACCGTTTCAGGGTTGATCGCCCATGTCCTGGCCCGGTGGCGGATCAGGCGGATGGCGCGTTGTGCATCCTGCAATGCCACCATCGGCCCGTGCTGCGGCGCCTCTCCCGGCAGGCGATAGGTCAGGATGAAAGTGGTGATGCCGGCAGCGGTCAGGATGGGCGCCAACTCTCCCCCTTCCTTGTCCACCACCACCCGCTGATAGCCCCCGCCCGGTGTGACCAGCAAGGCACGCCCGTCGGGTTTGGCGGGGCGGTGGATGGTCAGGTAGGGACGGGTGATCCCCTCCATATAGCGGTCGGGTTTGGACGGGTCCTGGCTGCGCTCCACCATTCGTTGCTGCAACGGCGCACCCTTGGAGCCCGGTCCGACGCCGCCTGGCCAGATTTCAACGGTCTCCACGCCGGGGGCTGCCACGGTGAGGGTCGGGGACACCGTCATCCCCGCCAGCACCGCCGATCCACGCAGCCAGTCGCGCCGTGACACCACCATGTCCATCCCCCAAAGTTTCTTCTTATGGTAACCGGTGGACAATGATGCCTGTGTAAGGTTGGTCAATCAAGTGCCGCCGCGACACCCCGCCACATGGATGCGGGCTGTTGTCGCAATTAACATGCATATGAAATACATCTTAATGGAGTGCCCACCATGCGCCGGATCGTCCCTCAACTGAAACATGACCATGCCGAACTGAAAGCCATTCTGGAGGAAGTACGCCAGCAAGGGATTGGTACGCCGGCGGGACGCCAGACGCTGTTGGCGGCCCGCGGCCTGTTCGTGGACCATATCCGGCGGGAGGATGAGGAATTCTATCCCGATTACCGCCGTCTGGCCCGGCAGGACCCGTTGCGCGCCGCCACGGCGGACCAGTTCAGCCAGGAGATGGTGGCGTTGGGCGGCCAGATCCTGGCTTTCTTCGACAAGTACGAGGACGGCGGCTCGGGCATTGAGTTTGCGGTCGATTTCGGCCGGATGTCGGCATTGCTTCAGTCGCGCTGGCACAAGGAGGAGGCGATCCTTTATGCGCGATATGAGGAGATGGCGATGCGTTCGGCCGCCTGATCTGCTACACCCGCACCATCATCGATGAAACGGAGCGGACCCATGTCGGGCGGCGTCACCCTGTACGGTATCAAGAACTGCGACACGATGAAGAAGGCCTGGACCTGGCTGGACGACAGGGGCGTCGCCTATCAGTTCCACGACTATAAGAAGGCCGGTATTGACCGCGACACCCTGACCGGCTGGGTCGATAAGCTGGGCTGGGAGGTTCTGCTGAACCGGGCCGGCACCACCTTCAAGAAGCTGCCCGACGCGGCCAAGGCCGATATCGACCGCGACCGCGCCATCGCCTTGATGCTGGAACAGCCCTCCATGATCAAGCGGCCGGTTCTGGACCGGGCCGGCCACTTGACCGTCGGGTTCAAGCCAGAGATTTACGGCACCCTGTTCTGAGTTACCCGAAATAGCCCGTATCTACATCGGCGATCAGGCCGATCAGACCGACATCGAGGACCTGATCATGGAAGGTCTGCAGGCTGTAGGTGGCGATGTCGCCCTGATGATCGGTTACGGTCACTACCCTGGTGTCCAGATCGACCACCACGGTGCTGTCCACGGCCACGCCATCGGCGGTGGTGCCTTCGATGCTGAAGGTCTGGGTGTCACCGTCGCGGGTCAGTGAGTAGTCCAGGGTGCCGCTGTCACCATCCGGCTGGATCAGCGTGTAGCTGCCCGTCAGCCCGTCCAGTGCCTGGGTCTGCACCACCGTCACATGGTCGCCATCGGCCTCCACCCGGTCGGTGGTGCGGGTGCCGTCTTCGAGGCTTACGGTTGTGGTCGTGGTGCCATCGCTGTCGGTCAGCACGGTTTGCACCGTGTTGTCATCGACATGGGTGACGGTGCGGGTGGCGGTGGTGATAGTGCCATCGGCGGCAGTGCGCGTGCTGGTGGTGGTCACGCTGTCATCCTCGTGGCTGCGCACCACGACAAGGCTGGACCCGTCCTCGAACTTTACCGTCGTCGTGCTGCCGCTCTCGCTGCGCACGGTTTCACTGCTATCGATGCCGGGACGTTCCGTTGGCGCCTGATCGCTGGTGGATTGATCGGTCAGCAGGTCCAGGAAGTTGAGATGCACGACGCCCTCGGCCAGGGGCTGATGCAGGCCGACATGGCCCAACGCAATATGCTGGGCTGTGGTCTGGCTGCTATCGCCGGACGGTGTGGGGCGGTTGGCAGAAGCAGTGCCGACAGGGGCGGGTCGGAGCGCCATGGGAACCTCCGGAAAGG
This sequence comes from Niveispirillum cyanobacteriorum, assembly GCF_002868735.1. Lineage (GTDB taxonomy): Bacteria > Pseudomonadota > Alphaproteobacteria > Azospirillales > Azospirillaceae > Niveispirillum > Niveispirillum cyanobacteriorum. Next base: position 1,076,444 of record NZ_CP025611.1, on the reverse strand, counting down.
GATGAGGGGCGACACCGATTGGCCGGCATCATCTCTTTCACGGATGTTAAGTGACTTGCTGTCGCGTAATTTTTAGATGCCTTCGCCATCCACCACCGTACCGGACAGCCGGTCGCGAATGGCGTTCGCCGTCTGACGGGCGGTGGAATCATCGCGCTGGCGGGGACGGGCGGTCGTGATCCGGTCGGTGGAGCGCACACCAGCCGGGCTGCCGGCCAGCAGGATGACGCGGTCGGCCAGATAGACGGCCTCGTCAATATCATGGGTGACGAACAGAATGGTTTTGCCCGTGCGTTGCCACAGGTCCACCAACTCATCCTGTAGGCCCTGACGGGTGATGGCGTCCAGCGCACCGAATGGTTCATCCATCATCAGCAGGTCTGGATCAACGGCCAGCGCGCGGGCGATGGCCACGCGCTGCCGCTGTCCGCCCGATAGCTGGTGCGGCCAGCGGTCGGCCTTGTCGGCCAAACCTACCAGTTCCAGCGCGTCCAGCGCCCGGCGGCGGCGGGCTTGCTTGTCCAGGCCCAGCCCTTCCAGCCCGAATTCCACATTCTTCACCACCCGCCGCCAGGGCAGCAGGCGGGCATCCTGAAACACCAGCGCATAAGGGCGGCGGCCCGGTGTCTCGGGATTGTCGCGGGTGACCGTGCCCGATGTCGGCTTCACCAGGCCAGCGATGACGCGCAGCAGGGTGGATTTACCCACGCCCGAGGCACCCACCACCGCGATGAACTCGCCATCGGCGATGTCGAGATGGAAATCCTTCAGGACGATGGTGCGGCCACGGTCGCTGTCGAAGGAGAGCGTCAGGTCCTTGATCGAAATCATGCTTTCCACGCCAGCAAACGGTCACGCAGGGCCACGAAGCCCGCATCCACCACACCGTACAGCACGGCCATGGTGATCATGTAGACGACCACGATATCGGTGGCCAGGAGGGATGATGCCTGCATCATGCGCTGCCCCAGACCAGCGACGCCGAACAGTTCGGCGGCCACCACGGCCATCCAGGCTTGGCCCAGGCCGGTACGCAGGCCCGCCATGATCGGCTGTACCGAGGCCGGCAGGATCACCTTCACCAGCCGTGCCAGGGGGGAGCGATGACCAAAGGCATTGGCCAGTTCGATCAGGTCACGATCCACCGCCTGCACGGCGCTGAGGGCGGAGAAGTAATTGATCCAGAACACGCCGACGATGATGATGAAATTCGCCGCCGTCGGTGACACGCCAAACCAGATAATGGCGAACGGCACCCAGGCCAGACCCGGGATGGGGCGCAGCAAGCGGACGATCCAGTTGGTCATGTCCTCCAGCGTGCGCGACATGCCCGTCGCCACGCCCAGTGCTACGCCCAGGGCCGAGCCCAGCACCAGACCGGATACATAGTGCCGCAAGCTTTGCAGCACGGCCTCTCCCCATGCGCCGGACGACACCTCCTGCCAGAAACTGGCGGGGATGCCGCTGGGTGCCGGCAGCAGCATGGATTTCACCAGCCCCAGGCGGGGCAGGGCCTCCCACAGGGCGAAGAACAGAACGACGCCAAGCAGTGACAGGGACAGGCGGAGGGCGCGGGGGCGGGCCATGGGGCTTAACCGGTGATTTGAACGGTTGCGGCGGTAAGGCTGCCGGAGAATTCCACACAAAAAGATGGCGGGCGGCAAGGTTGTTTTACGCAACCGTGCCACCCTGATGGTGTTGGCCCCAACGGACCGTAATGTTACTTCTTGAGCTTCTGATAGTAGGACAGGTCGAAAATCTGCTCCACCGGGGTGGCTTCCTTAACGGTACCCAATTTCACCTGATAATCCTGCACCAGGGCCGTCTCCTTCAGGATGGAGGCGGGGTCGGTGTTGAACTTCACCGCCGGTGATGACAGGGCCTGTTCGATGATAGCGGCGGGGACAAGCCCCTTGCCGATGGCGGCCTCAATCGCGGCCACTGCGACCTTCTTGTCCTTCTTCAGCACGTCGGTCGCCTTGGCGGTCAGTTCGACCAGCTTCTGCGCGATATCCGGGTGCTTGGAGGTGAAATCATCGGTCAGGGCGATGACGTTGCCAGGCTGATTCTTCAGGATGTCCTGACCATAGGCGAGCACCTTCACATCCGGGTTGCGGCCCGTGATGATGGTCAGGGCGGGTTCGCGGATGATGGCGCCATCGACGGCACCGACCAGCAGGGCCTGCTGCGTGGCATCGATGCCTTGGGGCACCAGTTCCACATACTGCTTGTCCACCTTCGCTACTTCCCACAGCCAATATTGCAGGAAGGTGTTGGGGACGGAGCCGGCCGGCTGCGTCGCCAGCTTCAGCGGACGGCCCAGCTTCTTGGACAGTGCCTCGATGGCCTGCGCCGGCGAACCGCCCGTCTTGGCCAGATCGGGACCGGCGGCAACCACCAGTTCCTCCACGGCGGTAGAGGCGACGACACGGATGCCGACACCCTTGCCGCGCGCCACCACGACGGGGGCGACGCCAGCGATATAGGCATCCAGCGTACCGGACGCCACGGCCTGAATGGCGTTGGGGCCGCTATCGAACTGCTTCAGCTGCAGATCGAAGCCGTTCTGAAGGTCCCAGCCCTGATTATCGATGACGAAGGCCTGCGCGGCACCCAGCACGGGAATGTAGCCGGCACGCACCACCACCGGGTCGGCGGCCTGCACGGAACCAACGAAGGCCAGACCCGTTAGGACGGAGGCAGCGGCAAGGCGGGTGGCGAAACGCGAGAGCGACATGGGTGGTGGCCTCCTTGGGGGCATTGGGTTCGGCATGTCTGCCGTCCGGCCCAGGGTTTTACATTGGCCGGTTTCCGTCAATCAGAAATGTGGATTATCGTAAATAACGCAAAACATGTGTGATATGCGGAATTGTCCATCTTGAAATTCACGCAGATTGTCACTTGACAGTGGCGAACGGATCACCAAATCTGATGCCAGACCAGATGGTCCGGCCTGACCCACCAGAGGGTTCGCGGGAATTTGACGAGCAGCAGCTTGCGCCGCGTCACCAAACGCTAAAGCGCCACGAAGGTCCTTCGTGGTTTGGTTCAAACCATTGGGAAGGAGGGCGAAATGGCTATCCATATCGCGCGGAAGATCAACATGACCTCTGATGCTTACGGCTTGATGCGGGGCTGTTGACGCGGGTCTTTCCCGCCTTAACCACCACATTAGCGTTTTGTACAGCGCGGCGACGTTGTTTCGCCGCGACAGGGGTGATTTGTCATGACGAACCAGGCATTCAGCATTGAAACCAGCCGGCATCAGGCCGGTCTTGCCGTGGCCGATGGCCAGGGTTTCCGCTTCTTTTCCGCCCATCCGCTGTTCAGCAGCCTGGACGGACGGCATTTCAACAGCGTGGCCGCCGTGGAAAAGGCTGCCCGCCGCCGGGAGAATGAGGCCCGCCATGCCGGTCGGCGCCAGGACAGCCGGGGGCAGATTTTCCGGTCTTGGGGACTGAAGGCAGAGGCTGTGGCGTAAAGGGAGGGCGTTACCCCTCCACCTTCCGCTGCTTCTTGCGGCCCGTCAGGGCGGCGATGACGCCGTGGAAGGTGCGGACCTCCTGTTCGGTCATGCCGCAGCGTTGCAATGTGTTGCGCACGTTGCGGATCATGGAGGGGCGCTTGTCAGGATGGGTGTAGAAGCCAGACTGTTCCAGCTCCCCTTCCAGATGATCGAACAGGTTCTGCAATTCGGCCTTGGTAGCGGGTTCGGACTGTCCGGTATGGAGGTAACGATCCTCCACCTCCACACCTGTCATCCACCATTCATAGGCGATCAGCAGGACCGCCTGCCCCAGGTTCAGGGATGAGAAGCCGGGGTTCAGGGGCACAGAGATCAGCGTGTCGGACAGGGTGATGTCGTCATTGACGAGCCCTGTGCGTTCCGGCCCGAACATCAGCCCGACCTTGCGCCCCGCCGACCAATGGCCGCGCATTTCGTTCGCTGCCTCACGCGGGGTCACCACCGGCTTCACCAGATCGCGCACCCGGGCGGCGGTGGAAAATACCTTGTGCAAGTCGGCGATGGCGGCTTCGGTACTGTCGAACACGCGCACCCGGTCCAGCACCAGGGTGGCGCCGGCTGATGCTGACACGGCCTTTTCATTGGGCCAGCCGTCGCGGGGGCTGACAAGGCGCAGGTCGGTCAGGCCGCAATTCAGCATGGCCCGCGCGCAGGCACCAATATTCTCCCCCATCTGGGGATGGATCAGAATGACGGCGGGGCCGTCCCCGTCCGCCTGCATCTTGGCCAGTTCGCGCTTGTTCGTCCCGCTCGACATCACACTGATACCTGATTGCCCATCAAGCGGCCTGGATATCAGGCCGCCTTGGTGCTGTCGATAGCGGCACCGGACCGGTAAAGGCAATAGGTGATGCTGTCGGAAAGCGCATTGAAGCTGGCGTCGATGACGTTTGCCGACACGCCGACGGTGGCCCAGCGATGGCCATGTCGGTCCGCCGTTTCGATCATGACGCGGGTGACGGCCTTGGTCCCGTCCTGGGCATTCAGAATACGCACCTTGTAATCGACCAGCCGCATGCCTTCCAGCGCCGGATAGACCGGGATCAGGGCCTTGCGCAGGGCCTGATCCAATGCGTTCACAGGGCCGTTGCCTTCGGCCACCGTCATCACATTATCGGGGCCGTTGGGGCCGGGTACTTCCACCTTCGTCGTCGCCTCCGACATGGTGACCAGTTCGCCCTTGGCGTTCCAGCGGCGTTCGTCCAGGACCCGGAAGGCGGCGAGGCGGAAATAGTCCGGCACCTCACCCAGGGCGCGACGGGCCAGCAACTCGAAGCTGGCTTCTGCGCCATCAAAGGCGAAGCCTTCATATTCCTTCTGCTTGACCAGATCGACCAGTTGACCCACGCGGTCATCCTTGGGATCGACATTCACCCCCACCTCGCGCAGGCGGGCCAGGATGTTGGACCGGCCCGCCTGATCGGAGACCAGGACATGGCGGCGGTTGCCGACCAGGGATGGATCGACATGCTCATAGGATGCCGGATCCTTCTCCACCGCTGAGACATGCAGCCCGCCCTTATGGGCAAAGGCGCTTTCACCGACATAGGCGGCGTGGCGGTTGGGCGTGCGGTTCAGGCGTTCATCAAGCATGCGGCTGATATGAACCAGCCGTCCCATGCCTTCCTTGCTGATGCCGACATCGAATCCCATCTTCACCGACAGGCTGGGGATCAGCGACAGAAGGTTGGCATTGCCGCAGCGTTCGCCCAGACCGTTCAGCGTGCCCTGGACCAGCCGCACCCCGGCGCGCACAGCGGCCAGCGAGTTGGAGACAGCGTTTTCCGTGTCATTATGGGTGTGGATGCCCAGATGGCTACCGGGGATGCGCTTGGCGACCTCTGTCACGATGGCCTCCACCTCATGCGGCAGGGTGCCGCCATTGGTGTCGCACAGCACCACCCAGCGGGCACCGGCTTCATAAGCCGCCTGAACACAGGACAGGGCGTAGTCGGGATTGGCCTTATACCCGTCAAAGAAATGTTCGGCATCGAACAGCGGCTCTCGCCCGCGCGCCTTGATTTCCCGGATGCTGTCGGCAATCAGGGTCAGGTTTTCATCGCGCGGGATGGCGAGTGCCACATCGACATGGAAATCCCAGGTCTTGCCCACGATGCACACGGCCTTGGCCGGGCTATTCAGCAGGGCCGAGAGGCCGGGGTCGTTGGATGCGCTGTGCCCCGGTCGGCGGGTCATACCAAAAGCCGTGAAGATGGCGCGCGGCAGTTTCGGCGGATCGGCGAAAAAGGCGTTGTCCGTGGGGTTGGCGCCAGGCCAGCCGCCTTCGACATAATCAATGCCAAGCGCGTCCAGCTCCTGCGCGATGGCGATCTTGTCCGCCACGGTGAAATCAACGCCGGAGGTCTGCGCCCCATCGCGGAGCGTGGTGTCGTAGAGATAGACGCGGTTCGTTTCGTTCATAATCACTGGGCCAATAGCAATGTCGTTGCCGAATGTGGCGCATCGCGTCCGTCGGATCAATGGTTATGCGCGCATAGGGCGGCTGTCCCTTGGTATCGCCAGCCCGATATCGGCAGGCTGGCTGGTGCGTTGAGCGCCCGCGCACCCATGCGCGCGTGAAGCCAAGCCGCCGGATGGCGGCGCCCGGCGCCTGAGGGCTTAACGTGAACATGCCATTGGTGTTCGGCGCGTTTTGCCCTAAATAGGCGTCACCCCCAGCTTGCAGGTTGATGATGATCGAGTGGCGGATCAGCGACCAGACCGTAGACTATCCCGACGCAATTGCCTTCATGGAGGCGCGCGTGGCCGAAATCCGTGCCGGCACGGCGCCGGAGACGGTGTGGCTGCTAGAACATCCGCCGCTCTATACCGCTGGCACCTCGGCACGGGAGACGGACCTGCTGACGCCCATGCAGTTCCCGGTGTTTCAGGCGGGGCGCGGCGGGCAATACACCTATCACGGGCCGGGGCAGCGTATCGGCTACACCATGCTGGACGTGCAGGCACGCGGTGGCGACCTGCACGATTTTGTCTGGCGTCTGGAGGAATGGCTGATCCGCACGCTTGCGCAGTTTGCGGTGAAGGGGGAGCGCCGCTGTGGCCGTGTCGGCGTCTGGGTCGACATGTCGCCCTATGGCCAGCCGGGGGTGGAGAACAAGATTGCGGCCATCGGCGTGCGCGTGCGGCGCGGTGTGTCGTTCCATGGCGTCTCGCTGAATGTGGAGCCGGACCTGACCCATTTCGGCGGCATCGTGCCCTGCGGCATCCGCGAACATGGCGTCACCTCGCTGGCGGCCCTGGGCCATATCGTCACCATGCCAGAGGTGGACATGGCCTTGCAGGCGGCCTTTGAGGAGGTGTTTGGCGAGGACGCGGTGCCGCGTGAGCCGGGGACCTGCGCCATTGCCGACGTGGAGGGCTGAGCCATGGGTGCGCGGCGCAGCATCACGGCCATGGTGCTTTATTTTGTAGGGGCGGCGGCGTTGATTGTCTCGGCGTTCATGCTGGTGGCACCAACGCCCGATACCTATGGCCCGGCCCTGGTCGGGCTGCTGCTGGGCGTGTTGCTGCTGGGTGTTGGCCGGGCGTGCCAGCACCTGTCGCGCATCCGCGATCTGATGGAAGGGCGTGGGTAAAGCTTTCAGTTTTCCTCAAACGCCGGCGCTGCATCCGCAGCTTGGCTAACGCGGCACACGCCGAGCGGCGGCAGTCGCCGCCGGAACTGTTTCCGGTCAACCGAAAACAGTTCTACGCCCGGTGATAGGGGTGACCGGCCAATATCTGCTGCGCCCGGTAGACCTGTTCGGCCAGCATGCCGCGTACCATCATGTGCGGCCAGGTCATGGGGCTGAAAGCCAGCACCAGGGCCGCCTTCTGCCGGATGGTGGCATCCAGCCCGTCGGCCCCGCCGATCACAAAGGCCAGATCACCCACGGCGGCATCACGCCATTGGCCCATGCGGGCGGCGAAATCTTCCGACCCCATCATGCGGCCACGCTCATCCAGCGCCACGATGGTGGCACCGGGGGGAAGGGAGGCCAGCAGCAGCTCCGCCTCCGCCCGCTTCAACTCGACGCCTTCCAGCCGCTTCTTGGTTTCCACCTCGCGCAGCTGAAACGGCCAGGTGATGCGGGCCTTGTATTCTTCGAACAGGTCGCGGGCTGGGCCGGGCTTGGCCTTGCCGACAGCGGCCAGCCAGATGCGCATTACTGCGCCGGCCCGCCGTCGAAATCAGCCGTCAGCGACTTCAGAGAGGCCGGCGGCTCCACGCCCCACATCTTCTCGATGCAGTAGAAGGCGCGCACTTCCGGGCGGAACAGATGGACGATAACGTCGCCGCTATCGACCAGGACCCAGTCGCACTGCGGATAGCCTTCGGGATTGCCGACATGGATGCCCAGGTCGCGCAGGCGGCGGGCCAGATGGTCCGACATGGCGCCCACCTGACGGGCAGATTTGCCCGTGGTGACGACCAGATAATCGGCCATGCTGGTCTTGCCGCGCAGATCGATGGTGATCGTGTCCTCGGCCTTGTCCTCGTCCAGAACGGCCAGGATCAGTTCAAGGGTGCGCTCCGGCATATCTGCGGCGGCGGCCGGGTTGGGGGAATTCTCTGCGCTCACGATCTGGTTCACCAACATCAATCCTTAAAGGCCTTTGCCATCCAGCCCCTGCCGGATCGCGGTTGCCGATGCGGGGTGCAGGGGCACGTCCAGGAAGACCCAGACCGGCGGCGGCAGGTCGGCCAGGCCACCCGCCCGCCGCGCATCCACACGCGCAACGGCAAAACGCCGGGAAGCCTTGCCGCCCAGCGCAATGGTAGAATAGGGATGTCGCGGGAAGATCGCAACCGGCACCTGCGCAAAAATCCGAGTCCAGTCGCGCCAGCGTGGCACCTGACACAGATTGTCGGCCCCCATCAGCCAGACGAACTTTGTCCCCCGGAACCGGGTCGTCAGGGCCGACAGTGTGTCCACCGTATAGCGGGTACCCAGCCTTGTTTCGATATCGCTGACCACGATGCGCGGATGGTTGGCAACAGCCCGTGCACGGGCCAGCCGGTCGGCCAGTTTTCCCATCCCGTCCAAGGGCTTCAGCGGGTTCTGCGGGCTGACCAGCCACCAGACCTGATCCAGGTTCAAGGCCCGCAGCGCCATCAGCGACATATGCCGGTGTCCCGCGTGGGCCGGGTTGAACGACCCGCCCAGAAGGCCGATGCGCAAGCCCCGCCACAGCGTGCCCGCCCCTGGTTTCGGCGGGGTGGGCACGCGGTGGCCATGCGTCATGGGCAGGGCAGGGCGGGCGTGATCAGGGCCGGGTATGCCCATCACCGCGCACCACATACTTATAGCTGGTCAACTGTTCGGCCCCGACCGGCCCGCGCGCATGCAGCTTGCCCGTCGAAATGCCGATTTCGGCCCCGAATCCAAACTCGCCGCCGTCCGCGAACTGGGTGGAGGCATTGTGCAGGACGATGCCGCTATCCACCCGCGTCAGGAACCGTTCGGCGGTGGCGGCATTCTCTGTGACGATGCTGTCAGTATGGTGGCTGCCATGGCGACCGATATGGTCGATGGCTTCGTCCACACTGCCCACCAGTTTCACCGATAGGATGGCATCCAGATATTCGGTATCCCAATCCTCGTCGGTCGCCGGCTTTACCCGCGCATCCAGGGCCTGCACCCCGTCATCACCGCGCACCTCGCAACCTGCCTGGATCAGGTCATCCAGGATGGGGGGCAGCAGGGTCGTAGCGACGTCCTTGTGCACCAGCAAAGTCTCCGCCGCGCCGCAGATGCCCGTGCGGCGCATCTTGGCGTTCAGGGTGACGCGGCGCGCCTTGTCGGCTTCGGCATCCTTGTCCAGATAGACATGGCAGATGCCGTCTAGATGATAGATCACCGGCACCCGGCTTTCGGCGGCGACCCGGCCCGTCAGCGACTTTCCACCGCGCGGGATGACCACGTCAATCCACCGGGTCATGGTTAGCAGTTCACCCACGGCGGCCCGGTCGGTGGTGGGCGGGGCTTGGATCGCGTCGCGCGGCAGTCCGGCGGCATCAAGACCCGCATGCAACGCCGCCAGGATGGCGCGGCCGGAATGGAAACTTTCCGACCCGCCGCGCAGGATGGCGGCATTGCCGGATTTCAGGCACAGGCCGCCGGCATCGGCGGTCACATTGGGCCGGCTTTCAAAGATGATGGCGATCACGCCCAGCGGCACACGCACCTTCTCAAACCGCAAGCCATTGGGCCGTTCCCAGCGTTCCAGCACGGCACCCAGCGGATCGGGCCGGTCGGCGATCTCCTCCAGCCCCTTGGCCATTGCCTCGACGCGCGCCGGGTTCAGCATCAGCCGGTCCAGCATGGCGCCCGACAGTCCCTTCTCCGTCGCCGCGTCCATATCCAGCGCATTGGCGGCCAGGATGTCGGCGGTGCGGGCGCGCAGGGTGTTGGCGGCCACCCGCAGCGCCTTGTCCCGCGCCTCGGCTGGTGCCGTCGCAACAATCGCGGATGCCGCGCGGGCGCGGCGGCCCAGGGCATCCATGATGGTGGCAATATCCTGGCGGTCGATGCTGTCCATGGCGGTCAAATCCCGTTGCGGTGTGCAGCCAGCAGCCTACATCGTCGCAAGGATGGTTTCACCCCTGCCGCGCCGATGCCGGCCATGCTAACCTGTGTATATGTCGATCTCATCCATCACCAGCACCCCGCCCGACCTGACCCGCGCCAGCCTTGAAGGCTTTCAGGATGCGCAGGCAGCGCTGCAGGTGGCCGCCGATGCTGTAGCCGGCGGCAATGCCGACCCCGCCGTGATCCTGGATGTGAAGCAGGCGGAGGTCACGGCGGGCATCAGTGCCGCCGTGATGAAGGCCGATCAGCAGAATTTTCAGCGGTTGCTGGATATTCTGGCATGAAAGCGGGGCCGGTTTCCCGGCCCCGATCACTTTACTTCAAGCTGCCGCAGAAGCGCTGAATGCGCGTGCAGGCCTCTTCCAGCACCTCGGTGCTGGTGGCATACGAGATGCGGAAGAACGGGGACAGACCGAACGCCGCGCCATGCACCACCGCCACACCCTCGGCCTCCAGCAGTTCGGACGCGAAATCCTCGTCCGTTTCAATGACCTTGCCGGTCGGGGCCGTCTTGCCAATGGTGCCGGCGCAGGACGGGTAGACGTAGAAGGCGCCTTCCGGGTTGGGGCAGTTCAGGCCGGTGGCCTGGTTCAGCATCGAAACCACCAGATCGCGGCGCGTCTGGAACACGGCGGCGCGTTCCTTGATGAAGTCCTGCGGACCGTTCAGCGCTTCCACGGCGGCGGCCTGGGAAATGCTGGTCGGGTTGCTGGTCGACTGGCTCTGGATGATGCCCATGGCCTTGATCAGGGCCTTGGGACCGGCCGCGTAACCAATGCGCCATCCGGTCATGGAATAGGACTTAGACACGCCATTCACCGTCAGGGTTCGGTCATAGAGTGCCGGCACGACCTGGGCGATGGTGGTGAACTTGAAGTCTTCGTAGACGAGATGTTCGTACATATCGTCGGTCATGATGTAGACATGGGGGTGCTTCAGCAGCACCTCACCCAGGGCCTTCAACTCGTCCGCCGTGTAGGCGGCACCCGTCGGATTGGACGGGCTGTTCAGGATCAGCCACTTGGTCTTCGACGTGATGGCGGCATCCAGGTCGGCCGGCAGCAGCTTGAACCCGTTCTCCGCCGGGCAGGCCACCGTGACCGGCGTGCCTTCGGCCAGCAGCACCATGTCGGGATAGGACACCCAGTAGGGCGCGGGGATGATCACCTCGTCACCCGGGTTCAGGGTAGCCATCAGGGCATTGTACAGCACCTGCTTGCCGCCCACGCCGACCGTCACCTGATCCGGGGTGTAGGTCAGGCCGTTTTCGCGCGCGAACTTGGCGCAGATGGCCTTCTTCAGGTCCGGCGTACCGTCCACATCGGTGTAACGGGTCTGGCCGTTCTCGATGGCGCGGATGCCGGCGGCGCGGATATTTTCCGGCGTATCGAAATCGGGTTCACCAGCGCCCAGACCGATCACATCACGGCCAGCGGCTTTCAGCGCCCGGGCCTTGCTGGTCACCGCGATGGTGGGTGACGGCTTGATGCGGGACAGGCGGTCGGCAAGCAACGACATTTATTTTCCCCTGGTTGGGACGGATTATGACCGGGAGGGGACCTTAAAGCGCCCGATCATTGTCGCCAAGCACAGGATTGTTATAGGACGCGCGCGTTTTGGACAGGGGTGGGGAAGGGCTGCCCTGATACAATCGTAACCCACCCGGTCGTGACATCGGGACCATTCTGGGTTATTTCCTGCCCGATGCTCAACGAACTTGCGAAATGGTTTGGGGTCGCGGTCGTCGACCTGATCAGCTTCACAGCGATCGCCCTGGTGGTGATCACGCTGGTGGTGACGTTCGCCCTTTCGGTGAAGCCCAAGCGTATCAAGCCCACCTCCATCAAGCAGTACAATGCAGAGCTGTTCAAGCGCCGCATGGAGCTGGAGGAGCTTTCGTACCCGATGCTGAACGATGTGAAGATCGGCGGGGGCAAGGCCGGGCTGGTGCGGATCGACAATGTCCTACGCCTGCCGGCCAGCATTCTTCTGATCATGTCGGCGCCACCGGATGTTGCGGGACAGGTGCGCTGTAGCCAGAATGCGGGGCAGTGGAAGTATGTGAAGCCCGACCATACGGTCGGCGCCTTCATCAACCCGGTTTTACAGCTGCATCCGCTGATCACGGCCATTCGCAGCCGTTTCCCGCTGGTGCGGGTGCGCGTCCTGTGTGTGTTTCCGCGTCAGGCCGATTTCGGGGGCCGCACTGTGAAGACGGCGTGCCTGCCCGATGACATGGTCAAGATGATCCGGGAAATGGCCGCCGAAGATGGCGCGCAGAACCAGGCCATGGATGCCGCCTGGGACAGCCTGTCTGTTGCCCTTAAGCAGGGCAGCGCCGAGGCGGAGAGCAATAGTAATAGTGCCAAGGGTCGCCGGGCGAGCTGATCCGCCCGGCGACCCCGACGGTATTACTTATTACTCTTCGCTGCCACCATCCTGGGCGATGTCATCGGCCAGTTCGCCGGCCATTTCGACGAACAGTTCGGCGTCCGCGGTGATGCCATTCGCCTCGCAGATGCGCATGAAGACGCGATAGCCGTGCAGGATGGCGACATCCATGGCGGCTTGATCCCCTTCCTCGCTGTACCGGTCCTTGATGCCCTGATCTTCCAGCGTGCCGAGGATATCCATCTCGGCGGCCTTCAGGACGGCTTCCATCGCCTGCTTGTGAAGTGTGGACATGGGTCCGGTTCCTATGACTGACAGGGCGGGGCCACATACCCCGGTACCGCCGCTTCATACCATTGAATGGATGCGGCGCAACCCTTTGCGTGATGGTCGGGTTCAGGGTGCCCGGTAGTGGGGACCGGGACAAATGCTCAATTGCGCAGATTGATGGCCTGCAGCTTGCGGGTCTTGCGGTTCATCTCGACTTCATATTGCAGCCACTGGCCCTCTTTCAGGGTCTGTAGGCCGATATACTGAACAGCAGAGATATGGACGAACACGTCCTCGCCGCCATCCTCGGGCGTGATGAAGCCAAAGCCCTTGGCGCTGTTGAACCATTTGACGGTGCCCGTGGGCATGGCGCTCTCCCTGGCGCTGTCGTGACGATGGCCGGCAACATGGCCCCAACGCCGTATCATTGCAAGGGGCCGGGGCAGGGGACGGGGTTGCGCCCGCTTACTGTGTGCTGGCCGATGCCGGCGTGATCAGGGTTGCCAGGGTGTTGCCATCCACCCGTCCATCGAAACGCAAATCCGCGTGCATGGCCCAGCGGCGGGTGGTGCGCAACAGTGGAATGAAGGGCAGGTCGCGGCTGGCGATCACAGCCACCTGCTGCAACAGGTCCGCCCGCCGGCTTGCATCGGCCTCCACCATGGCCTGCGACAGGATCTGATCCAGTTCAGGGTTGCTGTATCCGCTGTCATTCTGGCTGCCGGCCTTGATTTCCGGCTGTGGGGTGTGCAGCAGTTCCCAGTTGGAATAGCCCATTTCGCCCGTGAACGGGACCCGGCTGCCCAGGAACAGGTCATAATCCCGGTCGCGCAGCAGGGGCAGCGCGTCACCGACACTGGCATAACGGATATCAAGCTGTACCCCGATGGCCAGCAGGTACCGGGCCACACCTTCTGCGACGCGTGCAAAGGGTTCGATCGTGATCAGGCGCAGCCGCAACCCCTCCTGCACACCTGCCTGCGCCAGCAATCGCCGCGCCTCCGCCTGATCGAAGGGAATGGATGCAGCCGGGGTGTAGCCGGGAATGCCGGGCGGTGCCATCTGATCCGCCGGTTCGGCGCTGCCCGGCGCGATGCGCTTGCTCAAGGCTGCCCGATCGATAGCGATAGCCAGTGCGCGGCGTATGTTCACGTCTGCCAGGGGACCGGCAAGATTGACGGTCAGCATCAATATGCGCAACGGCTTGCTGTCTACGACCTTGATGTCAGGGCGCGTGCTCAGGAAATCCAACGATTCCGGCACCACCTGATTGATGATGTCCACCTCTCCGGACACCAGTGCCCGTGCGCGGGCGACCCCGGAGCCCAGAATAACCTGTTGTACGCGGTCCCAATGCGGCCTGGCGCGCCAATAGGTATCGGTGCGAACCAAATCGGCGCTGCTGCCGCTGCGGAAGGAGGCCAGGCGATAGGGGCCGGTGCCCGGCACCTTGCCATCCGCGAACCGCTGCTCTGAGAGGGCCGCCAGCCCATCGGCGGTCCCTGCACAGCCGCGCGGCTGATAGGTGCCTTTCCAGCCATCGGGGGCGGGGATGATCGGCAGAAGGGTCAGGACATGCGGCAGCAAGGGCATGGTCCCCCGCGTGGTGATGACCAGCGTATGGGCATCGCGCGCCACCGCCTGCTCCACACCCGCGATCAGGCCGGCCAGTGGCCCGTTCCCCATGCTATCCAAGCGGCAAAAGGTGAATGCCACATCATGGGGTGACAGAAGCTTGCCATCATGGAACCGCACATCGGGGCGCAGCCGGACCACCCAGGTTCGCTCCCCCTCCATCTCCCATCCCGTGGCGAGCCAGGGGACGATGCCCAGACCGTCATCGGGCAGGATCAGCGGTTCGAAGATGTGAAAGGCCAGATTGCGGCTGTCGACGGAATAGAGGCGGTGGGGATCAGCCGATGCCGCCACCATGTCGAGCCCGACGCGCAGCACCTGTGCTGGTGCATCTGTGCCATACACACTGTCCCCGCCGCCCAATGTCAGCGCGGTGAGAAGTACGAACGAGCCCAGCCCGCGCCAGATCAACCGGCGGTGCCATATTGAGGGACTGTTGCTGGACGTGACCAATCCACCGCCCTCGGAAGTTATGCGATTTCAAACCTAAGCTATTGGGATAGCGCTGAACACTGGCCATTGGGATAGCCGTGAACGCAGTTCCCGACAATTGTCACAGCCTTCAACCTATCCCGGCCAGCAGATCGCCGTCTGTACGCGTTTCTGACGTGTCCAGCGGGTCTGGCGCGTTGGGATCGCCGGCGGCGGTTTCCCGGCCCAGATGTGGCAGGCCGATGGAACGCAGGCCGCCGATCAGCGTACGCTGCACGATCACCCCGCGCTGTTCCATGTACGACAGAAGCCGGCGGGCACGGCCTGGCGAACGGCTGCCGCAGGCCCGCGCTACCTCGGCATCGGACGGGCAGGGCGCTTGTGACAGGGCGGCACGCGCCAGCAGCAGGAACACGCCCTGCATATCTTCCGGCAGGGTCTTGGCGGCCTGCTCGGCGGCGGTCCAATCAGGATCGTCAGCCCCTTCGGCATCTACCCCGGCCCGGATGACCGACAGGCGCCGACGGAAGGCCGGCATGTCCAGCGTTTCGCCGCGCAGCCGGTGGATGCGGCAGCGGACCAGGAAATCCTGATACAGAACGGCATCAGTGCGGAAGGCCGCATCAGGGTCGGACAGGACCTGACGCAGCACCTCGTCCAGTTTCTCGTCATTCTCCGCCGCCTCGAACAGCGAGGGTTCGGGGTTCAGGGCGGCGGTGGCGGCCATTTCCGCCTGACGCTGGCCGGCCAGTCGCAGGGCGGCGTTGATGTCGGGCTGTGGCGTTGGCGGCGTCCGGCGTACGGGCGGCGGCGGGGCCGTCAGTTCTTCGGCAGAAGGCGTCAGGATCAGGTCGCGCGCGTCGGCGTGCGGTTGGTCCGGCAGGGGCATCAGCTTCGGGCTGCCGCCCCGGCCCGAGGTCTCCACACGCCCGATGGTTATGGGCAGGGGCCGGCGCGACACGGCGGGACCCAGGGCCACGAAATGCCCGCGCTGAAGATCGCGGAACATTTCCGCCTGCCGCCGCTCCATCCCCAACAGGTCCGACGCGCGGGCCATGTCGATATCCAGGAAGGTGCGGCCCATCAGGAAATTGCTGGCCTCGGCGGCGACATTCTTGGCCAGCTTGGCCAGACGCTGGGTGGCGATGATGCCGGCCAGCCCGCGCTTGCGCCCACGGCACATCAGGTTGGTCATGGCGCCCAGGCTGGCCTTGCGCGCCTCGTCCGACACTTCACCGGCAGCGGCAGGGGCAAATAGCTGCGCCTCGTCCACCACCACAAGCATCGGGTACCAGTAATCCCGTTCTGCATCGAACAGGCCGCCCAAGAAGGCGGCGGCCAGACGCATCTGGCCTTCGATATCAGCCCCTTCCAGGGACAGGACCACCGATACCCGGTGCTGGCGCACGCGGGCCGCGACCTTCTGCAAGGACGACTCGGTATGCTGGGCCGCATCGACAACCACATGGCCGAACTTGTCGGCCAGAGTCACGAAATCCCCCTCAGGATCAATCACGCATTGCTGCACCCAAGGGGCGGATTGTTCCAGCAGACGGCGCAGCAGGTGGGATTTGCCGGACCCGGAATTGCCCTGCACCAGCAGGCGGGTGGCCAGCAATTCCTCCAGGTCCATCGTCGCGGCGCGCCCTTCCGCCGTCAAACCCATGTCGATGCCGACCTGCATCCCAACCTTGCCTGCTGAATCTCGTGAGGCGCGCTCTATAGCGCATCGTTACGGGGTTGGGGAACCCTTACCGGTCATCCATCGGTTCCACATCCACGGCCACCAGCACGCCATGCCCCCCGCCGCCCATGATGACGCCGCGCAGCGGGCAGACATCGTCATAGTCGCGGCCCCAGGCCAGGGTGACATGGTCGGTGTCGCATTGGCGGCCATTGGTCGGGTCAAGATCGATCCAGCCATCGGCCTCGCCACACCAGACCTGCACCCAGGCATGGCTGGCATCGGCCCCTTTCAGCTTTTCCTTGCCCGGTGGTGGCAGGGTGCGCAGGTAGCCGGAGACGTAGCGGGCCGGTAGGCCCAGGGCGCGGAGCGCGCCGATCATCAGATGGGCGAAGTCCTGACAGACGCCGCGCCGCTTGGTCAATATCTCCGAAATCGGAGTGCTGACGGTGGTGGCGGTGGGATCAAAGCTAAAATCATCATGGATGCGGCGCGTCAGGTCCATGGCCCCAGCGCCTACGGGCTGACCCGGCGGGAAGAATCCCGCAGCAAACAGCGTCAGGGCCGTATCGGCCAGCGGTACGCGCGCCGATGGGCGCACGAATTCCAGCGTTTCGGCGAGGTTGGCCGCCTGGGCCGCCACATCCTCCCACGCCGGTGTCGCGGCGGGGGTGAAGGGGGGCGGGGGGGAGACGGTCACGTCGATTTCCGCCGTCACCTTCAGTTCCCGGTGTGGCGTATGCAGCGCCGCATAGGTGACGGGATTGCCGAACCAGTCTTGCCGACCCGTCATGACGCCGGGCCAGGGAATGATGGTCAGCGTGGAATTGTGGTTCGTCTGGCGCGGATGGGCACGCGGCGCCAGATGCGCCAGCATATGGGCGCTGATCACCGTGTCGCCGTAATTATAGCGGGTGACATGGGTGCATTTGTACCGCACGGGGCCACGCGCCGCCGCCATTTCTTCGCCGTCCACGGCATCATCCTTACGTCGTGCGGGCAAAGACATGGCTGAAATAGGCCTGGCTGAGCAGGTTGGAGATTTCGGGCAGAAGTCGGCCCAACCGGTCGGTCAGGTCGGCCAGGGCCGTCGGGTCACGGGTCGGCTGCGGATCGGCCACCATGCCGGCGGCGGTTTCCAGAAGGTCGTTGGCCAGCTTGGTGGGGCTGACCTCCAGCCCCTCGGCATCGATGGGCGGCAACTTCACCAGCTGACGCTGAACCGTCTTGATCTGAAAGGCCAGTGAACGCGGATGATCATCATCGGCCAGCAGCAGCGAAAGCACCGGTTCCCGCCGGATGCCGACCGGATGCTGATCACGGTATGCAGCGCCTGCCGCCGCCAGTTCCAGCAGTACCGACAGCGACGCCACCGTCCCGGCTGTGCCCGCCCCCAAGCCGCAGCCATTGAAGGCCCCGACAATACCGATGGCCCGTTCCAGCCGGCGGCCGAGCACCAGGAACCGCCAGGCGGGCCCACGTGACATGCCGTCCAGTTCCAACCCGATCAGGGAGGCGAGAAGACGCGACACCTCATCCAGGCGCAGTTGCATGGCCGCCGGTTCGGCCTTCAGGGGCTGCGACGCGACATCGCCCAGCACCGTCAGCACGCGGCTGAATTCCCCCGGCAACCGGTCGCGCACGCCCGATGCCGCACGGCGCAGCCGGTCCATGGTGGCGCGCAGGCCACCGGGATTGGCGGGATCGGCCACGATTTCCAGCGCTTGGCGCATGCCACGCACGGCATCAGCCTGTGGAAGGCCCGAGATCTCCATCGGGATCATGCCGGTAAAGCCCATCAGGCGCAGAAGGGGGACCAATTCCTCCTCTGCTCCTGGATGGGCATCGTCGGTCAGGCGGCGGGCGGCGGCGCGCAGGGTGCGGACGGCGGCATCGGCCCGTTCGGCATAGCGCCCGACCCAGAACAGATGATCGGCGGCACGGGACGGCAGGTCGCCGGTGCGCGGGCCGGTATCGCCGCCGCCATCCGGCATCATGGCGGCTGCGCCCCGGCGACGCTGCGGCTGCCCAATCGTCGCGCCGACGATCCAGACATCCTTGGCGCCGGCCCCGGTCTGCAGGGTCACGGACGCAAAGCGTTCATCGGCAGAAATGCGGGCCAGACCGCCCGGCATGATGGTCCAGTCACCGTCCGGCGTGGCGCAGGTGAAGGCGCGCAGCACCAGAGGGCGCGCCACCTTCTTGCCATCGCGCCAGACAGGCGCGGTGGAGGGAACGATCGGTTCCTGCGCCACCCAATCCTGGGGCCGGCGGCGGATGCTGGCCGCCAGCTCGGTCCGTCCGGCATGGTTCAGTTCAGGCCCGAAACTGGTGCGGTGACCCAGGCTGGAAAAGGCGGGGCGGAAGACCAGCCGATCCAGGCCCGCCACCATTTCCGCCCGCTGCCGTGCATCGCCACCCCAATAGGTGGGAACATCGGCCAGCAAGGGTGCCTCCCCCAGCACATGCCGGGACAAGGCCCCCATCCAGGGGATCAGGGCCACCGAATCCGTCAGCCCGCTACCCAGGCTGTTGCAGACCATGACATTGCCGGCGCGCACCGCCTCCAGCAATCCGGGCACACCCAGGATGCTGTCAGGACGCAGTTCCAGCGGGTCGCAGAAATCATCATCGACGCGGCGGAGGATCACGTCGATCCGTTCCAGCCCGCCCAGGGTCTTCAGATAGACGGCCTGATCACGCACCGTCAGGTCCGCCCCCTCAACCAGGGTCAGGCCCAGATGGCGGGCCAGGAAGGCATGTTCGAAATAGGCCTCGTTCAGCGGGCCCGGCGTCAGCAGCGCCATGCGCGGGCAGCCATCGGGGCCGGACCGGCGCGGGGCCAGATTGATCAGCGTCTGGCGCAGCTGTTCGAAGAAGGGTGACAGCCGTTCGACATTGCAGCCGCGGAATGCCTCCGCAAGGGTCTGGCTCATCACCACGCGGTTTTCCAGCGTGTAGCCGGTGCCCGTAGGCGCCTGGGTCCGGCTGGCCAGTACGCGCCAGATGCCATCGCGGTCGCGTACCAGGTCGGTGGCGATCAGGGTCAGGCGCGATCCGGCGGGTAGGTCCATCCCGTGACAGGCGCGCAGGAAGCCGGGATCGCCCAGCACCAGGGCCGGCGGCAACACGCCGTCACGTACCAGCGTCTGTTCACCATAAAGATCTGCCAGCACCCGATCCAAGAGCCGTGCCCGTTGGCGCAGCCCCTCCGCGATCATGTGCCATTCCGACTGCGGCAGCAGCAGGGGTATGGGGTCCAGCGGCCAGGGCCGCTCGACCCCTTGCGGATCGGCGTAGGCGTGATAGGTCACGCCGTTCTGGAACAGAAGACGCCGCCCCGCGTCCCAGCGTTCTGCCATCGACGCGCCGTCGGCGGCACCCGACGAGATGAACCCCTGCCAATGCGCGCGCACGTGCCCGTCACCGGTGACCATCTCGTCCCAGGGTTCGTCATGTGTATCCGCACTGTCGCGGGAAGGTTCAGCCAAGGCGTAGGTCAAGGGTCAACGGGAACTCGGGGTTTCTGATCTCGATCGGGGCCGCCATAGGCCCCGGCGTATGGCCGAACGGGAAGAACCTGGCCAGCCGCCGCCCCTCTGCCTCGTTGGCATTGACCGGGAAGGTGGTGAAGTTCCGCCCACCCGGATGTGCCACGTGATAGGTGCAGCCGCCAATCGAGCGACCCGTCCAACTATCCACGATATCGAAGATCAACGGTGTATGCACGGGGATCGTTGGGTGCAAACAGGTAGGGGGCTGCCATGCGCGGTACCGCACCCCCGCCACGAACTCCCCTTCTGTGCCCGTCGGGTGCAAGGGAACCCTACGTCCGTTGCAGGTTACGATGAACCTTTCGTCCGTGGCGCCGGCCAGTTTCACCTGTACGCGTTCCAGACTGCTATCCACGAAGCGGACAGTGCCGCCGCCGCCCGGCTCCTCGCCCAGCACATGCCAGGGCTCCAACGCGGACCGCAGTTCCAGGGTCAGGCCGCGCTGGCTGACATGGCCCAGGGTGGGGAAACGGAAATTAATATGCGGCTTGAACCAGCTTTCCTCAAACGCATAGCCAGCGCCACGCAGGTCGGACACGACATCCTGAATGTCCTGGCCCACGAAATGCGGCAGCATGAACCGTTCATGCAGCTTGGTACCCCAGCGCACCAGTTTGGCGCGATAGGGCTGCTTCCAGAACCAGGCGATCAGGGTGCGCAGCAGCAGTTGCTGCACCATGCTCATCTGCGCGTGCGGCGGCATCTCAAAGCTGCGCAGCTCCAGAAGGCCCAGGCGACCCGTGGAACTGTCGGGGCTATACAGCTTGTCGATGCAGAATTCGCTGCGGTGCGTATTGCCCTGCACGTCGACCAGCAGATGGCGTAGCGCGCGATCCACCAGCCAGGGCGGGCAGTTGGCCCCCGCCTCGTCCAGAATCTTGAAGGCGATTTCCAGCTCGTAAAGGCTGTCATGCCGTGCCTCGTCCACGCGCGGATGCTGGCTGGTCGGGCCGATGAAGGTGCCGGAGAACAGGAAGGACAGGGCAGGATGGTTCTGCCAATAGGTCAGGAGCGAGCGCAGCACGTCCGGCCGGCGCAGGAACGGGCTATCGCCTGGCGTTGGGCCGCCCACCACGACATGGTTGCCGCCGCCCGTGCCGACGTGCCGGCCATCCAGCGCGAATTTCTCCGTCGCCAGCCGGCTTTGCCGTGCATCCTCATACAGGTCCGTGGTGTTGCGGACCAGTTCATCCCAACTGCTGGCTGGGTGGACATTCACCTCGATCACGCCCGGGTCGGGCGTGACGGCGATATTGGCCAGACGCGGGTCCTTGGGTGGGCCATAGCCCTCCAGAACCACGGGCATGTCCAGCTCGACACAAGTCGCTTCAATCGCCGCGATCAGCTCTACCCAGTCCTCCAGGTAGGAGGTGGGGGGCATGAAAATATAGAGCCGGCCATCGCGCGGCTCCACGCACATGGCTGTGCGCACCACCCACCATGCCGACTGGCCCCTGTCGGGCACGTCCTCGCGGACATCGGCCATGCGGCGATGTCGCTCGCTTGGTTCCGTGCGTCCCTTATTCTCCGCCACCAGCTGCGTCAGTTCCTCATAGGCGGGCAGGGGTGTGCGCGGGTCGAACGGGTCCTGTTCGTAATGGTAGGGATACTGCGCCGGTGCCACCCACGGCAGGGACCCCAGCGGCAGGCGGTAGCCGACGGGGCTGTCGCCCGGCGCCAGGAACAGCTTCTCTGTGCGCGTCGCCCAGGCCGATGACAGCCAGACCGGCCCCGTCGCCTCATGCCGGCGGTTCAGCGGCAGGGCAAAGCCGATGGGCTGATCCAAGCCACGCTCAAATACCTTGGCAAGGCGCGCGCGTTCTTCCTCATTGTCCAGCTTGCTGTCGAACGGGTCGACATTGACCGGCAGCTTGCGTTCCTTGTTGATGTAGTACCAGGGGTCCTCAAATGCAGCACGGGCGTAGTCGCCGGGAATACCCAGCTTTTCCGCCAGGGTCTTGATGAACAGCTCGGCATGTTCGGCCTTGAAGCCGTAATCCTTGCGCTCATCCGCCTGATATTCATCATGCGTCCATAACGCATCACCGTCCTTGCGCCAGTAAAGCTGCAGGGCCCAGCGCGGCAGGCTTTCGCCGGGATACCATTTACCCTGGCCGAAATGCAGCAGGCCCCCCTGCGCAAAGCGCCGTTTCAGCCGGCGGATCAGATCACCGGACAACAGGCGCTTGGTGGGACCCAAGGCAGACGTATTCCATTCCGCACCATCCATATCGTCGATGGAGATGAAGGTGGGTTCACCCCCCATGGTCAGGCGGATATCGCCCTCCACAATCTCCCTGTCCACCTGCTGGCCCAGCGCGTCGATGGCGGCCCATTGCTCTGGCCAATAGGGCTTGGTGGTGCGCGGCTGCTCCCGGATGCGGGTCACCGACATCGCGTGCTCAAACGACACCTCGCACAGTTCCAGACCGCCCGTCACGGGCGCGGCGCTGAACGGGTCGGGCGTGCAGGCAACCGGGATATGACCTTCGCCGGCCATCAGGCCGGAGGTTGGGTCCAGGCCGATCCAGCCTGCACCCGGCAGATACACCTCGCACCAGGCATGCAGGTCGGTGAAATCCGCCGTCGGCCCCTCCGGCCCTTCCAGCGGCTTCTGATCGGCGACAAGTTGGATCAGGTAGCCCGAGGCAAAACGTGCGGCCAGACCCAGATGGCGCAGGGCCTGCACCATCAGCCAGGCGCTGTCACGACAGGAACCGGTGCATTTCTCCAGCGTTTCTTCCGGCGTCTGAACACCGGGCTCCAGGCGAATGACATAGCCGATGGCTTGCTGCAGCTTGGCATTCAGGCTCATCAGGAAATTGACCGTCGGCTGCTCTGACCGGTCAATTTCCGCCAGGAAGGCGGAAAGAAGCGGGCCGGCGGGTTCGGTCTCTAGAAATGGCTTCAGATCCTTGGCCAGCAGCGGATCATAGGTGAAGGGCACCTTCTCCGCCGCCGGTTCCAGGAAGAAGTCGAACGGATTGATGGCCGCCATGTCGGCGACCAGATCAACCTCCAGTGTGAATTCCGTGGTCTTCTCCGGAAAGACGAACCGGGCCAGCCAGTTGGACTGCGGGTCCTGCTGCCAGTTCAGGAAATGCTTCTTCGGCGTAACCTTTAGCGAATAGGAGAGAATGGGGGTGCGCGCATGCGGGGCGGGCCGCAACCGCACGATCTGTGGCCCCAAATTCACGGGCCGGTCGTAGCGGTAGATGGTCTTGTGGTTCAACGCGACATGAATACCCATTCGCCCCTGTCCCCCACCAATATGCGACCGCCGGATGACGGTGGGATGACGGTAACACCAAAAGAAGGGGTGGTTAAGGTGCGTTGCAGCAATTGTTGTGGGGGTATCGGAAATCCGCCGGTTCCCCTGCCACATTCCCGCCCTTCATTTCTGCATGCTGTGCGGATGTAGGGGTTCGGTGTAGGGTGCCGAATACCTTCGCGGATCGGTCGATTCCGTGACGGTCCCTTTACGCCCGGATACACTTGATCAAGTTTGGAAAAATGAACGTTTTCAAAGACTTCGAAGCCAAGATTCAGGATGCTTTGAACCAGATGGTTCAAGCGGGTGAGCTGCCGTCCGGGCTGGACTTCTCCCGAATCACCGTTGAGCCGCCGCGCGATCCCAGCCATGGCGATGTATCCACCAATGCTGCGATGGTCCTGGCGAAGCCCGCGGGTAAGCCGCCCCGCGCCATTGCCGATGCCCTGGTTGCCCGGTTGAAGGACGCTGCCACGGTGACGGACGCGTCGGTTGCCGGCCCTGGCTTCGTCAACCTGCGGATCGATACCGGTTTCTGGCTGTCGCGCATGGCCGACATCCTGAACCTCGGTGCCGGCTTCGGGTCCAGCAAGCTGGGCGAGGGCAAGCCGGTCAATGTCGAATATGTGTCGGCCAACCCGACCGGCCCCATGCATGTGGGTCATACGCGCGGCGCCGTCGTGGGCGACGCGCTGGCCCGTCTGCTGATCAAGACCGGCTTTAAGGTCACGCAGGAATATTACATTAACGATGCCGGCGCGCAGGTCGATGTCCTGGCCCGTTCAGCATATCTGCGCTATCGCGAGGCATTTGGCGAGACGATTGAAATCCCCGCCGGCCTTTATCCAGGCGACTATCTGGTCCCCGTGGGTCAGGCGCTGAAGGATCAATATGGCGACAAGTTCCTGAATGCCGACGAAGCCGAATGGCTGCCCCTGTTCCGGGAGTTTGCCGTCGCGCAGATGATGGTGCGCATTAAGGAAGACCTGGCGCAGATGGGCGTGAAGCATGATGTCTTCTCGTCCGAACGCGCCATCGTTGATGCCGGCGCCGTCGAGCTGGCGTTGAAGACGCTGGAAGATCAGGGCCTGATCTATACCGGCGTGCTGGAGCCGCCGAAAGGCAAGAAGCCCGACGATTGGGAGCCGCGCCCCCAGACCCTGTTCCGCGCCAGCCAGTTTGGCGACGATGTGGATCGTCCGCTGAAGAAGTCGGACGGTTCCTACACCTATTTCGCCAATGACATCGCCTATCACTTTGACAAGTTCCGCCGGGGCGGCGGTGACTTGATCGACGTGCTGGGTGCTGACCATGGCGGCTATGTGAAGCGCATGCAGGCCGCCGTTACCGCCATTACCGGCGGCAAGGGCGCGCTGGACGTCAAGATCTGCCAGTTGGTCAACCTGATGGATGACGGGCAGCCCGTGAAGATGTCCAAGCGCGCGGGCCGTTTCGTCACGCTGCGCGACATTGTCGATGAAGTCGGGGCTGGTGTCGTCCGCTTCATCATGCTGACCCGCCGCAATGACCAGACCCTGGATTTCGACGTGGCCAAGGTCACCGAACAGTCCAAGGAGAACCCGGTTTTCTATGTGCAGTACGCGCATGCCCGCTGCCACTCCGTTCTGCGCCACGCGGCCGACGCCGGGGCCGATCTGTCGTCGGCGGGGCTGGCCGCTGCCAACCTGTCGCGCCTGTCCTCGGAAGAGGAAGTGGCGATTGTGAAGCAGATGCTGTCCTTCCCCCGTCTGGTGGAAGCAGCGGCAGAGGCGCATGAGCCGCACCGCGTGGCCTTCTATCTCTATGAACTGGCCTCTTCCTTCCATGGTCTGTGGAACAAGGGCAAGGATGACGCATCTATGCGCTTCCTGATCGAAGGCGATGCCGACCTGACCCGCGCCCGACTGGCGTTGGTTACCGCTGTGGCCCAGGTGATTGCCTGTGGTCTCGATATCCTGGGCGTGGAGCCCGTCAAGGAAATGCGTTGAGGCGCCGTTCCCATGACTTATTATGATGACGAGGACGATAACGGCCAGAACCCGCCACCCCCGGCGGGCCGCCCGGCCCCGCGTGCGGAATTCCGCGCCGATCCGTCCTTCAGCCCCCGTGCCGGCTATCCGCAGGCAACGCCGCCGCAACCGCATCCGCAGGGTGAACCCAACCCGATGGATGAATATGTGCAGCCGCAGCGCCATGCCGCCCCGCCGCCCCTGACGGCGCAAGCGTCGGCACCGCCGCCACCGCAGACGCCGGGACCTGAAACCTATGTCGATCCCGCCGCCGCCGGTTACCGCGCGCCGGCCCAGGACCCCTATGCCGACCCGCAATATCAGCAGGCCTATCAACAGGGCCCGGCGGCACAGCAGGCGCAGGAAGCCTATTACCAAGAGTACGAGCAGCAGCATGCCGGCTATTACCAAGCCGCCGCACCGCGCCGCCGTAACCTGCTGAATATCGGCGTGATTGCCGGTGCTGTCATCGTTTTCGGCGGCATCATCTTCTACGCCTATAACCAGGGCATGCGCGCGGGCACTGAAAGCGTCGCCCCCATCCTGCGTGCTGATACGGCCCCCACCAAGATCCGCCCCGAACAGCCGGGCGGGATGGAAGTGCCGCACCAGGACAAGTTGGTCTATGACCGGCTGAACCCAGCCAACAATGCCCCGCCGGGCGAGGTTGAGCGTCTGCTGCCGCCGCCCGAGGCCCCGATGGAGCGTCCGCGCGCCGATGCGGTGGAACCGCCGGAAGAGATGCCGATGGCGGAAGAAGGAGAGGGGGCGGTTTCCGCCCTGCGGGAGCCGCCGCCGGACGAGCTGGCCCGCCAGGCCCCGATGGCACCCGCCCCGGTGCCCACCTATGCCCCCCCGGTTACGGCACCAGCACCGCCGCAGCAACAGCCCGTGCCAGCGCCGAAGCCGGCCCAGCAGCAGCCGCAGCAATTGCTGCCGCAGCAACAGCAGACCCCGGCGCCGAAGCCGGTGACGCAGGCACTGGTTGCCCCGCCGCCGGCAACCGTGGCACCTAAGCCGGCACCAGCAGCTACGGCTCCGGCTGCCGTTGCGCCTAAGCCCGTCACCGGCGGTCCCGCCGTGCGTGTGCAGGTGGCCGCCGTTGACAGCGAGGCCAAGGCCGCCGCTGAATGGCAGCGTCTGCAGCGCAAGTTCGGCGGTGAACTGGGCGGCCTGTCCATGCGGACAGTACGTGTGGAGCTGCCCAAGGGCATCTTCTATCGCATCCAGGGTGGCCCCGTGGATGAGGCGCGGGCCAAGCAGATTTGCGCCGCTATGTCGGCCCAGGGTGCGGGGTGCAGCATTGTCCGCTGAACTCGCAGCCCTGGTCCTGGGCTGTGAGGGCACAGCCCTGACGGCGGTGGAGCGGGATTTCTTCCGCGACACCAACCCGTTGGGCTTCATCCTGTTCCGCCGCAATGTCGACAGCCCCGATCAGGTGCGGGCCCTGGTGGACAGTCTGCGCGACGCCGTTGGCCGCCATGCCCCCATCCTGATCGATCAGGAAGGCGGGCGGGTGGCGCGTTTGCGTGGACCGCACTGGCCGGAACTGCCGGCAGCACGCGCAGTCGGCGATCTGGCCGATGCGGAGAAGGCGGGACAAGCCGCGTGGCTGCACGGCCGCCTGCTGGCCGCCATGCTGTCCGACCTGAGCATCGATGTTGATTGCGCCCCCGTGGCCGATGTGCCGGTGCCGGGGGCGCATGATGTGATCGGTGACCGCGCCTTTGCCATGGATCCGGTCCGCGTGGCTGCCCTGGCGGCGTCGCAGGCAGCGGGTTTGCTGGCCGGTGGCGTTCTGCCCATCGTCAAGCATATCCCCGGCCATGGCCGCGCCTTCGCCGACAGTCACAAGGAACTGCCCGTGGTCAGCACCCCGCGGGCGGAGCTGGAGGCGTGGGACTTCGCGCCCTTCAAGGCGCTGTCGCATCTGCCGGCGGCCATGGTCGCCCATGTTGTCTATACCGACATCGACGCCGACCGTCCGTCCAGCATCTCTCCGACCGTGATCCGCGACATTGTGCGTGGTCATATCGGATTTGACGGTCTGTTGTTCAGCGATGACCTGTCGATGCAGGCCCTGTCCGGCACCCTGGGGCAGCGCACCGCCGCCGTCCTCGCCGCCGGCTGCGACGTGGCCCTTCACTGCAATGGTCAGATGGCGGAAATGCTGGATGTGGCGGCCAATGCCCGCGCCCTGGACGCGGCGGGCATGAGACGTTGGTCTGCGGCATCTGCCCTTGTGGCGGCGGCACCGCCGACCGATATCAATGCCTTGCGGGCCGAATTCGACCGGCTGCTGGTGGGGTGAGGCAATGCCCGATTTCCAGGAAATCCTGTTCAAACTCTCGATCATGGCCCTGCCGGCCCTGTTCGCCATCACCCTACATGAGGCCGCCCACGGCTATGCGGCCCTGAAATTCGGTGACCGCACGGCGCAGATGCTGGGCCGTCTGTCGCTGAACCCGTTGCGTCATATCGATCCTATCGGCACCGTCCTGCTGCCCATGACCATGTTCATCTTCACGGGCTTCATGTTCGGCTGGGCGAAGCCCGTGCCGGTGGATTTCCGCAATTTGCGCAATCCCAAGCGGGACATGATCTGGGTGGCCGCTGCCGGGCCCGGGGTGAATTTTCTGCTGGCCTTCATTTCGGCCCTGCTGCTGCATGTGGCACCCATGGCACCGGATTTCATGTCGCCATGGGCCGTGAACAATCTGGCAGTGTCTTTGCAGTTCAATGTGCTGCTGGCATTGTTCAACCTGATCCCCCTGCCGCCGCTGGATGGCGGGCGCGTGCTGGTTGGCATCCTGCCCATGCGCGCCGCCATGGCGGTTTCGCGGATTGAGCCCTATGGCATGGGCATTCTGCTGCTGTTTGTGTTCCTGATCCCGTTTGCGGCGGGCCATGCCGGTTTCGACTTCAACCCACTCTATATGATCCTTGCACCCGCCACGGACTGGGTTGTCAACGCCATCGCCGGGCTGACCGGCCTGACATCGTGAGTGATGGGTTCGACGAGAGCCGCCCCGTCGATGAGCCACCCGCCGGTGAGGCGCTGCTGCTGGATATTGACGGGTTCGAAGGGCCCATCGACCTGCTGCTGACCTTGGCGCGGGATCAGAAGGTGGACCTGACCCGCATCTCCATCTTGGCATTGGCGGAACAGTTCCTGTCCTTCGTGGCGGCGGCCCGGCGTCTGCGCCTGGAACTTGCGGCGGACTATCTGGTGATGGCCGCATGGCTGGCCTATCTGAAGTCCCGCCTGCTGCTACCCGATCCGCAGCCGGACGAGCCATCGGCAGAGATGCTGGCCGCCGCCCTGACCTTGCAGCTGCAGCGGCTGGAGGCGATGCAGGGCGTGGCCGCCCGCCTGATGGCGCGTCCGCGCCTGGGCAGGGACCGTTTTGCGCGTGGCGCGCCGGAAGACCTGCCGATCTTCGCCAAGCATCGCCATGACCTGTCGCTGTACGACCTGTTGAAGGCCTATGGCGATATCTCGGGTCGGCAGGCTCGGCAGTCGCCCTTCACCATTCCGGTAACGGAATTATACTCGATTGAAGAGGCTTTGGCCCGGCTGGAGGCCATGCTGGGCCGTATTCCCGACTGGTCCTATCTCTCCACCCTGCTGCCCGGCGGCTGGCGCGGGGATGGTGTGAAAGCCCGATCGATGCTGGCCAGCAATTTCGTTGCGGTCCTGGAATTAGCCAAGGCAGGCAAGCTTGAACTGCGTCAGGATGGGGCCTTCGCCCCCATACAGCTGCGCGCCCGCCGGGACGGGGAGGGGGGGACGTGACCGATCTTTTCAATGCCGATACCCAACTGGTCCGTCTGCTGGAGGCCATCCTGTTCGCCTCTGCCGATCCGGTGACGGAAGACGCGCTTCAGGCCCGTATCGGCCCTACGCCCGTGCGTCCCCTGCTCTTGCAACTGGAAAATCTCTACCGTCATCGCGGCGTCAATCTTGTCGCCTCGGGCGGGCGATGGGCCTTCCGTACGGCCCCCGACCTGGGCGATCAGCTGCGCACAGAGGTGGAGGTGACGGCAAAACTGTCCCGCGCCGCCGTGGAGACCCTGGCTATTGTCGCCTATCACCAGCCCGTGACGCGGGCGGAGATCGAGGCGATCCGGGGCGTGGCTACGTCCAAGGGCACGCTGGATATCCTGATGGAGGCCGGCTGGATACGGCCTGGCCGCCGCCGGGAGACGCCGGGTCGTCCCCTGACCTGGGTGACGACGCCGCATTTCCTGGATCATTTCGGTCTCGAATCCTTGCGCGACCTGCCCGGCGTTGATGACTTGCGCGCCGCTGGCCTGTTGGATAAGTCCACGCCCCTGCCCACCCTGCCGGGGTTAGAGATTGTGGGCGAGTAGGGTCAGGTTATTGCTACTTTTAACATAAAATATTACCCTCCTAGAACTTGGAAAACGGGAGGGTGTAATATGCGTAATCTGTTGCTTCCGGCGGTCCTGTCTATATCCCTGACGGCTTGTGCCAGTCCCGGCGGCAAGTCCACCACGGCCAGCACACCACCTGCCCAGACGCCGGCGCAGCTTTACGCGGCCTCCCTCTACGAAGCAGCGATTACCAAGCCGTCCACCGTCGGTCCCGGTCTGCTCCGCATCGCACCCGATAACCCTAAACTATCCTGGCGTGATGGCCCCAATGGCCGGCAGGTCCTGGTCGCATCCACCATGTCCACCTACTCCTACGAGAAGTATTATCAGGGCCAGACGACAGGTGGACCGACCGGTTGGGGCCAGATATGGGTGACCGCTGTACCGCAACTGAAAGAATTCTGCACGCAGGCACCCGGCGATGCGTCTGCCAAGACCGACCGCGTGGTGCAATGGCTGGGCCTGAACCCGGCCAATCCCTATGCCCAGGTGGTGGAACTGTGGATTGAGGCAGAACAACTGGTCCGCCCTTGTCCCATCACCGACATTGCCGCTGCCACCTGCACCCTGGATACGGCCGATCAATGGGGGCCGCCCGCCGTACAGGGGACTGCGACCCGACCTGTCTGTACGGCAGGGGATGCGGCTTGCGCCGAAAAGCAATCCTACTGGGATTGGTTTGCCACCAATATGCGTCTGAACCTGAAAGAGGGTGGGGCACCCTGGACCAGGCTGGGTTACACGTTCGACTGGAAGCCAGCCAAGGATGGTGGCTTTGTGCGCTATGGCGCCTCGGAATTCGTCATGAAACCGGGTGCCAGGTACCAGATACACGCGGCCTATACCCTGGCCGACTATTGCGCGGCACCGGGGTCCTAATCCCCCAGCCGCCAATCGGCGGGGGCGGGGCGGCGGTCGCCCGCCATGAAGCGACCGCCATAGGGTTCCAGGCACAGGTCGACCAGGGCCAGCACCTCTGCCGGGTCATGGTCGCCGAACAATTCCCCAAACGCGTGCTCAAATGCGCTGGCCAGCATCGGGTCCAGGCGCATCAGGGCTTTGGACAGTCCCTTGCCGCTGCCAGTCCAGGCGCCGGCGGCGCGGACGGTGAAGTCCGCCAGCTCGATATAAAGCCGCGAGCCGATGGCCAGTTGTTCGGCTGCACTGCGCGGCTGGGCCAGATCGGCGGCGAGGTCGGAGATGGAGTAACGCCGCGTGCGCAGTTCCTCTTGCGTCAGGGGTGGCGGACCGCCATCCAGTACGGCCTGCGCCTGCCGCTTCAGTTCTTCGATCAATGCCGGGTCGCCGGCAATGGGCAGGCCGTTGGCCACCATGCGGGCGAGCGATGGCTTGCCCTGCTTGCGGTCGGCTTCCCAGAAATAGGCCAGCGTGTCGGGGTCGTGCAGGAACAGCTCGACCATCACGCCCTGGCGTTCATGTGTCTCCCGCACCGCCGCCGGCAGATGATGGTGAATCAGGACGGCGTCGATGTCAGACCCCGGCCCGGCATTGCCCTTGGCCACGGACCCGGCCAGAAAGGCGGCGATGATGTCCGGCTGCTCCGTCCATTCCCGCAGGATCGTGTCGGCCAGGTCGATGGTCGGGGTGATCGCGGTCATCCAAGGCTTTCCAGCAGCAATTCCAGCGCCCTTTTTACCGTGGCCAGCCGCACCTCTGCGCGGTCACCACGAAAGATATGGCGCTCCACTACACTATCGCCACCCCGCCGGTGCCGTGCGATGAAGACCAAGCCCACCGGCTTGGTCGCAGTACCTCCCGTCGGTCCGGCAATCCCGGTCACGGCGACCGCCACATCGGCGCGGCTATGCACCACCGCCCCGGTGGCCATGGCGTCTGCTACCGGGCCGCTGACAGCGCCCAGGTCCGCGATGAGCGCGGCGGACACGCCCAGCATGTCGGTCTTCGCCTCGTTCGTGTAGGTGACGAAACCCCGGTCCATCACGGCACTAGACCCCGATACATGCGTCAGGCACCCGGCGATCAGGCCACCGGTACAGCTTTCCGCCGTGGCCAGCCACCAGCCCCTGGCCGCGAAGCCATCGCGGATATCTTCGGCCAACTGCACCAGCTCGGGCGGGAACATGGATGGTTACTCCAGGATCAGGGGCAGGCGGACGGTGGCGGCGGCCTGTGCGGCGATACCCTCGCGCCGGCCTGTGAAGCCCAGCCCTTCGGTCGTCGTCGCCTTCACCGACACGCGGGCCGGGCTCAGGCCCAGGATGTCTGCTACCCGCGCCACCATGGCATCCCGGTGCGGGCCAACCTTGGGCCGTTCGCAGATGATGGTGATATCGACATGGGCGATGACCCCACCCTTTTCCGCCACCAGGTCTGCGGCATGGCGCAGGAACTGCGCGCTGTCCGCCCCCTTCCATCGCGGGTCGCTGGGGGGGAAATGCAGGCCGATATCGCCCGCCGATATGGCGCCCAGTATGGCATCGGTCAGGGCGTGCAGGGCCACGTCGGCGTCCGAATGCCCGTCCAGCGTCGCGTCATGCGGCACCGACACGCCGCACAGCCAGACCTGATCGCCAGGCGCGAACTTATGCACGTCAAAGCCGGTGCCCGTGCGCACATCGCCCAGGCGGGCCAGGAACAGTTTTTCGGCGCGGGCCAGATCGTCTTGGTTGGTCACTTTCAGATTGTCCTGGTCACAGGGCACAAGGGTCACGGCCAGTCCCGCCTCTTCCGCTACGGCGGCATCATCGGTCAGGTTCAGGCCGGCGGCGCGGCGGTGGGCGGGCAGGATGTCGGCAAAGCGGAAGCCCTGCGGCGTCAAAGCTCGCCACAAGGCCGTGCGGTCCACGGTACCCCCGCTGACAATGCCGGCGCCCTCCACCGTCCCGCGCTTCAACGTGTCGGCCAGCGGTGTGGCGGCAATGGCGGCGGGGCCGGTTTCAAGGGCCGCAATGACATCGCTGATGGCCTGTGCATCAACCAGCGGCCGGGCCGCGTCATGGATCAGCACCAGATCGGGTGCGTGGCCGGCCATAGCCTCCAACCCGTTCAGTACCGAATCCTGTCGTGTCGGCCCGCCCGTAACAGGCGGGGGCAGGTCCAGGCCGTCGACCGCCTTGTCATATAGGTCGCGGAAGGCCGGGTCGATGACGACGCGTACCCCCGTCACCGCCGGATGGCGCAGGAACGCTTCGACCGTGCGGCGCAGGATCGGTTGTCCCGCCAGATGCAGGTACTGCTTGGGCAGATCACCCCCGAAACGCAGGCCGCGTCCGGCGGCGACGATCAGGGCGGTGCAGGTGGGCATGGGGCCACATCTCTTGTCATGAACGACCGGGGCGACCCTAGCGCGGATACAGCACCTTCGCCAATGCCCCGGCATCATGGGTGGCCCCTGTGTCGGGGCGAAAACCGCCATGCGGTGGTGAATATTGTGTTTTTTCAGACCTGTGTTAAGCTCTGTGCCTAAAATTCATGCATTCGCGAAAAATGCACAAGGAATGTGCAAATTCGTGACCCAAGTTCAAGGTTCAGCGTCCCATGGTCAAGCCGCTTGCCCCCCTTCAGATTGGTTCCGTGCGTATTGAGGACCCGGTGATCCTGGCGCCCCTGTCGGGCGTCACCGACATGCCCTATCGCCGGCTGGTGAAGCGGACGGGGGCGGGGCTTGTCGTGTCGGAAATGATTGCCAGTCAGGCCATGATCCGTGCTACGCGCGAAAGCCTGCTGAAGACCGAATGGCACCTGGACGAAGCGCCGATTTCAATGCAGTTGGCGGGGTGTGAGCCGGAGGTGATGGCGGAGGCGGCGAAGCTGAACGTCGATCGCGGCGCCCATATCATCGATATCAATTTCGGCTGCCCCGTGAAGAAAGTGGTGAACGGCTTCGCCGGTTCCGCCCTGATGAAGGATGAACTGCTGGCCGGGCGCATCATGGAAGCCACCGTGAAGTCCGTTTCCGTTCCGGTGACGATGAAGACGCGCAAGGGCTGGGACGCCAACAATCTGAACGCCCCCAACATGGCCCGCATCGCGCAGGAATGCGGCATCCAGATGCTGACCATCCATGGCCGTACCCGCTGTCAGATGTATAACGGCACCGCCGATTGGAAGTTCATCCGTCAGGTCAAGGAGGCGGTGAAGATCCCCGTCATCGCCAATGGCGACATCAACAGCTTTGACGATGCCGTGCGCTGCCTGGAGGAATCCGGGGCCGATGGCATCATGATCGGGCGCGGCACCTATGGCCGGCCCTGGTTCATTTCCCAGGTCATGCATTACCTGCGCACGGGCGTGAAGCTGCCCGACCCGCCCCTGGCCGAACAGATGCAAACGGTCCTGGAACATTACGACGCCATCCTGGCCCATTACGGGGTGGAGGCCGGCATAAAGATCGCCCGCAAGCATGTCGCCTGGTATTCCAAGGGCATGAACGGGTCGGCCGATTATCGCAATCAGATCATGACCAGCGAGGACCCGGAACAGATGAAGCAGCAGATCATCGCCTTCTATTCCGCGGCACTGGATCGCGGCGTCACCGAACGGATCGCCGCCTGATGGCGCGGATGCCGACGGCCCGCCGCATCGGCGGTGATATCGACCCGACCTCCATCCTGGCAGCACTGCCCGACCCCGTCATGGTGGTGGACGGCGACGGGCTGATCCGCTTCATCAATCTGGAAGCCCAGGAATTTTTCGACGTGTCGGCCACACGCGTCCTGGGCACGAAGCTGACGGAGCTGATCCCCGAGGACAGCCCCGTCCTGGGCCTTCTGGAACAGGCGCGCATCACCCATGCCACCGTCTGTGAATATGGTGTCCAGGTGGAAACGGCGCGCATCGGGCCGCATTCCGTCACCATGCAGGCAGCCCCCCTGGGCGACCCGCCGGATTATGTGGTGCTGACCATCCATGAACGCTCCATCGCACGGCGCATCGACAAGCAGTTGAACCATCGGGGTGCTGCCCGCTCCGTCGTCGCCATGGCGGCCATGCTGGCGCATGAGGTGAAGAACCCGCTGTCGGGCATCCGGGGTGCCGCCCAGTTGCTGGAAGAAAACGCCAGCGAGGATGACCAGATCCTGACCCGCCTGATCTGTGACGAGGCGGACCGCATCGTGGCGCTGGTCGACCGGATGGAGGTGTTCACCGATGGCCGCCCGCTGGAGCGGCAGGCGGTCAACATCCATGCCGTGCTGGAACATGTGCGCCGCATCGCCCAGACCGGCTTTGCCCGCCATATCCGCTTTGTCGAGAAATACGACCCGTCCCTGCCGCCCGTCCTGGGCAATCGCGACCAACTCGTGCAGGTCTTCCTCAATCTGGTCAAGAACGCGGCAGAGGCCTGCCCGGAACAGGGCGGTGAGATTCTTTTGACCACCGCCTATCAGCATGGTGTGCGTCTGGCCGTTTCCGGATCGGACAGCCGGATGCAGTTGCCGCTCTTGGTTTGCGTGGGTGATAACGGCCCCGGCATCCCCGAGGATATCCGCGCCAACCTGTTCGATCCCTTTGTTACGACGAAGATGAATGGAACCGGCCTGGGTCTTGCATTGGTCGCCAAGATAATCGGTGACCATGGTGGGGTCATCGACTTTGAAAGCGTACCAAAGCGTACGATCTTCAAGGTCTCCCTGCCGGTCACCGACCAGAACGGTCACGGAGAGGGTGCCTAAAAAATGGGCGCAACCATTCTCGTAGCAGATGATGATCGGGCCATTCGGACGGTGCTGACCCAGGCTTTGGCCCGCCTGGGACATGAGGTGAAGACCACCGGCAACGCCGCCACGCTGTGGCGATGGGTGCAGGAGGGGGAGGGCGATCTGGTCATCACCGATGTGGTGATGCCGGATGAGAACGGCCTCGACCTTGTGCCGCGCATCAAGAAACTGCGTCCCGACCTGCGCATCATCGTGATGAGCGCGCAGAACACGCTGTTGACGGCGGTGAAGGCGGCGGAACGCGGGGCCTTTGATTACCTGCCCAAACCCTTCGATTTGAAGGATTTGATGGCCATTGTGCAAAAGGCGCTGTCCGCCCCCGCACAGGCCCCGGCCCCCGTCGCCGCCCCCGTGGAGGATGCGGAGGAGGAGGCACTGCCCCTGATCGGGCGGTCGCCGGCCATGCAGGAGATTTACCGCGTCCTGGCCCGCCTGATGGGCACGGACCTGACGGTCATGATCACGGGCGAAAGCGGCACCGGCAAGGAACTGGTGGCGCGCGCCCTGCACGATTATGGCAAGCGCCGGGGCGGCCCGTTCGTGGCCATCAACATGGCGGCCATCCCGCGCGAACTGATCGAGTCAGAGCTGTTCGGCCATGAGAAGGGCGCCTTCACCGGCGCCACCATGCGCTCGACGGGTCGGTTTGAGCAGGCGCAGGGCGGCACGCTGTTCCTGGACGAAATCGGCGACATGCCGCTGGAGGCGCAGACGCGCCTGCTGCGCGTGTTGCAGGAGGGTGAGTACACCACCGTCGGCGGGCGCACGCCCATCAAGACCGACGTGCGCATCGTCGCCGCCACCCACCGCGACCTGCGCACCCTGATCCGTCAGGGCCTGTTCCGCGAGGATTTGTTTTACCGCCTCAACGTCGTGCCCATCCGCCTGCCGCCCCTTCGGGAGCGGACGGAGGATGTGCCGGCCCTGGTCCGCCATTTCCTGAACCAGGCCGCCCAGCAGGGATTGCCCGCCAAGACGGTGGATAATGCCGCCATGGACCGGCTGAAGCGTTACCGCTGGCCCGGTAATGTGCGCGAGCTGGAAAACATGGTCCAGCGTCTGGCCGCACTCTATTCGCAAGAGGTGATCAGCCTCGACGTCATCGACACCGAACTGGCCGAGGCCAACCCGGCGGCGGCCCCGGTTCAGGAACCGGTGAACGAGGGCCTGTCGGCGGCGGTCGAACGCCACCTGCGCGAATATTTCGCGGCGCATAAGGACGGTATCCCGGCGGCGGGCCTGTATGACCGGATTTTACGCGAGGTCGAACGCCCGCTGCTGTCCCTGTCCTTAACGGCAACGCGGGGCAACCAGATCAAGGCGGCGCATATGCTGGGCCTGAACCGCAATACGCTGCGCAAGAAGATCAGGGATTTGGATATACAGGTGGTGCGGGGGTTGAAGTAGGGGGGGTGTCAGCGCCGCAAGGCGCTAATACCTCTAGTTTTTTAGACTATTAGTTTAGGAAGAAGTCTCCCTACTAATGATGGGCATAATAACTGTAACTTTTTTAGATGCGTTTCAAACTTAATTGTGCTTTAAGCATCCTAAGAAATTCAGTTTTGGCATGAGATATTTCGCGAGGTTACAGTATGTTCGTAGACGCAAAAAAATTTAAAACTCTTGTAGATAAATCTTTCCTTAATTTGGTAATAAATCATGATGATGATATAAATTTGCATTTTTCATATTTAAATGAGGGGAAATATATGGATAAAAATAGGTTGTGGTCAACGTTAAATGAATATATACAATCTTCACTAAAATATAATTCAAGTCCTGCGCAAGACAATTTTTTGAGTCACTTAAGAATAGAAATTCATCGGTATGAAGAATTTGGCTGTCAAAGACAACCGTATCAAAGCATAATTAATCGTATTTGGGAGGCTATGCGTACTTCAAAATGTAAATCTCTTGATGAGCAAGATTCATGGCTTAAGGCTATCGCTGCTGCGCGTGCAATTAATTTAATTCGTGGGTGCGATGAATTACCTAATATTAGGTTTATTGCTGTGAATCGGTCAATTCGCTTTTTGCGCGCACAGGGGTATGAGCTATATATTCAGGGAAGGGAAGTTCATTTTAAGGAGGGAGAAGAATTCAAGATAGTAAATGAAATTGATAAAAATATAAAGAAAATTGGAGGATCATTAGTTATCAGGCATATTCTACAAGTTCTTCGGGAAAAAAATAAATTTGATGGTAGTAGATATACGCCTATGCGTGAATATGGCCCTTTGGATGCCCCGAGGGCTCCGTCTCTACCAATTGGTTATATTATTAATTTAGCAATTAAATATATTGATAAGAACAGTAATAGTATATTGAATTACTTAGTAGAGTGGGAAAAAATTTGTAATTTGTCTACTGCATTATGTTCAATTTTGGATGTGGAGCCGTATGTTAATTTGGAAGATATGAATACTGCTCCACATGAAATGACGCGATATATATATGATATATCGTTGTATGATCACTTGTTTAAGTTTAAGCAATGGTCCCCTAGGCACGTGGTAAAAATGCTATCGTCTATTTTTTGTGATGTAGATGAAGATTGGATGAAGAAAAAATTAGGCTGGACGATTTCTGATGTTATTTCGTTTGCAAATAATATGATTTCTATATCTGAAAATGACGGAGATGCAAAAATAATTAATGGTAAAAATATAATAACTGGAAATATTAACCATAACACATGGAGGCGTATGCGAAAACATTTTTCTCATGAAAGCAGAAGTTATGTAAACAGTGGTTACTTGTATCCCAGTGATGGTGATAAGTCAAATTGGCAAGATAAACCTCTAATTTCTATAGGAAATAATAGATATTTTTCAATGCCGGCATGCTTTGTCGGTTTGTCTATATTTGAGGCTACTTCAAGTGCTATTCGAAATTTGGATTATCCAAGTTTTGATGATAAAATTATACCCCGTGCTCTGGAAAAATTTATATTTCAAGAATTTCTTGATCGTGGATATAATCCAACTGTTCTTGGAAAAAAATATAAAATGTTTGACCCTGTTAATGAGAAAAAAATTGAAGGTGAATGTGATGTCGTAGTTGAAGGAGAAGACTATATTTTATTTATAGAAGCGAAAAAGAAGTCACTGACAAAAGCTTCGACCACAGGAGCAGTGCTTCCTAATTTAATTGATATTGCTGAAAGTATGCTTCATGCGCAGTCACAAATCGCAGTTCATGAGAGAGTGTTGAGATATAACGGGTTTATCGAATTTTGTGATGGATTTAAAGTTCAATGGAAAAATAGAAGAATTGATCGTATCGCTTTGACCTTGCTTGATCACGGTAGTACGCAAGATAAAAATATAGTCGAAAAAATATATAATATTTTTTCTAGATCAAATATAATTCTTGATAGTAATTCAGAATTTGATAAAAAAATAAATAAAATTAATGATCTTTGTGTAAAGATGTCCAATGAAATTATTGAACTTGAAAAACTTGGGCTACCTCAGATCGAGCAGAGACTTGAACGCTGGTTTATAAGCGCTCCTTTACTGATTATTCTATTGGACACTATTGGTCATCCAAGGAATTTTTCGTCATATTTTAAAATTTTACGCCACCTAACTTTTAATACACTTGATTTTTACGTGGAATTGAAACTTGCCGAAAAAATGAAGTTACTCGGTAGATGATTTTTGGCATTTCTCAGTGCTGGATGACCTCCTCTCCACCACACCCTGTTGCAGCTTTATCACGTTGCGGGCTGGCGTCCGGTGTAGCTTTCTGGTAACAGTGTCCCCCTGGTTCCGACAGCCCAAGGCAGACGCTTTGCCCCGTTCTGGATCGTCACACGCAATCAGTCACTTCCCCGGTGTCCCCGCATGACGGCAACGGCACCCGGCATCGCCCCCCGGTCGGATGGGTTGTGGCGGCGCATTGTGCGCTGGTCGCGGGGGCGGCATTTGTCCACCTTGGCCGGTATCCTGCTGATTATTGCGGCCATTGCCGCCGGGGCGGCCACCTACGCCGCGCTGACGGAGACGCTGCCCGTCGCCATTGATCAGAACACCCTGATGCTGCTGCTGACGCTGGATGGCGTGTTGCTGCTGCTGCTGGGGGCGGTGGTGGCGCGGCGGATTGTGGCGCTGTGGGTGGAACGGCGACAGGGGCTGGCGGCGTCACGGCTGCATATGCGGCTGGTGGCGGTATTCTCCATCCTGGCGGTCGCACCGGCCATCATCATGGCCATCTTTTCCGCCCTGTTCTTCTATGTCGGCCTGCAAAGCTGGTTCTCCGACCGGGTGCGGCTGGTGGTGGATGAAAGCCTAGCGGTGGCCGAAGGCTATCTGAAGGAACATCAGCAGACCCTGTCGCGCGACGCCGAGGTGATGCGCAACGATCTGGCGCGTCTGCCGCTCAATATCTATTGGGACCCGCCGCGCTTCCGGCAATATTTCCAGTCACAGGCCCTGATGCGCAATGTGACGGAGGCGGTGATTTTTGACGGCACGGGGCAGGTGACAGCCGTGTTCGGCCTGGGCTTCGCCTTTGATTTCACCACCGTTCATAACGAGGATCTGGAGCGCGCGCGCAAGGGCGAGGTGGTGCTGATCGTCAGTGAGGGTGGCAACCGCGTGAATGCCATCGTCCTGCTGGATCAGGATTTTGACCGGTTCCTGTTCATTGGCCGCCCGGTGGAAAGCCGGGTGCTGGAACATATGGATGTGACGCAGAGTGCCGTGCAGGAATACCGCCATATGGAGGAGCAGCGCTTTGCGCTGCAGACCCGCATGGCGGTGATCTTTGTTGGCGTGGCGGTGCTGCTGCTGCTGGCCGCCATCTGGCTGGGGCTGAACTTTGCGACATATCTGGTGGCCCCGATTTCCTCCCTGATCGCCGCCGCCGAGCGTATCCGCGCCGGCGACCTGACGGCTCGGGTGCCCGATAGCGGGCTGGAGCCGGAGGATGAGCTGGTCAGCCTGTCCCGCGCCTTCAACCGCATGACCAGCCAGTTGGAAAGCCAGCGGTCGGAACTGGTGGAGGCGAACCGGCAGTTGGACCTGCGGCGGCGGTTTACGGAGGCTGTGCTGGCGGGCGTGTCGGCGGGCGTGCTGGGCCTGGACCAGAATGGCCGCATCAACCTGCCCAACCTGTCGGCGGCCAATCTTCTGTCGGTGGGCGACCCTTCGTCGCTGATCGGGCGCGACCTGTTGGAGGTGGTGCCGGAGCTGGACGAACTGTTCGCCAATATCCGCCGTCGCGGGGGCAAGCAGGTTGAGGGACAGGTGCAGATCCGGCGCGGCGGACAGCAGAAAACCCTGCTGGTGCGCGTCGCCGCCGAAATGGTGGCGGGGGAGGTCAAGGGCTTCGTCGTCACCTTCGACGATGTCTCCGAACTGATGTCGGCACAGCGCAAGGCGGCCTGGGCCGATGTGGCGCGGCGCATCGCGCATGAGATCAAGAACCCGCTGACGCCCATTCAGTTGTCGGCGGAACGGCTGCGTCGCAAATATCTGAAGGAAATCAACAGCGATCCCGATACGTTCAAGGCGATGACCGACACGATCGTGCGCCATGTCGATGATATCGGGCGCATGGTGGATGAATTCTCCGCCTTTGCCCGCATGCCGCAGCCGGTGATGAAACCGACGGCCATGCAGGATTTGACCCGGCAATCAGTGCTGTTGCAGGCATCCGCCTATCCCGCCATCAAGTTTGCCTGCGACATGCCGGACGCCCCGCTGGTTGTCACCTGTGACAGCCGGCAATTGGGACAGGCGCTGACCAATCTGTTGAAAAATGCCGGCGAAGCCATTGAAGGCCGGTTGGAGGAAACACCCGCCGGTGCCGAAAAGGTACCGGGTGAAATCACGGCCCGCATCCAGGTGGATGATGAACGGGTTCTGCTGGCGGTTGAGGATAATGGCAAGGGTCTGCCGCACACCGAGGAACGGGACCGGTTGACCGAGCCTTACGTCACCACGCGGGCCAAGGGCACAGGCCTTGGCCTCGCCATTGTGAAGAAGATCATGGAAGACCATGGCGGTTCGATATTGCTGGAGGATCGGCCGGGCGGTGGCGCCCGTGTCACACTGGTCCTGCCACGCAACATCGCACCCACGGCCACGGTCACGCCGGATATGAACACCGCCGACGCGCGGAGGGGTTGAGAAGACATGGCGCACGACATTCTGATCGTCGATGACGAGGCCGATATCCGCATGCTGATCGCCGGCATCCTGGAGGATGAAGGCATGAAGACGCGGGAGGCGGCGGATGCGGACCAGGCGCTGGCCGCCGTCGCCGCCCGCCGGCCCAGTCTGGTTATCCAGGATATCTGGTTGCAGGGCAGCCGGTTGGACGGGTTGCAGGTTCTGGCTGAGCTGAAGCGCGACCATCCGGATGTGCCGGTTGTCATGATCTCCGGCCATGGCAATATCGAAACGGCGGTCGCGGCCATCAAGAACGGGGCCTATGATTTCATCGAAAAGCCGTTCAAGGCCGACCGCCTGCTGCTGCTGGTCGAACGCGCCATCGAGGCGGCCCGCCTGCGGCGCGAGAACCGCGAGCTGCGGGTGAAGGTGGGAGCCGATTTCGACCTGATCGGCCGGTCGCTGCCCGTGAACCAGTTGCGCCATTCGGTAGAGAAAGTAGCCCCCACGGGGTCCCGCGTCCTGATCTCCGGCCCGCCGGGCAGCGGCAAGGAGGTGGTGGCCCGCATGCTGCACGCCAAGTCGCGTCGCAATGATGGACCGTTCGTGGCGCTGAACTGTGCCACCATGCGGCCGGACCGGCTGGAGGTGGAGCTGTTCGGCACCGAACATGGGTTCGAGGGCGGGGGCCGCAAGGTCGGCACCTTTGAGCAGGCCCATGGCGGCACCCTGTTCCTGGACGAGGTGGCCGACATGCCCCTGGAAACCCAGGGCAAGATCGTCCGCGTGTTGCAGGAACAGACATTTGAGCGGGTAGGGGGCACATCGCGGGTAGAGGTGGATGTTCGTGTCATCGCGTCCACCAACCGCGATTTGACCGCAGAGATCGAGATTGGCCGCTTCCGCCAGGACCTGTTCTATCGCCTGTCCGTCGTGCCGCTGAAAATGCCGCCCTTGCGCGAACGGCGGGAGGATATCCCCCTGCTGGCCCGGCATTTCATGCAGCGGACCGCAGAGACGGCGGGCCTGCCGCTGCGGGTGTTCGGGGAGGATGCGATGGCGGCGTTGCAGGCCTATGACTGGCCCGGCAATGTGCGTCAGCTGCGCAATACGGTCGAATGGCTGCTGATCATGGTGGCTGGCGACCCGTCAGAGGCGATCCGTGCCGACATGCTGCCGCCCGAGATCGGGGCCATCACGCCGACGGTGCTGAAATGGGAAAAGGGCGGGGAGATCATGGGCCTGCCGCTCCGCGAGGCGCGTGAGGTGTTCGAGCGCGAATATCTTCTGGCCCAGGTCACCCGCTTCGGCGGCAACATCTCCCGCACGGCGAGCTTTGTCGGCATGGAGCGCTCCGCCTTGCACCGCAAGCTGAAATCACTGGGCGTGCATGGGTCTGACAAGAACGGGTTGAAGCTGGTGGAGTGAGGGGTGGTCGATTGCTTCGCTTCCTTTCCCGTCAATTCCTGACAGGGTACCCTTCATGAAAGTCATCGTCTGCGGCGCAGGTCAGGTCGGGTCCAATATCGCCAGATATCTGGCGTCAGAGGGCAACCACGTCACTGTCATCGACCAGTCGCCGGAACTGATCCAGAAGATCAGCGACACGCTGGACGTCCAGGCCATGGTGGGCTTCGCCTCCCACCCCAATGTCCTGGAGGCGGCGGGGGCGGCGGATGCTGACATGCTGATCGCCGTGACACTGGCGGACGAGGTGAACATGGTCGCCTGTCAGGTGGCGGCTAGCCTGTTCAACGTGCCCACGAAGATCGCACGCGTGCGCCACCAATCCTATTTGCAGCCGATCTGGCGGGACCTGTTTTCCCGCGAGCATCTGCCCATCGACGTCATCATTTCGCCTGAGATCGAGGTGGCGCGCGCCGTGTCGCGGCGGCTGCAGGTGCCCGGTGCGTTCGACATGATCCCCCTGGCTGATGGGCTGGTGAAGGTGATCGGCGTCGTCTGCACCGATAATTGCCCCATCATCAACACGCCCCTGCGGCAGTTGACGGGCCTGTTCCCCGATCTCGCCATCGAGGTGGTGGCCATCATCCGGGGTGACCAGCAGTTCATCCCCGGCGGCAATGATCAGATGCTGCCCGGCGACGAGGTTTATTTCGTTGCCGATACAAACCACGTTACCCGCGCCATGGCTGCCTTCGGGCATGAGGAGCGCCAAGCGCGTCGCGTCATCATTGTCGGTGGCGGCAATATCGGCCTGTGTCTGGCCGAAGAGATTGAACAGAACCAGCCCTCCGTTTCGGCCCGCATCATTGAGGTGGACCGCCGCCGCGCTACCCATGTGGCGCAGAAACTGAAGCGCACCATGGTCCTGCATGGCGACGCCCTGGACCCGGCCATCCTGGAGGAGGCCAATGTCGGCGCGTCGGAGACGGTGGTTGCCGTCTCCAACAGCGATGAAGGCAATATCCTGGCCAGCCTTTTGGCCAAGCGTCATGGCTGCAAACGCGCCATCACCCTGATTAACAAGACAACCTATCAGCCGCTGGTCCTGCCCCTTGGCATCGACGCTGTGGTCAGCCCCCGGTCGATCACCGTCTCATCGATCCTTCAGCATGTGCGCCGGGGCCGCATCAAGGCCGTGCATTCCCTGCGAGAGAATTTTGCCGAGGTGATCGAGGCGGAGGCGCTTGAAACCTCCACCCTGATCAACACGCCCCTGAAGGATATTCGCCTGCCCGCCGGCATTATCGTCGGTGCCATCGTGCGTGCCGGAAAGGTGATCATCCCGCGCCCCTCCACCGTGATCAAACCCAACGACCGGGTCATCATCCTGGCCGAAGTGGGGCAGGTGAAGAAGGTGGAGAAGATGTTCGCCGTGCGGCTGGAGTTTTTCTGATTCAAAGAACAATTGGCTGTGATCGGCTGGCCGAAATCGGCCGTTGACGCCGGCAGATTTTCGAGTGATTAATTAGCTAATAAGTTAAATATGAAACACCTATGGACAAGATTTTCGAGGCACTGGCCTCCACCGCACGGCGCAAGATACTGGCTTACCTGGCGGAGACCGACCTGACCGCCGGAGAGATCGCGGCGCGTTTTGAGATGAGCAAGCCCGCCATCTCAAAGCATTTGGCCATACTGGAAAATGCTGGCCTGGTGCAGAGCGAGAAACGTGGGCAGTTCGTCCATTATGCGCTGGTGCGGGAGAATCTGGTCAACACCTTGAATGGCTTTGTACAGAATATCTGCCCTGTTTCCCTGCCGTTAAAGCGT
This sequence comes from Niveispirillum cyanobacteriorum, assembly GCF_002868735.1. Lineage (GTDB taxonomy): Bacteria > Pseudomonadota > Alphaproteobacteria > Azospirillales > Azospirillaceae > Niveispirillum > Niveispirillum cyanobacteriorum. Next base: position 1,031,626 of record NZ_CP025611.1, on the reverse strand, counting down.
GAGAGCGCTGATATTGCGCGGATACGGCGGACGGAACCCAAAGAGTAGGGTGCTCTCGATGCGACTGGTGGCCGGTTCGGAAAGAATGATCGCGCAACCGGGCAGCAATCCTTGCCTGGGTAGGGTCCGTTGGTCGCCGGGCAAATCCCTCTGGATCGGGTCGATGACCCTGGCGGCCCTGCTGCTGGGTGGGCCGTTCTTCACATGGGGCGCTTTTGCGCTGTTCCTGTTCACCTCCGCCGTCACCTTATGCTTTGGCCATTCTGTCGGCATGCATCGGCGGCTGATCCACGGTAGCTTCCAATGCCCTCTTTGGCTGGAATATCTGTGCGTCTATCTCGGCGTTTTGGTCGGCATGGCAGGCCCCATAGGTATGATCCGCATTCATGACATGCGGGATTGGGCGCAGCGCCAGCCTGACTGCCACCCCTATTTCGCGCATCGCGCCGGGTTCTGGCGCGATGGCTGGCAGCAACTGCATTGCGTGTTAGATCTGGATCATCCGCCCAGCTTTCAATTGGAACGACGGTTGGCCGGCGACAGGGTCTATGCCTGGATTGAGCGCACATGGATGGCGCAGCAACTGCCATGGGCCCTGCTGTTCTTCATGATTGGTGGGCTGCCCTGGGTTGTGTGGGGCGTCTGTGCCCGCGTGGCCGTCTGTGTCACGGGCCATTGGCTGGTCGGCCATTATGCGCACCGCGACGGGGATCAGAGCTTCCTGATCGATGGCGCCTCGGTCCAGGGCTATAATGTCCGCGTTGCTGGCCTGATCAGCATGGGTGAAAGCTGGCACAACAATCATCACGCCTATCCCGGCTCCGCGCGGCTGGGCCTGCATGAGGGGGAGGTTGACCTAGGCTGGTGGTTGATTCTTGGGTTTGAGCGGCTGGGGCTGGCCTGGAACATCGTGACGCCGGACAGCATGCCCCATCGTGCTACCTTGCGGCGGCTGGCGCGGACCAACCCACCGGGCTGCCCCGTTGCGCGGCGACTGGGCTGCGTATGGCGGGGTTTGGCAGCGCGTGTTCAGGCCTTCCGCTGCAACCTTTGCAGCACTTTAAAACCCCAAGGCCACTCGCCCAGCCCGCTGGCGCCGTTGATGTGACCAGCGGCACCGGCCAGGATCAGTTCGGCCCCCCAGGCAGTAGCAAGCTCCGTAGCATGATCGATACTGCCATAGGGATCATTGCTGCTGGCTACGATGATGGCGGGAAAGGGCAGGGGGCGGCGGGGGACTGGTCCAAAAACGGCAGCTTCCGCGGGGAAAGCCGGTCCGTTAGCGTCGGGCGCTGCGACCAGCAGTGCGCCGGAAACGGGTGCCCGACCCGCCCAATGGGCCACAAGCAGGCAGCCGAGGCTGTGTGCCACCAGAAGGGGTGTTCCCTCGAACCCGGCCACCAGCCGGTCCAGCCCGGCAATCCAATCGTCCAGATCGGGGTGGTTCCAGTCCGTGACCGACAGGCGGCGCGTCCCAGGCACGCTGTTTTCCCAGTGCGTCTGCCAATGCGCCTCACCGGAATTGCCGATCCCGGGAATGATGGCCAGCCCGCGCATGTTGTCCCCCTTTCACATCCGGATATTAGCAGAACTGACCCGCACCCCAAGTACAAGTGCCACAATGGCAATCCGCCCCTTGACCATGCGGGGCCGGACGCGCGACATCTGGGGTAGCTTTACCGATGGACCCCGCCCCATGCCCCGTATCGCCTATGTCAATGGTCGCTATCTGCTGCACGGCGACGCCGCCGTCCATGTCGAGGATCGCGGATTCCAGTTCGCTGATGGCGTCTATGAGGTGGTGACCATTGTTGATGGCAAGCCGGCGGATGCCGACGGGCACCTGACGCGGTTGTCGCGGTCATTGAAGGAATTGTCGATTCCCTGGCCGGTGAAGCCCGCGACCTTGCGCTTCATCATGGGCGAGATGGTCCGCCGCAACCGCGCCCGCCATGCCCTGCTTTATATTCAGATCACGCGCGGTGCCGCCCCGCGTGATTTCAAGTTCCCGAAGAACCCGGCCCCGACCCTGGTCCTGACCTGCCGCCGCACGGCGTTTCAACCGGCATCGACCCTGGAAAATGGTGTCGCCGTCATCACCATGCCCGATATCCGCTGGCTGCGTCGCGATATCAAATCGACCAGCCTGCTGCCGCAGGTGCTGGGTAAGCAGAAGGCGGCGGAAGCCGGCGCGTTCGAGGGCTGGATGGTGGATGACAATGGGTTCGTGACGGAGGGCTGTTCGTCCAACGCCTGGATCGTCACCGGCGACGGCATTCTGGTGACGCGCCAGCCCAGCAATGAGATCCTGAACGGCATCACCCGCCTGTCCATCCTGGACTGCGCCCGTGACCTGGGCATCCGGTTCGAGGAACGGGCGTTCAGCGTTGCGGAGGCCTACACTGCGCGCGAGGCCTTCATTTCCAGCGCCAGCACCTTCGCCCTGCCGGTCACTCGTATTGACGGCAAGACCATCGGCGATGGCCGGCCTGGCCCGCTCTGCCTGCGTCTGCGTCAGGCCTATATGGACCATATCGGTTCCACTGACCCTGTGAGTGCCAAGTGACCATCGATTCCCTGTCCCCGCCCTTTGACCGTCTGCCCCGTGCGATCCTGTTTGACTGGGACAATACGCTGATCAGCAACTGGCGCTGCGTTCATGCCTCCGTGAATGCTGCCCTGCGTGCGTTCGACAAGCCGGAATGGACGCTGGAGGAAAGTTACGGGCGTATCCGCAAATCACTTCGCGACAGTTTCCCAGAGATTTTCGGGGACGAATGGCCGCGCGCTCGCGATATTTTCTACGCGCATTTTGAGGCGAACCACCTGACCCACACTGATGTGCTGGCCGGTGCTGAGGACATGTTGCGCACCCTGCATGGCATGGGTATCCGGCTGGGCGTCGTCTCCAACAAGACGGGCCGGTTTCTGCGGGCCGAAGCCGAGATGTTGGGCTGGGCGCCCCTTTTTGACGCGCTGGTCGGCGCGACCGACGCGGCGGCGGACAAGCCGGACCCGGCCCCCGTTCACATGGCGCTGAAGCCCATGGGGTTCGAACCCGGTCCTGACATCTGGTTCGTGGGCGATGCCGATGTCGATATGGAGATTGCGCACCGGACCGGCCTGACGCCCGTCCTGGTGGGCGATACGCCGCATGTGGGCGACGGGTTGAACCGTTTTCCCCCAGCCATAAGTCTTGAGGGGTGTGCGGCGATTTCATCCTTGGTTAAGCGGATTGCTGCTACCATATCGACGGATGTCCGCACTGTTGGCTGAAAGGGCGATTGTCGGATATCCTGTGCAAACTTGGGCCCCCGTCGGATGGGTGCCCCAATAACCCGAGCATAAGCGAGGCTGCTCCAATGTCAGAAAAATCTCAAAACGTGCAGGACGTTTTCCTGAACCATGTCCGCAAGAGCAAGACCCCGGTGACCGTGTTCCTGGTCAATGGTGTCAAGCTGCAGGGCATCATCACCTGGTTCGACAATTTCTCCGTGCTGCTGCGCCGTGACGCCCATTCGCAGCTGGTCTATAAGCACGCCATCTCGACCGTGATGCCGGCGCATCCGATCCAACTGTTCGATCCGCCGGCCAAGGAGACCGACCACGACTGAGTTGAGTAATCACGAGGGGCGCGGGTCACCCACCCGCGCCCTCGTCCTGCATCCGGTCCTGCCCGAGGACCGGAACGACGCCCGCGGCCCCGAATCCCGTCTGGACGAGGCGGTGGGGCTCGCCGCCGCCATCGAACTTGAGGTCGCCTACGCCCGCGCCATCCGCGTTACCCGCCCACGCCCGGCCACCCTGCTGGGCACCGGTGCGGTGGAGGAGGTGGCTACGCTGATCAAGGAGGCAGAGATCGGTCTGGTCATCGTTGACCAGTCGCTGACCCCTATTCAGCAGCGCAACCTGGAGCGCGACTGGAAAGCCAAGGTCATCGACCGTACTGGCCTGATCCTGGAGATTTTCGGGAAACGCGCCCGCACGCGTGAAGGTCAGTTGCAGGTGGAACTGGCAGCCCTGACCTATCAGCGTTCTCGCCTTGTCCGTTCCTGGACCCATCTGGAACGCCAGCGCGGCGGCTTCGGCTTCCTGGGTGGTCCCGGCGAAAGCCAGATCGAAATGGATCGCCGACTGATCAGCGACCGGATCGTGAAGCTGAAAGGCGAGTTAGAGGAGGTGCGCCGCACCCGTGGCCTGCACCGCAAGGCGCGCGAAAAGGTGCCTTATCCGGTGGTGGCGCTGGTGGGCTACACCAATGCCGGCAAGTCGACCCTGTTTAACCGCATGGCCGGGGCGGATGTCTTCGCCAAGGATCTGCTGTTCGCGACGCTAGACCCGACCATGCGGTCGATCATGCTGCCGTCAAACCGTAAGATCATCCTGTCCGACACGGTGGGCTTCATTTCTGACCTGCCGCATGGCCTGGTGGAGGCGTTCCGCGCTACCCTGGAAGAGGTGATGGCCGCCGATATCATCCTGCATGTCCGCGACTTGTCGCACCCTGATACAGAGGCGCAGAAGGCGGACGTCGAGTCCGTCCTGAAGGGCCTGGGCATTGAGGTCGATACGGACGAACGGGTGATGGAGGTTCTGAACAAGCTGGATCGCCTGTCCGAGGAGGATCAGCAGACCCTGCTGCGTCAGGCGCGGCGCAATGGCGGCATCGCCATTTCCGCCCTGACCGGCGCTGGTCTGGACACGCTGTTCGATGCCATCGACCGCCGCATGGTGGCGGGGCGCGAAGTGGTGGAGTTCGACATCGACGTTAGCGATGGGGCCGCCATCGCCTGGCTCTATGGCAAGGGCGAGGTGCTGGACCGTCAGGATGATGAGACATGTGCACGCCTGCGTGTCGGTCTTGACCCCGCCGATCTGGCCCGGTTCCAGGACCGCTTCCCCTATCGTGCGCGTGAACAGGCGCTGGCATCATGAAACTTCCCGATCCCGACAAGGTTGCCGCCATCATCCGTGACGTGGCGGCCACCGAAATCGTCCCCCGCTTCCGCAGCCTGTCGAAGGAAGACATAAGGGAAAAGGGGCCGGGCGATCTGGTGACCGTGGCGGATGAGGCGGCAGAGCGGGCCTTGACCGCCTGCTTGGCCGATCTGCTGCCGGGATCGCTGGTCGTGGGAGAAGAGGCCTGCGCCGCCGATCACGCCGTCCTATCCCGCATCACAGCCGGCGATGATCCCGTCTGGATCATCGACCCCGTGGATGGGACCAGCAATTTCGCCAAAGGCCATCCGGTATTCGGCGTGTTGCTGGCCTTGTCAGTCGGCGGACGCACCGTCGGCGGCTGGATCTATGATCCCATGGGTGACCGAATGGTGATGGCCGAGGCCGGGCAGGGCGCCTGGATGGGTGGGGAGCGCTTGCGGGCGCTGGCGGGCGGTCCGGTGCCCAGCCTGCGCGGCTCGCTATCCACCAAGTTCTTCCCGCCGGAGGAGAAGAAGCGGATTGAGGCGTTGCGCCCGCATTTCGCCTCAACCTATCGCCTGTTCTGTGCCGCGCACGAATATCTTAACCTGCTGACGGCCAAGGGCCAGTTCGCGCTTTATAACCGCACCATGCCGTGGGACCACGCCGCTGGCGCCTTGGCCTATGCAGAGGCGGGTGGCTATGTCGCCAAATGGGACCGCAAGCCATACAATCCCGGCGACGTGACCGGCGGCATCCTGCTGGCCGCCGATCAACCGACCTGGGACGCGATCCACGGGTTGGTGTTTCCGGAATAGATTACTTTGGCGTGCGGTGAACGGCCAGGGCTCCCGGCCCCTGCGTCGTCGGCATGATTTCCACGCGGTTCACATTAAAGTGTGGAGGCAGAGTTGCAGTCCAAGTCACTGTTTCAGCGACATCTTCTGCCGTTAGCGGCACCGTGTCAGCATAGACCTTGGACGCCCGCTCCGCATCGCCCTTGAAACGCACGAGGCTGAAATCCGTCTGTACCATGCCCGGTTCGACGCAGGTAACGCGCACACCGGTGCCGATCAGGTCGGCACGCAGCGACAGGCTGAACTGCGTCACGAAAGCCTTTGACGCGCAATAGACATGGCCGCCCGGATAGGGATAGGAGCCGGCGGTGGAACTGATATTGATGATGTGGCCGTGACGGCGTTCCACCATGCCGGGCAGGATCAGGCCCGTAATGATGGCCAGAGCCTTGTCATTGGTGTCGATCATCACCTCCCAATCATCCAGATCGGCCTTGTAGGCGGGGTCAGCCCCCAGCGCCAGACCGGCATTGTTGATCAGCAGGTCGATATCGCGGAATTCCGCCGGCAGGGCAGCCAGTTCCGCCTCTACCGCCTTACGGTCGCGCACATCGAACTTCATCAGGTGAACCGGCGTCTTGATTTCCTCCAGCAAGCCATTGAACTTGCTGAGATCACGGCCCGTCAGGATCAGTTTGGCGCCCAATGCCGCGAAACGGCGGGCGAAGGCGGCACCAAAGGCACCGGTGGCGCCGGTGATCATCACCACCTTGGGCGCGTAGGGAACGTTGGTCATCATCTGCTCTCCGGTCCTCTGGGTCACGACTTGCGTTCAGTTATCTTTGCCTCAACCCACAGCGCTTCCATCTCGTCCAGGGTCGAGGTTTCCGGCTTTTTGCCTTGCTTGCCAAGGGCCTGTTCGACGAAGCGAAACCGCCGGTCGAACTTGTAATTGGTTCCGCGCAGTGCCGTTTCCGGGTCGATCTCCAGCCGGCGGGCCAGATTGACCAGCGCGAACAGCAGGTCGCCCAGCTCATCCTGAATCCGTGCCTTCTCCTGCTGGCGCGCCTTGATTTCGGCCCGCAGCTCCCCGATTTCCTCTTCGATCTTGTCCAGGATCTCATCGGCCTGGGTCCAGTCGAAGCCGACACGGGCCGCCCGCTTTTGCAGCTTCACAGCGCGCGTCAGGGCCGGCAGGCCGGGTGTGATGCCATCCAGGGCGGAAGGTGGAATGCCGCTGACCGCCGCCTTTTCCGCCCGCTCCCGCGCCTTCAATTCCTCCCAGTGCTTCACCTGATCGTCGGCACTGTTGACCGAAACCTCGCCAAACACATGGGGATGACGGCGGATCATCTTGTCGGCGATATGGCCCGCGATGGCGTCGAAATCGAACAGGCCGCGTTCCTTGCCCATCTGGGCATAGAACACGGTCTGGAATAGCAGATCGCCCAGTTCATCCTTCACGGCCATCATGTCGCCCGACTGGATGGCGTCCGCCACCTCATAGGCTTCTTCAATGGTGTGCGGGGCGATGGTGGCGAAATCCTGCTCCAGGTCCCAGGGGCAGCCGCCATCCGGGTCGCGCAGCTTCGCCATGATGTTCAGAAGGCGGGTGGTATTGTCCGTCATCGCACCGCATCCATAATCGGGTCTGACGCGACCTTATCGGACAGGGCGGGGTGATGCCAGGGGGCGGCATGCCCGCCGCCGGAATTGGGCCCATGCACCGGACGGGATCACAGTGCCCGGACGAACCCCTGTTCTCCGCCTTCCGTCATTCCCGCCGGCTCCCAGCCTTGGCGGCGATAGAAGGTATCGGCGCGGGTGCCGGGGCCGGTGGACAGGTGCGCCTGTGTCCAGCCGCCAGTCCTCAGATCGTCCAGCGCATAGGGCAGCAGTGCTTTGCCAATGCCCCGCCCCTCTGCCGCTGGATCAATGAACAGCGCCCAGATGCTGCCATCGCGCGGATCGGCCGCCGCGAAGCCATGAATGCCCGTCTCATCCTCGAACAGCCAGATGCGGCTGACCGCCAGGAATTCCTGATAGGCCGAGGCCGGAACCCGTGATGGGTCGTTCAGGCGGTTCTCCTGCACGGCAGCCCGTATGCGCATCAGGGCGGGGATATCGGTGTCAGTTGCAGTGCGGATCATTTTTGTTCAAGCGGTTGAAAGCAGGCGCTCCTGGTATAGGTCCGAGCGGGTTGCGCCGCAACGCCCCTTTCCGTTCGTGCTCCGTTCCGTCATGATGCACCGATGCAGCCCGTGCCCGAAATTTGCGACGATGAAGACCTGATCCCGCCCGGCATCGCCGGTTGGTTCCGGTCACAGGGCTGGACCCCGCGCCCGCATCAGCTGGGCATGGTGGCTGCCGCGCGTGACGGGATGCATGCGCTGCTGATCGCGCCCACGGGGGCGGGCAAGACGCTGGCGGGTTTCCTGCCCAGTCTGATCGACCTATCCGAGCGCCCGCGTGAGGGGCTGCACACGCTCTATATCTCGCCCCTGAAGGCGCTAGCGGTCGATATCCAGCGCAATCTGGAAGCCCCCATCGCATCCTTGCGCCTACCCATCCGGGCCGAAACCCGCACTGGAGATACGCCGGAGGCCAAAAGGGCGCGGCAGCGGACCAAGCCGCCGCACATCCTGATGACCACGGTGGAAAGCCTCGCCCTGATGGTTTCCTACCCCGACGCGGCAGAGATTTTCCGGCCCCTGCGCCGGATCGTCATTGATGAGTTGCACGCCCTGGCCGGAACCAAGCGTGGCGACCAGTTGGCCCTGTGTCTGGCCCGGCTGTCCAGTCTTGCGCCCTATGCCCTGCGGGCCGGCCTGTCGGCAACGGTAGCCGATCCGGATGCCCTGACCGCCTGGCTGTCGCCCACGGGGCGGCTTTACGATGATGATGGTGAGCTGGCACCCGTGCGGGTCGTGCGCGGCCGGCCCGGTGCCCCGCCAAAGATGGATATCCTGGCCACCAAGGAGCATCTGCCCTGGGCCGGCCATATGGCCCTGCATGCGATGGGGGAGGTGTATCAGCGTATCCGCGACCATGGCGTGACCCTGGTCTTTGTAAACACCCGTGCCCAGGCCGAACTGGCCTTTCAGGAACTGTGGCGGCTGAATACCGACAATCTGCCCATCGCCCTGCACCATGGCAGTCTGGCCGTGGAACAACGGCGCAAGGTGGAGGCGGCGATGGCCGCCGGCAAGCTGCGGGCCGTGGTCGCCACCTCCTCGCTCGACCTGGGTATCGACTGGGCGGAGATTGATCTGGTGGTGCAGGTGGGGGCACCCAAGGGCGTGTCCCGCCTTTTGCAGCGTATTGGCCGCGCCAACCACCGGCTGGATGAGGCATCGAAGGCCCTGCTGGTCCCTGGCAACCGGTTTGAGGTGCTGGAATGTGAGGCGGCGGTGGCGGCCATCAAGGCCGGCACCCTGGATGGAGAGGCGTTGCGACCCGGTGCGCTGGACGTTCTGGCCCAGCATGTCACCGGCGTTGCCTGTTCCGGCCCGTTCAGCCCCGATGCGCTTTATGCCGAGGTGGTGCGGGCCTCTCCCTACGCCAACCTGTCGCGTGATGAGTTCGATGACGTCTTCGATTTCGTGGCCACCGGCGGTTACGCGCTGGGTGCCTATGAGAAGTTCAAGCGCCTGACCCAGGACCCGGACACCGGCCTGTGGCAGGCGGCCAACGGCATGGTTTCGCGCCAGTACCGGCTGAATATCGGCACCATCGTGGAAGAGGTGATGCTGAATGTCCGATTGAACCGGGGACAGGTGCTGGGCCGTGTGGAGGAGTATTTCGTCAATGGTCTGGTGCCGGGTGATACCTTCATCTTTGCCGGACAGTTGCTGAAATTCGTCGGCATCCGCGACAATGACGTGATCGCGGCCAAGGGCGGGCAGGGCACACCGAAGGTTCCGGCCTATGCCGGTGGTCGCCTGCCGCTATCAACCCATCTGGCTGACCGGGTCCGGGCCCTGTTGTCCGACCCGCGCGAATGGGATGCATTTCCGCCTGCGGTACAGGAATGGCTGCGGTTGCAGCAGTACAAGTCCGTGATGCCAGATGCGACGGGCCTGCTGGTGGAAAGCTTCCCCCGCAACGACAAGGAATATCTGGTCGCCTATTGTTTCGAAGGACGCAACGCGCATCAGACGCTGGGCATGCTGCTGACACGACGGATGGAGCGGGCGGGTCTGCATCCGCTGGGCTTTGTCGCCACCGACTATGTGCTGGCCATCTGGTCGCTGAAACCGGCCACCAACCTGGATGCGCTGTTTGATCAGGATATGCTGGGCGATGATCTGGAGGCGTGGATGGACGAAAGTTCCATGCTGAAGCGCCTTTTCCGCTACGTTGCCGTCATTTCCGGCCTGATCGAACGTCGGCATCCCGGCCTGGAGAAGACCGGCCGCCAAGTGATGTTCAGCGCCGATCTGATCTATGACGTGCTGCGCCGGCATGAACCAGGGCACGTGTTGCTGCGGGCCACGCGGGCTGATGCGGCCGCCGGTTTGACGGATGTACGCCGTGTTGCGGGCATGCTGAGCCGTGTGCAGGGACGTATCCTGCACCGCCGTCTGGACCGGATTTCCCCCTTGGCGGTGCCCGTCATCCTGGAAATCGGGCGAGAGCATATCCAGGGCAGCGCCATCGACGCTCTGCTGGATGAAGCTGTAAATGAGCTGCTGGAAGAGGCGGTGCCCGAACTGATGGCCCCGCCGGGGGATCGGCAGGGCCGTCTGATTTGACCGTTACTGCGCGGTCTTCGCCTTGCGTTTGGCCCGGTACATGCCGGCGTCGGCACGGCGGATCAGGTCTTCTTCCTGATCGCCGGGGCCAAAGGCCTGCATACCGAAACTGGCACGCATGGGCAGGGACTGCATCTGCCATTGGCAGGATTGGGCGTTGAAGATGCTGGAGAGCATTTCCGCCCGCGCCATGCCCTGGGTCTGATCGGTGTGGGTCAGCAGCACCGCGAATTCGTCGCCGCCGAACCGGGCAACGATGTCGTTGGCGCGCACATTGTCCTTCAGGATGCGTCCCGCCTGACGCAGATACCAATCGCCGCAGAGATGGCCGTGGCTGTCATTGACGGCCTTGAAACCATCCAGGTCGATGATGACCAGGACACCGCCCATGCCCGTCCGCCGGGCCATGGCCAACTCGCGGTGGAAGGCCTCGACAAAGCCGCGACGGTTCAGAAGGCCGGTCAACTCGTCCGTCATGGACAGGGTTTCAAGATGTTCGATTCGTTCCTTTTGCTCCGCGATCTTTGCCTCCGCTTCCCGAAGGCGCATGATCGTGTCCTGCAAAAGGAAGACATAGGTGTCGGCATTCATCGACACGGGGCCAAGATCCGGGGCCACGGCATGGCCCAAGCCGCCAGCGACACTGCGTGCCAGATTATGCAGGATGTTGGTCTGTTGCGGGGCAGCGCCGGGGAAAGCCGACAGGCCACGATCCAGGCCACGAGCCATCGTCATCGGACGGGTCTGGACACTATCGAACGGGCTCATGGTCTACTCCCCTGAATGGGCTGATACTCCGCACCGGTATCAGCAAGGGGTGTGCCATCCGAAAAGTCGCATAAAAACAATGGGTTAAAATTCGACTTTTGCTGCGGCGTTCCTGCCGCGCTGCAGTTCTTGCCGGGTGGCCCCGGTGCCGGTGTGGCAAATGCTGCCCAGTCGCCCCCTCATCCATCCGGGCGCGCGAATGCCCGTTGCGGCGGACCGTTCGCGGGCGCAAGATGATCACCTTTGCCATCACCAAGGCCCATGCCCAACGTGACCGCCCATTCCCGCGCCCGCCGCACCGCCCGCCCCGCCGTCGCCTTTGCCCTGGCCCTGCTGCTGGGCAGTGCCGGTACCGTTCCGGCGTTTGCCCGCACCGCCATAGATATCGCACCGCACAAGGCGACATATCGTCTGAAGCTGGACCATGCGCGGCTGCAAAGCGGCATCACCGACGTGAACGGGCAGATGAGCTTTTCCTGGAACGATGCCTGTGATGGCTGGACCATCGACCAGCGGTTCCAGGTCCGCTTCTCCTATGCCGAAGGGGAAGACATGAACCTCATCACCAACTATGCGACGTGGGAGGCGAAGGACGGTTCTGCCTATCGCTTCAATGTCCGCAAGCTGGTGAATGGCGAGGTGGATGAGGAGCTTTCCGGCGGCGCCACGCTGGACGGGAAGGGCGGCGGCAATGTCCGCTATGACAAGCCGGAGTCGCGGTCGATGCCGCTTAAACCCGGCACCATGTTCCCCACGGCCCATACGCTGCGCGTGCTGACGCAGGCCGGATCCCCGGAAAACCTGTTCTCCGTGCCCGTGTTCGACGGCGCGGAGGCGGAGGGGGCAAGCCCCGTCAACACCATCGTGGGCAAGCTGCGATCTCCCGCCGTGATGAAGGTGAAGGATGCCGATCTGCTGGCCGCGAAGGCGTGGCAGGTATCGCTGGCCTTCTTCCCGATCAATCCCGGTGAACCGCTTCCGGATTACGAGACCAGCATGGTCTTGCAGGAAAATGGCGTGGTCCGGTCCATGCTGGTCGATTACGGCGATTTCCGGGTCTCCATGGAGTTGGAGACCCTGGAAAAGGCCGGCAAGCCGCCCTGCTGATGGTGTCCGTTAAGGCTCGCCTTTGAAGATGCCCACCACCGGCTCACCCCCCGCCACTTGCCGGGCGCGGTACATGCCGGATGTGTTGAAAGACCAGGCGACCTGACCGTCGGGCGTGACGGCGACGATGCCGCCGTCGCCACCCAGCGCCGTCAGGCGGGCCTGGATGACCTCGTCTGCGGCCTTTTGCAGGCTAAGGCCCTTCAGTTCAACCAGATCGCAGATGGCACGCGCCACGCCCAGGCGGATGAAATATTCCCCCGTGCCGGTGGCAGACACGGCACAGGATTTGTCATTGGCATAGGTGCCGGCCCCGATGATCGGCACGTCGCCGACCCGGCCCCACAGCTTGGCGGTGGTGCCACCGGTGGAGGTGCCGGCGGCGACATGGCCGGCACTATCCAACGCCACGACGCCCACGGTGCCGTACTTACGATCCTCGAACGGCATATCGGCGGCGGCCAGCGGCACAGGCTCCGGACCTACGCCCACCGGACGCGCAGGGATTGGCAGGCCGCGTTCCTTCAACGTCTTCTTGAGCGACTGCCAGCGCCGTTCGGTGAAGAACCAGGCGGCATCGGCCTGTTCCACGCCCGCCTGTTGCCCGAACTTCTCCGCACCGGCCCCGATCAGCATGACGTGGGGCGACTTCTCCATGACGGCGCGGGCCAGGGTGATGGGGTTCTTGGTACCCGTGATCCCGGCGACGGCCCCAGCCTTCAAGGTGGCGCCATCCATGATGGCGGCGTCCAGTTCGTTGCGGCCATCGGCGGTGAAGACCGCCCCCTTTCCGGCATTGAACTGCGGGTCATCCTCCAGCCCGCGTACCACTGCCACGACGGCGTCCATGGCCGTCCCGCCCTTCTCCAGCACCGCGCGCCCCCGGTCCAGGGCAGCAAGCATGGCGGCGCGGTAGGATGCCTCCGTTTCCGGACCCATCGTCTCCCGGTCCATCACGCCGGCCCCGCCATGGATAGCCAAAGCCCAGGCGGGGCGGGCAGGGGCCGCTGCCTGCTCCTGCGTGGCACAGGCCGACAAGGCCAGAGCGGTGCCCAGCAGCAAGGTAACAAGGCGGATCGGATTGCGGCGCACGGTCACTCTCCCCGGAATGTTTGCGGGGAGAGTGATAGCAGCCGCCCCGGTCACTTCACCAGTTCGATCAGTTCCATCATGCCATTATCCTCATGGTTCACATTGTGGCAGTGCATGACCATGGGGCCTGTGAAATCCAGCGCCCGGCTGACGAATTGCAGGACTTCGCCATTGCCGCTGCCGCCCGCCGCAGCGCCCGGCTGCTGGATGGTGTTGCCAGCGGGGAAGGTGCAGCCCCCGATACCGGGTCCGGTTGCACAGTTGATCAGGGCCGTATCGCGCCAGATGGGGAAGTCATATTTGACCGACCCGCGCTGTGTGATCTGGAACGAGTTGATATGGATGTGGAAGATGTGTGTGTCGCTGGCGCTCTGCACGGCCCAGCGGTCGGTCTGTTCCAGTTTCAGCCGGCGCTGCACCCGTTCCAGGTTGAAGGGGCGGCCATTGACGACTGACGCGCCTTGCAGGGCAGTGGGGGCGAATTCATAATTGGTGAAGCCGAACACCACGCCCTGTGTCGGCCCCACAGGCACATCCGTGCGGCTGGCCACATCGTCGGGCGTGTAAAGGGCGTTCAGCTGCGTCTGGGTGGGCAGGGTCGTATTGACCTTCCGCTTATGCTTCTTCACGTCGATATAGAGAACCACCTGATCCGGCGGCAGGCGGTTATTGCTGTCCAGTTGTGGAACCTGGCAAAGACCAGTCGTTGCCGTCGGCGCATTGTTAGGGTTCGGCTGGAACAGGGCGTACCGCCCCTCGGCGTTCGGCGCCTGAACCATCACATCCAGACGCTGGCCCGGCGCCATGATGGTTAGTTCATTGTTGATGACATCCGTCCCTGCCGTCGGTGTGGACAGGTCATAGACCGGGGCCCCCAGCTTGAACGGTAGGTCCTGCGTGCCCGCCGGCATAGGGCGCTTGATCGGCACGCCATCGGCGGCCAAGGCGTAGAGTGTGGGGGCAGGCGCGCTGGTGCCCGGCAGGGGCAGGACGCAGAGCGGCAGGTTGTTGCGGATGGTGGTGTTGATCACGCGCCACAGCATCGCCTCACCCGGTGCCATGGTGATGGTTGCATCCATCTGCCCGTTCACCGACAGCTTGGCATTCACCGCTGAATTCTCCAGCGATGTATTGCCCAACTGGCCGCAGACCGCGGGGCCATAGGCCGCCTGGCAATTCACGGCGTAGAGCGGCTCCGCCTCGGTCAGGGGGTTGCTGCGCGTAAACTCGATCTGCTGGAACACCAGGATACGTTCACCATTCAGGGCCTTGGCCTGTTTCACGGCTGGCAGACTATCGATGCCGTTCTTCTTATCCTCGATGATCAAGGCGCCGGCCATGCCGCTGCCCAGATGCATGGCGACGGCGCCATGCTTGTGCGGGTGATACCAGAAGGTGCCTGCCGGATGCTGTTCCGGGATCTTGTATTCATAGTCGAAGGCGCCTTCGACACAGACATGGCGGTGCGCCACGTTCTTGTCGGTTTCCGAATGGCAGGCCTTGCGAAGGTCGGCGGCGGTCGCCCCTTCCGGCAGGATATTCAGCAGCACATTGTCGCTGTTGCCCAGCGGCGTGACATGCAGACCGTGCGTGTGCAGGTTCAGGATGTCGAAGCCGTGGGGCAGTGTATCGACATTGGTGCTGTCGGCGGCGGGTGTACCGCTGTCATGGCTGTTGCTGAACGGGTAATAGTCGCCGTCGCCCGCCGATGCCTTCATGTGGTTGGTCATGCGGATGCGCACGGTTTCTCCAGGTGCTGCCCGCAGGGTAGGGCCGACCAGCAGCTTGCGCGTCTCGTCCCACTTGCCCGTACCTTTGGAAATGAAACTGCGGCTGGTGATGCGCTGGGTGAATGGCGGAAGGCGATATTCCGCCGTCACGGCCTCCAGATCATATTGCCCGGCGGCGTTGCGTCGCATGTCGGGCGGGTTGACCAGTTCCGCCGCCATGACCGGCCCCGCCACGGCAAGGCACAAGGCCGCAACGCCCGCTTTCAACGCTGTCCGCATAACCCCTTATCCCCCAGATGCTTGACGCATGGCAGGCAGGATAACAGGATTTCAGATGTATGCTATATGCAACCGATACGGGTCTTAAGCCAGTGTCAGGATCACGGGCGTGTGGTCCGACGCCTTTTCCTTGGCGCGCGGCCCTTTGTCGATCTCGCACGCCACAATGCGGTCGGCGGCCTGTGGCGACAGCAGGAAATGATCGATGCGCAGGCCGTTGTTCCGGGGCCAGGCACCGGCCTGGTAATCCCAGAAGCTGTAAGCGGGAACGAGGCCCGGATGCAGGGTGCGGAATGCCTCCGTATAACCCAGCGCCAGGATTTCCTGGAACTTCAGCCGCGTTTCCTGTCGGAACAAGGCATCCTCGCGCCAGCCAACGGGATCATAAACGTCTTCGGCGGCGGGGATGACGTTATAGTCGCCGCCCAGCACCACCGGCTGTTCGCTTTTCAGCAGGTCCGCCGCATGCAGGCGCAGCCGTTCCATCCAGCGCAGCTTGTAGGGGTATTTCTCCGTCCCCACCGGATTGCCATTGGGCAGGTAGATACTGGCGATGCGCACCCCGTCGATGGTGCCTTCGACATAGCGCGCCTGTTCATCCTCCACCTCGCCCGGCAGGCGCGTGATAATATCGGTGATGGGGGTCTTCGACAGGATCGCCACGCCGTTATAGGCCTTTTGACCCACGGCGTGGACGTGGTAGCCCAATTCCTCGAACGCCGCCGCCGGGAACGACGCCGTCTCGCATTTGATCTCCTGGAACAGCACCACATCTGGTGCTGCCTCTGTCAGCCACTCCGTGATGTTGGGCAGGCGGGCCTTGGCGGAGTTTACGTTCCAGGTGGCGATCTTCACGATGGTGCTGCCTTATCCGTTGAACCGCCGGGCTTTCCTGACCGGCGGAGGCTGCCGACTGGCAGCCCGCCGCACATGCGGCGTAAGCCAAGCCGCCGGATGGCGGCGCCCGGCGCCTGAGGGACTAAACCGAGAAAGACGTGCCGCAGCCGCAGGAGGATGCAGCGTTGGGGTTGACGACCTTGAAGTAGCTGCCCATCAGGTCTTCGACGAAATCCAGCTCAGCACCCGCCAGCAGGTCGAGCGAGACATCGTCCACCACCAGCTTGGCGGTATCCTTGGCGAACACGTGGTCATCTTCGTTGGTAACCGTGTCGAAGGAGAAGCCGTATTGAAAGCCGGAGCAGCCGCCGCCAGAGACGGTCAGGCGCAACATCTGGTCGGGATTGCCTTCCAGCACCGCCAGCTTGGCGATGCGGCGGGCGGCACTGTCGGACAGGGTCATTGCCCTTGTGCCGGGCGGCGGGGTGCCGGTGTCGCCGGTACTGGCCGATGTGATGGTCATTGAATGGTTCCTGTCTGCTAACGACTGGACAAACGCTTACACCCTATGTAAGCGGCGGATGCGTGTCCGTCAAAGGTGGGCATGGCATGCGCTGGAGATAGCATGATGATGCATTGGCAGTCCCTGTTGTCCCGCAAGCGTCTGGCCAAGGACGGTTTGGCCCCGGAACTGCCCTATCGCAGCGCCTTTGAGATCGATATCGACCGCATCACCTTTTCCACCAGCTTCCGGCGCCTGTCGGACAAGCAGCAGGTGCATGGCATCGGCGGGTCTGATTATGTGCGCTCCCGCCTTACCCATTCGATGGAGGCGGCGCGTGTCGGCCGGTCGCTCGGCAGTTGGGCCGGGGCGGAGATCATTGCCCGCTATGGGCAGGATGCCGTGCCGGCCAGCGCCGCCGATATTGGCGATCTGGTAGGGGCCAGCGCGTTGGCCCATGACCTTGGCACCCCCTGCTTTGCCCATACGGGCGAGGATGTGATTTCCGACTGGTTTGCAGGCACCGGTCTGGGCCGGGAAATCCTGTCGGGTGTGGATGGGCAGCAGGCGGCCGAACTGTCGAATTTTGAGGGCAATGCCCAGGGCTTCCGTGTACTGACCCGCCTGCAGGGCTGGCGGGCGCAAGGCGGGCTGCAACTGACTGCGGCCACATTGGGCACGTATGGCAAGTATCCCTGGGCCGCCCCGGCCTTCGCCGGGGAGGAACGCCCACATAAGCGCAAATACGGTTTCCTGGGCAGCGAGACCGACCTGATGGCAGAAGTGGCTGGCGAGTTGGGCCTGATCCCCATCGGTCGTGACGCCTGGTGCCGACATCCGCTGGCCTATCTGGTGGAGGCGGCGGACGATGCCTGTTACTCCGTCGTGGATATCGAGGATGCGGTGAAGATGCGCATGCTGTCCTTTGCCGATGCGGAGGAATTGCTGGAACCGCTGATCGATTGGGACCGCGCGGAGTATGAGGGGATCGAGGATGAGGATCGCCGCCTGATCTATCTGCGCGCCCGCGCCATTGACCGTCTGGTTACCGATGCCGCAGCGGCTTTCCTGGACAAGCTGCCCGACATCATGGAGGGCAAGCCGGTCGGCCCGCTGTTGAAGATGATTGAGCGCACTGACGCGCTGAAGGATATCTCCGACGTCTCCTATACCCAGATCTATCGCGGGCATCAGCGCTGTGAGACTGACATCATCGCGGCCCGTACCGTCACCACTTTGTTGGATGCGTATGGGGAGGCACTGTTGGCTCGGGAGAAGGCGGGGCCTGGATCTGATCTGCCGCGCCGTTTCGCCTCGCTGCTGGAAACCGTGCCCGGTACTCGACAAATCCCTTATGATCGGGCTGGCTGGACCCGGTCGCTGATGGATTACATCGCCGGCATGACCGACCGTTTCGCCATCCGGCAGGCGCAGTTGATTGCGGGGTGAGGGGGAACGCGGCGTCGTAAATAGGCCTTATTTCGCCTCTATTCAGGTCCAGGTTGCCCTGAAAGAGGAGAGTGAGGTGCAAAGATTGATAATTCTTTTAATGCTTCTCTTTTGGGTGGTCCCTGCCGGTGCGGTGCCGTCAAACGATGTTGAGATAACATTACAACGTATCCAGCAAGCCTGGGGTGGGCCTCTCTATACCGTTACAATCTACGGTGATGGCCGCGTTGTGTTTGACACTGGCAAGGCACGCGCTGGCTTCAAAGAGCTTCTCGGATCAGATGTGGTGGCATTTCGCGTCATGTTTCCCGGACGCCATGAGAGTCGCATCGCACCGGAGCGAGTAGCGGAGATCGTGGCCGAGTTTGACCGGGTAAAGTTTTTCGAACTTCGTGATGAATATAAGGTTCAACCACCCGGCTTAGTCGCTGACCAGGATATCAATCGCCTATCGATCCGAGTTCAAGGGAAGTACAAGAGCGTTCTGGATGACGCTGGTGATATTTTTGGAATGCCGCCGGCTGTTACAGAATTGATGATAATGATCGACCGTACTGCGTCAACGCATCGCTGGATAGGCGGCAATCCTGGTATCCTGGCAGAACATATTGCACGGCACGGGGTAGATACCCCCGACAATGCCGGGCGTCTTGTCCTTGCACTGGCGCGTCGTGATCAGGAAATGATGCGGGCGCTCATCACCACTGGAATGCCGCTGGATTACAAAGATCCGTACGGGATGTTCGGGATGGTTGGTCAATCACTTTATATGGAAGCCATCATCAGCGGATGGACGGACGTTTTCGTTGCGCTTGACCAGCGTATGCCGCCACCACGTGTCGACAGAGCATCAGTGGAGAACGTCTTTGCATTATCTGGAGGCTGCAGCCTTTACATCACGCGCCGTCTTGTGGCGCAGGGGTTCAACCCTACAACAGCCCGCGGTAATGACAATATCAGTATAGTCGAAGCCGCCGGCAGGCGTGACAAAGGTTGCCCTGACAGTAAGGAACGCAGATTGAGCGAACTGGCGACAATGGGAGCACAGTAATTCACAACAGCCCCTCAATCGCCGCCCGCAGCGCCTCGGGCTTCGTGGTCGGGCTGAAGCGGCCCACGACCTTGCCTGACCGGTCCACCAGGAACTTTGTGAAGTTCCACTTGATCCGGCTGCTGCCCAGGAAGCCGCGCTTTTCCTTGGTGATCAATTTGTACAGCGGGTGGGCGTTGTCCCCGTTGACGTCGATCTTGGCGAACATGGGGAAGGTGACGTCATAGGTGAGGGAGCAGAAATTGGCGATTTCCGCCGCGTCGCCGGGCTCCTGCTTGCCAAACTGGTTGCAGGGGAAGCCCAGCACGGCCAGACCCCGCGCCGCATAATCGCGGTGCAGCGCCTCAAGACCTTCATACTGATAGGTGAAACCGCATTTCGATGCGGTGTTCACGATCAGCATGACCTTGCCGCGCCAGTCACCCAGTGACACATCCTTGGCGTCGAGTGTCTTGGCGGTGAAGTCATAGATGCTGGACATCGACACACTCCCTGTTGGTCGTGCGCGATGATGCGACGCGCTGGGGGCAATTGGCAATGCGGGGCAGGGATGGAATTCGATCTTTTCGTGGGTATCGACTGGACCGGCGCTCAACCGGCCCGCGCGGTGGCCGTGGCCGCCTGTGGTCCGTCCGGTGTGGTCCTCCCCGTCTGGCCCCGTGACCGTTATTGGCGCCGGCAGGAGGTGGCGGACTGGATCGCCGCCGAAATCGCCACTGGTCGCCGTATCCTGGCCGGGTTCGATTTCGGATTCGCGATGCCCTGGGTGGATGGTGTGGGCTACCTGGATGGCCGCGTGCCGGACGTCGCCGATATGTTCGCCTTGTGGGACCTGATTGATCAGGCCAGCGCGGGCGGGGAGGATGATTTCGCCGGTGCTGCCGTGCATGACCCGCGCCTGTTCCCCAGCTTCTGGATCAACGGGCCCACGCCCGCCCATTGGGGCGATGGTTCCACCAAGCGGCGGCGGGTGGAAACGGTGGCGGCAGAAACGGGAGCCGGCACGCCCGTATCGCTGTTCAAGCTGGCAGCGGCGGCCAAGCAGGTGGGCAAGGCCTCACTGGCCGGCATGCGGACCCTGAAACGGCTGCGGTCCTTGGCCGGGGACCGACTGGCGGTGTGGCCGACGGAACAGCCAGGACCGGGGCAAAGCGTGGTCATGGAAATCTACCCCACCCTGTTCCGCAAGCAGGCGTTGGGGGGCGTACGGAAGATCACGGGGCGGGCGGCAATGGAGGGGGCAGTGGCGCATTTCGGCTGTACCCTGTCGCCAGACCTTCCGGAACAGTTTGACGATCACATCGGGGATGCCATCATCACGGCGGCCGGGCTGTCACGGCTGGCGGGACAGGCCTCGGCTTGGAATCCCGCTGGCCTGACGCCCGACATTGCCCGGCGTGAGGGCTGGATATTCGGGGTCGGCGCATGAAGATGGTGTTCTATGTCGCAATCGGTGGTGCGTTCGGCTCCGTGGCGCGGTATCTGACAGGGCTGTGGTTCGGTCGGCTGTTCGGTACGGGCTTTCCCTGGGCAACGCTGACGGTGAACATTGTCGGCTCCTTCGTCATGGGATTGCTGGTCGCCTTGATGGCACAGGCCTGGTCGCCACCGGCAGAGGTTCGCGCCTTTCTGACGGTGGGGATACTGGGCGGGTTCACGACCTTTTCCACCTTCTCCCTGGATGTGGCGATGATGCTGGAACGGGGGGAATTAGGTGTGGCGGCGGCCTATGTGCTGTCGTCGTTGATTGTTGGCATCGGCGGGTTGTTCGCCGGGCTTTATCTGGTACGGATGGTGACGGCATGAGCGATGCCGGTGAAGCGCGCGGTCCCGCAAAGATCGTAGAGACGAAACTGGTGGCCGAGGATGAGGCCGATATCCGCCTGGACCGCTGGTTCAAGCGGCATTACCCGCAGGTGGGCCATGGCGTACTGCAAAAGCTGCTGCGCACCGGGCAGGTGCGGGTGGATGGCAAGCGCGCTGACGCCAACACGCGCCTGATGGCGGGACAGTCCGTTCGCATCCCGCCCCTGCCCGACGCGGCACCCGCCCCGGCGGAGGGGCAGGAGACGGCGGCAAAGTCGTCCAAGCCGCTGTTCAGCGACAAGGAAGTGGCGGCCCTGCGCGCCTGCGTCCTTTACCGCGATGCTGACGTCATCGTGCTGGACAAGCCGGCAGGCATGGCCGTACAGGGAGGGACAGGGCAGGCCAAGCATCTGGATGCCATGCTGGACCTGCTGAAATTCGACGCACCCGGCCGGCCCAAGCTGGTCCACCGTCTGGACAAGGATACAAGCGGCTGTCTGGTCCTGGCCCGTAACGCCTTTGCTGCCACGCGCCTGACGGAGAGTTTCCGGGGTCGCGACGCGCGCAAGATCTATTGGGCCATCACCGTCGGCGTGCCGGAACCGCACCAGGGCCGCATCGATCTGTCTATCAGCAAAGAGATGGCGGCGGGCGGTGAGCGCATGATGGTCGATGAACGCAATGGCCAGCGTGCGCAATCCTACTACACCGTTCTGGAACATGCCCACCGCAAGGCGGCCTTCGTGGCCCTGTGGCCCCGCACCGGCCGCACGCATCAGTTGCGCGTGCATATGAACGCCATCGGCACGCCCATCCTGGGTGATGGCAAATATGCAGGCCAGAAGGCCTTCATTGATGGGGCCGACATGAAGCGGCAGATGCATCTGCATGCGCGCCGTATCATCATCCCGCACCCGCGCGGTGGCACCATCGACGTGACCGCGCCCTTGCCGGACCATATGCGGGGGGCGTGGGATTATTTCGGGTTCAGCGCCAATCTGAAGGAAGACCCGTTCGCGGCACTGGACTGACCCTTATTGCAGGTGATGTGCTGGCGGTGTGTCCTGCGCCGCCAGCCGCAATTCCGGCTTTTCGCAGACAGCATCGGTCTGACGCACGGTCAGGTGACCGGTTCTGATGCGTTGTTTGGTGTTTTCAATCGCGTGTATTTGAGCAGGGGTCAGAAAGCGGTCAGCCCCCTGACGCACCCAGTCAACGCCACCATCGGCAATACCCAGTTCCTGGCTGCCGGCTGACCAGTGTCCGTCCAAAAGATCACGCAGCGCGTTATAGACGGCCACATCGACACGTTTCAGGGCGGTGGTGACGATATGACCGGGGGCCAGCGTTTCCTGGTCACTATCCACACCGATGCCCATATGTCCTGCCTGTGCCGCCGTCAGCAGCGCATCGCGGCTGGCCACACCGGCGGCAGGGAATAATACATCCGCCCCCTCATTGATCAGTTCTTCCGCGACCACCCGTGCCAGACGCCGGTCGCGAAACCCCTCCATATCCGTGGTCATGTAGCGGGTAATGACAGAGAGGGGACGCCCCGTTTCCCGCGCGCCCTGGACAAATCCGCATCCAAAGCGTTGTACAGGCGGCGTCGCGACAGCACCGATAAAGGCCAGCTTCGCCGACTTGCTGGCAAAGCCCGCCGCCATGCCGGCCAGGAACCCCGCCTCCTGCTCCCGGAACCGGATGGACCGGACATTGGGCGCCGTGACGGCACTGTCGATGATGGTGAAGCGTGCGTGCGGATAGATGGGCGCCAGATGGGCCAGGGCCTTGTCATGGACATAGCCGACCAGCAGCAAGGTGGTGATGCCCCGATCCACAAAGGCGCGGATGGCTTCGGCACTGTCCTGCTCACTATTGATCACGCGCTGACGAAACCGGATGCCTCTTTCTGCCTCGAACCGTTCGGTGGCGGAAACGACAAGCGAATTATAGACCTGATCGTCCTTCTGACCGCTGTAGATGACGCCGTAATCGTCCGAAGCGCGCGCCAATGGTGCGGGCAGGAGACTAAGGACAATCATCAAGGCATAGAACAGCCGCATTCGAACGTATGATTCCCGGTTAAAGCGTAATCATGCCATCTATATCCAGGATTTGATACCGATGGACAGCCGGCATCACCTATCCCTTTGGTTCGTGCCTGTGGCATGCCGTGCATACCGCACCCCCACTCGACAGCGGCGGTAGTGCGGGGTAGCAAGGGGCTGGTCCGACCCGATGCCTTGAGATGTTATGCCCCTGAGACTTGCCCTGTTCGATTGCGACGGCACCCTGGTGGACAGCCAGCACGCCATCGTCGCCGCCATGGAGGCGGGGTTTGCAGCCCACGGTCTGGTGCCGCCGCCAGCCCGCGACGTGCGACGTGTTGTCGGGCTGCCGCTGGTGCAGGCGGTTGCGACCCTGTCGCCCGGTCTGGCCGCCGAGGCCCATGAAGCGATATCAGAGGCGTACAAGGCCGCTTTTTACCGCAACCGGCTGGCCGGCACCCACCCGGAGCCGCTGTTCGACGGCGTGGTCGAAGCGCTCGACGCGCTGGAGGCTGCTGGGTTCGTCCTGGGCATCGCCACGGGCAAAAGCCGGCGCGGTCTGGATGCCACGCTGGCCCATCATGGTTTGGCGCCGCGCTTCGTCACATTGCAGACCAGCGACCGTGTGGCGGGCAAGCCCAGCCCCGACATGGTGTTCGCGGCCCTGGCCGAAAGCGGCGCGAATGCGGCGGATACGGTTGTCATCGGCGATACCAGCTTTGACATCCTGATGGCCCGCAACGCCCGCGTCCGGTCCATCGGCGTGTCCTGGGGCTATCATGACGGTGCCGAACTGCTGGCGGCGGGTGCGGATCTTCTGGTGCATGAATATTCGGCCCTCCCCAGTGCGGTGACGGGCCTGTTGGTCAAGGATTGAGGATCATGAAGCGCTTTTATCGCGAAGTGGAAACCATCGCCGCCGACGGTGGCTTCACCCTGACCCTGGATGGCAAGCCCGTGCGGACCCCCGCCAAGCTGCCGTTGGTCGTGCCGACCCAGGCCCTGGCCGAGGCGATTGCCGCCGAATGGGCCGTACAGGGGGAGGAGGTGAAGCCCGCCACCATGCCGCTGACCCAGCTGGCCAGCACCAGCATTGACGGCGTTCGTGGCCGTCTGGAGGCGGTGGCCGAAGCATCTGCTGTTTATGGCGAAAGTGAGCTGGTCTGCTACCGCGCGGATGAGCCGGCGGAGCTGGTGGAACGGCAGGCGACGCTGTGGAACCCGCTGCTGGACTGGGCCGCCCGCCGCTATGACGCCCATTTGCTGATCGCCACCGGCATCATCCACAAGCCGCAGCCGGCAGGCGCCCTGAAGGCCCTGCGTGCAGCCGTGGACCAGCTGGATGAATGGCACCTGACGGCGCTGCAGAACACCATCGGCATCACAGGCTCGCTGCTGGTGTCCCTGGCCCTGATTGACCGCCATATCACGGCGGAACAGGCCTTCGATCTGGCCCAACTGGATGAGAATTACCAGATCGAGAAATGGGGTGAGGATTGGGAAGCCGCCGACCGCCGCGCGGTGCAGCGTGCCGATCTGGCCCATACTGTCCGGTTCCTTGATTTGCTGCGCTGAAGCATTTCATTCCGCATTGCGCAAAATTTCAGGTGGCATTTCCAGTTGTCGCCAAACCTGATACAAGCTGTCTCCAACAAAGATACATTTGTTCTTGGGGGGACTGGTTGGGATGCGGAATGATGACGTCCGTGCAGTGTTTGCACGTATTGGCAATGCTGTGGATGGCGCCGTAAATGCTTTGCAGCGCCGCCTGGATATCGATGGATTAACCGCTTCCGGCCTGCGTTCCTTGATTGATGGCAGCTTGCCTGCGGAACAGCAGGCGGAACTGGCCGCCGCATTCCGGGCATCGGGCAAGTCCCCCGCCGTACTGGCTGCGGGTTTTGCAGTGCTCCAAGCTGAGCTATCGGCGGCCCTGATCGCCTCCTCACGCTGGAAACATACCGCGGCTGTTGATGGTGTCCGGGTGCTGGGTACCGTTCTGGCCAATGCCCTCACGATGCTGCTGTCCCCGGTCGCATCGGCCAAGACCGCTGCAGGGCACTCAGTCCCCGATACGGCGGGCTTCATTGCCAGCCTGATGGACCGCACCGTCGATGTCGCCACCGCCATCAATGACGCTTCCATCGCGAACGCGGAAATGGTGGGGCAGTTACGGGCCGTGGATAGTCAGGCCCAGGCCATTGCCGCCGCGACGGAAGAAACCGTGGCCGGCGTCAACGAAATCTCCGCCCGCAGCCAGGATGTGGCCCGTCTGGCGTCGGAGGCACATGACGTGGCCGAGGGAGGCCGGCAAGCCGTTGCCAACGCCGTGCGCGGCATGGATGCCATTGCCGACGCCGTGGCGCAGAGCGCGTCACGCGTGTCCGAACTGTCCGAAGCGTCTGACCGTATCCAGGACATCCTGGCCAGCATCGAGGCGATTGCCGCGCAGACCAACCTTCTGGCGCTGAACGCGACGATCGAGGCGGCGCGCGCCGGGGAGGCGGGCAAGGGCTTTGCCGTCGTGGCGTCAGAGGTCAAAAGCCTCGCTAACCAGACGGGACGAGCCACGGAGGATATCCGTTCCCGTCTGGCGCATCTGCGCGCGGAAATGGCCACCATCGTCGGGTCGATGCAGGATGGCACCCGCGCCGTCGCCACCGGCCAGGACCAGATGCGCGAAGTGTCGGCCCGGATTGATGATGTGACGACCCGCGTCGATACCACGACGGAACGCATGGCCGAAATCGCCGCCATCCTGCATCAGCAGACGGCGGCAGCGCAGGAAGTGGCCCAGGGCGTTACCGACATTGCCAGCCGGGCCGCGCGCAACAGCCAGGCGATCATGCGCAATGTCGATGCGACCAAGGGCGTGGAATCACTGCTGGGCAAGCAACTGTCCGACCTGATGAAGCAGGACATCCCCAACAAGATTGTGAAGATCGCCAAGGTCGATCACATCATGTGGAAGAAGCGGCTGGCCGACATGGTTGTGGGTTTGCAGACGCTGAACGCCGCCGAATTGGCGCGCCACGATGCGTGCCGCCTGGGCAAGTGGTATTACGGCCCCGGCTCACTGCCCCTGCGCGGGCACCCGGCCTTTGCAGGCCTGGAGGCACCGCACAAGTCGGTGCATGAACATGGCATCCGCGCCGTTGAGCTGTTCAATGCCGGCGACCTGGACGGGGCCATGAAGGAAATCGCCCTTGTGGAGGAAGCGTCCGAACGCGTGGTGGCCCAACTGGACCGCTTGCAGAACGAACCGATGGCGGCAACGCAGCAGGCGGCGGGGTTCTGAGGCCTTCACCCCGACCGCAGATATTTCACTGCTGCATCCCGCTCAAACAGGTAGAGCAGGGTGCGCAGGGCTTTACCGCGGTCGGACTCCAGTTCAGGGTCGCGGTTGACGATCAGGCGGGCATCGTCGCGGGCCACGGCCAGCAATTCGCCGTGTACGGCGATATCGGCCAGCCGGAACTCGGGAATGCCCGACTGCTTGGTGCCCAGCATTTCGCCGGCCCCACGCAGTTCCAGGTCCTTCTCCGCGATGATGAAGCCATCCTCGGTATCCTTCATCACCTGCAACCGCTGCCGCGCCACCTCGCCCAGCGGCTGGTAATAGAGCAGCAGGCAGGTGCTGGCGCCTGTGCCACGCCCGACGCGACCACGCAACTGGTGTAGCTGCGCCAGACCGAAACGCTCGGCATGTTCGATCACCATGATGGTCGCTTCGGGCACATTCACGCCCACCTCAATCACGGTCGTGGCGACCAGAACATCCAGCCGCCCCTCGGCAAAGGCGGCCATGACGGCATCCTTGTCCGGCCCCTTCATCTTGCCATGGATCAGGCCGACACGGTCGCCCAGCCGCTCCACCAGGGTGGCGTGACGGTGGGTGGCGGCGGCAAGGTCAACCTGCTCGCTTTCCTCCACCAGGGGGCAGACCCAATAGATGCGCTGGCCCGATGCGATGGCGCGGGCAAGGCCGCCCGCGACCTCCTCCAACCGGTCGGCATGCATCACCACGGTTTTCACGGGCTGCCGCCCCGGCGGCTTTTCATCCAGGCGCGACACATCCATGTCGCCATAGACCGTCAGGGTCAGGGTGCGGGGGATCGGCGTGGCCGTCATGACCAGCGTGTCGACGCCACGCCCCTTAGCCGCCAGTTGCAGGCGCTGATGCACGCCGAACTTATGCTGCTCATCGATGACGGCCACGGCCAGATCGGCGAAGGCCACCTCCTCCTGAAACAGGGCATGAGTCCCGACCAGGATATCAATCTCCCCCGCCGCCAGCCGTTCCAGCAGGGCCGCCCGCGCCTTGCCCTTGTCCCGCCCCGTCAGGACGGCAAGCCGCACACCGGCGGCTTCACACAGTGGCGTCAGGGTTTCGACATGCTGTCGCGCCAGAATTTCGGTGGGGGCCATCAGGGCGGCCTGCGCGCCCGTCTCCACGGCGTTCAGCATGCACATCAGGGCGACGATGGTCTTGCCGCTGCCCACATCGCCCTGCAACAGGCGCAGCATGCGCGACGGGTCTTCCATATCGGCGAAAATCTCCGCCAGCGACCGCTCCTGTGCCCCCGTCAGACGATAGGGCAGGGCCGCTGCCACGGCGGCGCGCAGCCGACCGTCGCCCTTCGTCACCCGTCCCGTCAGTTTCCGTTGCTGTGCCCGCACCAGCACCAGGGCCAGTTGGTTGGCCAGCAACTCATCAAAGGCCAGACGTTGGCGAACCGGCCCCAGCGGGTTGATATCGGCCTCATCCACCGGGTTATGCAGGCGGGTCAGGGCACTGTGCCAGTCGGGCCAGTCCCGCGCCTTCAGCCAGGCCGCGTCCTGCCATTCCGGCAGTTCTGGCGCGCGGGTCAGGGCTGCCTGGATGGCGGTGCGCAGCGGCTTGGGGTTCAGACCGCCGGTCAGCGGATATGTGGGCTCCGTCGCCGATGGCGGCGCGCCTTCATCCGCCGGGGCGGCATGGTCGGGATGGGCGATTTGCAGATGGTTATTATAATATTCCGCCTTGCCAGAGACGGTGATCTTGGTCCCCACCGGCAGCTTCTTTTCCAGCCAGTCGCCCTTGATATGGAAATAGACCAGATCCATCGCACCCGTATGGTCGGTGCAGCGGATGCGGTAGGGACGGCTGGGCGTCAGCGAGGGCATATGCCCATCCACCCGCACTGTCAGCACCACATGCCGCCCATCCGGTGCTTCCATGATGCTGGGCACCTGGATACGGTCAACCACGCCCGTGGGCTTGTGCCACAGCAGATCGACCACATGCGGGCCCGCCAGCTTTTCCGCCAGCTTGCCAAGGCGCGGACCCAGGCCGGGCAGGCTGGTCACGGGCGCGAACAGGGGAAACAGGATGGCGGGACGCAAGGGCTGACCCTATCTGACACGAACCGGGCAAGGGACGGCTGACAGCCGGCCCCACAGGTTCTATATCAAAGCCCAGCATCAAACCGGAACCAAGATGATGATCGATCTTCCCGACGCCGATCTGTCCCCCCGCCGCAAGCGCCTGATCTTCCGCAGCGACCATCGCGGCACCAAGGAAATGGACCTGCTGCTGGGCTCTTTTGCCCGCAAACATATCGCGGCGATGGACGAGGCGATGGTGGACCGGTTCGAGGCCCTGTTGGAAATGTCCGACCCCGACCTCTACAACTGGATCACGGGACAGGAACCGACACCGCCCGAATGGGATGACGCGCTGATGGACATGCTGAAGGCGCATCGGTATGGGTGAGGCACTTGGGTGGGGGCTATGCCCCCGGCCTAGTCGGGCGCACTTCTTCGCCCTGTTCCGCCTCCTCAAACTCGACCTGATTTGCGTCAATGGCTGGACAGCGATTGGTGGCGTGCCCATACTACTTCAATGATCAGTCATATCGACCTTGACCAGAACACGGCGGAAACCCTGGCTAAGCTGCAGACCTTGACCGGTCGTAGTGCCGGTTCGATTCTGGGCGGCGCCTTGGATGCAGAGCTTGTCCGCGTCGAAAAGGAAGCCATCCGTGCTGCCATCCTTGCGGGCGCTGCGGAGGCGGACGCCGGCAAATTCACGGCACTGTCAGTAGATGAGATATTTGAGATCGGGATCGCCCGCGCAAAACAGCCGGCAACGACGGGCAACTGATTGAAATGCCCTGGCGGCTGACGGAACTTGCGACTGAGGACCTGATAAGTATCGCCGAATATACCAGCCGGCAATGGGGAACTGACCAAGCTTTTAAATATAAGGCTGCCTTGGTCAGAGGTTTTGATCGTATCGCCGTCAATCCCTTGATAGTAGAAAGCCGTTCCCAGGACGAATATCTACCAGGCAGCCGCTCCATTCTTGTCGGGCGGCATATCGTCATCTATCGCCTGAACGATGGCGTCACTGAAATATTGCGTATTCTGCACCAGCGCATGAACCTGTCACTTCATCACCTGCGCTGACAATCGGGTTGGAGGGAGCCGGCGGCCCCAACCCTCACACATCCAAATCCTGCGCAAATTTCGCATTCTCGGTGATGAACTTAAACCGTAGCTCTGGCTTGCGGCCCATCAGGCTTTCCACCAGGGCCTTGGTCTCTTCGACATCGTCCTTCTGGTCGGGGTCGCGCTGATCCGGGACCACGACGCGCAGCAGGGTGCGCTTGGACGGGTCCATGGTGGTTTCCTTCAACTGCGCGGGCGGCATTTCGCCCAGGCCCTTGAAGCGGCTGATTTCCACCTTGCCCTTGACCGACTTGAACACGGTCTTCATCAACTCGTCCTTATGCGCGTCATCGCGGGCATAACGCGTATTACCGCCGCCGGCGAGGCGGTACAGCGGCGGCAGGGCCAGATACAGGTGGCCCTGCTGGATCAGGCCCGGCATCTCCCGATAGAAGAAGGTCATCAGCAGGGAGGCGATGTGGGCGCCGTCGACATCGGCGTCGGTCATGATGATGACGCGTTCGTAGCGCAGCTTGTCGACGCTGAATTCCTTGCCCGTGCCACAGCCCAGGGCCTGGGCCAGATCGGCCAGTTCCTGGTTACCGCGCAGCTTGTCCACGCTGGCCGATGCCACGTTCAGGATCTTGCCACGCAGGGGCAGGATGGCCTGGGTATCGCGACGGCGGGCCTGTTTGGCGGAACCGCCGGCCGAATCGCCCTCCACGATGAAGATCTCGGTATCCTCGGCACTCTGGCGCGAACAATCGGCCAGCTTGCCGGGCAGGCGCAGACGGCGGGTCGGCGTCTTGCGCGCCATCTCCTTCTGCGCCTTCTTGCGCGCGCGTTCTTCGGCCTTTTCGATCAGCCGTTCGATCAGGCCCTTGGCGGCGTCAGGCGATCCCGACAGCCAATGGTCGAACCGATCCTTGATGGCGCTTTCGGTCAGTTTCTGCGCATCAGCGCTGACCAGCCGTTCCTTGGTCTGGCCCTGGAAATGCGGGTCGCGGATGAAGACGGAGAGCAGAATCGTCGCCCCCTCCATCACATCATCGGCGGTAATGTTGGCAGCGCGCTTGTTGCCCAGCATCTCCCCGTACGACTTAATCCCACGGGTCAGGGCACCGCGCAGCCCCACCTCATGCGTACCGCCCAGCGGGGTGGGGATGGTGTTGCAGTAGGTGTGGCTGAAGCCTTCATCATCCTCTGGCCAGGCGATGGCCCATTCCACCCGGCCCGCATCGCCCGGAAAATCGGCCTGACCGGCAAAGGGCAGGGGGGTGACCGTGGCCCGGCTTTTCAGGGTACCGTTCAGATAATCCAGCAGGCCATTGGGGAAATGCAGCACCTCTGCCGCCGGCACGCCGCTATCGGCGCTGATCAGGGCGGTGTCGCAGGACCAGCGGATTTCCACGCCGCGATAAAGATAGGCCTTGGACCGGCACAGCCGGTACAGCCGCTCCGGCTTGAAATGCGCGTCAGGTCCGAAAATCTCGGCATCAGGATGAAAGCTAACGGTGGTGCCGCGACGATTCTGGACCGCGCCGGCAGGGGTCAGCGGTCCCAGCGGTACGCCGCGGGAGAAGGTCTGCGCGAAGAGTTGCCGGTCACGCGCCACCTCCACATGCAGGCGGTCGGACAGGGCGTTCACGACGGCCGAGCCGACGCCATGCAGACCGCCCGACGTCGCATAGACCTTGCCAGAGAACTTGCCGCCGGAATGCAGTGTGGTGAAGATCACTTCCAGCGCCGACTTGCCGGGATATTTGGGATGCTCGTCGGTGGGGATGCCACGGCCATTGTCGCGCACCGTGACCGTGCCGTCGGCGGACAGGTCCAGGTCGATGCGGCTGGCATGGCCGGCCACCGCCTCGTCCATGGCGTTGTCCAGGATTTCGGCCACCAAATGGTGCAGGGCACGATCATCGGTCCCGCCAATGTACATGCCGGGACGGCGGCGAACGGGTTCCAGCCCCTCCAGGACCTCGATGTCCTGGGCGGAATAGCTGTCTTGCTTGGCGGCGGAGTTCTGGAAGAGGTCGCTCATGCGCCATTATAGGAATGGGTCGGGGTCTTGTTCAAGGAGATGCGGTATCTCCCGACGACATAGACCCCTACATTTTGATGAAAGAGGGAGTTTCAGGGCATGAGCCAGGATCGGATGCCGGATTTCGACCGCGATGCGCCCTCCATGCGCACCTTCGCCATGCCCGCCGACCTGAACGGCAATGGTCAGGTGTTCGGCGGCTGGGTCATGTCACAGATGGATTTGGCCGGGGCCGCCCCCGCCGTGCGCGTGGCGCGCGGGCCGGTGGCGACGGTCGGCGTGGAGGCCATGAAATTCCACCGCCCCGTCGCCGTCGGCGACGAGGTGAACTGCTATACGGAGGTGGAGCGGATCGGCAATACCTCGATCCGGGTCCGCGTCGATGTCTGGGTCCGCCGCTATGACGGCACCGCCTATAAGGTGACGGAGGGTGTGTTCACCTATGTTGCACTGGGCAAGGATGGCCGTCCGCGTCCCGTGGTGCCGGGGTCGGTAGAGGTTTAACCGCCGCCCAGCCGCCGCTCCCAATCCTCCACCGCGGCATTGGCCAGCCGGTTGGCGGCCAGACGCTGCAAACCGGCACTGGCGCCGGGCAGGGTGGACAGTTCGGTCAGGGCATCCCGGTTCAGCGTGTCCACATAAAGGGTGCGGAGCGCGCGGGCCAGTGTCCAGGTGGGGTTCGGTCGGTCGATCAGGCGAAGTTCGTCACCGGCCTGAATCTCTCCTTCCTCCAGCACACGGTAGTACCAGCCGGTGCGCCCCGTCTTCTGTACCAGACGCGGCAGGGTGGGCAGGCCGAAGCGCACACCCAGCTTCCAGCAGGGCTGCCGCGCCTGTGCGATCTGCAACCGGGCGGTGCCCAGTGCTACCACATCGCCCAGGCAGACATCCGCCTCCGTCACCCCGGCCACAGACAGGTTTTCGCCAAACGCCCCCGGTTGCGACAGGTGAGCCGTCATGGCCTGCTGTTCGCCGGCCCACACGGCGTAATGATCATACGGGTAGAGATGGATGGCCTTGTCGGGCCCTCCATGCACCTTGGTGTCGCCCACGGCATCACCATCCAGCCCCAGCATGGTGACGCGCACAGGGGCGTTCACGGGCCGACGGCTGGCGATGGAACTGGGCACCGCCTTGTCGCCCAGCGGCTGCGGCGTTCCGACCAATAGATGGGACAATCGGACGCTCATCGCACCTCTCCCCGATCATTCAGGAATCCGGCCCAGACCTCATTCGCGACGGGAATGGGGGCGGGGGATTGTTCGGGGCAATCCAGCCGCAGATGCCGGTCACCCAGCGGCGCGCCGACGAAATGGCAATGATGCGGCTGATCCGATCCTGGATTCACATTCGGCTGGAAGTATTTGCAATCCAAGCACATTTTGCTGGGCGCGATATGCCCGGCCCGTTGCAGCGTGCGGATCAGGCGCAGCATCAGGCGCAGCAGCGACAGTTGGTCCGACGCTGGCATATCGCCCAGCGCGTCGATGAGGAACACAGGGCCACCGCCGAACCGGTCGGCCAGGGCCAGACCGGCGCGGGTGGCCAGCACCAGATTGCCGCGCCCGTCATCAGGCGCGGCAACGCGGGCTGCCAGACCCTTCTGGATCAGGGTGGTCGTCGCCTCACTGGCGGTCGGCGCCTTCACCCCGATACGCGCCGCGATGGTGACGGGGCGCAAACCATCGGGATTGTCGCGGAGCAGGGTCAGGATGCGGGCCTGCGTGGCCGTGAGGCCGTGCGGCGTCGCACCGCGCCAGTCATTGGCCTTCAAGGCTGCCGCCACCCGCACGAACCCATCGGCAAGCCGGTTCGCCGCCGGCTCGCTCAACCGGTCGAACATGTCATTGATCATGATGCCCCGCGCAAAGGTTGCATCCCGATCTATATTCGGACTCCGATCTTTTTACAAGCCTTGCAGGAAGGCGATCAGCGCCGCATTCACCGCTTCCGGCGCTTCCTGCTGCACCCAGTGTCCGGCCCCGTCGATCAGGGTTGTGCCCCGGAAATCGGTGCAGGTAACGCCTTCCATGGCCCGCAGCGCCTTATCCATGCCCGGCATGCGCAAGACCCCATCCAGCGAACCGGCGATGAAGCAGGCGGGCACGCGGATGGGCGCACCATGCCAGGGGGCCGTCAGCGCCCAGTTGCGGTCCAGGTTCCGGTACCAGTTCAGGCCGCCGCGATGGCCCGTCCGGCGATAGGCGGTGGCGTAGGTCTGCAAATCTTCCTCGCTCAGCCAGTCGGGCAGGCTCTCGACCGGCGGGCAGGTTTCAACCAGCCCCTTGCCATCCGGGATCACCAGCGGCCAGCCCTTACCAGCCGCCGCCGCGGCGCCCGACGCGCCGACCAGCAGACGGCGATGGGTTTCGTAAGGGTCCCTTTCCAGATCCGCCTCCGCCACGCCCGGCTCCTGAAACCAGACCATGTAGAACCGGTTCAGACCCTGGGCACGCGCCATGCCGACCAGGCTGCCATGGGGGCCGCGCGGCGACCAGGGGACGGCCAGTCCCGCCACCGCCCGGAACCGGTCGGGCCGCATCAGGGCGGCATGCCAGGCAACGGGCGCACCCCAGTCATGGCCGATGATGGTGCAGTTCTCGATCTTCAGCGCGTCCAGAAGGCCGACCATGTCGCCCACCAGATGCAGGATCGTGTAATCCTCAACCGCGTCCGGCACATCGGTCCCGCCAAAGCCGCGCATGTCCGGCACGATTACCCTGTAGCCAGCGGCCACCAGGGCCGGCACCTGATGCCGCCAGCTGTGGCCCAGTTCCGGCCAGCCATGGCAGAGCAGCAGGGCCGGACCCTGTCCTTCATCCTGATAGGCAATGTTGATGCCGTTGGCCTTGATGCCGGGCATGCGCGTTTCCCCTCTTATCATTCAAACAAGCGTTTTACATGATGGGGTGACCTATAACCAGCCGCTTGGCGTATGGCGGCCCCGCAAGGGATGCGCGATTGTCCCGGCCCGGTTTGCCGCTATATAGGGAGCATGAACTCGCTTGGCATTGATAAGGCCCCGGCCGATACCCGCGTCGTCGTCGCCATGTCCGGTGGCGTCGATAGCTCTGTTGCGGCTGCTATGCTGCGCCGTGAAGGCTATGACGTCGTCGGCATCACTTTGCAGCTTTATGATTACGGCATGACGGTCGGCAAGAAGGGTGCCTGCTGCGCCGGTCAGGACATCTATGATGCCCGCCGCGTGGCCGACCAGATCGACATTCCCCATTACGTGCTGGATTACGAAAGCCGGTTCAAGCAATCGGTGATGGATGATTTCGTCGATACCTATTTGAAGGGCGAAACGCCCATCCCCTGCGTCCGCTGCAACCAGACCGTCAAGTTCAAGGACCTGCTGGATCAGGCCCGTGAACTTGGGGCGGATTGCATGGCCACGGGCCATTATGCGCGGCGTGAGATGGTCGATGGTCGGGCCGCGATGCTGCGCGGGGCCGACCATAACCGCGACCAATCCTATTTCCTGTTTGCCACCACGCAGGAACAGTTGGATTTCCTGCGCTTCCCGCTGGGTGACAAGCCCAAGACGGAAACCCGCGCCATCGCCGACGCCCTGGGCCTCGCCGTGGCGGATAAGCCCGACAGTCAGGATATCTGCTTCGTGCCCACTGGCGGTTACGCCAAGGTGGTGGAAAAGCTGCGCCCCGGTGCCGTGCGGCCGGGGGAGATCGTGCATGTCGATGGCACCATCATGGGCCGTCATGACGGCGTGATCAATTACACGGTGGGGCAGCGCAAGGGCCTTGGCATTGGTGGGCGCAAGACGGAAGCCGGCGATGATGTCGATCCGCTTTATGTTGTACGCGTTGATCCCGTTGCCAATCAGGTAGTGGTTGGGCCGCGCGCGGCACTGGCCCGTGACAAGGTGATGGTGCGCGAACTGAACTGGCTGGGTCCTAATGCGGTTGGGGTGCCCATGCCCGTCTCGGTCAAGCTGCGGTCGGCCCAGAACCCGGCGGCGGCGGTGCTGGTCCTGCATGGCGGTGGCAATGCCATTGTTGAACTGGAGGCCGCACAGTACGGGATTTCGCCAGGACAGGCGGCCGTGTTCTATGATGGCGAACGGATGCTGGGCGGCGGCTGGATCAGCGGTACGGGCGTCAGGTAAGGGTGGGCCTTATCGTGCGTCGTGAAAGATAATGCCCAGCGTGTGACGGTGACCGGAGCGAACACGGCTGACGCCATGGCGCAGGGCAACGCGGTAGGGGCCGCGCGTGCCTTGTACGGGCCGCTCATTCACGGCGAAGATCACAGCGTCCCCCTGGCGCAGGGGGACGACCTCCACCCTGCTTTGCATGCGGGGTCGCTGTTCAGTCAGCACGAACTCACCGCCTGTGAAATCCCGCCCCGGTTCGGACAGCAGAACGGCCACCTGCAACGGAAAAACCAGATCGCCATACAGGTCCTGATGCAGGCAATTATAGTCGCCGGGACCATATTGCAGCAGAAGCGGCGTGGGGCGTTTCTGGTCCGCCGCATGGCATTGCGCCAGATAATCCGCATGCGCCGCCGGATAATGCCGTTCACGGCCCAGCCTTGCGTTCCAGTTATTGGCAATGGGTGCAAGACGGGGATACAGCGCCGTCCGCATGGCCTGCACCAGATCGGGCAGCGGATAGCGAAAATACCGGTACTCTCCTCGTCCGAATCCATGACGGGCCATGATGACATGACTGCGGAAATGGCTTTCATCCGGGTACATCCCGGAAATCCGTGCGCATTCGTCCGCTGTCAGTAACCCTTGCAGGACGGTACTGCCCTGGTTGTTAAGGTCATTGCTGAGTAACGGCCAGTCATATGCATCCAGGCGCGACATCGCTTCCCCATCCTTCGCAAAAGTAATTCGGACAGCATGAATCACGTCGGCGCAGGACGCATTCTGATCCTTGCGGTGGGTCGGCTGCGTGCCGGGAACATACCCACGTCTGCGATTTGATCCCGAAGCTGACTTGTCAATGTTCTTGAAATGTTCTAATGTGCTGCCTGTTTACGGGAGGATGCCATGGATCAATGCGACATTGCGGAACGGCCACTGCCAAAGCCTTCCGATTTCACGGGAAGCCCGTTCCGGATGCTGCCCCGCATTGGGGACAAGATGTATCGGCCATCGCGGCCTGTGGATGGCGTCGGCACCACCCCGCAGCCGCCGGCAAAGATGGAAAGTCTGCGCCGGCGTCAACCCGGCGTCTGGGACTGGGGCTGATCCCGCTTACGCGGCCTTGGGTGCTGCGGTCAGCAGGTCCAGGCAGGCCATGCGCACGGCCACGCCCAGTTCCACCTGCTGCAGGATCACCGAACGATGGATATCGTCGGCTACCAGGCTGTCGATCTCCACGCCGCGGTTCATCGGGCCTGGATGCATGATCAGGGCGCCGGGCTTGGCTACCGAGAGCTTGTCGTAATCCAGGCCGAAGAAGCGGAAATATTCCCGCTGGCTGGGCAGGAACTGGCCCTGCATACGCTCCAGCTGCAGCCGCAGCATCATGACAATGTCGGCATCCTTCAGGCCGGTGGCCATGGAGTGATGCACCTCAACCCCCATCCGGTCCACGGCACCGGGCAGCAGGGTGGGCGGGGCAACCACACGGACATTGGCGCCCATGATGTTCAGCAGATGGATGTTAGACCGGGCCACGCGGCTGTGCAGGATGTCGCCGCAGATGGCGACCGTCAGACCCTTCAGCGTGCCCAGGCGGCGGCGGATGGTCAGCGCGTCCAGCAGCGCCTGGGTCGGGTGCTCATGTTGCCCGTCGCCGGCATTGATGACGGCGCAGTTGACCTTGCTGGCCAGCAGCTTCGGCGCGCCCGATTCCTGATGCCGCACCACCAGCGCATCCAGATGCATGGCGTTCAGCGTCAGGGCCGTATCGATCAGGGTCTCGCCCTTCTTCACCGAACTGCCGTCGACCGACATGTTGATGGCATCGGCACCCAGGCGGCGGGCGGCTAGTTCAAAGCTGGTGCGGGTGCGGGTGGAGTTTTCGAAGAACAGGTTGACGATGGTCTTGCCAGCCAGCTTGTTCGTCACCCGGTTCTCACCGCGATTCTGTTCGACATAACGGTCGGCGGTATCCAGCAGCAGATTGATCTCCGGCGCCGTCAGCCCCTCGATCCCCAGCAGGTGGCGATGGGCGAACGTCTCGGCGCGGGCGTCGATATCATGCGGATGGACGGCCATGGAGCGGGCTTTCTGCTGACGGCGTGGATCGGCGGGGCGGGACTATGCTGCCCCGCCCCCGATGCTGCAAGCGTCAGAAAAACCGGTCGGGCATGATCCCCATGGGGGAGAGTGGGCTCAAGCGAAGGCTGAGACCACTCCGGCGGCGACTGCCGCCGCGCCCGTGCGTGCGGGCGCTTGAGGCAAACTAAACCCCGTTAATGCGGAACCATTCCAGACAGCGCTTCCACCCGTCCTTGGCATTGTCAGGGCGATAGCTGGGCCGATAATCGGCGTGGAAGGCGTGGGGGGCGTCGGGATAGACATGGAAGGTGCTGCGCGAATTGACGGCGGCCAGCGCCTTTTGCATCCGCTCCACATCGGCCATGGGGATGCCGCCATCCTTGCCGCCATAAAGGCCCAGGACCGGTGCATTCATCTTCTGCACCAGATTGACCGGCACCATGGGCTGCAGCTCCGTCGGTGCACTGG
The DNA here is from genome assembly GCF_002868735.1 of Niveispirillum cyanobacteriorum. Taxonomy (GTDB): domain Bacteria; phylum Pseudomonadota; class Alphaproteobacteria; order Azospirillales; family Azospirillaceae; genus Niveispirillum; species Niveispirillum cyanobacteriorum. The sequence goes on along the minus strand of NZ_CP025611.1, from coordinate 993,337 downwards.
TCACACGGCCATACCAGGCGACGCCGGCCTTCAGCTTCGGGTTATGTGCAGCATAAAGCCAGGTGGTGCGCCCACCCCAGCAGAAGCCGGTGATGCCCAACCGCGAAATATCGCCGCCATCCTTGGCCGCCCAGGCGGCTGTGGCGTCCAGATCGGCCATGACCTGCGCATCCGGCACCTTGTTCACCAACTCTCGGATCAGGGCACCGGTATCGGTGAAGGAAGCGGCATTGCCCTGGCGCGCGAACAACTCTGTCGCGACTGCCAGATATCCTTCCTTGGCAAAGCGGCGGCAGACATCCTTGATATGCTCATGCACGCCGAAGATTTCCTGCACCACCATCACGATGGGGAACGGGCCCTTGCCCGCCGGTTTGGCGCGATAGGCGGGAAGGCTGCCGCCCTCCACCGGGATCGATACCTCACCCGCGACCAGCCCGTCGGTGGGCGTGGTGATGGTCTGAGCGGAAACGGGCAGGGTGGACAGGGCGAAACCACCCGCCAGCGTCGTCATGGCGAACATCCGTCGCGACAGGGTGTGGTTGATGGGGGACAACAGGCACTGGGCTTCTGCATCAACGCGGTCCATGGGGTTTCTCTCCCGTATTTATCCCGGCACTGGTCGCCCAAGATAGGGCAAGACGGCAGGGGCGCAACCCTTTGCGGGCCGGTCTAACCATTTCGCGCGTGTTTTCAATGCCCCTTGCAGCCACAGGCCCTTGCGCGCATCCTGTGCCCCGTGATCACTCCGGGGCCAACAGCAATGTCCAGCGACGCGAAAGCCGAACTGCTGCGCCAGATCCGCACCATCCGGCGGCGCATCGATCCCGATGTTCTGGCCCGCGCCCAGAAGGCCGCCGAAGCGGCGGAGGCAGCGCGCACCCTGCCGCCCGATCAAGTGCCCTATGACAAGGATGCGGCGCGCGATGTCGTGGCCAGTTTTCTGCAGTCGCGCAATGATGGCGGCCGTTTTGCCATGGCCCTGATGGAAAACCTGCGAAAGCCGGAAGCCGCCGCCAAGGCCTATACCGACCCGCGCCACATCGGCAAACCGGGCGGCAAGCGGGTTTAATCCCCCGCTTTTGCCGGCGCTTCCCACAACTCGATCTTCAATCCCCAGGGATCAATCAGCCAGGCGAAGCGGCCATTGGGGTCGCTATCGTCGCGGCCCAAAGGTTCCACCCCCGCCGCCAACGCCTTTTCCAGCACCCCATCCAGATCATCAACGATCAGGTTCACCATGAAGGGTAGGGGGCTTGGATCAAAATAGCTGCTGGTCGCCTTGAACCCGCTAAGCAGGGTGAAGCCCCGGTCGGGATGGGGGAACATCGCCCCAAAATCACCCCAGTCGATTCCCAGTACCCTTCGGTACCAATCGCCCATGGCTGCCGGGTCGGATGCCTTTATAAACAGACCACCAATCCCCAAAACCGCCGCCATTGCCCTCTCCATCGCCGGGGTCGTGCCGTTTGAGGGTCGCACAGGGGATGCCTCCTCAACAAGCCTTGGCATCAGGTCCGAACAATCATACACCCTAAGCGGGCTGATCATAAAAGATGGATGAATAAGCGCATGGCCATGTGGGGCATTACACGTTTTTGGCTGTGTTATTTATTTTTAACTCTTCTTTTAATTGTATTTCCTGCCGTTGCCCCGGCTGCTGCACCCCTGCGCCTTGTCGTTTCTGACAGTCTGCCGCCCCCCTATCTAATCTTGGATGAGGGTGGCGGAGAGGCGAAGGGACTGGCCATTGATTTGTGCCGCAAGGTGGCCGAACGGCTCGGTCGTGATACGACGGTGCGGCTGGCCCCGCCCAAACGGTTGCCTGAACTGGTGCGGGCGGGCGAGGTGGATATGGTGTGCCACGTCGCCCCCGGCTGGTATGCCTATCCAGACGATCTTTGGTTTGGTCGCCGCCTCTATACCGCCGACAGTGTCTTCATCGCGGCGCAGGGGGCGCCCAGCATCTGTGATCAATGTTCCCTGCCGGCGGAGGTGGCGACCGTCATCGGCTACGAATATGGCGACCGGATGCGCCAGGGTTTCGACAGCGGGGCCGTGTCACGGCGCGATGTCCGGTCAGAGGAGAATGTCTTCCGCCTGGTCCAGCATGGCCGGGTGTCTTACGGCATCATCTCCGAATACACGTTCCACTATTTCGCGAAAGGCCTGCGCGATGTCGCCATCAAGGGCAGCGTGGCGCGTTTCAACATCACCGTCGGCGTACCGCGCAGCGGCAGTATCAGTGAGGCGGAATTGAAGATCGCATCCGCCGCCATCCGTCTGCCCCAGGACGTGGCCCCCGAATATCGCGCCTATCTGGGCGCGCCTGCCGGGCCTCGTTGATCTGAACCTACCTGCCCGGTGCCACCCGGCGATAGGACAGCGCCTCCGCCACATGGATGCGGCGCACCTGATCGGCATTGTCCATGTCAGCCAGGGTGCGGGCCACGCGCAGCACGCGGTGATATCCCCGCGCCGACAGTTTCAGCCGTTCCGCCGCCTCGGTGAGCAGGGAACGACCCTGCGGATCCGGTGCCGCCGCCTTTTCCAGCAGTTCGCCATCGGCCTCGGCATTGGTGCGGACGGGCGGGTGGCCGGGCTGGAGCAGGGCCTTGTACCGTTCCCGCTGCCGCTCCCGCGCGGCGGCGACGCGGGCTGCCACCTCCGCCGTGCCCTCACGCGGGGGCGGCAGTGACAGGTCGGATGCGCTAACCGCCGGCACATCGATATGCAGGTCGATACGGTCGAACAGCGGCCCGCTGATCTTGCTCTGATAATCCAGCGCGCATTTCGGCGCCCGGCCACAGGCCAGTGAAGCATCGTCCAGATGGCCGCAGCGGCAGGGGTTCATGGCTGCCACCAGTTGGAACCGGGCCGGATAGGTGACATGGTGGTTGGCGCGGCTGACGGTGGCGCGGCCCGTTTCCAGCGGCTGTCGCAAGGCCTCCAGCGTACCGCGTGCGAATTCAGGCAATTCGTCCAGAAACAGCACACCTTGATGTGCCAGACTGATCTCCCCCGGCTTGGCGCGTGTACCACCGCCGACCATGGCGGCCAGGGTGGCGGAATGATGGACCTCCCGGAACGGACGCGTACGGATCAACCGCCCTTCTTCCAGCCCGCCCGCGATGGAATGCACCATCGACACTTCCAGCGCCTCTGCCGCGTCCAAACCCGGCAGCAGGCCCGGCAGGCGCGCGGCCAGCATGGACTTGCCCGATCCCGGCGGACCCAGCATCAACATGTTATGGCCGCCACTGGCTGCCACTTCCAGCACACGTTTGGCCGTTTCCTGACCCTTTACGTCACGAAGGTCCCGTACGCTACCCGGCAGTTCCTGCTGCAGCTTCGGTTCCGGCCTTGTCAGGACCTGGGTCCCCTTGAAATGATTGATCAGAGCCAGCAGCGATGGCGGTGCCAGAATGTCCAGCCCATCACCAGCCCATGCCGCCTCCCCCCCACTGGCCGCTGGGCAGATCAGGCCCTTGGCCGATGCCAAGGCATTGATGGCGGCGGGCAGGACACCGGCGACCGGTGCGATGGACCCGTCCAGCCCCAGTTCACCCAGCGACTGATACCCCGCCATGGCGTCATCCGGCAGAATGCCCATCATGACCAGCAGGGCCAGCGCGATGGGCAGATCGAAATGCGATCCTTCCTTCATGACATCGGCGGGTGCCAGATTGACCATCAAGCGCTGTGCCGGCAACGCAATGCCCAGGGCATGCAACGCACCACGCACGCGTTCCCGGCTTTCCGCCACCGCCTTGTCCGGCAATCCCACCACGAGAAAGGTGATGGGGCCGCCCGTCATCTGCACCTGAACATCGATATCCAGCACATCAATGCCTTGAAAGGCTACCGTCGATACACGCGCCGCCACCCACACCCCCACTGCACACAAGTTCAGGTTAGTATAGATGATGAGACTTGCAGGCGGAAGCAGCCGGTTGCCGACTTTCGCGCCAATCCGGCCCGGCTGGTTCTGGTGAAGTCACATCGCTATATCTGACATGATATTACGATTAGCGCTAAGTAACTGGATATACAGGTCAAAACTGGCCTCCATTGGCGTGAAATGATCGAAATCTGGAAGACTTCCAAACCCTTGCCCCTCATCCTCTCCCGCGATGTCAGGCTTGGCGAGGGCCTGATGATTTCATTCTTAATTGGGGTCAGCGATGATTAGCCTCGATATCAACGGCAAGGTCCGCGAAGTGGACGTGGCCGACGACATGCCACTTCTATGGGTCCTTCGTGACGAATTGAATATGACGGGCACCAAGTTCGGCTGCGGCGTTGCGCAGTGCGGCGCCTGTACGGTCCATGTGGACGGTCAGCCGACCCGGTCCTGTCAATTGCCGGCCTCTGCCGCCGTGGGTGCCAAGATCACCACAATCGAGGGCCTGTCCGGCAAGGCCGCCGCTGCCGTTCAGAAGGCCTGGGCCGATCTGGACGTGGTGCAGTGCGGCTACTGCCAGTCGGGTCAGGTTATGGCTGCCACGGCCCTGATCGCCGAGAACCAGAACCCCACCGATGCTGATATTGAGGCGGCGATGGACGGCAATGTCTGCCGTTGCGCAACCTATGTGCGGATCAAGGCAGCCGTGAAGCAGGCTGCCAAGCTGGCGAGGACCTGAGCCATGATGCTGCGTCAATTGCTGCGCCAGGCCGCGTCCAACGTGGCCGAACCCACCCCCAGCCGCCGTACCTTTCTGAAGGGCACGGGCGGCGCCCTGGTCATCGGTGCCGTGGTCCCGCTGGGATCGTTCGCGGCTGAAACCGCTGCCCCCGGCCTAGTCGGCCCCGCCGACCCGCGCCCGAACCTGTTCGTGCGTGTGGCCAAGGACAACACCGTTACTGTCCTGGTCAAGCATCTGGACAAGGGCCAGGGCATTATGACCGGCCTCACCACCATCGTGGCAGAGGAGTTGGACGCCGACTGGTCCCAGATGCGCGGTGAGCATGCGCCCGCCGACAGCAAGCTGTATGGCAACCACTTCTTCGGCATCCAGGGTACGGGCGGTTCCACCGCCGTCGCCAATAGCTGGGATGAGCTGCGGATGGCCGGTGCCGCCGCCCGCGTCATGCTGGTGAACGCCGCCGCGTCCCAATGGAAGGTGCCAGCGGACCAGATCACGGTTGCGAAGGGCGTTGTCAGCCACAAGGCGTCGGGCAAGTCCGCCACCTTCGGTCAACTGGCCGAAGCTGCGTCGAAGCAGCCGATCCCGGCCAAGGTGACCTTGAAGGAACCCGGCCAGTACAGCCTGATCGGAAACGAGACGCTGCACCGGCTGGACCATGTGTCGAAGACCAATGGCACTGCCATCTTCGCCATGGATATCCGGCGTCCCAATCAGGTGACGGCGGTTTTGGCCCGCAGTCCGCGATTCGGCGGCACGGTGAAGTCGGTGGATGACAAGGCCGCCCGGGCGGTTCCCGGCGTCATCGACGTGCTGACCCTGCCGGTTGGTGTGGCGGTGGTGGCAAAGAACACATGGGCCGCCATCAAGGGCCGCGAGGCACTGTCCATCGATTGGGATGATAGCAAGGCCGAAAAGCGTGGCACCGACCAGATGCTGGCCGAATACCGCGCCCAGGCCAAGAAGCCAGGCACCAAGGCCGCCCGCAAGGGTGACACAGGCGCCGCCTTCAAGACCGCCGCCAAGGTCGTCGAGGCGGAATACAGCTTCCCCTATCTGGCTCATGCCCCCATGGAGCCGTTGAACGCCACGCTGGAAATCACGGCGGATGGCGGGGCTGAAATCTGGGCCGGGTCCCAGTTCCAGGGCATCGAACAGCCGGTCGTGGCCGGCATCCTGGGCACTACGCCTGACAAGGTGAAGATCAACACCTTGTGGGCTGGCGGTAGCTTTGGACGCCGCGCCACCACCAATGCCGATTACATCGCTGAGGTCGCCCTGATCGCCAAGGCCCTGGCAGCCAAGGGCAAGAAGGTGCCGGTGCATCTGGTCTGGACGCGTGAGGATGACATCCAGGGTGGCCGTTACCGCCCCATGGTTGTTCATCGCGTCAAGGGCGGACTGGACAAGGCCGGCAAGCTGGTCGCCTGGGAACAGGCCATCGTGACCCAATCCTTCATTGCCGACACGCCCTTTGCACAGGTGATGATCAAGGATGGCGTCGATGCGACGGCGGTCGAAGGCGCTTCGGACATGGCCTATGCCGTGCCGAACCTGTCCGTTGACTACCATCAGATGGCCTCGCCGGTTACCACGCTGTGGTGGCGGTCGGTCGGTCACACCCACACGGCCTATGCCAAGGAAGCCTTTGTTGAGGAACTGGCGGCGGCAGCCGGTAAGGATTCGGTGGCTTTCCGTCTGGAACTGCTGGGTGATGCCCATCCGCGTCTGACCGGCGTGCTGAAACTGGCGGCGGAAAAGGCCGGCTGGTCCAAGCCGCTGGCTCCGGCGGCGGACGGATCGAAGCGAGCGCGCGGCGTTGCCGTGCATGAAAGCTTCAGCAGCTTTGTCGCGCATGTGGCCGAGGTGACGGTGTCCAAGGATGGCAAGATCAAGGTGGATCGTGTTGTCGTGGCCGTGGATTGCGGCGTGCCCGTCAACCCCAACGTCATCAAGGCCCAGATCGAAGGCGGCACCGGCTTCGGTATCGGCCATGCCCTGCGCGATCAGATCACCCTGACGGATGGTCTGGTCGATCAGAGCAATTTCGACGGGTATGAGCCGATGCGCCTGTCGGACATGCCGGATGTCGAGGTCCATATCGTTGCGTCCACGGCCCGACCGACCGGTGTGGGCGAACCCGGTGTGCCCACGGCGGCCCCGGCGGTCGCCAACGCGGTCTTCCGCGCCACGGGCCAGAAGCTGCACGACCTGCCTTTCAGCAAGGCGGGCGTGGTCTAAAAGGAAAGGGCCCCACGGTGACGTGGGGCCCTTTTCATTTCGCCTTCCAGGCCTTGGCCAGGGCGACGAACCCGGCCACGTCTATCTCCTCCGCCCGCGCGGTGGGCGGGATGCCGACGGAGAGCAGCAGCGGCTCCGGTTCCTTCATCAGGGATTTCAGGCTGGCGCGCAGCATCTTGCGCCGCTGCCCAAAGGCGGCCGCGACCAGCGCCTCCATGGTGGCGAAGTCGGGATCATCGGCAGGGCGTTCGCGCGGGGTCAGTTGGACCACGGCACTGTCCACCTTGGGCGGCGGGGTGAAGGCGCGGGCCGGCAGGTCATACAGATTGCGGCAATGGGCCAGCCATTGCGCCATAACGGCCAAACGGCCATAGGCCGGGGTCCGCGTGCCCGCCACGATGCGGTCGGCCACTTCCTTCTGGAACATCAAGGTCAGGGACCGATACTCCCCGATCCGCTTCAACCAACCGATCAGCAGCGGTGTGCCGACATTATAAGGCAGGTTGGAGACGACGGCGCGCGGGGCCGGGACCAGATCAACCGGGTCCACGGTCAGGGCATCCGCCTCAATCAACCGCATACGCCCCGCCGACGCGGCCACTATGTCCGCCAGGGCGACGGCAAAGCGCGGGTCGCGCTCAACGGCGGTGATGCTGGCAGCCGGGCTTTCCACCAGCGCGCGGGTCAGGCCGCCGGGGCCGGGCCCCACCTCCACGATGTTCACGCCCGTGAAATCGCCCGCCTCGCGCACGATGCGGCGGGTGACGTTAAGGTCCAGCAGAAAATGCTGCCCAAAGGCCTTCTTGGCGGCCAGTTCGTGGGTGGCGATGACATCACGCAGGGGCGGCAGGTGGGACAGGTCGCGGCCATCACTCATATCAAGCACTCTTCTGCCGGCGGGCGGCGATGCGGGAGGCGGCATGCAGGGCCGCGATCAGGCTGCTGGCATTGGCTTCGCCCGTGCCCGCCAGCGAAAGGGCCGTGCCATGGTCAGGCGAGGTGCGGACGAAGGGCAGGCCCAGCGTGATATTCACGCCCGTGTCGAAATCCAGCGTCTTCAGCGGGATCAGACCCTGGTCATGATACATGCAGACCACCGCGTCATATCGCGCACGGGCACCGGCATGGAACAGGGTGTCGGCAGGGAAGGGGCCGGCGGCATTGATGCCTTCGGCCTTCATGGTGGCGACGGCGGGTGCGATGACCTCAATCTCCTCCCGCCCCATGGCCCCGCCTTCACCTGCATGCGGGTTCAAGGCGGCAACGGCCAGGCGGGGTATTTCGATACCGAAATCACTTTTTAGGGCGGCATGGGTGACGCGGGCCACGTGGAGAATGACATCCGACGTCAGATATTGAGCCACGTCCTTGACCGCGACATGGATGGTTGCCAGCACGACGCGCAAGCCCCCGCCTTCTAGCAGCATGACGGTCCCGTCATCGGGCAATCCCGCCAGATGCGCCAGATACTCGGTATGGCCCGGCCAACGGAAGCCGCAAGCATACAGCGCACTTTTCTGGATCGGGTTCGTGACGACCCCAGAAAGCTGACCAGTCGTTGCCAGATGCACCGCACGATCAATCGCCGCAATCACCGCCGATCCATTGGCCGGATCGGGATTGCCATAGGTAACCGGGGCGGGCAAGGCGACGGGCAGCACCGGAAGGGACGTGGCAAACAGATCGGCAATGCGATCCAGCCCCGCCTCATCGACAATGGCAACCGGCACATCCAGGCCCAGCGTTGATGCCAGCGCCGTGATACGGTCGGGGTCATCCAGCAAGACGAAGGGCGGCACTGATGCCGCCCCGCGTTCCATCCAGGCCTTCAGGGCGATGTCGCCGCCGATGCCTGCCGGTTCCCCCATGGTCAGGCCCAGCGGCGCCGCCATGGCTTACATCCTGGTCTCGATGGTGGCGTTCCGGCGCAGGTCGCGCAGGTACCGGCGTTGCTGCAAATCCATGCGTTCCTGGAACAGGGCGCTGCGCACCTGATCGGGTGGGGGCAAGCTGCCTTCCGGCACCACACGGTCGCAGACCATCAGCAGCATGGCGCCACGGTCGGTCATCAGCGGGGCCGTCGCCTGACCCACACCCAGTGCGCTCACCATCTGCCCGATCTGTTCGGGGATATCGCCCAGACGGGTCAGCGGCTGGGTGAAAACCTGCGATCCCGGCACGGCCTGCGTTGCCTGCTCCAGGGCTTCACAGCCGCGCGCCTGCTCGCTCACCTGCTTCGCGGCGTCAAAGGCGGCGTCTTGCTGGGCCTGCGCCTCACCGGCGATGGGCACCACGAACTGACGAATGGCAATCTGGATATTCTTGGGGTCACCCGCGGCCACGATACGCTGATCGCGCAGCCACAGAATGTGGTAGCCGGCAGAACCACGGATCGGGCGAGAGAACTGGCCCTTCTGCATCTGCTGCAACGACCGGTCCAGATTATCTTCCAGCTGGCCCTGCTGGATCCAGCCCAGATCACCGCCGCTGGCGGCACCGGCAGATTGCGAGAACTGGCGCGCAACGGCGCTGAAATTCGCACCCCGGCCGATCTGTTCCACCAGACGCTCGCCCAGGCGTAGAACCTCGGCTTCATTGGTGCTGCTGTCGACGGCCAGGAAGATCTCCGCGACCTGATATTCCGGCTTGCCGGCATTGGCGCGGATACGCTCGATATAGGCGTTCACTTCGCTGTCGGGCACGGTCACCTGCTGGCGCACCACGCGCTGCACGACCTTGCTCCAGGCGATCTGGGCCAGCATCTGCTGACGCATGGTGTTCCAGGGCACGCCGGCCTGGGCCAGGGCAGCCTTCAACTGGTCCAAATCCATGCGGTTGCGCTGCGCGGCGGCTTCCAGATCCTCGCTCAGCTCATCCTCGGTGACCGTCAGGTTGCGCTCGCGCGCTTCCTGGATTTGCAAGGCCTCGTCGGTCAGCAGACGGATGACCTGCGGCAGCAGGCGCTGGCGCGTTTCGGCATTGTCGGGCAGGCCCGAGGAAACGATGGCCAGCTGCAACCGGCCTTCCACGTCGGCGACCGTGATCGGTTCCTCGTTCACGATGGCGGCGATACGGCCCAACTGGCCCTGGGCCCCGTTGGCGCCCTGCGCCATCACGGCCACAGGCGCGGACAGCAGGGCGATAGACAGGGCGGTCGCCCCCAGCAGGGTGTTGCGCACAAGGCTTTTCATGGTCGGTCGGATCACAGGCTGCATCATGGGGCGTTCTTATAGAGGCTTGCAGGGCTAAACGCAAAGCGTACCGCGTTCATCCGTCTTCGGTGTGAAGAAGGGCGGCGGCAGAGAGCATCACCGTCACCCCGGCGGGGGCCCAGGCGGCCATGATCACGGGCACCGCACCGGACAGGCCAAGGGCCATGATCACATCCTTGACGATGAACAGCAGCAGGGCGGTGACGATGCCGGCCCCAACCATGGTCAGGGTGCCGCCGCCCCGCATCTGCCGAAGGGAGAAGGCCGCCGCTAGCAGCACCATGGCCGCATAGAAGAAAGGCTGTGCCAGCAAAACATGCCAATGCAGACGGTGCCTTACCGGTGACAGGCCCGTCAGTTCCAGCGTGCGGATGAAGTCCGGCAATTGCCAGAAGGACAGCGTGTCCGGGCTGGCAAAACTGTTCTGGATGCGCTGTTCGGTAAGGTCGGTGGGCAGGCGATAGCGTGCCAGGAAACGGGCCGGCTCCCCCGGTTCATTGTACCAGACCTCGCTCAGGTCCCAATACCCGGGTACCAGTTCGGCGGATGCCGCATCCAGACGGGCCGACAGTTTTTGCCCCGGCGTGGACAGCAGCACCATGACGCGCCGCATCTCCAGCGTGCCGGGCACTACCGACTCCGCATGAATGCGATAGGCCCCTTCCGGTGTCAGCTGTGTCAGCCACAGGCCGGACCGCCCTACATCCAGGGAGGATGTCTGGCCACGCAGATAGCGGTTTTCCAGCTTCTCATACCGGGTCAGCATGGCGGCGAAGATCGGATTCAGGATGGTGACCAGCAACACGCCGATGATCATGGCCCAGGCAAGCACGGGGGCCGTGAACTGCCAGACGCTGATCCCGCTGGCCCGCGCCACCACCAATTCATGCGTTCGGGTGAGGCGCCAGAAGGTGTACATGGCGCCAAACAGGACCACAAAGGGCAGCACCTCCTGCCCGATCTCCGGCAGTTTTAGCAGCCCCATGGTCACGACGATATCGAAGGTCGCTTCCGGCCGATTGGCGGCACGACGCAGCAACTCGACCGTGTCCAGCAGATAGACCAGGGCCAGCAGCGAACAAAGCCCCGCCGCAAACCACAGCAGGAACTGACGCCCGATATAAAGGGAAAGGGTGGCAAACAGACGCATCAGCCCACCCCCTTGCCAGGAGCCGCGGGCAGGGAACGGCCCATGCCGTCACGCCGCAGATACCAGAGACAGAGCGGTACGGGCGCCAGCACGAACAGGTACAGCAGGCCGGCGAGTACCGGCACCTTGCCGATCAGACTGACGATGCCCAGAACGGCGGCCTGCAATACCAGGGCGCCAACAGCGGCAACGGTGATGCGCCGTCCACGGCCCCGGCGGGAAAACTCACCCGGCAGCAGGGCCGCCAGCGCGATGGTGGCAAAGGACAGGACCAGGAAAGGACTGGCCAGCCGGTTATGGAGTTCCGCCCGCAACCGCCCGGCAAAACGCTGGTCGATCGGGTCATTAGCATCGGGTGTCCAGAGCTGTTCCAGGGTCCGTTCGCGCGGCTCCACCCAGCGGGGCGCCAATTCACGGCGCAGCGATTGCAAATCCACGGCGTAGCGTTCGAACTCCAGCCATTCGGCCTTGCCCGTGGCCTCCGTGAACTTGCTCTGCGTGCCGTCATGGACCAGGACGCGGGGGGTGCCATCGGCATCGGTGATCGTGCCGCTGGCCGCGACGATGGTGGTGGTCACCCCCGGCTGCCGCCCGTCATGGATCAGGATATCCTCCAGCGATCCATCGGGCAGCCGGTCGCGGACATAGATGGTCAGCTTGTCGGACAGTTCGTTGAACGTGCCCTCGCGCAGCAGCATGGCCGACACATCACTGCGCACCGATTGGCGCAGCGCCACCAGACTGCGCTGCGCCGCCGGGCCCAGCCAGACGGACAGCATGAAACAAAACAGCGTCCCGATCAGCGCCAGAATCAGGACCGGCCGCGCCAGCGCCATGGGGCCCAGGCCAGCGGCGCGCATCACCACCAGTTCGCTGTCCTGCGTCAGGCGGTTATAGGTGAACAGCACCGCTGTCAGCACGCCGAAGGGCAGCACGATGGACAGGAAGGTGGGGAAGGACAGCAGCGCCAGATGCGCAAATGCGCCAAACCCGGCCCCCCCCTCAACGACCAGTTCGACAAGGCGCAGCGACTGCGTCAGCCAGATGGCCGCCGACAGGGCACCCGTCACCACAATCGTGGCCAGGAACAGGTTGCGCAGAAGGTAACGGTTAATCTGAGACATGTTTTCCCAAAGGGTCGGGCACCGTACCGGCCCTGCATCCACCATACAACGTATCGCCCGATTGCGACCTGTTCGTGGCGGACCGACAGATTTTGGCCCAAGGTGACCTTGACATGGGTACGTGGCTGTTCTTTATCGACTCCTTGCCATGCACACAACCGCCGGCGCCACAATTCGCCGGTTCAACAACAAGAGAGCACCGGAATGAAAATCGCCTTCGCTTCGCCCGGTACGCCGAAATCCGGCATCCTGGCCGTCACTGTCGCCGCCGACCGCGCGCTGGGCGCGCTGGGGCGTGATCTGGATCAGAAGACCGGCGGCCTGCTGACCCGCGCCATGGAACAGGGCCGTTTCAAGGGCAAGGCCGAAGAGGTTCTGAACCTTGTCGCCCCCACCGGCCTGGACATTTCCCGCCTGCTGCTGGTTGGCATTGGCGCGCCCGGTGAGTTTGACGGCAATGGCGCTAACAATGCCGGCGCCGCCGCCTGGGCTGCTGCACAGAACACCGGTGAGGCTGATCTGGCCGTGGCACTGGATGCCCATGATGGGCTGACGGGCGACGCGGGTGAACTGGCCGCCGAGGTCGCGTTCGGCGCCGTCCTGCGTTCCTACCGGTTCGACAAGTATCGCACCACGCTGTCCGACGACAAGAAGCCGTCGATCAAGAAGGTAACGGTCCAGACCGACGCCGCCAAGGCCGCCAAGAAGGTCTGGGAGAAGCTGGAGAAGGTTGCCGACGGCATCTTCGTGACCCGCGATGTCGTGTCCGAGCCGCCGAATGTCATCTATCCGGAGACGCTGGCCGACCGCTGCGTCGATCTGTCCAAGCTGGGCCTTGAGGTCGAGGTGCTGGACGAGAAGAAGATGAAGAAGCTGAACATGGGCGCGCTGCTGGGCGTGGGCCAGGGTTCGGTGCGTCCGCCGCGTCTGGTCATCATGAAGTGGAATGGCGGCGCCAAGGATGAGGCCCCGGTGGCTTTCGTCGGCAAGGGCATCACTTTCGACACCGGCGGCATCTCGATCAAGCCCGCCGCCAACATGGACGAGATGAAGTGGGACATGGGCGGTTCCGGCACCGTTATCGGCCTGATGGCCGTGCTGGCCGGGCGCAAGGCGAAGGTGAACGCCATCGGTGTCGTCGCCCTGGCCGAGAACATGCCCGATGGCAATGCACAGCGTCCGGGCGACATCGTCACCACCATGTCGGGCCAGACGATCGAGGTGCTGAACACCGACGCCGAAGGCCGCCTCGTGCTGGCCGACGCGCTCTGGTACACCCAGGATCAGTTTAAGCCCAAGTTCATGGTCGATCTGGCCACCCTGACCGGTGCCATCATCGTCAGCCTGGGCAATGAACATGCCGGCCTGTTCTCTAACGATGACGATCTGGCCGCCAAGCTGACCGAGGCTGGTCTGAAGACGGGGGAGAAGCTGTGGCGTCTGCCGCTGTCGCCCGCCTATGACAAGGATATCGACAGCGACGTGGCCGATGTGAAGAATATTGGTCGCCCGATGAATGCCGGCTCCATCATCGGGGCGCAGTTCCTGCAGCGCTTCGTGAACAAGGTGCCGTGGGCGCATCTGGACATCGCCGGCACCGCCTGGGCCAAGGCCGACAAGGGCATGGTGCCGAAGGGTGCCACGGCTTTCGGCGTGCGCCTGCTGGATAAGCTGGTCGCCACGCATTACGAAGGCTGATATCTGATACAGGGTCAGGGGCCGGCGGAATGGCCGGCCCCTTTTCCACAGTAATTTTCCGACGGAGAAGGTTTCATGCGTCGTTCGGCCCTTGCTCTCTCCCTTGCCCTGCTGGTTTCCCCGCTGGCCCTGCTGCCGGCCACCCTGGCAACGGCCCAGGAGCCTGTCATCAAGCCGAACAGCCAGATGGTGGACGTTCTTCCTGGCGGCCATGATGGCTGGAAGAAGAGCGAGGTCCGCACCGCGGGCGGCGCCTTGCCGATGTATTCTGCTGCGACTGCGGAAGCCTCTTACCGCAAGGGCAAGGTCGAGGTCGTGGTGGGGGCGGCACGCAGCCCGACACTGTTCAAGGCCGTCACGGGCTCCATCAAGGTTCCCAGCACGCTGCCGCCGAACGGCACGGTTGAGGTGCTACATGGCAAGCGCGCCATCGTCATCACCTATCCCGAAGCGCAGGTCCCGCTTCACCAGATCCAGATTCCCGCCGGGGCGGACGGCATCGTCATGCTAACAACCCGCACCGGAACCCTGGATGACCTGCGTTCCATGGTCCAGGAAGTGGACTTCGATCCGTTCCCGCCGCGCTGACGGCTTTTACAGGGCATATTTATCGTATAATACTACTCTCCAAAATCAGGTTTGGGGAGGTTGGTTGATGCGCGTACATAATGGCCATCTGATTGGCATGGCTCTCGCCGCGACGTTTCTGTCATCGGGTGTCAGTCTGGCGGAAACGGTGCTAAGCGTGGATGCAACCGCGCCCGCTCCGGCCTTGGAAACCGGTTACCTGAGAATGGGGCAGGGGGTCAGCCCTGCGGGCGGGACGATCGGCATCAACAACCGCTATCTTACCCTGAACGGCAAGCCCTGGATGCCGACCATGGGTGAGTTCCATTACACCCGCTTTCCCGCCGATGGCTGGGAGGAGCAACTGGCCAAGATGAAGGCGGCAGGCATCGACATCGTCGCCACCTACATCATCTGGAACCACCATGAGGAGGTGGAGGGCGCCTTCACCTGGACCGGGGATCGCGACCTGCGCCGGTTTGCGCAGCTTTGTGCAAAACACGGCCTGAAGCTGGTGGTCCGGATCGGCCCCTGGTCGCATGCGGAGGTGCGGTATGGCGGTATCCCCGACTGGGTGGTGGATGCCATGCCCACGCGCGGCAATGACCCGCAATATCTGTCCTATGTCGACCGCTTCTACCGGCAGATCGCAGCGCAGGTTTCAGGTCTGCTCTGGAAGGATGGTGGGCCGGTCGTCGGGGTGCAGTTGGAGAATGAGTATAATCTGACCGGGCCGGGGCAGGGGCGGGACCATATCGCCACCTTAAAGCGCATGGCGCTGGCCGCCGGGTTCGATGTCCCGCTCTATACCGTGACCGGCTGGGACCAGACCGTCTATCCCAGCGGGGAGGTAGTGCCCGTCTTCGGCGGTTACCCGGATGAACCCTGGAAGGCCAGTCCGGAGATACTGCCTCCCAAGGAAACCTACGCTTTCCGGTTTGACAGCCGTGTCAGCGGCAATCTCGGCGCGCAGACGGTGGCCACGCGCCGGGGTGATGCCGATCCCGACATCCCCCACACCCCCTTCCTGGGTGCAGAATATGGCGGCGGGGTGCCGGCCATGTATCGGCGTCGGGCCGTGATCGACCCCGCTGATATCTCCGCGATGCTGCCAGTACAGATCGGGTCAGGCGTGAACCTGTTCGGCTATTACATGTTCCACGGTGGCCGAAATCCGGTGGGACGCACCACGCTGGAAGAGAACACCGGCATTCATGGCCACAACGACACCCCTATCATCGGCTATGATTTCCAGGCACCGATTGGCCAGTATGGCGATATGCGACCCGTCCTGCGCAAGGTGCGGCCCTTCCACCTGTTCACATCCGCCTATGGGGACCAACTGGCGCCCATGGTGCCGCATGCGCCTTCCATCCTGCCCAAGGCGCTGGATGATCTTTCCACACCCCGCTGGTCGGTCCGCAGCGCTGGTGACGCCGCCTTCCTGTTCTTCAGCAGCCATATCCGTCAATACCGGATGCAACCGGTCACAGACGTACGCTTCACCATCAATCTGCCTGGCGGCCCTGTCAGCTTTCCGTCCGTCCCGGTGACCATCCCTGCCGGATCGCATTTCATCTGGCCCGTGAATATGGACCTTGGCGGCGCCCGGCTAGCCTACGCCACGGCGCAGCCGGTGACGCGGGTGACGGTCGATGGGATCGAAACCCATATTCTGCAGGCTGAACCCGGCGTGCCAGTGGAACTGGCCCTAACGGGTGCGACGGATGTTAAGGCCCCGGGGGCGACCGTTGCCAACCGTACTGGTACGACCCTTGTTACGGGCCTGAGGCCTGGCCTGGGCGCTGCTGTCACCTTCACCGCCGCCGGTACGCGCAAACGCCTGCTAATCGTGACAGAGGTACAGGCCGAATCCCTGGTTCTGCTGCGCCGGAACGGCCAGGACATTGCGGTGGTCAGCGATGCCGATCTGTTCGCGACCGATACTGGATTTGACCTGCGCAGCCGGGGTAATCCCCGTTTTCGTTATTCCACGCTGCCGTCCCTGGGCCGTGGCGGAAAGACGGATGGGCTGTTTACCACCTATGAAAAGGCCGTGACATCAAAGCCCGATATGCCTGTAACGGTGGAGCCGGTGCGCGCGGCACAGCCTGCCCCTGCCATCCGTATCGGCGGCCCAGCCAAAGCCGCGATGCAGCCGGCTCCCGAGGCCTATGGCAAGTCGGCCGCGTGGTCGATCAGCGTTCCAGCGGACGCATTGGCCGGCGTTGCCGATGCCTGGCTGGAACTGGATTATCAGGGCGATGTGGGGCGGCTGTTCAGCGGCGTGCGTATGATCGATGATCATTACTTCAATGGTCCCGCTTGGCGCATCGGATTGAAGCGTTTCGCGGCTGAGATCGCGCAGCCATTGACCCTGACAATTATGCCGCTGCGTGCCGATGCACCCATCTATATCCAGCAGGAATGGAAACCGGCTCAGGCGGCGGACGGGCAGGTGGCGGTGCTGAAATCCGCCCGTATTGTACCGGAATATGCGCTGTCGGTGGCGGTCCCCTGATCGTGCCCCCTGACTTCACGGTCGGCTTTCGTGCTAAAGCAACGGCCGTGAACCGGGATGGGGTCCTGTCGATGACGGAACGGCGTTTCTATCACCTGACGCGCAAGACGCTGGAACAGACCCTGCCGGGCCTGCTGGAAAAGTCGCTGGAACGCGGCTGGCGCGTGCTGGTGATGGTGGGCAGCCCCGAACGGGCCGAAGCCATGAACCAGCATCTCTGGACCTACCGGCCCGATGGTTTCCTGCCCCATGGCACCGCAAAGGATGGGCACGCCGCGTTACAGCCGGTGTTGATCCATGCCCTGGCCGATGGGCCGTTGGAAACCCCACCCAATGGCGCCACGGTTCTGTTCCTGACCGACGGGGTCGATCAACCCGGGATGCCGGGCGTCACCCTGATCTGCGATCTGTTTGATGGCAATGATCCTGATGCGGTCGCATCGGCCCGCGACCGTTGGCGTACGGCAAAGGCGGCGGGCGACGAACTGACATACTGGCAGCAGAATGACGGCGGTGGCTGGGAAAAAAAGGCCTGAGGGCGTTTTTCATCCGGAAATGAAAAGGGCCGGGCATCCCGACGATGCCCGGCCCCCTCCGACCGCCTAAGCGGTCAAGGTATCAAGAATTACTTGTTACCTTCCGGCGGGGTGGTGCCCTCAGCCGGCGGGGTCGCCGGAGCAGTGCCCTCGGCCGGGGCCGGGGTGCCTTCAGCCGGAGCAGCAGCCGGCGCTTCCGCAGGCGCCGGGGCGGGTTCGGCGGCGGGGGCCGGAGCCGGCGTCTCAGCGGCCGGGGCCGGAGCCGGGGCGGCAGCCTCTTCCTTCTTGCCGCAGGCGGCCAGACCGACAACCATCAGGCCGGCAAAAACCATGGGAAGCACGCGCATTTGTTCGCTCCTTCGCTTATATGTGACCGGTTGGCGAGGGCCCATCCCCCCGTTACCGGGTACGCTTCAACGCTCCAACCTTGAAGCCTTGAGTGCATTATGACAACAGGGTCGATGGCTTTACGGGGAAGTTTTTGCGTATTTTCCCGGCAAATCACCCTCACTCCTGCCGTCTTCATGCTCAGGTTCCCCCGGAAATACGGCAATCAGATGCCATTCACAGGGTTATTCGGAGACTTAAGGGTCGCTTAGTCCTCGTTCAAGCGCGGGCGCGCCTGTTCCAGCGCTGTTTTTAGCTGCTGGGCCGTATAGGGTTTCTGCACGAAACCCAAGGGCCGCGTCTTGGCCACGCGCTCCATCGTATGCTCATCAGCATAAGCGGACAGGAAGATGCAGCGGACCCGCAATTCCTGCCAAAGCCGCTGTGCCACCTGCACGCCATCATTGGCCCCGCGCAAGCGGATGTCCATCAGGGCCAGTTGCGGGCGCTCTGCCTGTGCCACGGCCAATGCCTCCATCTCCGACGCCGCAATGCCCACCACGTCGTGGCCAAGCTCGTTCAGCGTCAATTGCACCCCCATGGCGACAAGAGCGTCGTCTTCGACGATCATGACCTTCAGGGGCGGATTGGCGGCGGGGGACACGGTCACCACGATTCCTTCAACGGGGTGGGGGGAGCCAGCCGCGTCGGCCCAATCAAGGGTCTCATGACGGCATCAATGTCTTCTGGATAGGGCATCAGCCGAATACGCACAATTCAGCCAGTAGGCACGGGCACTTATACCAAAAGTTCGCCCAATGCCAAAAGCGATAGTGCCAGAATCGAAACACCCCCGGCATTTGGCTGGCCGGGGGTGTTCAGGGACTAGGATTATTGCCCGGGGATCGGGGCGTACTTGCCGGCCGTCCAGCGATAGACGACATAGTCGGTGACCTTGCGGTCGCCCTTGGCATCGAACGACAGCGGCCCGATCACAGTGGAATAGACGCCATCGCGAATGCTGGCAGCGACCTTATCGGCATCTGCCGACTTCGCCTTGGCTGCTGCACCGGCCCAGACCTGCACGGCGGCGTAGGTGTAGAGCGTGTAAGCCTCCGGTTCGAAGCCACCGGCGCGGAAGCGCTTCACGACATCGGCGGCTTCCGGCTTGTCGCGATACTCATTGCCGAACGTCACCAGCGCCCCCTCAGCGGAAGCGCCCGCGATGTTCCAGAATTCCTGGTTCACGGTGCCGTCGCCCGACATGAACACAGCCTTCAGCCCCGCATCGGCCATCTGGCGGACCAGCAGGCCCGCCTCGGTATGCAGGCCGCCGAAATAGACGACATTGACGCCTGCATCCTTCATCTTGGTAACCAGGGCCGACATGTCGCGGTCGCCGACATTCACAGCGTCGAACATGACTTCTTTCTTGCCACCCTTGTTCAGGGCGCTGCGGGTGGCCTCTGCCAGACCGCGGCCATAGGTGGTCTGGTCATGGATGACGGCGACCTTGCCATCCTTATGGCTTTTCAGCAGCCAGGCGGCAGCCACATCACCCTGCTGGTCATCGCGTCCGCAGGTACGGAACACGGTGGTGAAGCCCTGTTCGGTCAGTTGCGGGTTGGTGGAGGCCGGGCTGATCATCACGATCCCTTCATCGGCGAACACCTTGGAGGAGGGAATCGAAACGGCGGAGTTGAAGTTGCCGAAGGCGGCGACACCGCCCTGCGTGGCCAGCTTGTTGGCGATAGCGACACCCTGGCTGGGGTTGGATGCGTCGTCCAGGTTGACCAGAACCAGCTTTTCACCCAGCAAGCCACCCTTGGCATTGATATCGGCCACGGCCATTTCGGCGCCACGGCGCATCTGTTCACCGAAAACCGCGTTGGGGCCGGTCAACGGCGCCACCAGCCCCACCACCGTGTCGGCAAATGCCGGCAGGGACGAAAGCATGGTCGCTGCCGTCAGTGCGGCGGTCAGGGTCTTCTTCAGTTGCATTGTCGCCAATCTCCCATCGGGGCGTGGAACGTGGGGGAGAAGCTATCACGCGTGACCGGCCCGTCAAATCTGTAGCGTAGTCTAGATGGCCCGAAATGCTGCTTGAACCCCGTGTCGCGATTTGCTATCCACCCCTCCACCGAACGGTAACCCTGTTTGGTTTTCGACATGTGCTTGCGGCCGTGGCGGAATTGGTAGACGCGCAGCGTTGAGGTCGCTGTGGGGCAACCCGTGAAAGTTCGAGTCTTTTCGGCCGCACCATGATCCGCGATAAGCCCCGGAACAGCAATGTTCCGGGGCTTCGTGTTTCTGGGCCCGTACCGAAGGTCGGCCTGCAATAGTGATCTTTCTTTTCGTCCTGTCCCGCATGTATTGTCTATGTGGTGACATGCAGGGGGCGGTAATGCGCGACTATTCACGGTTCGATAAATTCCTGGACAGTTTGCGTGGTGAAATCTACGCAGAGCCGCCTTCGGAACCGGCCATCTCCGTCACGGCCATGATGGTCAACCACCTGAAGCAGAATGGCGCGCTCAAGGCTGGCATGGATGTCCTGGACATCGGATGCGGGCAGGGCGTGGCCCTGGCCCATTTCCGGGATGCAGGGGCGAAGGCCATCGGCATTACCATCGGCGCCGATTATGAGGTCTGCAAGGCCGCCGGGTATGAGGTCATCGAAGCCGACCAGAGCTTTCTTGAATTTCCTGACCAGTCATTCGACCTTCTCTGGTGCCGCCACGTCCTGGAGCATAGCCCATTTCCGCTTTTCACCCTGTCCGAATATTTCCGGCTGACGCGTGTCGGCGGCCATGTCTATGTTGAGGTGCCGGCGCCCGATACATCCGCTTATCATCATGAGAACCTGAACCATTACAGCGTATTTGGCCTGTCATCCTGGCAAAGCCTGATGCGGCGCACAGGCTTCACCATAGCTGACGCCACCGCCATCAATGTGAATGTCGCATGCGGCCCGGATGTTTATTGGGGTATCCTTCTGCGCCGGGATCAGTGATCGAGACGTGTGCCGACAGGGCTGGAAATCAGCAAAGGATGGCCAGCTGCGCGCCGGCCATCCTTCATGTTTTATCTGATAACCGTTTTGCGCGGTGTCCTCTGGCTGGACAGCGGCGGTGGTAGGGGACTAACTAGGGACCAACAAAAATCCGTTCAGGTTTGTTGGGAGCTCACCCTGAAATGACCGATTCCTTCCGCGATGCGGCGTTGGATTACCACCGCCTTCCCGTTCCCGGCAAAATTGCCGTGACGCCGACCAAGCCGCTGGCGACGCAGCGCGATCTCGCACTGGCCTATTCGCCGGGCGTGGCGCATGCCTGTGAAGCCATCGTGGAGGACGAGGCGAATGCCGCCAAGTACACCAGCCGCGGCAATCTGGTGGCAGTCATCACGAACGGCACCGCCGTTCTGGGCCTGGGCGATATCGGTCCCCTGGCGTCCAAGCCCGTGATGGAGGGTAAGGGCGTTCTGTTCAAGAAGTTCGCCGGCATCGATGTCTTCGACATCGAGATCAGCGAGAAGGACCCCGACAAGCTGGTTGATGTCATCGCGGCGCTGGAGCCGACCTTTGGCGGCATCAATCTGGAAGATATCAAGGCGCCCGAATGCTTCTATGTTGAGAAGCAGCTGCGCGAGCGCATGAAGATCCCCGTTTTCCACGACGATCAGCATGGCACCGCCATCATCGTGGCCGCCGCCATCACAAATGCGCTGAAACTGACAGGCCGCGACTTTGCTTCGGTTAAGCTGGTCTGCTCCGGTGCCGGTGCGGCGGCGCTGGCCTGTCTGGATCTGCTGGTCGATATGGGCCTGCCGGTTGAGAACGTCTGGGTGAATGACATCAAGGGCGTGGTCTATCAGGGTCGCACCGAACTGATGGACCCGCGCAAGGAACGCTACGCCAAGCCGACCAACGCCCGCACATTGGACGATATTATCGGCGATGCCGACATCTTCTTAGGGTTGTCCGCCCCCCGTGTCCTGACCCAGGATATGGTGAAGAAGATGGCTGCCAATCCGATCGTGATGGCGCTCGCCAACCCCACGCCGGAAATCATGCCGGACGAGGTGAAGGCCGTGCGTCCCGATGCCATTGTCGGTACGGGCCGGTCGGACTTCCCCAATCAGGTCAACAATGTCCTGTGCTTCCCCTTCATCTTCCGCGGCGCGCTGGATGTGGGGGCCACGACGATCAATGAGGCGATGAAGATCGCCGCCGTCAACGCCATCGCCCGCCTGGCCCAGGCGGAGGTACATGACGTGGTCGCCATGGCCTATGGCGAGGCGCCGCCCAGCTTCGGCCCGGAATATTTGATCCCGCGCCCGTTTGACCCGCGCCTGATCCTGGAAATCGCGCCTGCGGTGGCCAAGGCCGCCATGGAAAGCGGTGTGGCCACGCGCCCCATCCAGGATTTCGACGCCTATCTGGAACAGCTGGGCCAGTTCGTCTTCCGCTCCGGCCTGCTGATGAAGCCGGTCTTCGCCAAGGCCAAGGCCGACCCGCGCCGCATCGCCTATGCCGAGGGTGAAGAGGAGCGGGTGCTGCGCGCCGCCCAACAGGTTATGGATGACGGCATTGCCCAGCCGATCCTGATCGGCCGCCGCGAGGTTGTGGCCCGCCGTATTGAAAAGCTGGGGCTGCGTCTGCGCTTGGACGACAATGTCCGTCTGATCGATCCGCAGAACGACCCGGCCTATAACGATTATTGGCAGACCTATCACCGCAAGATGGAACGCGGTGGTGTCTCGCCCGACCGCGCCCGCCAGGTGGTGCGCACTAACAGCACCGTTATCGGTGCCCTGATGGTGGAAAAGGGCGATGCAGACGCCCTGATCTGCGGCACTGTCGGCCTCTATGACTGGCACCTGAAGCACGTGAATGACGTGATCGGCAAGAAGCCGGGAGCGCGCGTGATGGCGGCCCTATCGGTGCTGATCCTCAACCGTGGCACTTTCTTCCTCACTGACACCTACGTGAATGCGACGCCCAGCGCGTCGGAATTGGCCGATATTACCGACCTGGCAGCAGAAGAGGTGCGACGCTTCGGTCTGTCGCCGAAGATCGCGCTGCTGTCGCATTCCAGCTTTGGCAGCCACAACGATGCCTCCGCCGTGAAGATGCGTGAGGCGCTCCAGGCTATCACCGCCCGCTATCCGAATCTGGAGGTGGAGGGCGAAATGCATGCGGATGCGGCCATCAGCCCGGAAATCCGCAGCCGCATCTTCCCCAATAGCCGCCTGCATGGGTCGGCCAACCTGCTGGTCATGCCCGACCGTGACAGTGCCAACGTCTCCTTCAACCTGCTGAAGGTGCTGGGCGATGGTCTCACGGTGGGGCCGGTGCTTCTGGGCACCGCCAAGCCGGCGCATATCCTGACCCCGTCGGTTACGGTCCGCGGCATCGTCAACATGTCGGCCCTGGCCGTCATTGATGCGCAGATGCACAGCCCGGGTAGCGCACAGGAGCGTTAACCCTCCTTTATGCGGGCCGCTGTCCGGCGGCCCGTTCCATTCTACCTTCTGGGATTCAACAGGTATGACGTTTGGTTTGAAGCAATTCCTTCATGCCGGATGCGGCATCAAGCGGCGTCATAACACGACCAGGACCTTCGCCAGTGAAGGCTGGCATGAGGTGCGGTTAGACATCGACCCGAATGTCGGGCCCGACATTATCGGATCGATGATCAAGATGGACATGATTGCATCCGGCAGCATGGATGCCATCTACTCCTCCCACAGCATCGAACACCATTACTCGCATGAGGTACCGGTGGCCCTTGCCGAATGCCTACGGGTCCTGACGCCTGATGGGTTCCTGATCATTACCTGTCCCGATTTGCAGGGTATTGCCGCACTGGTGGCCAAAGGCCAACTCATGCAACCTTTTGCAGAATCGCCTGCCGGGCCGATCTCTGCCATCGACATGCTGTACGGCCACCGTCAATCACTGGCGGCAGGTAACCAGTTCATGGCCCACCGGACCGGGTTCACCCGTGACAGTCTGGCAGAGGCATTGAAGGAAGCTGGGTTCAAGGCGATTGCGGGCATATCGCGCGGATACCCATTCTTCGAGCTGTGGATGGTCGCCTCCAAAGCGGCCTTATCGGATGCGGCCCTTCGTGAACTGGCCGCTGCACATTTTCCGGATACACCGTGAAGCTGAGACGTCGGGACAGGAGCGATTGAGCGTGGGGATTTAAGGTGCAGGAGCCTGAGCGGGCGCAGATGCATGAGATTTCGGATTTCCTGGATGCCGGTGACGCCAAAAGCGCCGCAATGGCTCTGGCCGAGCTGCATCCGTCCGATATTGCCGATCTGCTGGAACAGGCTGATGAGGATCGGCGCGAGTTGCTGATCGCGCTGCTGCGACCGCAGTTCGACGCAGAGATCCTGGCCTATCTCTCTATCGACCTGCGTGACGAGGTTGTGGAGCGGTTGGAGCCGAAGGCTCTGGCCGCGGCTGTTGCAGAACTGGACACCGACGACGCCATCGACGTTATCCAGGATCTGGACGAGGACGCGCAGCAATCCATCCTTTCCAACCTGCCGCCCGAGGCCCGGGCGCTGGTGGAGGAAGGGCTCACCTATCCGGAATATTCCGCCGGACGTCTGATGGGCCGGCAATTCGTTTCCGTGCCAGAATTCTGGACCGTCGGCGGCCTTTTGGACTATCTCCGGGCAGCCGCCACCAGCGACAAGAGCGAACTGCCGGAGCAGTTTTACGACATCTTTGTCGTGGACCCAATGCATCGGGTCATCGGCTCCGTACCGCTGTCCCGTGTCCTGCGCGCCAAGCGTGGGGTGAAGCTGGCTGATATTCTGCACGAGGATATTCACCGCATTCCGGTCACCATGGACCAGGAAGAGGTCGCGCGCCTGTTCCGTAATTATGGTCTGGTATCCGCCCCGGTGGTGGATAAGGGCGGTCGTCTGCTGGGTGTCATCACCGTCGATGACGTCGTGGACGTGATTGAGGAGGAAGCCGAGGCCGATATGCTGGCCATGGGTGGCGTTGGCGAGGACGATCTGTATCGTGCCGTCCTGTCCACGGCGCGGTCCCGCTTTCGATGGCTGGCCTTCAACGTGGTCACGGCGCTGATTTCCGCGACTGTGATCAATCAGTTCACCACCACCATCGCCCATGTCGTGGCGCTCGCCGCCCTGATGCCTATTGTGGCCAGCATGGGCGGCAATGCCGGGACCCAGGCCCTGACTGTTGCCGTTCGTGCGCTTGCCACCAAGGAACTGACGACCTCCAACGCCGCCCGCGTGATCGGCAAGGAAGTGCTGGTAGGCCTGATGAACGGCATGGCCTTGGCCGGTATTGTCGGCGGCATCACCTATTTCTGGTTTGGCCATTCCATCATCGGTCTGGTCATTGCCGGTGCCATGATCATCAATCTGATCTGCGCCGGCCTGTTCGGTGGCCTTATCCCCTTCTTGCTGGATCGCATGAAGATTGACCCTGCGGTCGCGTCGGGCGTGTTCCTGACGATGATCACCGACGTTGTCGGTTTCCTGTCCTTTCTGGGACTGGCGACGCTGTTCCTGCTGTGACGGCACAGCCTGGCCGACAGGCGATAAAATGAAAATCAATTGATGCGCGCAAACCAATGGCCAGAGAATCTGAGCAATTTTCTGCAAGAATGCCTTTTCACATGTGCAATGTGTTATTATGTCGGTTACATGTCAGAAACATTAAACGGTTGCTAAAATTTTAGTCGTTCAAAAGTTACCTGAACAGTGACAAAATTGAAACGAATATGACGTTTAAAATCCTAACACATGCAATATTGCAACACTTTTGCCCAAAGACGTCTCTGTCGTGCAAGCGCTCTTGTCCGTGACGGCAGCTGGATTTTTAACTGTCGATACGTTGGATCGGGGTATCGGACCCTGCGGCACGTCCGCATGGGCCCAAAGGTCCAACGAAAATCAAAAAGGAATGCTGAGAGATGACGAACTATCGGGTTTCCAAGTCTGGCACCCTGCGGACCGCTCTATTGACGGGCGCCGCAGCGATGGTCCTGACCTCCTTCCCGGCCATGGCGCAGAGCAGCCAGGCCAGCAGCGAGGCAGAGTCGCTGAAGGAGATCGTGGTTGTGGGCTCGCGCCTGCGCCGCGACGTGTTCAACTCGCCCTCGCCGGTGCAGGTGATCAACCGTGAGGAAAGCGTGCTGGCAGGCATGGTTTCCACCGGTGACCTGCTGCAGCAGAGCGGTGTGACCAGCGGTTCCGGTCAGCTGAACAACGCGTTCGGCGGCTTTGTCACCAATGGCGGTCCCGGCGCGAACTCTGTTTCGCTGCGTGGCCTGGGTTCGGGTCGTACGCTGGTGCTGATCAACGGTCGCCGCGTCATGCCCTCGGGCACGCGTGGTTCGGTGGGCGCCACCGACCTGAACACGCTGCCGAACGCCATTGTTGAGCGCGTGGAAATCCTGCGCGAAGGTGCGTCGTCCGTTTATGGTTCGGACGCTATCGCCGGCGTTATCAACATCGTCACCCAGAAGAATATTGAGGGCGTGACGGCCGAAGGCCAGTTCACCCGTCCGTTCGACAATGGTGGTGAGCAGGCTCGCGCCTCCCTCGTTGGCGGCACCTCGGGTGACCGTTGGCAGATCGCCGGGTCGCTGGAGTACTTCCAACAGAAGAACCTGACCCTGGCCGACCGCGACTGGACCCGTTGCAACCTGGATTACCAGCGCAACCCGACCACCGGCGCCTCCGTTGACTTTGTCGATCCGATCACGGGCCAGCCGAAGTGCTACCCGATCACCGGTACCGGCTCCAATGGCGTGACCATCAACACGCTGGGCACTGCCAGCATCACGGGTGTTGGCGCTCTGGGTTCGGTGGGCACCGCCTTCAACCGTTGGCGTCCGAACTCCGCTGTCACCACGGGCCTGCCGGGCTTCGAAGGTGTGGGCGGCGGCTCGAACAACATCAACGTCCGCGACACGTTCGATCCGCGCACGCTGAACCGTTCGCTGCTGTCCCCGGTCAAGACCTACAATTTCTTCGGCCAGGCCTCTTACGAGCTGGATGAAGAAGGCGCGTCCGAGGTTTATGCAGAGTTCCTGTATAACCGTCGCGAATCCTGGCAGACCGGCTATCGTCAGCTGTCGCTGGACTATCCGAACACCAGCCCGCTGGTTCCCGCCAACCTGCAGGGCCGTGGCACGGCCTTCGGCTCGCTGCTGCACACCGGTCCTGGCCTGCGCGCCTTCATCGGCTTTGGCAATGACAGGTCCGAGCAGGAAATCGACTTCTACAAGGGCACGACCGGCGTTCGCGGCGACCTGAAGTTCGTGCCGAACTGGCGCTATGACTTCAACGTCTCGCACGCCAACTCCGAAGGCAGCTACCTGCAGCAGTCGTTCCTGACCGACAAGACCTCCAATTCGGTCAATGTCGTCACGGCTCCGGCTGGCTTCAACTCGGCCCTGGTCCGTCCGGGTGCCAATGGCGTCGGCGTTACCTGCGCCGTCAACCTGACCAACCCGGCCGAGAACTGCATCCCGGCTCCGGTCCTGAACAGCCAGACCATCGGTGGCGTGCTGCCGCAGGACTGGGTGAACTACATGTTCCGCGACGTCGTGGGTAACACGAAGTTCCGCGAGAACACCGCCACCCTGAACATGGACGGCCCGATTTTCGAACTGCCGGCCGGCATGGTGCAGATGGCCATCGGTGCGGAATATCGCGAGTCCAAGATCAACGATACGCCCGATCCGAATTCGGTCCGTGGCAACCTGTTGAACCTGACGACGTCGGCCCCGACGCGCGGCAAGGACAATGTGTATGAAATCTTCAGCGAAGTGGAAGTTCCGCTGCTGAAGGACCTGCCGCTGGTCGAAGAACTGACCTTCACCGGTTCGGGCCGTTACACCGAGTATGACAGCTATGGTTCGGACTGGACCTACAAGGTTGGCGGTAACTACCGTCCGGCCAAGTGGATGGCCATCCGCTCCACCTTCGGTACCTCGTTCCGCGCTCCGGCGCTGTACGAACAGTTCCTGGGCACCACGTCGGGCTTCCTGTCGTCGCAGGCTGATCCCTGCAACAACTACGGCGCCGCCGGTGTGAACGCCAACGTCAAGGCGAACTGCGCTGCCGAAGGCCTGTCCCCGAACTACTCGGCGACGCAGTCGGTTCAGGTCAATTCCGGTGGCGGTCGCGCTGCTGGCGTTGAGGCCGAAACGTCCGAGAACTTCGCCATCGGTACGGTGATCCAGCCGGAACTGCCGGACGGCATGGGCGAGTTCTCGTTCGCTCTGGACTATTTCGACATCAAGATCGACAACTCGGTTACCCGTATCGGCGGCACGGAAATCCTGTCCCGCTGCTACAACTCGGTCGAGTTCCGCAGCGGTGCGCCGCTGTGCCGTCTGGTGTCGGCGCGTGAGGCCGGTACGAACCGTCTGATCATCTCGGACAGCTACACGAACATCGCTTCGTCCATCACCACCGGCCTGGATTACAACATCCGGTACGAAACGGAAGTGGGCCCGGGCGACGTGACCATCAACGGTCAGCTGACGCAGTTCTTCAAGCAGAAGAGCAAGACCTTCCCGGATCAGCCCTATGATGAGTACAACGGCACCCTGAACACGCCGGAATACACGCTGAACGCCGACCTGACCTACCGGTATGAAAACTGGAAGTTCCGTTACGGCTTCGAGTGGATCGCCAGCATGGACAGCTACGAACTCCTGGGCCTGAACCCGGCCACGGACGTTCGTATCGCCAAGGTTCCGTCGTACGACCTGCATCACTTCTCGGTTCAGTACAAGACCGACGATTGGGGCATGACGGTTGGCGTGCGTAACGCCTTCGACAAGGAGCCGCCGAAGATTTCGTCGGGTCTGACCGGTGCCAAGGCTTCTTACAGCCGCGTTGGCAATTCGCCGATCTATTCCGGCTACGACTTCTACGGTCGTCGCGTTTACGTAAACGTGTCGAAGACGTTCTGATGAAGACCGCCCCTGGTCGAAAGGCCGGGGGCGGTTTTTACAGGATGAAGTACGGGCTGATAGTGTGGTGAATGCCGCTCCATCAGCCCAAAAGAAAACCCCGATCCCGGCGTCATGCCAGGATCGGGGTTTTTGCTTTTGGCCTTTTCCCGATGGGGAAGGGCGCTTACTTCTCGTCCACCTTGGCCGGCTCCGTCTTGGCCAGGACGGTGGTGATGGTAGAGCGCAGGACGCGGACGCGGACGTTCTCAGCGATTTCCACCGTCGCCTCGTCATCGGCGACCTTCACGATGGTGCCAACGATACCGCCGCCGGTCACGACCTTGTCACCCCGGCGCAGTGCTTCCAGCATCGCCTTGTGCTCCTTCAGCTTCTTCTGCTGCGGACGGATCAGCAGGAAATAGAAGACAACGAAGATCAGCACCAGCGGGGCCAGCGACATCAGGGATTCCATGCCGCCACCCGGCGCACCGGCAGCGGCCTGGGCATAGGCCGTGGAAATGAACATCAACTGCTCCTCAAATTCTTCAAAGCCCGGCGACGCCGGATGCGGGGACTATACAAGCCAGCGGGGCCGTTGCAACCGAAACCGGCCTTCTGCCATGCGGCAAGCAGGCTTCGGCACGGCACAGACCCCGTGATAGCGTGCGGGCACCTCATCTGGCCCCGCCTGCCGCCGCGCACAAGGGGTGCCACCGAACTTTCGAGCGACCGACTGACATGGCTGACCAGGATTTCCTGCCCCTTCTGTCCCGCATCGCCGACGCCTTGGACCGTCTTGCCCCGCCGGCCCGCGCCACCGGTGACCTGTCTGCTGCCGACGCGTTCGTCTGGCATGCTGATACCCTGTCCCTGACGCCCGTGGTCCGCGTCGCCTATGTCGATTACGACCTGCTGAAGGGCATCAACCGGCAGAAGGCGCAGTTGCTGGAGAACAGCACGCGTTTCGCGCGCGGCCTGCCGGCCAACAATGCCCTGCTCTGGGGTGCCCGTGGCATGGGCAAAAGCTCCATCGTCAAGGCCGTGCATGCAAGGGTGAACCGCGATGCACCGGGCTCCCTGGCACTGGTGGAAATCCACCGTGACGATATCCCAACACTGGGCAAGTTGCTGGAGGTACTGCGCGCGTCTGACCGTCGCTGCATCCTGTTCTGTGACGACCTGTCCTTCAGCCATGATGATGGTGACTACAAGTCGCTGAAGGCGCTGCTGGAGGGCGGGATCGAGGGCCGGCCCGATAATGTCGTGCTCTATGCCACCTCCAACCGCCGCCACCTGATGCCGCGCGACATGATCGAGAATGAGCGCTCCACGGCCATCAACCCATCGGAGGCGGTGGAGGAAAAGATCAGCCTGTCCGACCGTTTCGGCCTCTGGCTGGGTTTCCATGCCTGCGATCAGGATAGTTATTTCGCCATGGTGGAGGGCTACGCCGCCGCCTACGGGCTGGACCTGACGGTGGAGCAATTGCATGCCGCCGCCGTCGAATGGTCGGTGACGCGCGGGAACCGGTCGGGCCGTGTAGCGTGGCAGCTGATCCAGGACTTGGCTGGTGCTGCGGGCAAGCGGCTGGTTTGATCCCTCACCG
Organism: Niveispirillum cyanobacteriorum; assembly: GCF_002868735.1. Classification (GTDB taxonomy): domain Bacteria; phylum Pseudomonadota; class Alphaproteobacteria; order Azospirillales; family Azospirillaceae; genus Niveispirillum; species Niveispirillum cyanobacteriorum. Next base: position 962,739 of record NZ_CP025611.1, on the reverse strand, counting down.
TACTGGTCATCAAATAAAAAGGCGGCGCCCATGGGACGCCGCCTTTCTTAATGCCCTATCGGGAAACTTACCCCAGCCGGGCCAGTGCATCGGCCAGCTTGGCCCGCACCGTGTCAGCTTCGGCCCGACGATCGCGCTGTTCCTCGATAACCTCTTCCGGCGCCTTATCCACAAAGTTCTTGTTGGACAGTTTGGCGTCGATCTTGGCGATGTCCTGCGCAAGCTTGCCAATCTCCTTGGCCAGACGGGCCTTTTCCTTCTCCACATCGATGAAGTCGGCCAGCGGCAGGATCAAGGTGGCTTCGTCCAGGATGGCCTGGGCGGAGCCCTTGGCAGCGTCTTCGCTGGTGGTCTCCACACCCGACAGCCGGGCCAGACGCAGGATCAGGTCGCGATGGGTGGCCAGACGCTGGCGCGTGACCTCCGACGCGCCTTTCAGCAGCAGCGGCAACTGCGCCGATGGCGGCACGTTCATTTCTGACCGCACGGTACGGATGGTGGAGATGAGGCGCACCACCCATTCCATCTCATCGCCGGCCGCCGCATCGACCAGGGCGGCCTGGGGCAGGGGCCAGGGGGCGGAGATCAGGGTCTGACCCTGGCCGCCCAGCTTCTCGTTCAGTTCCTCCGTGATGAAGGGCATGACGGGGTGCAGCAAGTGCAGGATACGGTCCAGTACCCAGGCCGTGGTGGCGCGGGTTTCGGCCTTGGCGGCCTCGTCCTCACCATTCAGGATCGGCTTGGTAAATTCCAGGTACCAGTCGCAGAAGCTGTTCCAGGCAAACTGATAGATACCGTTCGCCGCCTCGTTGAACTTGTAGGCGTCCAGCGCATCGGTGACGCGGCCCGCCGCCTGCTGCACCGCGCCCACGATCCACTTGTTGACCGTCAGCTTTACGCCCGCCGGGTCGAAGCTAGGCACCTGTGCTACCTGATTCATTTCGGCGTAGCGCGCCGCGTTCCAAAGCTTGGTCGCGAAATTGCGGTAACCTTCGACGCGGTTCACCGCCAGCTTGATGTCGCGGCCCTGGGCGGCCATGGCCGTCAGGGTGAAGCGCAGGGCGTCGCAGCCATACTGGTCGATCACTTCCAGCGGGTCGATGACATTGCCCTTCGACTTCGACATCTTCTGGCCCTTCTCATCGCGGACCAGGGCGTGGATATAGACCGTCTTGAACGGCACATCGCCCATGAAATGGATGCCCATCATCATCATACGGGCGACCCAGAAGAAGATGATGTCGAAGCCGGTGACCAGCACGTCACCCGGATAATACCGGTCCAGTTCCGGCACCTTTTCCGGCCAGCCCAGCGTGCTGAACGGCCACAGGGCGGACGAGAACCAGGTGTCCAGAACGTCGCTGTCGCGGGTCAGCGCGACGCCGGCGCCGGCCAGGGCCTGCGCCTCTTCGGCGGTCTCCGCCACGAAAACATTACCATCGGCATCGTACCAGGCGGGGATCTGGTGACCCCACCAGAGCTGACGCGAGATGCACCAGGGCTGGATGTTGCGCATCCATTCGAAATAGGTGTTCTCCCAGTTCTTCGGGACAAACACGGTCTTGCCGGTTTCCACCGCCTCAATGGCCGGCTTGGCCAGGGTTGCGGCGTCGCAATACCACTGATCGGTCAGCCAGGGCTCGATCACCACGCCGGAGCGGTCGCCATGGGGCTGGGTCATCTTGTGCGGGACGATCTGTTCCAGAAGCTCCAGCGCCTCCAGATCGGCCACCACCTTCTTGCGCGCCTCGTACCGGTCCAGACCGCGATAGGAATCGGGCACCGGCTCGCTGAACGCCTCCAAACGGCCATTGGCGTCGGGCTTGTAACCTTCGAAGGCCTGAACGATGCGGGCATCGCGGTCCAGCAGGTTGATCAGCGGCAGCTTGTGGCGCTTGCCGACCTCGAAATCGTTGAAATCATGGGCCGGCGTGATCTTGACCGCACCCGATCCCGTCTCCGGATCGGCATATTCATCCGCCACGATGGGGATCATGCGGCCGACCAGGGGCAGGCGCACGAACTTGCCGATCAGGTCCTTGTAGCGCTCATCCTCGGGGTGAACAGCGACAGCCGTGTCGGCCAGCATGGTTTCCGGACGCGTCGTGGCGACCACGATATAGCGGCCTTCCTGCCCATCGATCGGATAGCGGAAGTGCCACAGGTTGCCGTTCACCTCCTTCTGCTCGACCTCCAGGTCGGAGATGGCGGTGTGCAGCTTGGGGTCCCAATTGACCAGGCGCTTGTCGCGATAAATCAGGCCCTGGCGGTACAGCTCCACGAACACCTTGCGGACGGCCTTGTTCAGGCCTTCATCCATGGTGAAGCGTTCGCGCGCCCAGTCGGTCGACGCACCCAGGCGGCGCAACTGCGTGGTGATGGTGCCGCCGGACTCAGCCTTCCATTCCCAGACCTTTTCCAGGAATTTCTCACGGCCCAGATCCTGGCGGCTGATGCCTTCCTTGCCCAGATTGCGCTCCACCACCATCTGCGTGGCGATGCCGGCATGGTCGGTACCGGGCTGCCACAGGGCGTCCTTGCCGCGCATTCGCTGATACCGGATCAGGATATCCTGCAAGGTGAAGGTCAGCGCGTGGCCCATATGCAGGCTGCCCGTTACGTTGGGCGGCGGCATCATGATGGTATAGGGCGTCTGGTTCGAATCGACGTGTGCGGCAAAGGCACCCGTCTCCTCCCAACGCTGATAATGGCTGGCTTCAACCTCGGCGGGGGAGAACGTCTTTTCCAACATGATGGCCGGACCTTCCGGGTAAAGGGGATTGGTTTAGATAAAGGAAAAGGGGCGACACCAGCAAGGCGCCGCCCCTTTTGTTCACGTCAAAGCAGGCAAGCGCGTCAGTCGAGGCCGCGCCGTACTACCCGCTCAATCTCACGCTTGACCATTCGTTCAACCATGGTGGGCAGATTGTCATCCAGCCACTCACGGATCATGGGGCGCACGATCTCATAAACGATCTGCTCCAGCGTAACATCGCCCCGACCGACGGGGCCATCGCCCATCAGGCTGGGCCCGCCACGGCGAAAACCGGCCAGACCGGACGCAAAGGCACGACTGGCCGCATCGGCGGCATAGTCGGAAATCAGCCCACCATCCTCAGGCGGCGGCGCGCGACGCGGCGGGGGTGGCGGACTGTAATATTCCGGCTCCTCCTGAACCATCTGGGTCAGTTCCAGCGGCTCTTCCTCAACCGGCCCAAAATCAGGCTCCGGCTCCGGCTCCATCATCATCGCCATGGGCGGCGGTGGTGGCGGAGGAGGGGGCGGGGGAGGTGGCGGCGGTGGCGGAGGAGGAGGTGGTGGCGGGGGAGGTGGCGGCGGCGGAGGAGGAGGTGCAGCCTCTTCGCCCGGCGTCTCGCCATCTTCGGAAATGATCCTGCGAATGGAAGCGAGGATCTCTTCCATCGATGGTTCTTGTGAGGACCCTTTGTCGGCCATTTCGCGCGTAACCTGACCTTCCACGAATTCGTTGGCAAGCCTAGGGCAGAACGCGAGAAATTTCCACGAACTTGTTAACAGGATTGAAGAATCGGCTCTGAAGGCGGCCAAAAAGCAAAGGGGAGGCCGATTGGCCTCCCCTGCTGGCGCTCATTTGCGTCAAATGCTGCCGAATCAATCAGCCGACAGACCCCAGATCTTGCTGGAAGCACTGTTGTAATGCGCTTCCACATCATAGGTCTGGACCTGCAGGCCCAGGCTGCCGACCGACAACTGACCGGTGGCGGCCATCACCTGGAAGCTGGCCACAACCTCGTCACGCTGTGCGCGAACCAGCTCGACCTGGGCGTTCAACAGTTCCTGCTCGGCGTCCAGCGTATCCAGGACGGTACGCGAACCGACGGTGGCTTCCTGACGCACGCCTTCCAGGGCGATGTTGGCGGCACGCACCTGCTCATTGCGCGACTTGATGGAAGCGCGGGCCGTGCTCAGCGCTTCCCAGGCACGGATGCCGGTTTCGCGGGCGCCACGAACGGCCTCGTCGATCTGGATACGGCGCTGGGAAGCGGTCTGCTTTGCTTCACGCACGCGCGCTGTGGTGCCGCCAGCCTCGTAAATCGGAACCGTCACGCGGGCAAGGATGGCGCCATTGTCCAGATCGCCCAGGGTGCCGGGGCGATCCCAGGTGCGGCTGTAGGAACCGACCAGCGACACGGTCGGCAGCAACTCGCCCGCGACCTGATCGACAGCGGCGTCAGCGGCACGTTCGGAGAACTTGGCCGCCAGAACCTGCGGATTGTTCTGTTCCGCCAGCGCGATGGTGGCGTCCAGTGAGGCCGGCAGGCCGGTCAGCGGGGCAGCCTGGGTCAGGCCCTGCGGCACCGCACCAATCAGGCGGGCGAAGGTTGCGCGGCTGGCGTTCAGGGCGCCTTCGGCGGCAATGCGGTTGGAGGTCGACAGGGCCAAACGCGACTCGGACTGGCTGACGTCGGTGCGGGTGATTTCACCCACGCGGAACCGGTCATTAGCCGCTTCCAGCTGACGCTTCAGCACCTGCTCGTTATTCACGGTCAGCTGCAGAACCGCCTCGTCGCGAACCACGTCGGAATAGGCCTGGGCAACAGCCAGCAGCACCGACTGCTCGGTGGATTGCAGGGAAGCGCGCTGTGCTTGTACCAGAGCTTCGGCACGGCTCAGGCTGGCAACGGTGCGGCCACCACGGAAAAGCGGCTGCACGATTTCGGCACCGACCGACTTCTCGGTCCAGTAGGTCTCAACCGGGCCGTTCTTCTGCAGATTACGGCTGGCGCTACCATTGGCGTTGATCGTCGGCAGGAAGCCAGACTTGGCCTGCGGGATCAACTCGTCGGTGGCGCGCAGCTGGGCGCGGGCGGCGTCCAGGGTCGGATTGGACTGATAGGCCTGGGCCAACGCGTCCTGCAGAGACTGTGCGCTGGCGGGGGAAAGGCCAAGTCCGAAGGCCAGGGCCACGGCCGGCAGAGCGGCGCGCGCCACGCGGCGCAGGATCAGGCTGGTCGGGGACTGCTTCAGACGGCTGGAGTCCATGGTCAATACACCTTCATGGTCGGATCGATACGCCGGGCCCAAGCGTCGATTCCGCCCGCAAGATTGATGGCCCGGTCGAAACCCTGGGTGCGCAGCCATTGTGTGGCGTACGCGCTTCGCATGCCGTGGTGGCAAAGCACCGCAATATCGCGGTCCTCTGGCAATGCCGCCACGGCTGACGGCAATTGCCCGAGCGGAATGTGGATGCTTTGCGCGATATGGCAAAGTTCCACTTCCCAGGATTCACGTACATCCAGCACGACAATCCCGTCATCCGTCCGGAGCCTGTCCGCCAAATCCTCCACCGTCAGCTCATTGTCTGTGATGGGGCGCACAGAACCCTCCGGATACTGAATCAGAACTGGAAATCGGCCTTGGCTTCGAAGCCCGGCAGAAGGGCCGCTGATGCATCGAAAAGGATGCGACTGGACACTTGTCCACCAGTCTTCAGATAGAGGCGGGCGGTGCCCTGGCCGCTTTCGGGCAGGATAACGGCCAGAAGACGCCCGCCCTCAGCCAGCTGGTCCAGCAGCGCGGGCGGCACTGCGGCAACCGCACCCTGCACGATGATCACGTTGTACGGCGCCTGTTTGGCCCAGCCGGCATTCAGCGGGCCGTGCATGACGGCGGCATTGTCCACGCCCTGGGTCTGCATCGCCTGGTTGGCGAAAGCGGCCAGTTCGCTGTCCGATTCCAGCGCCACGACGGTGGCGGCCAGGCGACCAATGACAGCGGCGGAATAACCGGTGCCGGTCCCCACATCCAGGACGATATCCGTAGACTCGACCTTCGCGTCGTTCAGAAGGCGTGCCAGAACCATCGGTTCCAGCAGATAGCGACTTCTGGTAACCGGGATGCTCTTGTCGACATAGGCGACGCCGCGCAGGCCTTCAGGCACGAACTGGTCGCGCGGCACGGCCAGAAAGGCATCGACCACACGCTGATCGGTCACCTTGTTGGGCCGGATCTGGCCTTCGACCATGTTCAGACGGGCGGCGCTATATTCGGTGGTGGCCATCATGGACGTGTCTGTCGCGCTGGGGAAAGGAAAGGGCGGGTGGGCCCAGCCGCCGGAAAGCGGGAACCCACGCTGCTATATATCCGTCCCGCCCGCGGAACACAATGTTGCGGCTGCACCACAGACCCGTGCGACGGAATTCTTCTTTCAGGCCCTTGACCTTGGTGGCGGCACCCGTCTATATACCGGCCCCACCCCGGACGGCGATGCCGAACGGCGGCACCGATGGCGCGGTGGCAGAATGGTGATGCAACGGACTGCAAATCCGTGAATCCGGGTTCGATTCCCGGCCGTGCCTCCAGAATTAGAAGGCCCGTCCTCACGACGGGCCTTTTTCTTTGCCCTCACCCCAAGCCCTTTACCAGTGCTGCGCGCAGATCCGCCGGCGTATCCGCACCTTTCAGCAGCAAGGGCAGGCGCAGCAGGGCCAGAAGCGACAGGCTGTCGGTGATCTCCCCTGACAAGGCCATATCAAGCGCCGTACGCAGGGGCAGGCGGCGCAGCCGCAGCTGTTCAGTATCATCCGGCTCTGCCTCTCCCTCGGTCAGGTCCCAGGCAACATAAAGTGTGCCTTCCTCATCCGAGACGCTGTTGGACAGGGCCACGCGGGGGATAATGGGGATCATGCAGGCAGCGGTCAGGCCCGTTTCCTCCCGCAGCTCCCGCCGGGCGCCCGTGGTCGGGTCCTCGCCCGCCGGCACGCCGCCTTCAGGGATTTCCCAGCTGTAACGGTTCAGGGGGTATCGGTACTGCCCCACCAGCCAAGTCGTGCCATCCGCAGCCACGGGAACCACGCCGACGGCATGATTTTGGAAATGGACTAGGCCATAGATGCCAGGATCACCGCTGGGTTTCAGCACTTCATGGTGATCCACCCGGATCCAGGGATTCTCATAAACCGGACGGCGGGTCAGCGTGCGCCAGGGATTGGCGTCCGGGTCATCGTTGCGCATGCGTGTCCCCCTTGTCAGACATGGGTTCAGGCTACTGGAATCACAGGGATTTTCTACCCCGATCAAGAAAATGCGCAAAATCGTGAAACAGGGGTTTACAAACCCGGATCGGGTTGGCTATAAGCCCGCCCACCGCACGATGCGGCGCCGATGACGCGTCGTGACGTGAGCACTGATCCCAGGTAGCTCAGAGGTAGAGCAGGCGGCTGTTAACCGCCCGGTCGGGGGTTCGAATCCCTCCCTGGGAGCCAATCGGCAGGGCCGGATGCCCAAAAAGCGTCCGGCCCTGTTCATTCAGGGGTGCGATTGGCACACGTACCATAGTAGTTCCAGTGTTGGAAATGGCCTGATCCCAGGTAGCTCAGAGGTAGAGCAGGCGGCTGTTAACCGCCCGGTCGGGGGTTCGAATCCCTCCCTGGGAGCCATTTCAACCTGGCCCGTCAGACGGGCCCATCGGAATATCCCCGACATGGTCGATATCACACCCATCATCCCCGCTGACCGTCAGGTCATCGACACCTATGCCCCTGGGCGTTTTCGGGTGTCGAATGTGGTGCATGAGGGGGCTGTGATCGTTTTCCCCGATCGTTCCATTGCGTGGGACGTACCCGGCTTCGCCGATCTGACCGCCGATCATTTCGCCGCTGTGCTTGCCGCCGATCCAAAGCCGGATGTGCTGCTGCTTGGCTCCGGTGCCCGCATGCAATTACTGCCATCGGCCCTGCGCAAGACGCTACGGGAGCAGGGGCTGGTCGTGGATGTCATGGACAGTCCCGCCGCCTGCCGCACTTATAATGTGCTGCTGGCTGAGGGGCGGCGTGTGGCCGCCGCCTTGCTGACGGTCTGATCCTGCTTTACCGCGCAGCGATGGTCACGGTGATCGTGTCGGCATAGTCGCCGGCCACATGCTGATTGGAAATCGGCACCGTCACCTTCAGATCGGACTTTTTGCCAAACTGGGCCGTCGCACGCTGGACGACCATCTGGCTGGTTAGGTTGCCGGCATTGCTGTCGTAATCGACGGCATAGGCAATCTCGTTGGCGCCGCTTTTCATCTTGCCGCCATTGGCCGACGCCAAGCTGATGGAATAGCCATTGCCGGCATTGCAACTCTCCGTCACCGACCCGACCGTCTTCGACCCTTCGCCGCTGGTCAGGTTCCAGATGACATTATTGTCCTGGACGCTGATGGCGCAGGACATGGGCATGTTGCCCCTCAATGAAAAATTACCGCCCGTGCTCTGCGCCATGGCGGCGGGCATCAGGGCGGTTGATGAGAGTAGCAGGGCCAAAACGGCCCGGACCAGTACATGGCGCATTCTGCACCTCATTGTCCGGATATGGAAAACCCCGCCCGGTTTCGGGCGGGGGTGGGGCGGAAAACTTACTTGGCGGCGATGGTCACGGTAACGGTGTCGGCGTAGTCGCCGGCAATGTACTGGTCGGAGGCGGCGATGGTGACCTTCAGGTCGGACTTCTTGCCGAACTGAGCCGTGGCCCGGTCAACAACCATCTGGCTGGTCAGCGCACCACCCTGGCCGTCATAGTTCACCTGATAGTCGATGGTGAAGTTGCCGGACTTCAGCTTGCCGGCATTGGCCGAGGCCAGCGTGATCTTGTAGCCAGAACCGGAATTGCAGGTCTCAGTGACCGAACCGACGGTCTTGGCATTCTCACCGGCCTTAAGGGCCAGGGACTGGTTCAGGTCCTGGACGGCGATGGTGCAGGACAGAGCGACATTGCCCTTCAGCGCTATCGTGCCGGAAGCGTTCTGGGCCATGGCGGGGGCGACGATGGCAGAAGCGATCAAGGCGGCGGCGGCGGTCTTGGCGAAGAACTTGTTCATGATGTCGGCTCCGACGGTTCTTTTATGGCTGGGAAGGCATTTGCCTTTCTGACCACTCCTGCTGCACGGGGTATGCCAATCGGATATGGACGGATTTGGGGGCAAAAATGACTGTGTCAGGGACAAAACTATTTATTTATGCATTGCATAATTCAAATAATGCTCCATCAAATGCATTATGCAACACTTGATATATGGGATTGCAAACAAAGGATGTGGAAAGCCACATCCTTGCCATCAACCCTCCATGATTGCCGGTCATCGTCGCCCGGCTTGCGGGATCGGCTGGGGTGGGTTGATGCTTGGCCCTGTCATAAAGACCCATTGTCGCGTTAACTTGGTAAACAGGGGACGGCACCGTCGGCAAAGGCGGTGGGGAAGGGTGGCATGAGCAACCTGTCGGATCGCAATCTGGGGGCTGAGGCGCGGCTGAAGGCCGTGTTCGCGCGCGAACAGGCGCGCGGCATCGAGATGGCCACCTGGGCGCGGCTGATCGGATTGGGCGCGATCTTGAGCTGGATCACCGCCCTGGACCAATCGGTTGGCAACATTGCGGGTTATATCTGCATCGCCATACTGGCCTGCAACGGCATGGGCCTGTGGGCACTGCACCGGACAAGGCTGTTCCGGCCATGGCACCTGTTCGCGTCGGTCGCCTTCGATCACGCGGCAATTGCGGCTGTGATGACGGTGCCTGTGGTTTTCAACGGGGAGGTGATGCCCGCCGCCCTGACCACGCGCAGCGTCTGGTTCGCGGTCTTCTTCCTGATGGTGGTCAGTTCCGCCACCTTGCAGCGACCGGCCTTGGTGGTGTGGAGCGGGTTGACCGCCGTCCTGTCCTGGTCGGCGGTGGTCGTCCATGCCCTGCGTGAGCCGCGATCCTTCACCATGCCGATGGACTGGCCCTTTCACAGCACCAGCCTGAATGAGATTTTCGAGGTCATGCTGGACCCCTACTATATCGACCTGCCCGGCTGGCTCAGCCAGGTGCTGATCTTGATGCTGGTTGCCCTGACCCTTGCGGCGGCGGTACGGCGGTCCAAGATGCTGCTGGTCAGTCAGGCCGCGACGGAGTGTGAACGGGCTAACCTGGCCCGGTACTTCTCGCCCGACATGGTGGAACGGCTGGCGGCCAGCGACAGCCCCCTGTCGCAACCCAATACCCGCGTCGTCTGTGTGCTGTTTGCTGATCTGACAGGTTTTACCCGCCTGTGCGAGAATGCGCCAGCTTCGGAGATCATCGACCTGTTGCGCCAGTTCCGCATCCGCATGGAACAGGCCGTCTTCACCCATGGCGGCACGGTCGATAAATATATCGGCGACTGCGTGATGGCTACTTTCGGCCTGCTTGCCCCCAGTGGCCGGGACCCGGCGGCGGCCCTTGCCTGTGCCCATGACATGCAGGATGCCATCCATGATTGGAACCGTGAACGTGCAGCCCATGGCCTGCCGTCGGTCGGGCTGGGCATCGGTGTGCATTATGGAGCTGTCGTGGCGGGCGATATCGGGTCGGATCAGCGACTGGAGTTCACCGTCATCGGCGATACGGTGAATGTCGCAAGCCGTTTGATGCATCTGACCCGAGAGTTGGAAGCCGGCATTGTCATTTCCGATGAGGTGGCGGGTGCGGCCCTGGTCACCGATGGTGAGGCGGCGTTGGCGGGATATCGCCGTGTGGAGGAAATGCCCCTGCGCGGGCGTGATGGCGCTATCGCGCTATGGTACCGGCCCCTGGCCTTGCGCGATGATGTCGCGGCCTGAGCCGGGGCCTGCTATCCTCCGCCCTATCTGCCCTTCCATGAGTGCCTGAAAACCCATGTTCACCGGCTTCTTCTATGACCTGCGCAAGGCCGGCGTGCCTGTCAGCCTGAAGGAATATCTGGCGCTGATGGAGGCGATGCAGGCCGGCATCGCGGGCTATGCGGTGGAGGATTTCTATTACCTGTCGCGCGCCATCCTGGTGAAAGATGAGCGCAACCTGGATAAGTTCGACCGGGTGTTTGCGACGGTTTTCAAAGGCTTGGAAGGCCCTGCTGCCATCGGCGCTGAGGAGCTGACGGCCCGCATCCCGGAGGAATGGCTGCGCAAACTCGCCGAGAAATTCCTGACCGACGAGGAGAAGGCCCAGATCGAGGCGCTGGGCGGCTGGGACAAGCTGATGGAGACACTGGCACAGCGGCTGGCTGAACAGAAGGACCGGCATCAGGGCGGCAATAAATGGATCGGCACCGCAGGGACCAGCCCGTTCGGCGCCTATGGCTACAATCCCGAGGGGGTGCGCATCGGCCAGGATGGCAGCCGCCACCGCCGCGCCGTGAAGGTCTGGGACAAGCGGGAATTCCGCAATCTGGATGACAGCGTCGAACTGGGCACCCGCAACATCAAGGTCGCTTTGCGCCGCCTGCGCAAATTCGCGCGCCAGGGGGCTGCCGATGTGCTGGACCTGCCCGACACGATCAGCTCAACCGCCCGCAACGCCGGCTGGCTCGACATCAAGATGGTGCCGGAACGGCATAATGCCGTGAAGGTGCTGCTGTTCCTGGATATTGGCGGGTCGATGGACGACCATATCCGCTTGTGTGAGGAATTGTTCAGCGCCGCGCGTGGAGAATTCAAGCATCTTGAATATTATTACTTCCATAATTGCGTCTATGAGGGCGTATGGAAGGACAATAGGCGCCGGCATGTGGAAAGGCTTTCCACGTTCGACGTGATCAATACCTATGGTCCCGATTATAAGCTGGTCTTTGTCGGCGATGCGTCGATGAGCCCTTATGAAATCACGCAGCCCGGCGGCTCGGTGGAGCATTTCAACGAGGAGGCGGGCATTGTCTGGATGCGCCGCCTGCTGGACAAATACCCGCACTCCATCTGGCTGAACCCGTCCGATGAGCGCTACTGGACCTATACGCAGTCGATCGGGATTTTCCAGAAGATCATGGAAGGCCGCATGTACCCGCTGACCCTGGCGGGGTTGGACGCCGGCATGCGGGAGCTGATGCGCTGATCAATTCTCCCTCCGGCATCGGTTTTTTGTTAGGATGATTGCCACTTCACCCTGTCTGCATCCGCTGTGAAACATGCCGGGAAACCATGTTGCGTAGGGTTTCGCGTCTGTCGGTGGGGCACACGCCACGTAACATCGCCGACATGGATGTTGCACAGGGTTTCACAGGGTCGACCGGCACATCCTGTGAAGGACGCGCCGATTGGATGGTGCACAATGTTTCACAGGGCCGGTTCTTCGCCTTAAATATCGGGAACAGGCGTGGTTTCGACACAAAAGTTCTTTGTCGTCCATGACTTGTGTCACGGGGTCAGGGCCGCCCCGACCTTCGGTGCGATTGTGCGCAAACGGTAACGGGATTAACTTCCCCTCCGCCAAGCCCGGCAAACCCCGCTGAAGGGGACGGGCATTGACGAAAAGGAACATCACATGACCGAACCTACCCCCATTACCATTGCGCGCGGCGATGGCATCGGCCCGGAGATCATGGACGCCACGCTGGAAGTCCTGCAGGCATCGGGCGCCAATCTGGCCTTCGAAGAAATCCAGATCGGCGAAAGCGTTTATAAGCGCGGCATCATGAACGGCATGGAGCCCAGCGCCTGGGATAGCCTGCGCCGCACCAAGGTCTTCCTGAAGGCCCCGATCACCACGCCGCAGGGGGGCGGGTACAAGTCGCTGAACGTGACGATCCGTGGTGCGCTTGGCCTTTACGCCAATATCCGCCCCTGCGTCTCCTATCATCCCTATGTCTCGACCAAGCACCCGACCATGGACGTGGTCATCGTGCGCGAGAATGAAGAAGACCTGTATGCCGGTATCGAATACCGCCAGACGCAGGAAGTGACCCAGGCGGTAAAGCTGATCACCCGGCCCGGTTCGGAAAAGATCATCCGCTACGCCTTCGAATATGCCCGCGCGAACCATCGCCGCAAGGTGACGGCCTTCGTGAAGGACAACATCATGAAGATCAGCGATGGCCTGTTCCATCGTGTCTTCGACGAGATCGCTGCCGAATATCCCGACATCGAACATGAAAGCATGATCGTCGATATCGGTGCTGCCCGGCTGGCCGACACGCCGGAGCAGTTCGACGTGATCGTCACGCTGAACCTCTATGGCGACATCATTTCCGACATCGCGGCCCAGATCACGGGTTCGGTCGGTCTGGCCGGCTCCTCTAATATCGGCGACCAGTGCGCCATGTTCGAGGCCATCCACGGCTCCGCCCCCACCATCGCCGGTAAGAACATCGCCAACCCGTCGGGCCTGATCCTGGCTTCGGTGATGATGCTGGTCCATATCGGCCAAGCCGAGGCTGCGGAGAAGATCCACAATGCCTGGCTGCGCATGATCGAAGACGGCATCCACACCGTCGATATCTTTAAGCGCGGCGTGTCCAAGGCCCGCGTCGGCACCCGCGATTTCGCGCAGAACCTGATCGACCGCCTGGGTGAGCGCCCGACCCAGCTGATCCCTGCCTCCTATCAGGTGGGGGAGAAGGCCAGCTTTGCCGGTATCGCTCTGAAGGATTATGCGCGTCAGGAGAAGAAGCTGATCGGCGTCGATGTGTTCCTGGACCACAAGGGCGGCAATGGCGACGACATGGCAGCGCGTGTTGCGGGCTTGATCGGCGGCGATCTGAAGCTGTCCATGATCTCCAATCGCGGTCAGAAGGTCTGGCCCGATGGGGCGCCGGAAACCTTCTGCACCGATCATTGGCGCCTGCGCCTGCTGGGGGATGGCAAGGCTCCCGTCAGCCCGGCTGCTATCATCAGCCTGCTGGGCCGTTTCGCCGATGCCGGCCTGGACGTGGTGCAGACGGCCAGCCTGTACAGCTTTGACGGCGCCAACGGCTTCTCCGCCGCTGCTGGGCAGTAAGTGCAAAGGATGGGGTGGGGAAGGGGGATATAGTCCTTCTTCCCCCTTCGGATAGGTAGCGGAGTTACCCACAGGAATCCGTACCGCGCCCCCTACCCAAGCCGAATCAAATTTGGTAGGTTCACATCCAAGAGGCCACCATATTTAGTGGCCGGATAATGGATAAGACAGCGATCCGCAGGGTCTGGGGCTAGACCCGTCAATGTGGTGAACTATCTGTTCCGGTGTCGGTAATTGCCATAGCACAAGGGGACCTGGAGCGTGGAAGCGACGGAAAGCACCTGGAGCGAAGAGCGCGTTGAGAAGCTGCGCCAGCTTTGGGGTCAAGGCATGAGCGCCAGCGAGATCGCCGAGCTGTTGGGGAATGTCACCCGCAATGCCGTGATCGGTAAGGCGCACCGTCTGGGCCTGTCTGGCCGGCCGTCACCCATCAAGAAAAAGCCGACCAAGGGTGCAACGATCCTCTCCCTGACGGAACGGATGTGCAAGTGGCCGGTTGGCGATCCGAAGTCCCCTGACTTCCATTTCTGCGGCAAGCCCTCCTTGAACGGTTTGCCCTATTGCGCTGAACATGCGGCTATCGCCTATCAACCGGCCCGCAAGCGCGAGGATGACCGCAAGTTGGGCGTGGCCTGAAAGCCCCCGACTAAACGGTGACAAAGAAACCCCGGCATCGAAAGATGCCGGGGTTTCTTTTTGCCGATTGATATGCTTGCTGAATTATCTACACACATTCTTCTGTGCAAATGGATAGTTTCCAATATTTCAACCATGTCAACAGCAGAGGTTAAAGTTCAGGTAATAATCAAGGTGCACGTTAAGCGCAGGCGAAGAAATCGCCACGCCAGAACAGGAGCGTGCCATGCGGTCTTATCTTTCTAACCTTTCGGTTACAGGCAAGCTGTCACTAGCCTTTGGTATAGTGATCGGGGTGGTCACCTTTTCCGGTGTCGGGATCACCAGCTTCTTGAACCGGACACATGAAGCGGTTGACCTAAATACCCAAAGCTATCAAGTACTGGATCAGGTCTCGGTCCTTCAACAGTCGATCCAGCAGCAGCAAAGCGCGGTACGCGCCTTTCTGGTTACGGGCGATAAGGAATTCCTATCCCCCATAGCCACGGCGCGCACCAACTTCACCAAGGCCATGGATGAAGCCATGAGCCTGACAGGCGAGGATGCGGCAACCCAGGCGCAGTTGCGGGAGGTTGGTGCGGCTGCGTCAGACTGGCAGGCGAATGTAGCGGATCGGGAGATCACGCTGGTTGGACAGCCCGGCGGCCTGCAGGCCGCCCGTGATATGGTGGCCCAGCATGTCAGCGCACCGATCATGGCGCGGTTGAGCAAGGCCCTGGATGCCATTGAAAAGACAGAACGGGCGCAGTTGGCCGACCGGACGGTGATCGCTGACGAAGGGTTGCATGGCATGCTGACCATGCTGTGGTCGGTCATTGCGGGCGCCGCCCTGGTCGCACTGCTTTGTGCTTTCGCCCTGGCGCGGATGGTCGTGACGCCGCTGAACCGGGTCAGTGCCGCCATTGGTGAACTGGCCGGCGGCAAGGTAACCCGCGCGTTGGATTGGGCGCGGGGCGATGAAATTGGGCGGATCGCGCAGGCCTTCGACACGTTGCGCGGCACCGTTGCCAAGGCCTTTGCCCAGGCGCAGATGATTGCCGATGCCCCGCTAGGCGTGATGACCTGTGACCCTGCCGACAATTTCCGCATCAACTACATGAACAAGCGCAGCGCGGAGGTGCTGAAGACGGTGGAGCACCTCCTACCTTGCAAGGTAGACGAGATGGTGGGCAAGTCGATCGACATCCTGCACAAACATCCCGAACATCAGCGCCGCCTGTTGTCCAACCCAGCCAACCTGCCGCACCGGACCAAGATCAAGCTGGGCGGGGAGGTCATGGATCTGCGGGTGACGGCGATACTGGACAGTGAAGGCCGTTATGTCGCGCCTATGCTGACCTGGTCGCTGGTGACCCGGCAGGTCAACCTGACCAATGACTTCGAGAAGAATGTGAAGGGCGTGGTTGATCTCGTGGCCCAGGCTGCCGATGAGATGGCCCGCGCCGCCGATGCGCTCAGCATGACTGCCAACAATGCCAGCGGGCAGTCGGTGGCCGTTGCCGCCGCTGCCGAGGAAGCCAGTGCCAATGTCGCCGCCGTGGCCAGCGCCACCGAAGAGCTTGCCGCTTCCATTCAGGAGATCGGTCGTCAGGCTGAGGCATCGAACAGCCGGACGAGCATGGCTGTGAAGGAGGCTGCCCAGGCTGACGAGTTGATGCGTCAACTGACTGAAAGCGCTCGGGAAGTGGGCGAGGTTGTTGAACTGATCAAGGCCATAGCCAGCCAGACCAATCTCCTGGCCCTGAACGCCACGATTGAGGCCGCGCGGGCCGGTGACGCAGGCAAAGGCTTTGCCGTGGTGGCTGGTGAGGTGAAGGGGCTGGCAACCCAGACGGCGCAGGCCACTGACCGTATCCGCCAGAAGGTGGAGGAAATCCAGGCCGCGTCTGGTCGGGCTGGTGGTGCCCTGCGCGGTGTCACGACCATGATCCGCGAGTTGCACGCCACCGCTGCGGCCATCTCTGCGGCCGTGGAGCAGCAGCAGGCCGCCACACGCGAAATTGCCAGCAACATCGCCCAGGCGTCTGCCGGCACCCGTGACGTGACAGAGCATATCAGCGGGGTCAATCAGGCCACCGGCGAGACCGGGGCCGCCGCCGCACAGGTGCGAGGCAGCGCGGATGAATTGAGCCTCGGCGCTGGCAAACTGTCGCAGCAGGTTGAACGCTATCTTACGGAAGCACGCGCCGCCTGACCGGTTCACGCTCCCGGTAACAGGTGAAAACTGGGCCGGACGGGTGACCGTCCGGCCCTATTTTTATCAGCGGTCGAGGATCAGGCCTGCCCAGTCAGCCAGGGTCGTACGGCCATAAAGGGCTTGATGCCCATCCCAATCGACAATGCCGTCGGCAATGGCCTTATACATCTCGACGAACTCCGCCTGTATTGCGGGATGCATACCCCATTCCGCTACCGCATCGGCCCATCCAGCGACCGGTAGGGCCAGCACGTGTACCGGCTTACCCAGCCTATCGGCAAAGGCCGCCCCAACCTCCCGCATGGTGACAGGCTTTACGCTGTGCAGTTCGACCACTGGGGCAGGGGCAGCCATGCCGGTTAAAAGGTCAGCGACCGACGCGCCAATATCGCGGACCGGGATCATGTCCATACGCTGGTCCGGGTCAATAAGGCTGGGCAACAGCCCTTGCTCCTGGATCACCGACAGCACCGGAAGCAGATTCTCCAGAAAATAGGGCGCACGCAGAAATGTGGCATTGGCACCCGCCGCCTTGAATGCCGCCTCGACCCGGTTGTTGGTCTTAATCATACCGGTTCCAGCTGTGTGCTGGGCAGCGATAGAGGACAGGACCACGGTCAGCGGCAGTTTGGCCGCCTTGCTGGCAGCTGCCAACACATGCCCAAGGTCGGACGCCGCCTCGATAGGATTGGGAATGTCATAGCGGGACGGGCTCAACACGAAGGCGCCATCAGCCCCGCGCAAGGCCTGGATCAGGGCGGGTGCATCGGTTAGGTCCGCTACCGCTACCTCCGCCCCCCGCATGGCCCACGACGCGCCCTTGGCCGCATCGCGTACAATGACCCGCACGCCATGACCAATGGACAGCAGCGCTTCGGCAACTGCTGCACCGGTATTGCCGGAAACGCCGGCGACAGCAAACAACGACATCCTCTTCTCCATTCTCAGATCAGGGGCCGTTACGGCCCCGGTCAAGGGGGAGAATGACAAAATGCTTTACATACAAAAAATGAATGTGAAATATAATCAATATGCACCAAGTGAATTTAGCTGGCATTGACCTTAATCTGCTGACCGCGCTGGAAGCACTGTTGCGGGAACGCAGCGTGACCAGGGCGGCGGAAGCGGTTGGCCTGTCGCAGCCGGCGATGAGCCGCGCGTTGGGTCGTTTGCGGGCGCTGTTCGATGACCGGCTGTTCGTGCGTGGGGTCTATGGGCTGATACCCACGCCGCGCGCAATGGCGGTGGAAGAACCGCTGCAACGGGCCTTGGCAGGTCTGCGCGGCGTGCTGATGTCGCCGGGGTTTGATCCCGCACGGCACCAGGGGCGATTTCGCGTCCTGTGCCCCGATGTGCAATGCATGGAGTTGCTGCCAACCCTGGCCAACCGCCTGCAGCGGACAGCGCCCGGCGTCGAACTGGAGGTCATCAGCTTCCGCACGGATCCGTTGGGCACGGTTGAGGCGGGGGAAGCTGACCTGTCGGTTGGCTATCATCCTCAAATTCGGGCAGGTTTTCACGCAACCAAGGTCTATAATTCCAGCTTCTCCTGTCTGGTGCGGGCCGACCATCCGGTAGTGACGGAGGGACTGACCCTGAAGCGGTTTGTCGATATGCCCCATATCCTGGTCACCGTGACAGGGCGCGGCGGTGGCGCCGTTGATACGGCCTTGGCAACACGGGGCCTGTCCCGTCAGGTCGCTGTCCGCCTGCCACATTTCATGGCCGCGCCGTTGGTTGTGGCACAGACCGACATGGTCCTGACCGTGCCATCCGGTCTGGCGCGGCGCATCGCCGTCTTGGCACCGCTGGCCATCCTGCCGCCGCCTGTAGAACTTCCGGGCTTCGATGTCAGAGTCGTCTGGCATGAACGTTTTCAGGACGACCCGGCACACACTTGGTTCCGGCGGGAAGTCGTCAGCGCACTGCGTGAAGGGGCAGCAGTAAGTGATTGATTTTTAACAAGAGTCGTACTTCAAGATAGAGTCCACCCCGCCTACAGTTCCTAAAGTGATAATTATGATTATGGAAATTAACAACCCATCAAAGCTTTACTATATGTTCTGTCAATGCGCTTTGCACACCGGCCTCAATCATCTCCATCACCGTTATGGCCTGACGGACTGTGACCGGGTTTGGCTGCAGACCTCTGATCGCGTCTACCACCCCTGCATAATAGCAGCGATAATCACCCGGTAGGCCCACATGGGCTGCGGCTGTCATGGTTCCATCAGCACCAATGCGGGTCAATTGACCTGGTCGCGGATCCCAGCCCCAGTTATCGCAGCCTGGCACCAGACCTGCCTTCAGCATGTCCTCCTGGCTATCAAGGCCGTGCTTCACAAAGCTGCCGCTGTCCCCATGCACTGCAAAACGCAAACCATTGTCTGCCGTCAGCATCGATCCATGCAAGATCACACGCAGACCGTCAGCATAGCGTAGGATGGCGTGGAAATAGTCAGCGGCACCGCAACCGGGCCGTTGTGTAGCGATATCGGCTAATAAGTCGACTGGCCTGCCGAACAGGCACAAGGCCTGATCTAGGATATGCGGGCCCAAATCGTACCAGAGGCCAGCACCAGCCACGCCTGCCCGTTCACGCCAACGGTCGCGTGGGACCAGCCGGAACCGATCGAAATGGCTTTCAAACTGTGTCACACGGCCCAGGGTCCCATCCTTGATCAAGCGTGACAGGGTCAGGAAATCAGAGTCCCACCGTCTATTATGGAAAATAGATAAAACCCGGCCTGTCTGCTGTTCCAGGGCGGCCAGCGCCCGGGCCTCGTCCAGCGTAACCGTAAAGGGCTTATCCACGACCACATGCTTGCCCGCCAGCAGCGCGCGCCGTGTCAGATCGGCATGGGTATCGTTGGGTGTGGCGATCACCACCAGATCGATACCGGAATCGGCAAGCACCACGTTGATGTCTGGCGTGACAGCAACATCTTCTCCCCAATATTGCCGCACCTTGCCAGCATTTGAAGAAACGATGCAGGCCAATTCCAGGCCCGCCGTTGCCGCGATCAAGGGCGCATGAAAGGTTTGGCCAGCATAACCGAAGCCAACAAGGGCGGTGCGCAGCGTGGCCATTCTCTTCCTTTCAAAACAATCAATTATGGAAGGATGTCTAGTCCCCCTGCCCGCCCGGTATCAGCACCATGCCATCGTAGCCAGGTTCAACCCCCGGCGGCAGCATAGCGCGCAGGCTGGCGTAATCCATGCTCTGGTTCATGTGGGTCAGAACAGCCCGACGGGGGCGCAGCCGTTCGATCCAGCCGCGCGTGATCTCCCAATGGGCATGGACCGGATGCGGCGGTTCGATGCGCACACAATCAACGATCCAGGTATCGACCCCGGCCAGGATATCGAACGCTTCGTCCGACAGATGAACGACGTCGGTGGAATAGCCGATGGGGCCAAAACGGAACCCTAAGCTTTCCGAATAGCCATGATCCTGCACGAACGGCAAAACCTCAATGGAACCAATGGTCAAAGGGCCATTGATGATATTTGGTATCAGGACAGGACGCGGGAAAAAGGGTGGCTTAACCTCTGCCGCCGCGAAGCAGTAATCGAAGCGGCGGGTCAGGATGTCCATGGTCTTGGCGTCACCATGAAGCTGTACCGGCGCATGTTGTAGCCAGTTCACGGCCCGCAGGTCGTCAATGCCATGGGCGTGATCGGCATGGGAATGGGTATAGAGTACCCCATCCAGCCGCTTCACCCCGGCATCGTTCAGCTGTTCGCGCATGTCCGGACCGGTATCGACCAGGATGGTCGTGTCCCGGTTCTGGACCAGAATGGAGGGCCGGCGGCGGCGATTGCGGGGCTCTGCCGGGTCGGCATTGCCCCAGACATTGCCGACTAGCGGCACCCCGCCCGACCCGCCGCAGCCCAGGATGGTGACGCGCAGATCATCCATCGCGGACACTTACGCCGCCTTCAGAGCCGGGGCCGGCACCTTGTTGAAAAGGCGCAGAAAATTGGCGGTGGAGACGGATGCCATGGTGGCCACGTCCACGCCCTTCACCTCTGCCAGGGTGCGGGCCGTGTGCGCGACAAAGGCAGGCTCATTTCGCTTGCCCCGCATAGGCACGGGCGCCAGATAAGGGGCATCGGTTTCCACCAGCAACCGGTCCATCGGCACGATGGCGGTGGTATCCCGCAACTCTTCCGACTTCTTGAACGTCAGGATGCCGGAGAGCGAAATGAAGAAGCCGATTTCCAAAGCCTGTTCAGCCAGTTGCCGGCTGCTGCTGAAGCAATGCAGCAGGCCGCGCAGACGCCCCTGCCCCTCTTCCCGCAGGATGCGGATCGTATCTTCATCCGCATCGCGGGTATGGACGATGATCGGCAGGTCGGTTTCCAGACAGACGCGGATATGGCGGCGGAAGCTTTCCTGCTGCACATCGCGCGGTGACTTGTCATAGAAATAATCCAGCCCCGTCTCCCCGATGCCGACCACCTTGTGCTGCCTTGCCAGACGCAGCAGTTCAGCCTCGGTGCACAACGGGAACTCTTCGGCTGCCTGGTGCGGATGTACACCTACGGTGCAATAGACATCGTCATAATTCATGGCGATGTCATGCACTTGGTCGAAGCGGCTGATATGGGTGCAGATGGTCAGCATCAGGCCCACTCCCGCATCCCGCGCCCGCTGCACCACCGCGTCACGCTCCGGCGCGAAGTCGGGGAAATCCAGATGGCAGTGGCTGTCGACCAGCATCACTTCGCCTCCTCCGGCGCGACATAGCGCGGGAAAGCCGGTGTCGGGGCCGGAAGCGGCGTGCCGGGCGAGAGCGGATTGGCCGCCAGATTGGCAAAGCCACGTTGGTCCGCCGACACTGCCAGCAAATCCAGAATGCGGTTGCTGGTATCGGGCATGAAGGGCTGGGTCATGATCGCCAGTTGGCGAATGACATCAGTCAGGGTGTACAGCACGGTGCCCAGCCGCACCGTGTCGGTCTTTGCGAGGGTCCAGGGAGCCGTTTCCTGGACATAGCGGTTGGCTTCGTCCACGACGTGCCAGATCGCGTCCAGCGCTTTGTTGAAGGCCTGAATGTCCAGTTCGGCGCGCACGGCATCCAACATGCCCTTGGCGGCATTCAGCAGCGCGTGGTCTTCATTGCTGAGCGCGTCTGGGGCCGGCAACTGGCCGCCATGATACTTTTGAATCATGGAAAGAACGCGTTGGCACAAGTTGCCGTAACCATTGGCCAAATCGACATTGATCCGTTGCGCCATAGCACGCTTGGAAAAGTCGCCATCATTGCCAAACGGGATTTCCCGCATCAGGAAGTAGCGGGTCTGGTCCAGGCCATAGGTTTCGATCAGGTCGGCGGGCTTGACTACGTTGCCCAGCGACTTGGACATCTTCTCACCCTCCACCGTCCACCAGCCATGGGCGAAGACGCGGCGCGGCAGCGGCAGCTTGGCCGCCATCAGGAAGGCCGGCCAATAGACGGTGTGGAAGCGCAGGATGTCCTTGCCCACCATGTGCAGGTCAGCGGGCCAGAACTTCGCGAAATCGCCGGTGGTGTCCGGATAGCCGACGGCGGTGATGTAGTTGGCCAGCGCATCCAGCCAGACATACATCACATGCTTGTCGTCCCCGGGAACCTTGATGCCCCAGTCGAAGGTCGTTCGGCTGATCGACAGGTCACGCAGGCTGCCCTTGACGAAGCTGATCACTTCCGACCGCTTGCCTGACGGCATGATGAACTGCGGCTGCTCTTCGTACAGCTTCAGCAGCGGTTCAGCATAGGCCGACAAGCGGAAGAAATAGCTGGGTTCTTCGACCCAATCCACGGGCGCGCCGGTAGGGGCGAAACGCTTGCCATCGCGCTCCGTCAGTTCGTCTTCGTTATAGTAGGCCTCATCACGGACGGAATACCAGCCACTGTAGCTGCCCAGATAGACGTCGCCGCTTTCCAGCAGGCGTTCCCAGAGGAACTGCACCGCCTTGATATGGCGGGCCTCCGTCGTGCGGATGAAATCGTCATTGCTGACGTTAAGCAGCTTGGCCAAGTCCCTGAAATTTTGAGAGTTCTTATCCGCCAGTTCCTGCGGGGTCGTCCCGAACGCCTCGGCCGACTTCTGGACCTTCTGGCCATGTTCGTCGGTGCCGGTCAAGAACTTGACGTCAAAACCATCCAGCCGCTTGAAGCGGGCCATCACGTCGCAGGCGATCGTCGTGTAAGCGTGGCCGACATGCGGCGCATCGTTCACGTAATAGATCGGCGTAGTGATGTAATAGGGCGCGCGCCCGGACATGGGACTTCTCCGCGAAGCGATAGGACGGTGTTCAGCCGGCAGCGGCCGCTTCGATCCGCGACAGCACCGACATCAGGGTCTGGCGCCGGTCGAGATTGGCGGATTCCGCCTTGGCGAACATATGGTTCGTGTTCTCCCACACCTCTACCCAGCGATCAAGGTTACCCGACCGTTGGCTCCCCTGCATCAGGCGATGGACAAGGGCGGCTTCGCCGGGAACGACCTCAGGCGGGATGGTGCCACGGGCACCGGCGCGGGCCACACGGCCCAGCCACCAGCCGATCAGTTCGGTGACGGCGACCCAGTTCGCCTCCTCATTCCCGCCACGTAAGGTGGCGTCAATGAAGGTATAGGCCTCCACTATGTCGAGCCTGGGCAGGCTGTCGAAGACGCCAAGCATGGCCTTGTACAGGGTCAGGCCACCGGCTGCATGCAGTTCAATCGCGCGACCAATGCTGCCTTCAGACAGGCGGGCCAGGGCCGTACGTTCCGCCTCCTCCAGGTCGGGCAGATAGCGGAACAGCAGTGCCTTCACCTGCGCCTCGCTCAGCGGTTCGAGCGCAAGCTTGCGGGTGCGCGACCGGATAGTGGGCAGCATGGCGCCGACATTATCGGCCACCAGCAATATCAAGGCTTTGGAGGGTGGTTCTTCAAGGATCTTCAGAATGGCGTTCTGACCGCTGGTGTTCAACTGATCGGCGCCATCGACGATTACCACCCGCCAGCCGCCTTCTGCCGACGTCAAGCGCAGGAACGGCGCGATCTTACGGATTTCATCGACGGGCAGGTCTCGCTTGAACCGCTTACGCTTTTCATCCCAGGTACGCTGTACCGTCAGCAGGTCGGCATGACCGCCCGAGGCAATACGGTGGCAGACGGCGCTGTCTGTATCGACCACCAGACTGGTCGGGTCGGGCGGCGGGCCGAACAGGCCCATCTCCTGCTCCCCTGGCAGCCCCTTGGTCAGCACGAACCGCGCCATGCGGAAGGCCAGCGTGGCCTTACCGATGCCGGGCGGCCCACCGATCAGCCAGGCATGATGCATGCGACCGGAATTCCAGCTATCCAGAAGCAATTTCTGTGCGGCACCATGGCCTTCCAGATGGGTATTACGACGCGGGTTGAACGCGTCATCCGCCTCATGCGGTTGCCCGCTCACAGCGCCACCCCCAGTCGGTCGGCGATGGCAGCACGGATGGCAGCCTGAATGGCGTCAATTCCAGCAGAGGCATCGATGATGGCGCAGCGGGAAGGTTCAGCCCTTGCAATGGCTTGGTAGCCTTCCCTCAACCGCTCATGGAACGCGACATGCATTCGCTCATACCGATCCTCACCCCCGCGACGGGAGGCGGCACGGGCCAGACCCTGGGCTGGATCGATATCAAGGATCAGGGTCAGGTCGGGTTTCGTATCACCCACGGCGATATCGCGCAGCGCCGTCAGCACGCCATGATCCAGGCCGTGACCATAGCCCTGATAGGCCATGGTGCTGTCGGCGAAACGGTCACACAGCACCCATTGTCCAGCATCTAGCGCGGGCCGGATTTTCCGCATGACATGGTCATGCCGCGCAGCGGACAGCAAAAGCGCTTCAGATGTTGGCAACCAACGTCCAACATCACCATTCACGAGCATATTGCGAATGAACTCCGCGCCCGGCGATCCTCCAGGTTCGCGGGTCGCCACCACGTCGATGCCGCCGGCGCGCAGAGCGTCGGCCAGCAGGCGGATCTGGGTGGATTTGCCAGCCCCCTCGCCGCCCTCCAACGTGATGAAGCGCCCGCGTCCCATGCCGACCGTCACTGTGCCGGGGCCGGCGCCGGGGGCGACGCAGGCTGGCTGGACCCGCCGAAGAAGTGCGACAGGGCGGCACCCATGCGACCGAACAGGCCAAGCTGTGCCACATCGGCACCAGCCAGCAGCGGCAGTTCCAGCGTCTCCAGACCCGGTGCGGTGACGATCAGCGTGCCCAACTTGGCGCCCTTGGTGACGGGAGCCGCAACCGGGCTGTCGGCCTTGAAGCTGACCTTCATCTTCTGCTTCTGATCATGGGTCATGGTGATCTTCACCTGATCCTGGATGACCAGCGGCACCGTCTCTGCCACGCCCAGCCAGACGGGCAGGCTGTCTACCGTTTCCCCCGCCTTGAACAGGGTGAAATTATCGAATTCCCGCCAGCCCCACTCAAGTATACGCGCACTTTCATCGGCGCGGGCCTGCATGTTGGGCAGACCATTGACGACCAGTACCAGACGCCGGCCATCGCGTTCCCCGGACGCGATCAGGCCGTAACCGGCAGCCTCTGTGTGGCCGGTCTTGATGCCGTCCACACCCATGTTCCGGTACAGGAGCGGGTTACGGTTGCCCTGCTTAATGCCGTGATAGGTGTAATCCAGCTCTGAATAATAGTGATAATGATCAGGGAAATCCCGGATCAGGTGGCGGGCCAGGACCGACAGGTCGCGGGCCGTGGAATAATGGTTCGGGTCGGGCATGCCCGAGGCGTTCATCAGGTTGGTATTGTTGAGGCCCAGCTCCTTCATCCGCTTGGTCATGGCGGCGGCGAAGGCTTCCTCGGTACCCGACATTCCTTCGGCCAGGACCACGCAGGCATCGTTGCCCGACTGGATCACCATGCCACGGACCAGATCCTCAACCTTGATGTTGTTGCCCAGTTCCACAAACATCTTGGAGCCCTGGACCTTCCAGGCGCGTTCGGACACGGGTAGCGTGTCGTCCAGCGACAGGCGGCCTTCCTTGACGCGTTCGAACAGCATGTAGGCAGTTGCCACCTTCGACATGGACGACGTGGGCATCCGCTCATCCGCGTTCTTCTCAAACAGGACCGTGTTGGTTTCGGCATCGACCAGGATGGCTTCCCTGGCGATGGTGTCCAGATCGGCCGCCATCGCGGGCAGCGCCGACACCGTGAACAGGAGGGCCGCGGCAACGCTGCGGGCGGCGCCCTTCATCCGATGTGCGATCCGAATATCCATCTCTTTCATCAACCCTTCACAACAGGAACAGGTGGGGGCCAGACCCCCGGGCGACAGTGGGACGGGCGAGGTGGACATGTCCAGCCCTGCCCGCCACCGCGACATTGTGCAACATCGTGAAACACGGTGCCGGCTAGGTTTCTGTGGCCGGGAACCGGCATCAGTCCACGATGATCTTTGCTTCCGACGTGCCGGCCTGCAGAACCTGGGCCAGCACCTGATCGGCGCGTTCGACCTGATCGAACGGACCGACACGAACACGGAAATATTGCGTGCCATTGACCATGGCGTTCGACAGGTTGGTCGGCGCAATGGAACTCAGCTTGGCCCGCAGCTTGTTGGCATTGTCATAGCTGGCGAAGGCGCCAGCCTGGATATAGATCTTGCCCGGCTTGGCCGGAACCGCACGCTGTTCAACCACGGGGGCCGGCAGGAAGCGACCGTCATCAGTGGTGGTGCCCGCCAGACTGGTCGGGGCGGCAATGGTGCGGGCCGGGGCCGGCGTTGCTTGCGCCACCTTGGGCGGAATGGCGCTGCCGGGGGCGGCCTTGGTCCCGGCCGGCGGGGCCAGCGGCGTGGATTCCACCGTCACGCTGGGGCGCGGGGCAGCCTGTGGCACGGGGCCGCCATCGGGGGAGACGCCCGCAACCTGTGAGGCGGCATTCATGGCGGCGGCGGCAATGGCGCGGCTT
Source organism: Niveispirillum cyanobacteriorum (assembly GCF_002868735.1). Taxonomy (GTDB): domain Bacteria; phylum Pseudomonadota; class Alphaproteobacteria; order Azospirillales; family Azospirillaceae; genus Niveispirillum; species Niveispirillum cyanobacteriorum. Next base: position 936,218 of record NZ_CP025611.1, on the reverse strand, counting down.
TCCTCCGCCAGAACCTCAACCCGGACCTTGGCGGTGCCCTGCTGGTCAAAGCCCAGCAACTGCGCACCACGGCGGGACATATCGATAATGCGGCCCGACACGAAGGGGCCACGGTCATTGATACGCACCACGATAGAACGGCCATTTTCCAGATTGGTGACGCGCACCAGACTGGGCATGGGCAGGGTCTGGTGGGCGGCCGTCAGCTCATTCTCGTTATAGGCCTCACCATTGGCGGTGACCTTGGTATGAAAGCCGGGGCCATACCAGCTGGCGATACCTGTCTCGTTATAGGAATAGTCGACGCGGGGGTAATACCAGACGCCGTCGATCTGATAGGGGTTGCCGACCTTATAGCTGCCGCCCGGCGTGGGCTTGGGCTCCACCGGTGCGGGTGCAGCAGCCGGGGGCTTGGGCGGCGGCGGCGAGGAACAGCCGGCCAGCCCCGCAATGGTGACACCCAGGACCGCCAGTTTTACAAGATTTGCCCGCGCCATACTTCCCTACCCCAACCAATTGTGGCCGCAGCCTACATCAACTCATTTACCGGAGCCAATATGGTCGGCGAGAATTCCGACCGCGGTTGCGAAATAGGTGGACCGGTTCCAGTCCATGATGGTCCGGTAATTGCCATAGACCAGGAATGCCCTGCCCTTTGGCCCATCCGGCTGCACCAGCCAGGCATCGATCTTGGCCTTGGGCAGGGGTTTACCGTCTGAACTGCGCAGACCGCGCTTTGCCCAGACGGACAGCGGCTGCGCCTGCTTGTCCAAACCGGCCCAGGACGCCGAATCAGAACCCTTGGGCAGACGGACCGCCCTGCCCCAGGTCTGGTCGGTTTTCCAGCCGACGGTGGCCAGATAATTGGCCGCAGATGCGAAGACGTCGGCATGCGTGGTCCAGATGTCCCGCTTCCCGTCGCCATTTCCATCCTGGGCGAACTTGAAAAAGCTGGAGGGCATGAATTGACACTGCCCCATGGCACCCGCCCAGGAGCCCAGCATGCGGTCGGGCGCGATGTGGCCCTCATCAAGAATACGCAGCGCCTTCAGCAGTTCACCCCGGAAAAAGGCACTGCGGCGGCCGTCATAGGCCAGCGTCGTCAGCGCATCCACCACCTTGAACCCACCCATATTGCCGCCGAAATCCGTCTCCATCCCCCACAGGGCGACGATGAAGCGGGCGGGAACGCCGTACTTCTTCGATATCTCCGCCAGCAATGCCTTATGCGTCACCATACGTTCGCGCGCCTTCTTGATGCGTGCCTTGGTGACCGACCGGGACAGGTAGGTGTCGAAGGTGATGGTCCGTTCCGGCTGCTTGCCATCCAGCTCCAGAATGCGGGGGATGGGGACAACACCGGTCAGGGCCGTGTCCACGATGGCGGGGCGGATCCCCTCACGCAGCGCTTCGGCCTTGAGCTCCCCCAGCCATTGCTGGAAATCCGGTGCGGCCTGTGCCGCGGGGGCCATCAACGCGCTCAGCAGAAGGCAAGCCGGCAACAGGCCCCGAAGGCGGCTTCGCATCGCGTGCATCATCATCTGGGGCCCTTCCGCAGTGCCTGATCCCATCGGTTGTGGCACGGGCGGGCGGAAAGGGGCAAGCGTCAGGGAGAGGGTAATACCGTCGGGATACGCCCGGCGAGACGGTAGGCAATCAATCCCCGCCATTCATGAGCGGCATTGTCGAACCGGTCCAGATTGTCGGTCAGGTTCAGGCCGAAACGGTCAGCCTCTGTCCGGTTGGCGTTGTAGGCGACGGGAAAGGCCGTGATATGGACATCGGGCATGACGGACCGGAAAACGCCCATGGCGCGCGGCATATGGGAAGCGGACGTCACCAGCAGCCAATGTTCGCCGGTTTTTAGCAAAGGCGCGCTGTTCACCGCATTCTCCCAGGTGTTGCGGGAGGAATCTTCTAGCGTGATCCGGGCGGTATCGACGCCCCAATCGGCCAGCAGAGCCAAGACGAAGGCGGCTTCCCGGTCATCGGGATAGCGCGGGTCGCCACTGCCGCCCGTGAAGACCACCCTGGCCTGCGGAAAGCGCCGCATCAGTCCCGGCAGCACCGTCAGCCGTTCGGCATCGCGCGTCAGCTGTGGTGCGCCGTGTTCGCGCGAAGCGATGGGCATCAGCGCGCCGCCCAGGACGATGATGCCGTCAACCGGTGAGATCATCGTCAGGTCCGGTTTAGAAAACCGTTCCTCAAGTGGCAGGAGTGCCCATGTGGAAACAGGGGTGACAGCAATGATCAGCAAGGGGAACAAGCCCGCAGCCAGAATAACCATGCCCGAGCGCCGCCGGGCCAAAACCGTGATGAGACCCACCAACATTAGCAGCAGCAGAAGATTGCCGGGCGATGTCACGGCTGCGAACAGTTTACCCAGCGCAAACTCCATCCCCGGCTCTCCAAAAAGATCAATAATTTAACGAACGTTCTTTTCTATGGTTATAAGAAACTGGTGCCGAAAAGAGTGTCAGAAAATGATCGGTGCCGCTATTGATGCGTTCCATCGAGGGGTTGGATGTGCAATGATCTTGCCTACCCTGTCATTTGGACATGCCGGAATGCACCATCGATGTATCGCCGGCTGAACAGATTTCAGGGGGCCGGGAGCCCGGATGCCGGAACAGCCGTGGAAACCCGCGATAAGGGCAGCAGGTAGGATGATGCATATGGTCAAGTTCTTGTCCGCCAAACATTCCCCGATCTGATGCCTGGACCACGGAACAACGCTGTCGTGACTTTGTCCAAGATACTGAATACGGATGGCGGTCAAGCTGCCGACTTCATCCCCCGCGATGCCGTTACCGGCGTCTGGGAGATGCGGCCCTTTGCCAACCGCGTGGCCGAGATATTGGCCCAGCATGATGGGCGGCTGATTGCGGGTATCCTGGTGGTCGAGATTGACCGCATGCCGCAGCTGTTCCGTGTCCATGGTCAGCAGGCCCTCGATCAGGCCATGGCGACCCTGGTCAAGCGCCTGATGCCGGTCTGTGGCGCCAACGATCTGATCTGTCGCTTCGCACAGACCCAGTTCGCCATCTTCCTGCCGGGCCTGGACCATGCCGGCAAGGCGCTGTTTGCGGCATCGGCCATCGCCAATTCCATGGTCGAACCGATCATTGTCGAAGGGCAGCAGCTGTTCGTGTCGGCCAAGATCGGCGTGGCGGTATCGCCCAACGACGCCACCGATGGCCCTTCGCTGATCCGCAACGCCTGCGTGGCGCTGGAACAGGCAGTGAAATCGGGTACGGCCAATTACCTGCATTTCACGCGCGCCATGCGCGACGACTTAAAGGAACGGCTGGACCTGGAGGATGAGCTGCGCGCGGCCATCCGCGACAACCAACTGGTCCTCCATTACCAGCCCAAGGTCGCCATCCAGGGTGGGGAACCGGTGGGCGGTGAGGCGCTGCTGCGCTGGCGCCATCCCGTGCGGGGCATGGTGCCGCCCGGCGTGTTCATCCCGACGGCGGAGGAAACGGGCCTGATCGTTCCCATCGGGGAATGGGTCCTGCGCAACGCCATCAAGCAGATCCGCGAATGGCTGGATGCCGGCCTGCCGCCGATCCAGATCGCTGTGAATGTGTCGGAACGGCAATTCCGCTGGGGCCACCTGCCGGCCCTGATTGATGTGCTGCTGGCCGAGAGTGGTATACCGCCGCATCTTCTGCAGCTTGAGATCACGGAAACCATCTTGCCGGAAGACCTTGAGGGTGCCCTGCAGCAGATGCGCTGGATCGCCGACCGTGGCGTGGCGCTCGCGCTGGATGATTTCGGAACTGGATACTCTTCACTGTCCTACCTGCGGGAACTGCCGCTGGACTGCCTGAAGGTGGACCGCAAGTTCGTGATGGATATGGAACGGGACCAGAGCACCCGCCATATTGTGGAGGCCATCGTGGCCATGGCACAGGCCATGGACCTGAAGGTCGTGGCCGAAGGCATCGAAACCCCGGCGCAGTGGGAAATCCTGAAGCGGCTGGGAGTTGAGGAAGGCCAGGGCTACCTGTTCGCTCGCCCGATGCCGGCGGACGGTTTCGCCGAATTCATCCGGCATGCGGCCAAGCCGGTCTGAACCCGATATAAGCTTGATTTAGGAATGATGTCGGAAAGGGCAAGGGATACCTTGTCCTTCGCCGCTATTTTTCCAGCTGATCGACGGGGTTCAGGACCTGTTCGCCCTTACGCACCGCGAAATGCAGCTGCGGTGAGCGGACATTGCCCGTCTGGCCGACGGTGCCGATCCCCTGCCCGCGCGTCACGCGCTGCCCCTGCTCCACGCCAATGGCATCCAGATGGGCATAGACGGTGACCCAGCCGCCATCATGGCGGATCAGCACCAGATTGCCGAAGGATTTCAGCTGATTGCCAGCATAGGCGACGATGCCGTTTTCGGCAGCAGCCACGGCGGTGCCGCGCGGCGCGCCGATATTGATGCCGTCATTGCGCAGGCCACCAGGCTTTTCCCCGAATCCTGACAGGATGGTGCCGCGCACGGGCCAGAGGAAACGGTTGCCGGCACGGGCGGGCACCGCCTCTTCCCGTGGGGGAGCCGGAGGCGGGGCGGCGGCGACCTGTGTGGGGGGTGGTTCGGCCACCGGAGCAGATGCAGGCGGTGGGGTCGTGATGGCCGGTGGCGGCGCCGGACGTCGGTCGGGCGCGACGGCGGCGGGCGCCGCCTGAGCTTGGGTCTGCGGAGTAGCGGGCGGCGGGGCCAGGGCTTCCGTCTCCACACCCTTACGGCCCGGCGCCGCGCCGGAGGCGGTGGGCGGCGGTGCGACAACAGAGGGTCGGGTGGGCGCCGTTGTGGGAGAAGCGGTGGAGGGCGGGGGTGGCAGGGTTGCCACCTCCACGGTCGGGCGCTGCGCCCGTTCGGTAGGCATGGAACTGGCAGCGGGCGGCACTTCGGGCTTACGGCCCGGTGCCGGCATGCCGGGCGGTTTGGCAGCAGGTGCGGCGGCAGAGGCGATGGAGGTCGTGCTGGCCGGTACCGGGCTTTGGCCCGGCAGGCGCAGGGTCTGACCGGCCTTCAGCGTGTAGGGCTGCTGCAAATTGTTGAGGCGGACCAGTTCAGCGGTATCCACCTGATATTGCCGCGACAGGCCGTACAGCGTGTCGCCGGGCTTCACGATATACACTTTGGGCAGCGGCAACAGCAGGCGCTGCCCCGGCTGCAGCATATAAGGTGCGGTCAGGCCATTGGCCTCAATCAGATCACGGACAGGCACATTATATTGCTGCGCCAGCTTGTAGAGATTGTCGCCGCGGGAGACGAAGATGGAATTTATGGGGGCCGCCGGCGCGCGCGCCGCCTTGCTGGGCAGGTCGCCCTCCGTCGAGCAGCCGGCCAGCATCAGACCCGGCAGCAGCAGGGCCGCCAGGGCAAAACCCGACCGGCGCTTCAGGCCGATATGGTCTCCGGTGCGATATCCGGCAGCAGGGGAACGAACCTGACGGGCCACAATACCTCTCGCTTCAATCCATCTTCGTCACGGCGGATACGCACGACATTCAGCGCCCGATGATCCGGCCCCAACGGGATCACCATCACGCCACCAACCGCCAGTTGCTCCACTAGACCATGAGGTGGATTGCCGATGCAACCTGCGGTGACCAATATCCGTTCAAAGGGGGCCGCCTCGGGCCAGCCCTTGATGCCATCCCCTACCCTGGCCGTCATGTTGTGCAGACGCAAGGCGGTAAATCGCTGCTCCGCTTCCTGTGCCAGGGGGCGGTGGCGTTCGATTGTATAGACCCTGCGCGCGATCTTGGCCAGAATCGCGGCCTGATAACCGGAACCGGTGCCGATCTCCAGCACCTTATGCCGGTCGGTCAGCTCCAGGGCCTGGGTCATCAGGCCCACCACCTGCGGCTGGCTGATGGTCTGGCCATGGCCGATGGGCAGGGCCGTATCCTCGTAGGCCTGGTCGCGGAACAGGCGCGGGACGAAAAGCTCTCGCGGGATCAACTCGATGGCCCGCAGGACATTGACGTCCGTTACCCCCTGGCGGCGCAGCAGCATCAGCAACCTGATCTTGCGCGCCGCCCCGCTGGTCATGCGAAGACCCCTTTCAGGTTCTCCAGGCAGCCATAATGGGTCAGGTCCAGGAAGATGGGCGTGACCGCGATGCCGCCATGATTGACGACATGCACGTCGGTATCGGCGGGCACATCATCATCCCCGCGCGCCGCCCCGATCCAGAAATAGCGCCGGCCACGCGGATCAATCCGCTCGTCCAGCTCATCCCCGATCTTGCGGTTGCCGTGGCGGACCACATGCACGCCGGTCACATCGCCGACGGAAACGTCGGGATAATTCACATTCATCAGGACCAGTTTCGGCCAGTCGGCGGCCATCACCTTGCGCACCACCTGCGCACCGAGCGCCTGCGCCACCGCCCAGTTGGGCGGGCCGCCATGGGGCATGCGCTGGCTCATGGCGATGGCGCGCACGCCCAGCAGCGTGGCCTCCATGGCGCAGGCGATGGTCCCGGAATAGGTCACATCCTCGCCCAGATTGCTGCCATGGTTGATGCCGGACAGGACCAGGGCCGGCTTCTTGTCGGCCATGAAATGGTTGATGGCCAGCAGCACACAGTCGGTGGGCGTGCCATCCACGGCAAAGCGCTTGGGCCCCAGTTCCCGCACGCGCAAGGGGCGATGCATGGTCAGCGAGTGGGAGGCGCCGGACTGCTCCGTCTCCGGCGCCACCACCCAGACATCGTCGGTCAGTTCCCGCGCAATGGCCTCCAGCACGGCCAGCCCCTGGGCATGGATGCCGTCATCATTGCTGATCAGGATGCGGGTGCCGGTGAAGTCGAAATCAGCCATTCGCGGCAATCCGTTCCAGCCCGCCCATATAGGGACGAAGGGCGTCCGGGATCAGGATGGAGCCGTCGGCCTGCTGATAATTTTCCAGCACCGCGATCAGGCAGCGGCCCACGGCGGTGCCGGAGCCGTTCAGCGTATGCACGAACTGGGTCGACTTCTCCCCCTTCGCGCGGAAGCGGGCCTTCATGCGGCGGGCCTGGAAGTCGCCGCAGTTAGAGCAGGAGGAGATTTCGCGATAAGCGCCCTGCCCCGGCAGCCAGACCTCGATATCGTAGGTCTTCTGCGCCGTGAAGCCCATGTCGCCAGAGCAAAGCGTGACGGTACGGAACGGCAGGCCCAGCCGCTTCAGCACGGTTTCCGCCGCGTCGGTCATCCGCTCATGCTCCGCCGCCGATTGGTCGGGGCGGGTGATGGAGACCATTTCCACCTTGTAGAACTGATGCTGGCGGATCATGCCGCGCGTGTCGCGACCGGCAGAGCCGGCTTCGGAGCGGAAGCACGGCGTGCGGGCCGTCAGGCGCAGGGGCAGTTCTTCGCCGTCCAGGATGGCATCGTTGACCAGATTGGTCAGGGGGACTTCCGCCGTGGGGATCAGCCAAAAACCGTTGGTGGTCTGGAACAGGTCCTCGGTGAATTTGGGCAACTGGCCCGTACCGAAGGCCGCATCATCCTTGACCAGCAGCGGCGGGGACACTTCCTCATAGCCATATTCGGTCGTGTGGATGTCCAGCATGAAATCGCCAAGGGCGCGTTCCAGCCGCGCCAACTGCCCACGCAACACGGTGAAACGCGCACCCGACAGCTTGGCCGCCAGATCGAAGCTCATCAGCCCCAGCGCTTCGCCCAGTTCGAAATGCTGCTTGGCGCCGGCGATCTCTGTCGGCGTGCCCACGCGGCGGATTTCGACATTGTCATGCTCATCCTTGCCGTCGGGAACATCTGCGGCGGGGATGTTGGGATAAGACGCCAGGATCCGGTCCAGCTCGGCCCCCAGTTCCTTCTCCCGCTCCTCAAGCTGCGGCATCTTTTCCTTGATCGCCGCCACTTCATCCAGCAGGGGCTGGGCATCCTTGCCGTCCTTCTTGTAAGCGCCGATCAGTTTCGACGCTTCATTCCGGCGGGCCTGCAGCTCCTGGGCCTGCGTCTGGCAGGCACGGCGTTCCTGATCCAGTTCCAGGATGCGGGAAGACAAGGGTTCCACGCCACGCCGGGCGAGGCCGGCGTCAAAGGCTGCGGGATTGTCGCGGATGGAACGGATGTCGTGCATGGAAAACCAGAAGCAAAGGGTCAAACGGTGCCCCGTTTATAGATGCACGGCAGGCGGCGCGTAAAGCGCCCGGACATCACGGCATGGCTTTATCTCCTGTGAAACATTCTGCAACCGCCCTTCGGGTTTGGTTTCACAGGATGCCGGGCTTGGGTGCCCAGGACAGCCAGCGGGGGCGTTCGGCCCAGACCGTATTGGTCAGGCCCGGTGCCGTGGGCAGATTGTCCAGCACGGTCTGGGTTTCATGGAGAATCCAGACCAGCAGGCGCGGGGCCGGTCGGCACCGGCGCGCGGCGGGGCGGAAGGGTGCGGCCGGGTTACGGGGCATGGGCGGGCATGCGGCCTTTGCGCGGGCCGGGGGCCTGGGTGGGGCGAAGCGCAGTTCGGGCGGGTGGTCGGGGGCGTAGTCGCCTGACTGGCCCATGGCGTCCGCGGTCGATGGGGTCGGGTTGGGGATGGGGTCTTCGGCGTCTTCCTGATCAGTGGAGGGGTCGGGCGTTTGGCCCCTGGGTCCCGGCTTTCGCCGGGATGACGAAGAGAGGGGGGATGACGAGGCGAGTGGATCGGCTTGGGCCGACGGGGCGGAGAGGTCGGGCAACTCGGCGGCGAGGGTGGGGTCTTCGGCGGAGGGGGCGGTCAGGGGGTCGAGGCGGATGGCGTCGGCATCGTCCGGCGAAAACCAGCCCGACGGGATGCGAGCATAGCCGGGCTTGGGCTTTTTTTCCGCCGGTTGCAGCAGGTCCCCGCCCAGGCCCAGACGGTCAGCGGCCCAAAGGGTGGCGCGCATGTCGCCGCTGGCCACCGCATGATAGATGCTGTCCACCACCAGGGTGCGCAGGGAGACGAAACGGCTTTCCGCCTCCCGCCGCAGCAGGGCGCGTTCTTCGGCGATGCGGCGGCGCAGATTGTGGGAGCGCTGCAAGGCGCGCCAGATGGTGGTGCGCGACACGCCATATTCCGCCGTTATCTCCTTGATCTTGCGGCCCGCCGCGATGTGGAAGGCGATCTTGGCCCAAGCGACATCCGTCACCTTGCGGGAGGTGTAACCCTCCGTCAGATGCTCATCGGGAGCGAAGCCGACATCTTCGGTGAAGGGCTTGGTATGAAGGTCGGAGGAGCCGCGCCACCAGGCCTCTGCCTGTTCCTGCGGCGTCAGGGTGGGGTGGTCGGTATCGTAGGGATTATGGGACAGGGACATGGGCCGGTGCTCCCGAAGGCAAGGGATGGGTCCATGATCCTAGCAGATTATGGGAATATATTCCATGGATGGGATGGGCACGCTCTTGACCATCTTCCCCCTCGTCATCCCGGCGAAAGCCGGGACCCAGGGCCAAGCGCCCGACCTGTCCGCTGCTTTGACCGCGGCGGTGGAGAGGTTTGATCCTGTGGCCCCTGGGTCCCGGCTTTCGCCGGGATGACGAAGGGGGGCGGGATGACGAGGGGAGCGGGAGGACGAAAGGGGTGGCGATGGGTTACTCAACCCTACAACGGCAAGCGCACGACGGCGCGCAGGCCCTTTTGCGGGCTGTCGCGCAGCAGGATATCGCCGCCATGGCGGCGCGCGATGTCGCGGGCGATGGTCAGGCCCAGGCCGACGCCACCGGTCTTCTGATTGCGCGATGGTTCCAGGCGGTGGAAGGGGCGGAAGACGGCTTCGCGCTGATCCTCCGGGATGCCCGGCCCATCATCATCGATCAGGATTTCCACAAAATTGCCGCGCCGTTCCAGGCTGAGCCAGACATGGCGACCATAACGCGCGGCATTGCCGATCAGGTTGGTCAGGCAGCGGCGCAGCGACAAGAGGCGCAGGGGCAGGATGACGGCGTCGCCCTGGGTGACCATCGGGTCCAGGGTCAGGCGGGCCCCTTCCCGTCTGGCATTGCCGGCGATTTCCGCCAGCAGCAGGGAAAGATCAACCTGCCGCTCCTCCTCCTCCCCGTCACCGCGCGCAAAGGAAAGGTAGCCGTCGATCATCACCTGCATTTCGGCCACATCGGCCTTGATCTCCTCCACCTCTGCCATGTCGGGCATCATGGCAAGCTGCAGCTTCATGCGGGTCAGGGGCGTGCGCAGATCGTGGCTGACGCCCGCCAGCATTTCCGTGCGCTGCGCGATCTGACGGCGGATACGGTCGCGCATCAGGAGGAAGGCATGGGCGGCCTGCCGCACCTCCAACGCCCCTTCCGGGCGGAAATCGCTGATGTCCCTGCCCTTGCCGAAGGCGTCGGCGGCGACGGCCAGACGGCGGATGGGCCGGATCTGGTTGCGCATGAACAGGGTGGCGATGGAGAACAGGACCAGCGAACTGCCCAACATCCAGATGATGAACAGGTAGGAGGTGAAACTGTAGAGCCGTCGTTCCGGCGACAGGACCGACAGCACCCCATCCGGCATCTGTACCCGGATCTCGATCCATTTATGGGCGACGTTGGAATTGATGCGCCAGGGCCGGCGGACGCGGTCATCCAGGGCCTGGCCCAAGGTTTCTTCCAGCCCGCTATAGAGCCGGGCGGGCGGGTCGTCCAGCACCTCCCCCGCTGTCCAGGTGAACAGGATGTCGGTATGGCGCGCGGCCATGGAAAGGGTTTCTTCGCGCGCCTTCTCATCCCCGTCGCGCGACATCTGTTCAATCACCAGGGCGATTTCGCCGGCCACCGAATTGGCCAACCGATTGGTCATCGTGTCCCAGTGCCGGTCATAGAAGACGAAGGTGGCGATAGCCTGGGCCAGCACCACGGGCGTCATCATGATCAGCATGGAGCGCGCGAACAGGGTGGCCGGCACCATCCGTTTCAGCCCGCGCAGGGGCCGGGGACGGCGTTTCCACAAGGACTGCAACCAGCCGGTCAATCGGGCCTCAACACATAACCTTCACCGCGTACCGTATGAAGATAACGCGGTTCACGCGGATCATCTTCCAATTTGCGGCGCAGGCGGGTGACCTGTACGTCGATGGTGCGTTCATTGGCGGCGTCAACGCCAGCCTTTTCCACCAACGCCTCGCGGCTGAACACCACGCCGGGTTCAGCGGCCAGCACACGCAACAAGCCGGATTCCATGGCGGTCAGGCGAATGACCTCGTCCCCTGCCCGCAATTCCTCCCGCTCTGCATCGAACAGGTAGCGGCCCAGACGGATGGGGACAGCGGTGCTGGCGGTACGGCCACGCGGGCGCAGCGTACGGCGCAGGATGGCGTTCAAGCGCAAAACCAGTTCGCGCGGTTCAAACGGTTTGGGCAGATAATCATCGGCCCCCGCCTCCAGCCCGTCGATCCGGTCCCCCGCCTCCACCCGCGCGGTGAGCAGCAGGACGGGCGGGCCGCCATTGGCCGACAGGTGACGACAGAGCGACAGGCCGTTTTCCCCCGGCATCATCACATCCAGCACCACCAGATCGAAGGCTAGGCCCGCCAGCTTGGCCCGCGCATCGGCGGCATCGGCCGCCCCGGTGACCAGAAAGCCGTTCTGGCCCAGGTACCGGCGCAGCGCCTCACGCAGGCGCGTGTCATCATCCACGACCAGGATGTGGGGCTGTTCGGCGGGATCGTCACTCATCATGGCCCTTCACATAGCATGGAAGGGGGCGATGGTCACCGCTTGCCAGGGGGCGGAAATTTGGCGCGGTCCTCGGCGTCGATGATGCCCAGCATGACGGTGCGGAACCCCTCCACCGCCGCAGCACCTGCGGCACGATAGGCGCTGGCGATGCGGGCGCGCTGGGCGTCCGACAGGCTGCGTTCCAGGTCCACGCCCTTGTCGGTGAGGGTCAGCAGGCGCTGGCGCCGGTCCTTCGTGCCCGGACGCTGGGCGATATATTCCTGATCGACCAGATCGGACAGGACACGGCTCAGGCTCTGTTTGGTGATCTGCAGGATGCCCAGTAGTTCGGTCACGGTGATGCCGGGATAGCGGCCCACGAAATAGACGACGCGGTGATGCGCGCGGCCCAGCCCGATCTTGGCCAGCATGGCGTCGGGTTCCGCCGTGAAGTCACGATAGGCGTAAAACAGCAGCTCAATGCCCTGGCGAAGGTCCTCCTCGCGCAGGAAAAGCGGGTTCGGTCCCGATTTTATGTCAGCCATGTTGACTTATTTCCGCAATTCCGTATCGTGGATGCTGTTGTACACGACATAAAACAACAAGGAAGCCCCAAAATGTCCGTCATCCCCTTCCATGACCGTGATGGCCATATCTGGTTCGACGGGGCGATGGTGCCCTGGCGGGAAGCGCAGGTCCATGTGCTGACGCACGGGTTGCACTATGCAAGCTGTGTATTCGAGGGGGAGCGCATTTACAACGGCGTGATCTTCAAGTCGCATGAACATGCGGTCCGCCTGCGCCGGTCAGCAGAGTTGCTGGGTTTTGACATCCCGTACAGCGTGGCGGAGATCGAGGCGGCCAAGGTGGAGGTCTGTCGGGCAGCGGGCCTGACCAATGGCTATCTGCGGCCCGTCGCCTGGCGCGGCAGTGAGATGATGGGGGTGGCAGCACAGAAGAACCGCATCCATCTGGCCGTCGCCTGCTGGGAATGGCCCAGCTATTTCAGCGCGGAAGCGCGGATGCAGGGCATCGATTTGGAAATCGCCCGCTGGCGCCGGCCCGCCCCGGATACCGCACCCACGGAATCCAAGGCGGCGGGGCTGTACATGATCTGCACCATCTCCAAGCATGAGGCGGAGCAGAATGGGCGTCAGGATGCGCTGATGTTGGATTACCGGGGCTTTGTGGCCGAAGCGACGGGGGCCAATTTCTTTATGGTCAAGGACGGCGTGGTGCATACGCCGATCCCGGATTGCTTCCTGAACGGGATTACACGCCAGACCATCATCGATCTGGCGCGCCGCCGGGGCCTGACCGTTCTGGAACGGCATTTCACGCTGGACGAGGTGCAGGGAGCCGACGAGGTGTTCCTGACCGGATCGGCGGCAGAGGTGACACCCGTACGCCGCATCGGCGATTGGACATTCATCCCCGGTGCGGTGTGCCGCGCCATGATCGGGGATTACAGCGATCTGGTGAATGGGCGCATGGCGGCGGTGGCGGCGGAATGATCAGCGCCGCCAGGCCACCAGACGGCGGGCGGCTTCGGCCACCTCTGCCTCGGCCGCTGCGAAGCTGATGCGCAGATAGCGGTGGCCGCGAGCCGTGTCGAAATCCAGGCCCGGCGTGATGGCGACGCCGGTTTCGGCCAGGATGCGCTTGCAGAAGGCCTCGCTATCGTCGGTCAGGCCGCTGACATCGGCATAGACATAGAAGGCGCCGTCGGCGGGGGCCAGATTGTCGAAGCCGGCGCGTGGCAGCTCATTCAGCAGCAGGTCGCGGCTGCGTCGGTAGCGCGCAACATGGCTGTCCGCCTCCTCCGTACAGTCGAAGGCGGCGATGGCCGCGCGCTGTGACAGGGTGGGGGCAGAGATATACAGGTTCTGGGCCAGACATTCGGCGGAGCGCACCAGTTCCGGCGGCACCACCATCCAGCCCAGACGCCAGCCCGTCATGCTGAAATATTTGGAAAAGCTGTTGATGATGATGGCGCGGTCGCTGAAGGCCAGGGCCGTCTGGCCCTTCACGGGTGTGAACTCAATGCCGTGGTAGATCTCGTCAGAGATCAGGCGGACGCCGTTGGCTTCACACCACAAGGCCAACTCGCGCAACGCCTCAGGCGACAGCATGGTGCCGGCGGGATTGGAGGGGCTGGCCACGATCAGGCCCTTCACGGGTTTATCCAATGCCGCCAGCAGGGCCGGGGTCGGTTGGAACCGCGTTTCGGGGCCGGTCGGGATTTCGACCGGTTCCAGACCGAGCGCGCGCAGGATGTTGCGGTAGGCGGGATAGCCGGGGGCGGCCAGGGCCACGCGGTCGCCCGGTTCAAACGCGGCCAGGAAGCCCAGCAGGAAGCCGGCAGAGGAACCCGTTGTGATGGCGATCCGCTCCGCCCCCACCGATACACCGTAATGGTCGCGATACCAGCGGGCGATGGCCTCCCTCAATGGCGGGATGCCGAACGCGTCGGTATAGGCGATGCGGTCATTATCCAGAGCGGCATGGGCCGCCGCGATGACGCCGCGCGGGGCCGGTGTGCCCGGCTGCCCGATTTCCAGATGCAGGACATCGCCCCCGGCGGCGGCGCGTTCATTGGCCGCCCGCATCACCTCCATCACGATGAAGGGCGAAACCGCACCCCGTTGAGAGGGCGCCCAGATTGCATCTCCGGTGACGGCCTTTAAACTCGCCCTTCCCTCGCCATGTTTTTCGTGGCTAGTGTCGGGCCGAGGGGCCTTGCCGATGGATAAAGACATGTTTGCGGTTCCAAAGCGGATTGCCAGTGCGGCTGTGGCGTTGTTGATGTCAGCAACGCTGGCCGTGCAGCCCGCCATTGCCCAGCGGTCGATCAGTTTCATTCGCGACACCGAAATCGAACATATCCTGCGCGTCTATTCCACCCCCATCTTGCAGGTGGCAGGTGTCGTGCCGGAATCGGTGACCATCGCCATGGTCAATGATGACAGCCTGAACGCCTTTGTGGCCGGCGGGCAGAACATGTTCTTCCATACCGGCTTCCTGATGGACACGACGGTGGAGGAACTGGTCGGCGTGACGGCGCACGAGACGGGGCACATTGCCGGCGGCCATCTGGCCCGGGCCGGCGATGCCATGTCGAATGCCGCCACCATTGCCAGCATCTTCACCCTGCTGGGCATGGCGGCGGCCATCGGGGCCGGGCGCACCGATGTGGGCATCGGCCTGATGGGCGGTGGCCAGGAAGCGGCCATGCGCACCTTCTTCGCCTTTACGCGCGGCCAGGAAGGGTCGGCGGATGAGGCAGCCATGCAGTATCTGGAAAAGCTGGGCTGGTCGTCCGAAGGCCTGATGAAGATGATGCAGCGGCTGGCGGGACAGGAACTTCTGCCCGAAAGCCGGCAGGTGGAGTTTGTGCGCACCCACCCCCTGACCCGCAACCGTATCGAGGCCATCCGCAATTTCGTGGAAACGAAATCACAGAATAATGGCAAGCGGTTGCCGGACAATTTTTATGCGATGCATGAACGCATGGTGGCCAAGTTGATGGGCTTCATGCGGCCGGACGTGGCGCTGCGCCATTATTCGCCGACCGATAATGCCATCCCCGCGCGTTATGCCCGCGCCATCGCGCTGTATCAGCGCGGCAATGTGCGCGAGGCGCTGACCATCACCGACAGCCTGATCGCGCAGGAGAAGGACAACGCCTATTTCCATGAATTGAAAGGGCAAATCCTGTTTGAGGATGGCAAGGCCGCCGAAGCCGTCATCCCCTATCGCGAGTCCGTGCGCCTTGACCCGGAATCGGGTCTGCTGCGCAATGCGCTGGGCCATGCGCTGCTGGAGGTCGGCAATGACCGGTTCCTGAATGAGGCCATCACGCACCTGACGGCGGCGGCCCGGCTGGAACATAATTCGGCGCTGACCTGGCGGTTGCTGTCATCGGCCTATAGCCGCGCTGATCAGCAGCCGCAATTGGCCTATGCCCGCGCAGAGGAAGCGCTGGCGCGCGGTGACATCCGGGCCGCCAAGTACCATGCCGACCGGGCCGAACGCATGCTGCCCGCCGGGTCCCCGGAATGGATCCGGGCGCAGGACATCCGCGTGATGGTCGAAAGCCATCCGGGGGTGCGGGAATATAATTAAGGGTTTGTCGCGGGGTTGGGGATGCGGGTCTGATTACCGCGTTCGGCCCCGCGCCTGCCGCACCTGGAAGAAGGCAGCGACGACGGACGGGTCGAACAGGGTACCGGCCCCTTCCTCAATCGACTTCAACGCATCGGCCAAGGGCACCGCTTCACGCCAGGAGCGGCGGTGGGTCAGTGCATCATAGACATCGGCCACCGCGATGATGCGGGCGGCGGGTGGAATGTCCGTGCCCGAAAGGCCGTGCGGATAGCCGCTGCCGTCCCAGCGTTCGTGATGGGCCCGCGCGATGGCAGCGCCGAAGGACAGGTAATTGCTGCCTTCCACCAGACGCGAGGCCTTTTCCAGGATGGCGGCGCCGCGCTCGCAGTGCATTTCCATCTGGTGGCGTTCATCGGCATCCAGAATGTTTTCCTTGCGGATCACGCTGTCGGGGACGCCGACCATGCCGATATCGTACAGCATGGCACCCATGGTGATCTGTTCCAGGAACTCATCATCGATGATCCTGTCCCAGCCCTCCTGCTGACGCAGGGCGAAAGCGATTTCGGTAACCAGCCGCGAAAGGCGCAGCCCATGGTCGCCACCGCCATCCGGGTCCTTATATTCCGCCAGGCCCGCCAGCGCGATGACGGCAGCCTTGTGCGAGCGCTTTACCTGATCATAGAGGTGCAGATTGTCAAAGCCGATGGCGATCTTGGCGCCCATCACCTCTGCCAGCTTGCGTTCCAGCCCGTCCAGGGAACGACCGACATGCAGGCAGGCGGCAGCATCACGGCCATCGGCGGTGCGCAGCCAGAGGATGGCATCGTTGTCATCAAAATGATGCTGACGGGCGCGAAGCACCTCCATCACCTTGGCCGCCAGGGCCGGATCGACGCTGTGGCCCAGCGGCAGGCCCACACTGTCGGCGTGCCTGCCCTGGGCGGCCAGAATCTGCGCGTCGGCCCGGGCACTGCCGCGCGGCACGCAGACCAAGCCGTCGGGCGCTACATCCAGCACGCGGGCCAGTTCACGCAGCACCGCGTCTGCAAAGCGGTCGATGGCGCGCAGGGTGAACAGGTTGCTGGAAGCGTCGATGATGCGTTCCATGCCCTGGCGGGAGCGCATCAGTTCGGTGATATGCTCATACGAACGCAGGGCCGCGACGGTGGCAGTTCCCAGCTTCTGCGCCGTAAGTTCCGTCTTGGCCTTGTAATCATTGATGTCATAGCCGTGGATGACGTCATCTTCCGGCGCCTGCCCCGGCTGTCCGGTGCGCAGAATGATACGAACCTGGCTATTGCCCAGTTCGTCGCGAATTCGCGGCACCAGACGCAGGCCGGCATCGTCCGTTTCCATCACTACGTCCAGCAGGACCATGGCGATGCCGGGATCATTGCGCAGGATGCCCAGCGCCTCTTCCGCCGAATAGGCAGACAGGAACTGAACCGGGCGGTTTCGATAGGCGAATTTCTTCATGACCAGACGGGTCATGGCATGCACTTCGGGATCGTCATCGACGATCAGAATCAGCCAGGGACGGACAGAAGCAGCGGACACGTCAACGGCGGTCGGAAGTTCCGGCCCCTCCTCCTTGAAGAGGAATTCGTCGTCGTCGCCCACCATCACAACCGTACGCCGCTCCCTGTCATCGTCCGTAACCCCGTCCTTTTGCCGGACGTATCAACCATGATCACGGTCGCACATTGCCATTGGCAATACCAATGCACACTTACGTATCACGGCATAGCTCGTGCCCAGAGGCAAGCCCCTTGAAAACAGGGGTTTCATTCCGCGTCGCGGTTGCGTGCGTGGTCTGACCGGTCCATGGTGCGGGCAACCACTTCATGGATGTGTGATCAATGTTCTCTCGTCTTCGCCTTTCGGGTCCGGTTCTGGCGCTGAGCTTGGCCCTGTCCTGTACAACCGCCCTGCCCGTGTTCGCCGCCGACAAGCCGCTGGACAAGGCGGCGGTTGAACAGATTGTCCGCGACTATCTTCTGACCCATCCGGAGATATTGCTGGAGGCCATGGAAGCGCTGGAGAAGAAGCAGCAGGCCGAAGGCGACAAGGCCGTTGCCGAGGCCTTGAAATCGAATCGGAAGGCGCTGGAACAGAATGCCATGTCGCCGGTGGGCGGCAACGCCAAGGGTGACGTGACCCTGGTGGAGTTCTTCGATTACAATTGCGGCTATTGCAAGCGCACCCATCCGGAGCGCAGCGCCGCCGTGAAGGGCGATGGCAAGGTCCGCGTCGTCTATAAGGAATTCCCCATCCTGGCGCCGTCCTCCAAGGAAGCCGCCAAGGCCGCCCTGGCCGCAAACCGCCAGGGCAAGTATGAGGCGTTCCATACCGCCCTGATGACCCATGAGGGCCGCCTGGACAGCGACGCCATCCGCGCGACGGCCAAGGATGTCGGCCTGGACCTGAAAAAGCTGGAACAGGATATGGGCGATCCGGCCATAGAGGCGGAGATCAAGGCCAATATGGAATTGGCCCAGAAGCTGGGCATCCGTGGCACGCCGGGCTTTGTCATCGGCGATACCGTGGTGCCGGGCGCCATTGAGACCGAACAGTTCATCGCCCTGTTCAACGCGACGCGTGCGGCCAAGAAGGCGGGTGGCTGAGGCTGGGCCGGGTCATAAGGACTGCTTCAAAATGCTTCTGATCGTCATCCCGGCGGAAGCCGGGACCCAGGGGCAGCAGGCTAAAACCCGACCGCCGGCTCCATTCGTAACGGCACAATCGTCTGGCAATTGGCCCCTGGGTCCCGGCTTTCGCCGGGATGACGATGGGGGCCAGTTGAAAACAGCGGTGCGGATCATCCCGCAAACAGGCCCCACCACTAAGGCGCAGAGCGGTCCGCAGCGGTGCCCCCTTCCGGCGGTATGATCGGACGATCAACCGCCCGGAGCCGCCCCTATGTGGAAGAATGCCTGCCGCACCGCCCTGGTCCTGACAGCACTGGTCCTACCCGCCGGGGCGCATGAGGTGCCTAACCTGCCCTATCCGCCGGGCACGACGGTGACAGCGGCAGATGGGTATCTGTATGAGGCGTCGAAACTGGCCGACGGGGTCTGGCTGTTCGCGTCGCCCGAACCGTTTCATGTTCAGCCCTATGGCAATGTCATCGCCGTGGAGCAGGCGGACGGGTTCGTGCTGTTCGACAGTGGCGGCACACCGGCCGGGGCGGCCCGCATCCTGGACATGCTGGCTGCCCTATCGCCAAAGCCAGTGAAGGCGGTTGTTGTCAGCCATTGGCATGGCGATCATATCAACGGGTTGCGCACCATCCAGCAACGCTGGCCGAAGGTGCGGACCATCGCCACCAATGCCACCCGCCGCACCCTGACCGACCCCAAGGTCGCGCGTTTCATGCCCACAGGGGATACCGCTTCCGATGATGCGATTCGTCGCAATCTGGAGGGGGCGGTGGGCCATCTGCGCAGTCAAGCGGCCCGCAGCGACCTGCCCGAGGCGGTGCGCGCGGGCAATGCCCAGGCGGCCCGAGAGCTGCAACATTACGGTCAGGAACTGCTGGGCGGGGCTATGCTGGTGCCCGCCGAAGGGTTCGATGACAGGCTGCTGATCGATGATCCGCAGCGCCCCGTCGAGCTGCGTTTCCTGGGGCGCGCCAATACGGATGGGGATGCCGTCGCCTGGCTGCCCAAACAAAAGATCGTGATGAGCGGTGACATCGTGGTCTCCCCCATCCCCTATGGTTTCGGGTCCTATCCCAAGGATTGGGAGGCCACGCTGGCCGCACTGAAAGCCTTTGATTTCAAGATGCTGGTGCCCGGTCATGGCACGGTGATGAAGGACGCGACATATCTGGACCGACTGTCCTTACTGATCGCCGAGACGCGCGCCAAGGTGGCGCCGTTGGTGGCGCAGGGGCTTTCATTGGACGATGTTCAAAAACAGATCGATCTTTCGGCGCAGGCGCAGATGTTCAGCGGCGGTGATGCCTTCCGGTCCCGCATCTTCGACCAATATTGGCGCCAGCCCTTTGTTGCCAGCGTCTTTAAAGAGGCCAAGGGCGATCCCATCATACAGGGGGGTGGTTGACCACCTTCCGTTACGTAATGTCGATCTCCATTGCCGATGCGGCCAGCCATGCTATAACCGCCCGGCTTTCGGCGAACATCACAAGGGACGGCCCAAGTTGGCCCAACAGCCTTCGATCCTTATTCTGAACGGGCCGAACCTGAACATGCTCGGCACCCGTGAACCCCAGATCTATGGGTCGGAGACGCTGGCCGATGTCGAGGCCCTGTGCCGTGCCGAGGGCGCGCGCCTGGACCTGGAGATCGATTTCCGCCAGTCGAACCATGAGGGCGAGCTTGTCACCTGGATCCAGCAGGCTCGCGGAACCCGTTCCGCCATCCTGTTGAACGCCGGAGCCTATACCCACACCTCGGTCGCCATCCTGGATGCGTTGACGGCGGTTGAACTGCCGGTTATCGAGGTGCATCTAAGCAACATCTTCCGCCGCGAACCGTTCAGGCATCATTCGTATGTCTCGATGGCCGCGCGGGGGGTCATTTGTGGCCTGGGTTCCCATGGCTATGTCCTGGCACTGCAGGCAGCTGACCGCCTGATCCGTGCCACGGCCAAGCCCTGAAACCACCGGTCCCTTTCATAAGGTTGAGAACACCATGTCGAGCTTCGATCTGGATGCCAAGTTCGTGCGCACCATGGCCAAACTCCTGGAGGAGTCGGGCCTGACGGAAATGGAATATTCGGAAGGCGAGCGCCGCATCCGGCTGAGCCGCGCGGCCCCGCCGGCCCCGATGGGCTATGCCCCGGCCTATGCGCCGGCCCCGGTCGCCGCTGCGGCCCCCGCCGCCGCCCCAGCCGCTGCGGCGCCTGCCGCCGTGGCCCCGGCCCAGCATCCCGGTGCCGTGAAGTCCCCGATGGTGGGCACCGCCTATATGGCTGCCGACCCCAACTCCCCGCCCTTCGTGAAGGAAGGCGACACCGTCAAGGCCGGTCAGACCATTCTGATCATTGAGGCCATGAAGGTCATGAACCCGATCAAGGCCGCCAAGGGCGGGACCGTGACCCAGATCCTGGTCGCCAATGCCCAGCCGGTCGAGTTCGGCCAGCCCCTGCTGATCATTGAGTGATCGACCCATGACGGCGAAATCCCAGGACGGGCTGTTCGAAAAAGTCTTGATCGCCAATCGCGGCGAAATCGCGCTGCGTATCCACCGCGCCTGCCGCGAGATGGGGATCAAGACAGTGGCCGTGCATTCCACGGCCGATGCCGATGCCATGCATGTGCGTCTGGCCGACGAAAGCGTCTGTATCGGCCCGCCGGCCGCCAAGGACAGCTATCTGAACATCCCGGCGATCCTGTCGGCGGCGACCATCACGGGCGCCGACGCCATTCATCCCGGCATCGGGTTCATGGCCGAGAATGCCCAGTTCGCCGACATGGTGATCGAGCATGGCTTTGCCTGGATCGGGCCGACGCCGGAGCATATCCGCGTCATGGGCGACAAGGTCACCGCCAAGAAGACGGTGATTGCGCGCGGTCTTCCCTGCGTTCCCGGCTCTGACGGCCCCGTGGACAGTTTCGAAACGGCGGCCAACGTGGCCGACCAGATCGGCTACCCGGTCCTGATCAAGGCCGCTGCCGGCGGCGGTGGCAAGGGTATGAAGGTCGCCTTCAGCCGAGATGAGCTGAAGGAAGCCTATTCGCTGGCCCGCGGCGAAGCGCGCGCCGCCTTTGGCAATGACGAAGTGTACCTTGAAAAGTACCTCGCCAATCCGCGCCACATCGAGGTGCAGCTGCTGGGCGATCACCATGGCAACGTGGTGCATTTCGGCGAACGCGACTGCTCCGTCCAGCGCCGCCACCAGAAGGTGGTGGAAGAAGCCCCCTCGCCCGCGCTGAATGCCGAGGAGCGGGAGAAGGTCGGCACGCTGGCCGCCCGCACTGCCAAGCTTCTGGGCTATCGCGGTGTGGGGACCATGGAGTTCCTGTACGAGAACGGGCAGTTCTATTTCATTGAAATGAACACCCGTCTGCAGATCGAACACACGATCACCGAAATGGTGACGGGCGTCGATCTGGTGCGCGAACAGATCCGCGTCGCCACGGGTGCGCCGCTGGGCTATACGCAGCAGGATATTCGGTTCCACGGCCATTCCATCGAATGCCGCATCAATGCCGAACATCCCGAGACCTTCATGCCGTCGCCGGGCCAGATCAAGCAGTATCATGCGCCGGGCGGCCTGGGCGTGCGCGTCGACAGTGCGCTGTATGATGGCTACCGCGTGCCGCCGCATTATGACAGCATGATCGCCAAGCTGATCGTCCATGGCAACACGCGCAATGAGTGCCTGATGCGCCTGCGCCGGGCGTTGGAGGAGTTCGTCATCTCCGGTGTCGATACCTCCATCCCGCTGCATCAGAAGATCATCGCGGAGCCGGATTTCATCAACGGCGATTACGACATCAAGTGGATGGAAGCCTGGATGAAGCGTCAGCAGGGCTGAGGTTTCGGTTCAGTGTTGAGATGAAAAACCCCCGGCAGCCGATTGGCCGCCGGGGGTTTTTGTTTGGGGCGTGGGTCCTTATGCCAGCGTGGCAGCCAGCTTGACCTCGGCATTCAGGACCTTGGAGACCGGGCACATCGCCTTGGCCTGGGCGGCCACTTCTTGGAACTTGTCGGCGCTGATGCCGGGGATCTTGGCGGTCAGGGTCAGTTCGACGGTGGCGATCTTCCAGCCGCCGCCATCGCTTTCCATGATCAGGACGGCACCCGTCTTCAGCTCATCCGGCGGGAAGCCGGCAGCGGTCAGCAAAAAGGAGAGCTGCATGGAGAAACAGCCGGCATGGGCGGCGGCGATCAGTTCCTCCGGGTTCGTCCCCTTGCCATCGCCAAAGCGCGCCACGAAGCTGTAGGGCACATTGGCTAGCGTTGCACTCTGCGTGGACAGGGTGCCGCTGCCATCCTTGCCGGTGCCATGCCAGACGGCATTGGCGGTACGCTTGATCTGGGCCATCGCTGCGTCTCCATTGGGAAAATTTGGACGATACGAGCGTAACACCGGTTTGTGACGGGCGGCAGCGGGGCACCTGAATATTTTAGAGGGTTTAACGCCGCTTCTTGGTGTTCTTGCCCCCAAACTCGATACCGCCGACATTTAGGCCGCCATCCTTGGTCTTGGCGGCCCCCTTGGTGCGACCGCCCCTTTCCGGCTTGGCATTGCTGCGCGGCTTTTCCCCTTGAGCTGACGCACGGATGGGGCTGGCGCCGGGGGCCAGGCCCAGGTCGATGGCTTCCAGGCGGCGGATTTCGTCGCGGATGCGACCCGCCTCCTCGAATTCCAGATCCGCGGCGGCGGCACGCATCTTCTTTTCCAGCTCGGCGATGATGGTCTTGATGTCCTTGCCGGCCAGACCGATGCCTTCGGCTGCCCCCGTATCCACCTCCACCCGGTCGCCGCGCTCATAGACACTGCCCAGGATGTCGGAGATATTCTTCTTCACCGATTCCGGGGTGATGCCGTGGGCGGCGTTATATTCCAACTGCTTGGCACGGCGCCGCGCCGTTTCCTCCAGTGCTGCCTTCATGGAGTTGGTTTCGCGGTCGGCATAGAGGATGGCGCGGCCTTCAACGTTACGGGCCGCACGGCCGATGGTCTGGATCAGGCTGGTGCGGCTGCGCAGATAGCCTTCCTTGTCAGCGTCCAGGATGGCGACGAGGCCGCATTCGGGGATGTCCAACCCTTCGCGCAGCAGGTTGATGCCGATCAGCACATCGAACACGCCCAAACGCAGATCGCGGATAATCTCAATGCGTTCAAGGGTTTCGACGTCGGAGTGAATGTAGCGGACCTTGATCCCCGCCTCCATCATGTACTCCGTCAGCGCCTCCGCCATCTTCTTGGTCAGGGTGGTGACCAGGACGCGCAGGCCCTTGGCCGTCACCTCCCGCACCTCCGCCATCACGTCATCGACCTGGGTGTCGGTGGGGCGGATGATGACCTGCGGATCGACCAGACCCGTGGGGCGCACCACCTGTTCGGTGAAGA
The DNA here is from genome assembly GCF_002868735.1 of Niveispirillum cyanobacteriorum. Taxonomy (GTDB): domain Bacteria; phylum Pseudomonadota; class Alphaproteobacteria; order Azospirillales; family Azospirillaceae; genus Niveispirillum; species Niveispirillum cyanobacteriorum. The sequence goes on along the minus strand of NZ_CP025611.1, from coordinate 912,422 downwards.
CGCCGCCCGTTCGCTCCAGTTCCCAATCACCCGGCGTGGCGGAGACAAAGACGGTCTGCGGACGCATGGCGTCCCATTCCTCAAACTTCAGCGGGCGGTTATCGGCGCAGGATGGAAGGCGGAATCCATAATCAGCCAGGGTCGATTTACGCATGAAGTCGCCCCGGTACATGCCGCCCACCTGTGGCACCATCACGTGGCTTTCATCGACGATCAGCAGCGCATCCTCGGGCAGATATTCGAACAGGGTGGGCGGCGGTTCGCCCGGATTGCGGCCCGAGAGATAGCGGGAATAGTTTTCGATACCCGCACAGGAGCCGGTGGCCACCATCATTTCGATATCGAAGGTGGTGCGCTGTTCCAGGCGCTGTGCTTCCAGCAATTTTCCTTGTGGAACAAGCTCATCCAGCCGCAGCTTCAAGTCACGCTTGATCTGCTCCACGGCCTGGAACAGGGTCGGCTTCGGCGTGACATAGTGGCTGTTGGCGTAGATGCGCACCTCCTTCATGGAGGCCAGCTTTTCGCCGGTCAGGGGATCGATCTCATTAATCGCCTCCAACTCATCCCCGAACAGGGACAAACGCCAGGCACGATCCTCCAGGTGGGCGGGGAACAGTTCGATCGTGTCGCCACGCACGCGGAAGGAGCCACGGCCAAAGCCGGCATCGTTGCGGCGGTACTGAAGCTCAACCAATCTCTGAAGAAAACCCTGCCGGTGCAGCATCTGCCCGACCTGCAGGGGGATCGTCATTTCCGAATAGGTTTCGACAGAGCCGATACCGTAGATGCAGGAGACCGAGGCCACGATGATGCAGTCTTGCCGCTCCAGCAGGGCGCGGGTGGCGGCGTGGCGCATGCGATCGATCTGTTCGTTAATCGAGCTTTCCTTCTCGATATAGGTGTCGGTCCGGGGCACATAGGCCTCGGGCTGATAATAATCGTAATAGGAAACAAAATACTCTACGGCGTTGTTTGGAAAGAAACTTTTCATCTCTCCATAGAGCTGCGCCGCCAGCGTCTTGTTCGGTGCCAGGATCAGGGTCGGGCGCTGCACCTTCTGGATCACATGGGCCATGGTGAAGGTCTTGCCCGAGCCGGTGACGCCCAGCAGAACCTGATCCTTCTCCCCCCGCACCAGACCCTCGGTCAGTTCGGCAATCGCGCGCGGCTGATCGCCCGCCGGTGTGTATTCCGACACGACAGTCAGCGGTTCGATGAAGGGCCTCTCCTCCACCTTGATGCGCCAGGGCATGGTAGCTTCGGGGACGAGGGCGGCGGCGGGATCGGCGGTCTGGCTCATGGCCGGTAATCTATGCCTGTCCGGGGCCGGCGAAAAGGGGTTTGATCCGTTTTTGTTCCCTTTACGCAGTTGCGCCATGGTGGCGAGCCCTAGAACATGGTTAACTGATCCAATGACAAGGGCGGGAGGTCAGGATGGCGGCGGTTGGACGGCAGGTGGCTGGTATTGTGGCCGGCATCATTCTATGCATGGTCATCATCATGGCGGTTGAGAAGGCGGGGCACGCGCTGTTCAGCGGCGAGGCCGTGTTCGCCGGTCCAGTTGTCGCCTATCTGATGGCTGCGACGCTGGGCGGTTTCACGGCCATCAAGGTGGCAGGGGTACGGCATTGGTGGCTGCCCGGCATCATTGTCACTGTGCTGGCAGCGGGTACGATCATGAACCTGACCATGATCGAGCATCCGGTCTGGTTCGCGCCCGCAGCCGCGATGGCCCTGATCGCCGGCTACGCCATCGCTTGGCGGCTTACGCGGGTGGTCTGAAACCGGGGGATTCCAGTAATTGCCGCCCATCCCAAGGGCTGAGCATCAGGTGGAAATCATCGCCCACCTTATCCAGATGGTCGATCAGCAAGCGAGCAGCATGCAAATCCACCTCCGCCTCCAGCGACAGGGCCATACGGTCCAGGTCGGGACGGCGTACACGCAGTTGATTGATCAAGCGCACCAGCCGCACCAGGGCGGCGGCCAAGTCATCAGGCAGGTTGTGCAGATCGGGATAGGGCAGCATGGGGCGGATAAGGGGCGCAGGGTACGGGGCGGCGTGAAGCCACTATGCGACCGAAATTGTTAAGAAGTTGCCTGTTCATACAGATAGGTCCATGTAAATTCACTGGACCTGCTGCCCATCCCGCCTATAACGATTGGGTGGTGTATGGCTGGCAGGGGGCCGGTCTGGTTTGGGGAGAGTGACGCCCGTGTCTCAGGCGCTTCAAACAGTTGCCCAGTTGGCGCGCGCAGCGGAAAAGGGATTGCCCATTGGTCCGGGTGCGGTGCGCATGGACGAAGCCGGCGATTTCAGCGTTACCAGCCCTACCACGGCCTCGCGTCATCATTTCTTCCTGGACGGGCTGATGTTCCATGTCAGCCTGACGCCGGATGATGAAGGTACCTTGCTGCAGATCTGGGCCGAGGTGGGGTACATGCCCTTCACCATCGAATCGCCCGAAAAGCGCATGCGCCTGTCCAAGGTGCTGCGCGCCGCCGGCCACCTGCAAAACGCCCGGTTCGTGGTCGATAACAAGCAGATGATCATGGTGCTGGGTCAGGCCCGCGTGGACGGCCATGTCACCCTGCCCGACTTCATGTATGAGATTCTGCAATTCGTGCAGGACGCACGGCCCTATTTGAAGGTGCTGGGCCAGTATCTGTAACTTATACCTGTTCCCTCAGTCGCCGGGCGGGCGCATCCGCGCCCTTGGCTCACGGCGCACAAGCGCCGGGCCGGCAGTCGCCGGCCTTCAACATGGATTGAAAGCCTTTTCTGTCAGGCCTCACCTTCGGTTCGACCTGACCTACTGTTGAGAGCAGCCAGGGCGTCAGGCGTGTCAACATCCAGCAGGGTGCCCATATCCTCCACCGCGACCTCGCAGACGACGGGCGCGTGCGCCGCGATCAGGGCGCGGGCGCCCTTGTCACCTGTCAGGGTCAGCATTTCAGGGATGAAGGCGGCATCCCAGAGGACAGGGTTGCCGCGTTGACCGCCGCAGGTGGGCAGCACAATGGCGCGGCCATCATCGGGGCTGTAGGCGGCGATCAGACGGTTCATGGTTGCCGCTGTGAGGCGCGGCATGTCACCCAGCAGGACCAGAACGCCGTCAATATCATCGGGCAGGGATGACAGGCCGGCCTTCAGGGTGGCGGACATGCCGTCGCCATGGTCGGGGGCATGGACGAAATCCAGGGGCAGGTCGGACAGGGCCGCGCGGACGGCATCAGCCTGATGGCCGGTGGCCACCGTGACGCCGGCCAGTTGCGCCGACAGGGCCGTGTCCACAACATGGCGGACCAGGGCCTTGCCCTGCCATTCACACAGCAGCTTGTTAGCCCCGCCCATGCGCAGGCCAAAGCCGCCGGCCAGGACCAGACCATGGATGCGGGGCGCGCGTGGCAGGGCGGTGGCGAGCGCGCGCGGCAGGGGCCGGCCCGGAATTTCGGCCAGCAGACCGCCCACGCCCATGGACATGATGGCAGCGGCATCAACGGGCAGGCCCGCCCCCAACCGCTGCAACACCCAGTCCACGCCGTTCAGGCGGGGGGAGCGGGCACAGCCGGGCAGGCCCAGCACCGGCCTTCCATCCAGATCGCCCAGCAGCAGCAGATTGCCGGGGTCCACCGGCATGCCCAGATGCAGCACGCGACCGCCCGCCGCCTCAATCGCCGCCGGGATGACATCGCGGCGGTCGGTGATGGCCGAGGCTCCGATGACCAGCAGGATATCACCCTCCATATACCGCAGGGCCGCGGCAAGTGCGTTCACTTCGTGCGGACACCGAACATCTGCACTGAGGTCAGCGCCGATGCCGGACAGGCGGTCGGCGGTGACGGTGACGCTTTTATCCAGCACTGTTGGCTTGGTACCGGGCAGGGTCGTCTGGATCAGACCAGCGGAAAGGCCGATCCAGGGTAACAGGGACACGGGGCCAGTGCCGGCCAGCATCCATTCCAGTTTCGTAATGATACCGTCGGGCACGGCGAAGGGGATGATCTTGATGGTGGCCAGCATCTGACCCTTCAACAAGGGCGTGAAGGGCGGGACGGTGGCAATGGTCACCGCCTCATCCACGCGGTTCAGGGCATGGATGGTGGCCGCGTCGATGGTAGCAAGCCCGTCAGCGGCGGCAAACAGGTTGACGCGACCGGTATAGGCGGCACTGACGGTCAGGTTGGGGCCGGCCAGACGGGCGGCGATGCGCGTGGCGGCCGCATCTTCGCCAACATCACCCGGTTCCAATTGGGCCACGGTGATTGTTTCGATACCGGACTGAGCCAGCAGGGTCGCATCATCGCCGCTGATCACACGGCCCTTGGCGAAGCGGCCATGGGTGTGGTGGACGCCATGGGCCAGGATGGCCCCCACAGACGCGGCGACCGGTACGGGACCGAAACGCATCAGCCTATGCCTTCCACTTTTGGCCGCGCAGGGCCAGGATGATATCGGCCAGGATAGAGACCGCGATCTCGGCGGGCGTGACGGCCCCGATATCCAGACCGACAGGGCCATGGATGCGGGCAAGCTGTGCCTCCGTCACCCCCTGCCCGCGCAGCCTTTCCAGACGGGCCGCCTGGTTCTTCCTGCCGCCCAGCACACCGACATAGAAGGCATCACTGCCCAGGGCCGCGATCAGGGCCGGATCATCGAATTTCGGGTCATGGGTCAGGGCGACAATGGCGGTACGGGCATCGGGGCGCAGGGTTGCCAAAGCCTCATCCGGCCAGTCGGTGACGAGGGTGGTATCGGGGAACCGGTCGGGCGTCGCGAAGGCGGCGCGCGGGTCGATCACGGTGACATCCAGCCCGGCCAGACGGGCGGCGGGCGCCAAAGCCTGGGCCAGATGCACGGCCCCCACGATCAGCAGGCGGTTGGCGGGCGGGTGGACATTGATGAAGAAGCGGCCATCATAGAATTCCACGGTGCCGCTGCGGCTTTCTCGGATGGCGTCCAGCACCTGCGGCAGGAATTCATCCTCCAGCGCCACATCGCCCCTCTGCCGCCCGTCCGCATCGACCAGCGTCTGCAGGCCCGACCCGAGATCGGTGACCAGGGCCACGGCGCAGCGATCGGCCAGGGCGGCGCGCAGCGCGTCAAAAATCCGGGCCTTCATTGGATCGGCTCCACATACACTTCCAGCTTGCCGCCGCAGGCCAGACCCACTTCCCAGGCCATTTCATTGCTGATCCCGAAGGACAGGAAACGCGGTTCGCCATCGGCCAGGACCTTGCCCGCCTCCATCACCACAGCCCCTTCGACACAGCCGCCAGAGACGGACCCCGCCATGGCGCCGCTGGCAGAGACGGCCATCAGACTGCCCACGGGGCGTGGGGCGGAACCCCAGGTGGCGATGACATGGGCCAGGGCCACGGATTGCCCGGCATCACGCCACAGGGCGGCCTGGTTCAAGATGGCTTCGTTATCGTCACGGATCATGGAACGTTCCAGTTGGGATCAGCCGGATATGGGGATGCCGGCGGCGATTATCAGTCGGCCGGGGTCAGGGCGGCGGCAAAGGCGGCGAAAAATTCGTCAGCCAGTTTGGCAGCGGTGCCCTGGATCAGGCGGGCGCCCAGTTGCGCCAGCTTGCCGCCAACGGTGGCCTCGGCCTTGTAGCGCAGGATGGTGGTGCCGTCGGGACCATCGGTCAGGCTGACCACCGCCCCGCCCTTGCCAAAGCCGGCGGCCCCGCCCTGCCCTTCGCCCGTGATGCGGTAGCCATTGGGGGCGTCAATATCCGACAGGGTGACACGGCCCGCGAATTTGGCGCTGACCGGGCCGATTTTCAGCTTCAGCTTGGCCGACAGGGTCGTGTCATCATCGCGCAGCAGTTCCTCGCACCCCGGAATGCAGCGGCGCAGGGTTTCTGTATCGTTCAATGCGTCCCAGACGAGGGCGCGCGGGGCCGGGATGGCGTATTCGCCTTCCATATCCATCGGGTTGTTCCCACAAAATTCAAACCAGGGCGCCGCAGCCTGCCACAAAGCGGGGCCGAAAGGAAAATCCGGCATGAAGCGCATTGCGTGTGACCGGAATTTTCTGAAAGATCAATAATCAAGAAAAGGGCCGTGGACAGGCCCTGGCGCACCGGCGAACGGTCAGCAGCAACAAACAATGGGAGGATGGTTCATGAACGGGTTGAACCGGCGGCAATTCGGCATTCTGGGACTGGGCGGCATCACGGCTGCGGTGGGGGGCGCCCTTCCGGCATGGGCGCAGGCCCCGCGCTTTGTCACCATCCTGACCGGCGGGACCAGCGGGGTTTATTACCCGCTGGGCGTGGCCCTGTCGCAGATCTATGGCAAGGCCATGCCGGACACGAAATTCACGGTCCAGGCCACCAAGGCATCGGCGGAGAACCTGAACCTGTTGCAGGCCGGGCGCGGCGAGATTGCCTTTACCCAGACCGATACGCTGGTCCAGGCCGTGCGCGGCGATGCCGAGGTGGGGTTTGCAAAGCCGCTGGACAAGCTGCGCAGCCTGGCCGTGATCTATCCCAACTATATCCAGATCGTGGCGTCGAAGGCGTCGGGCATCAAGACCCTGGCCGACCTGAAGGGCAAACGCATTTCGGTGGGGGCGCCGAAATCGGGAACGGAGATCAACGCGCGTGCTGTGGTGAAGGCGGCGGGGCTGTCCTATGCCGATTTTGCCAAGGTTGAGTATCTGCCGTTCGCAGAAAGCGTTGATCTGATGAAGAACCAGCAGATTGACGCCACCTTACAGTCCGCCGGTCTGGGCGTGGCGTCACTGCGCGATCTGGCCAGCGCCATTGAGATCACGGTCGTGCCGGTGCCGGCGGAAACGGTGGCGAAGATTGGCGAGGCGGTCTACCGCTCCGCCGTTATCCCCGCCAACACCTATAACGGCCAGACAGCGGATGTGCCGACGGTGGTGACGGGCAATGCCCTGGCCACCCATGCCGGCCTGCCGGACGAGGCGGCGTACCAGATGACCAAGCTGATGTTCGAGAATTTGGAGGCGATGAAATCAGCCCATGCGGCGGCCAAGCAGATCGCCCTGTCCAAGGACGCGGCGGCGGAGTTTGCCCCCCTGCATCCGGGGGCGAAGCGGTTTTATCAGGAGAAGGGGTTGTTGTGAGGGGGGCGGTAACGGTTTTCGATCCTGTTACGCCTCCCACCTTCGTCATCCCGGCGAAAGCCGGGACCCAGTGTCAAGGCGCGGTTAGCGCCGACATGAGTCATGTCGCAGCTATCGCTGCTTACGCTGGGTCCCGGCTTTCGCCGGGAGGACGAAGGGGAAGTGTTCCTCACATCAAACTATACAGGCCCTCCGCATGCCCCACACCCCCGACATTGATGAAGAGGCTATCCGCCGGGCGGTGGAGAAGGATGATCCGACATCGGCCATCGCGCGGCTGAGCCGGGGGGACCGCAAGGTTATCTTTGTCATCGGCGTGGCGTTTGCGCTGTTCCAGCTCTGGACCGCGACCTTCAATCCCTTGTCCAGCCTGGTCGTGCGGTCGGTGCATGTGGGGTTTCTGCTGCTGATGGCGTTCTTGCTGATCGGTGCGCGGGACGGGATGCGGCGGGAGAAGGTACCGGCCTATGACTGGCTGCTGGGCGGGTTGGCCTTCCTGCTGGGGCTTTACCACTGGGTGTTCGAGCATGATTTGATCCTGCGGTCGGGCACGCCCACCAATCTGGACCTGTGGGTGGGAGCCTTAGATACGCTGCTGGTGGCAGAGGCTGCGCGGCGGATCATGGGTTGGGGCCTGCCGGCGCTCTGCCTGATCTTCGTGCCCTATGCCATGTTGGGCCCGTACATGCCCGATATCCTGGCCCATCGCGGGTACGAGATGGAGCAGGTGATCGAGCAGCTGCACTTCTCCACCGAGGGGATTTACGGCACGCCGACCTTCGTTTCCTCAACCTTCATCTTCCTGTTCATCCTGTTCGGGGCGTTTCTGGAGAAGGCCGGGGTTATCGGCCTGTTCAATGACCTGTCCATGGCGCTGGTCGGGCGGCGGCTGGGCGGGGCGGCCAAGGTGGCGGTGGTGTCGTCGGGCTTCATGGGCATGGTGAACGGGTCGGGCGTGGCCAATGTCTTGACCACGGGGCAGTTCACCATCCCCATGATGAAGCGCTTCGGCTATTCCGCGAAATTCGCGGGCGCCCTGGAAGCCACGGCCAGCATGGGCGGGCAGATCATGCCGCCGGTGATGGGGGCCGCCGCCTTCATCATGGCTGAGACGTTGGGTGTGTCCTATCTGGAAGTGTGCAAGGCGGCGGCCATCCCGGCCATCCTCTATTTCGTCTCCGCCTATTGGATGGCGCATCTGGAGGCGGCGCGTGCCGGCCTGCGCGGGCTGCCGGAGGCGGAATGCCCGAAGCTGTGGCCGTCGCTGCGCCGGGGCTGGCATTTGTTGTTGCCGCTGGTGGCGCTGGTCACCCTGCTGCTGTCCGGGCGGACGCCGCTATTTGCCGGGGTGGTGGGGATTGCAGGCACGGTCGTGCTGATGATGGGCTTGGCTCTGGTGGCGCAGATGGGCCCGGTGGCGCTGCGCATGGCGTTCTGGGTGGGGCTTGGCCTGGGGGCCTGGGGCCTGACGCAGGTGGGGTTGCGGACCGAACAGATGGCCATGGTGGTCATCGGCCTGCTGGCCCTGCCCTGTTTTCTGTTCAAGTCGGGACGCGGATTGCTGACGGCACTGATGGAGGCGCTGGCCGATGGGGCGCGGGCGGCGGTGGCGGTGGGTATTGCCTGCGCCCTGGTTGGCATTCTCATCGGCATGCTGACGCTGACGGGGCTGGCGTCCGGGCTGGCCGGGATCATTGTGGAACTGTCGGGCGGCAATCTGCTGCTGGCCCTGTTCCTGACCATGGTCGCCTGCATCATCCTGGGCACCGGGCTGCCGACCACGGCCAATTATATCATCACCGCCTCCATCGCGGCGCCGGCGTTGCAGCAGCTCGGTGTGCCGCTGATCGTCAGCCACATGTTCTGCTTTTATTTCGGGATCATGGCCGATCTGACGCCGCCCGTGGCGCTGGCAGCACTGGCCGCGTCACCCATCGCGCGGGCCGGGCATATGGAGATTGCCTGGCTGGCCACCCGTATAGGCATCGCCGGATATCTGGTGCCGTTCATGGCCGTGTTCGACCCGGCCCTGATGCTGCAATCGGGTGACGGGCTGGACACGGCCTATATGGTGGTGAAGGCGCTGCTGGGCATCGGTCTGCTGGGCATCGTCACGGTCGGGCATTACAAGACCAAGCTGCGCGTTTGGGAGATGGTCTGGGCCTTTGCGGCGGCGGTTCTGCTGGTCCTGGCCATGCCGATGACGGATGAGGCGGGGTTCGCGCTGGCAGCCCTGTTCCTGGGGCGGCAGGTCTGGCGTGGCCGGCAGATGGCGGGGGCTGCCGCCTGATGGCGGGGCTGCTGGCCCTGTGCCTGATCGCCGGGATGCAGCCGCCCGTGACGGTGCCCGCCGATCACTTCACCCTGTCCTGGACCCATTCCATTGAGAAGGTGGAGTGGCGGGAGGAATATCGGGTCAGTGATCGGGGCCTGATCCTTGAGACGTCGCGCGTCAAGGGCAGCGGGGTGGGCATGGAGCCGGGGCCGGATGCCAGATTGGTCGATGGCTGGTGGGTCAGTCGCCCAACGATAGCCCCCCTACCCGAACTGGTGCTGGCCGGCAGTCACTTCGGCGGGGATCATGCGATCTGCATTCCGGGACGGTGCGCGCCGCTTCGCCAATGGCTGGGCCAGGACAATGACGGGCCGGTACGTTTGGTCGCATGTCCGACACGCAACTAATAACGGTTTGCAAAGGAATGTCCGGCATCCTAAGTATGAAAGATGCGTGACCCTGCCGGGTCGTGGGACAAGGTGGAAGGCGTCGGCCCCCGAATGGATACGACGATCAATGATGTGATGATCCGGGATGCGGCCGGGCGGAACCAGAAGGCAGGTTGCCCGCCGCTGGACATGGCCGCCCCCCGTCATGCCCCCCTGCCCCTGCCTTCGCTCTCGCTGGACAAGGTCAGCCACCGTTACGGCGCCAAGCAGGCGTTGAGCGATGTGTCGCTGTCGATCTCTCCCGGAGAAATCGTCTGTCTGGTGGGGCCGTCCGGGTGTGGCAAGTCCACCCTGCTGCGGCTGGCCGCCGGGTTGGAGACCATCCAGGAGGGCAGCGTCGCCATTGCAGGGCAGACCATTGCGCAGCCGGGATCGTCCCTGCCACCCGAACGTCGCGGCATCGGGCTGGTGTTCCAGGATTATGCCCTGTTCCCGCACTTGAACGTTCTGGACAATGTGCGTTTCGGCCTCAACCGTCTGCCCGCCGGCGAGCGGGATGAGCGGGCCATGTCAGCCCTGGAACAGGTGGGCATGGAGGGGTTCATCAAAGCCTTCCCGCACGCCCTGTCCGGCGGGCAGCAGCAGCGGGTGGCGCTGGCCCGTGCCATGGCCCCGCGCCCGGCGGTACTGTTGCTGGATGAGCCGTTTTCCGGCCTGGATACAAGGCTGCGGGAGAGTGTGCGTGACGAGACGCTGCATGTGCTGAAGCGCAGCGGGGCGGCGACCATGATCGTCACCCATGACCCTGAGGAAGCCATGTTCCTGGCTGACCGCATCGCCCTGCTGCGGGACGGCAGGCTGGTGCAGGTGGGGTCGCCGACCGCACTCTATACCAAGCCGGTGGATGCCTTTGCCGCCAGCTTCTTTGGCGAGGTCAACCAGTTGACGGGCATTGTGCGCCAGGGGCGGGTCGATACGCCGGTCGGGTGCCTGACGGTGCCGCATCTGGATGAGGGTGTGGCGGTCGATGTGCTGATCCGGCCCGAAGCGCTGCGCCTGACCATGGCGGCCGACGGCGATGGCGTGGGCGTGCCCAATCTGGCACGGGTGGAGGCGTCACGCCTGCTGGGCCGCACCAGTCTGGTGCATCTTTGCGTCAGCGACCGCGACGGTCGGCCGCACCACCTGCATGCCCGCGCCCCCGGCCATTTCCTGCCCGAGGATGGCAGCCATGTCAGCGTAACGCTGGAACCCCGCCAGGCCTTTGTATTTGAAAAGATGTGAGTGGTGGCGCGATTGCGGCCACGGGGCCTTTCTGCCATGATCCCGCGCCTTTCCGATGGTACGGGGCGGCGGCCCCTTTGCAGGCGGAGTTGAGACATGGGTGGTTTGGGCGTTTGGGAGATCCTGATTATCCTGGTGATCGTCATGGTCATTTTCGGGGCGGGTAAGCTGCCGAAGGTGATGGGCGACCTGGGTCAGGGGATCCGCAACTTCAAATCCAACCTGTCTGATGGTGCCAAGGCCGAGGACGAGGTGAAGACCGATCCGGTTCCCCCCGCCGTTCCGCCCGCCAAGCCCGACGAAACGCCCAAGGCCTGACACCATGTTTGATATCGGCTGGTCCGAACTGCTTGTGATCGGGGTGGTGGCGTTGATCGTCATCGGTCCGAAGGATTTACCCAAGGCGTTGAGCACGATGGGTAAATGGATGGCCCGTGCCCGCGCCATGGCGCGGGAGTTCCAGAACAATGTCGATGACATGGTGCGTCAGGCCGAACTGGACGAATTGCGCCAGCAGGTCCAGAAGGCCCGCGAGTTCAACCTGACGGACGAGCTGGAAAAGAGCATTGATCCCGATGGCGGTGTGCGCAAAACGCTGGCTGTCGAGGATTTTACCAGCCCGGCCCAGACCGCCAAGACGGATGACAAGCCCGCTGCCCACAAGGCCGATGCCAGCGGAGAAGACGTGGCCGACATGGCCAGTGCAGCCATCCCGCCGGTACCTGTCCCGGCCCCTGTGCCAGCACAGACCGGCACCGCCGCCCCCGATGCCGTCAGCGCCGCTGCGGCCGCAACGGCGGTCCCCGTGGAACCCACCAAGGATAAGACGCCTTGAGCGAACCGATCGAACAGGATGAGCTGGACGCCGGCAAGATGCCGCTGCTTGACCATCTGATCGAGCTGCGCAACCGGTTGATGTGGAGCGGGGGGGCGCTGATCGTGGCGTTTCTGGCCTGCTTTGCGGTCGCCGACCATATCTATCAGTTCCTGATGCACCCGCTGGTGCAGGCGCTGGGCGCCAAGGCCGCGGAACGGCGGATGATCTTCACCGCCCCGCAGGAATTCTTCCTGACGCAGGTGAAGGTGGCCTTCTGGGCCGGTGCCATGGTCGCCTTCCCCATCATCGCCACGCAAATCTATAAGTTCGTGGCGCCGGGCCTTTACAAGCATGAGCGCAAGGCCTTCGTGCCGTTCCTGGTGGCCACACCGGTGCTGTTCACGCTGGGCGCGTCGCTGGTCTATTTCTTCATCATGCCCATGGCGTTGAAATTCTTCTTCAGCTTTGAGGCAGAAGCGACGGCCACGACGCTGGCTGTGCAGGCGGAAACGCGTGTGGCAGATTACCTGTCGCTGATCATGGCGCTGATCTTCGCCTTTGGTCTGGCGTTTCAGTTGCCGGTGCTGCTGACCCTGTTGGCGCGCGTCGGGCTGGTGACGGCGGACGGGCTGGCGGCCAAGCGGCGCTATGCCATTGTCATCATCTTTGTGGCCGCCGCCATCCTGACCCCGCCTGACGTGATCAGCCAGGTTGGCTTGGCTATCCCGCTGCTGCTTTTGTACGAAGTGTCGGTGTTCATGGCGCGGCGTATTGAGAAGGCACGGGCGGCGAAGGATGCGGCGGCGGTGTAACCAAGCTGCCCGATCCTTATTCTAAGTAGAAAACACGCAGTGTCTGGCAATTCACCGCTGGCTGATATACCTAGTTTCCACGGTTCTGGTGCGCGGTCGGGATGCCAATATCCCGACGAAACACGGGGGGGAGCATGGGCTTGCGGCGTCTTGGCGGCATTGCGTCGATCTGTACTGTCATTGCCGGTGTTTCCGTCCAGGCACAGCCCGCAGTAAAGCAGGGAACCTATACTCCCCCGAAACGCAGCGAATGCGGGCGCGACCTTCCGGCTTACCCGTTGAAGGAGCGCGATAACTGGACCGAAGGGTGGGTCGATCTGCGGTTCGATGTGACCGCCGATGGCAAGGCCCAGAATGTGACCGTCGATTATCAGATGGGTCGTGGCGATTTTGCCAAGCATACCGCCAAATGGCTGGAGGGGTGCCAGTTCGAGCCGGCAAGCCGCGATGGTATGCCTGTGGAAGCGCGCAACCAGTCCCAGCGCTTCTATTTTCGACTTGAATCCGCCAATCCTGGCGCTGGCCCGGAGATCATCCGGCGGCTGCGTGCCGTTGACACCTTGCTGGACCAAGGCAAGGCGGACGAGGCCATGGCGGAACTGGACAAAGCCAGCAAAGATAGCCGGTTCCTGTATGAGATGGTCCACATCATGGGCCGCCGGGCACAGGCGATGGCCATTGCCGGCAAGGTCGATCTGGCCATCCTGTATCTTCAGCAGGTGCGATACAGCGATACGTTCCTCGGTCCCCGCGAACAGGGCTGGGTTCGGCGACTGACCTTGCGGTTAGCCCTGTCGCAGGACCTCTATCGTGACGCGGTCGACGCCGCCGAGACGATCAAGGATCTCGGGGATAAGGATGCAGACAAGGTTCTGACATCGGCGCTGGAGCGCATGCGCAAGGCGGTGGAGGACGAAACACCGATCGGTGTCGATGGCCGCATCCCGTCAGAATGCCGCCCGGAAATCTGTTCCACGGAGCAGCCATCATGGCGTTATCGCCCTGTCCGGCGCACGATCTCGCTGACGGATGTCAAAGGTCAGTTGGATCGGGTTGAGGCGCGCTGTGACGCCCGCACCTTCAGCGCCAAGGCCGAACCGGATGTGACCTGGACCATCCCCGCCAGTTGGGGCGAATGCAGCGTCAGCATCTTCGGCACGCCCGGCAGCACCTTCCGTATCATTGATGAAAATGTGTGACCTTACCCACCCGCCGCCGCCACGGCTGTGCGGGTAGAGATCGTTAGCGGTGAGGGCAGCGCGTCGAGCGGGAACCAGCCCCAGTCCGACATGGCGTCCGGCTCCATCACCCTGGGCTCCCCCGACACGATGCGGGCGCGGTGGACGGGGTTGACCCAATGGCTGGGTCCGGCGGGATCGATCTGATCCACGACGCAGAGCAGCCCCGTCAGTTCGATGGTCACCCCCAACTCCTCCGCGATTTCACGGCGGATCGTGTCGGGCACGGGTTCCAGGAAATCAACCTTGCCGCCGGGCAAGCCCCAATGGTCCGCCTCCGGATTGCGGCGGCGTTTGACTAGCAGCAGGTGGCCCTGATCGTCGGTGATGAAGGCGCCGCAGCCGACACGGATGATGGTCATGAGATTATCCTCTACCGCATCGGTACGCTGGTGCGTTTGGCCACCGTGCGCAATGTGAAGCTGGACCGCACCCGTGCCACGCCGGGCAGGCGGGTCAGGGTCTGGGTGTGCAGGCGTTCATAATCGCTGCCATCGGCGACCACGACGCGCAGCATGAAATCGGCATCGCCAGCCATCAGATAGCATTCCATCACCTCCGGGCATTCCATCACCTTCGCCTCAAACGCGCGCAGGTCCTGATCCTGCTGCCGGTCCAGCGTGATCTGCACGAAGACGGAGGTTCCGCGACCCAGGGCGGTTGGGCTGACCAGCGCCACATAGCCTTCGATCACGCCTTCATCCTCCAGCCGTTTCAGGCGGCGGTGGCAGGCGGATGGCGACAGCCCGACATGGTCGGCAAGGTCGGCCACCGAGATGCGGCCATCCGCCTGGACCTTTATCAGAATCTTACGATCAATGGCGTCAAGGTCGATTGGCCGCATAATCCACCACATATGCCGAATTTCGTGCACGAAACGTCGAAATAGGGCCATGCCGAACCCGGTCTTTGCAAGGACATTCGGTGGGGTTCGGGCGTATTCTCTCCTCACATCCGAACAGGGAGAAAAAACATGCTCATCGGCGTTCCGAAAGAGATCAAGAATCACGAATATCGCGTCGGTCTGATCCCCGGCAATGTGCGTCAGCTGGTGGTCCACGGCCATCAGGTGATCGTCCAGAAGGACGCCGGCACCGCCATCGGCCTGACCGATGATCTGTATGTCGCCGCCGGCGCCACCATCGTCGACAGCGCCGAAGAAATCTTCGCCCGCGCCGACATGATCGTGAAGGTCAAGGAGCCGCAGCCGGTCGAATGCAAGATGCTGCGCCCCGGCCAGGTCCTGTTCACCTATCTGCATCTGGCACCCGATCCGGAGCAGACCAAGCTGCTTCAGGAAAGCGGCGCCATCTGCATCGCCTATGAAACCGTCACCGACCGCAATGGCGGCCTGCCCCTGCTGGCCCCGATGTCGGAAGTGGCCGGGCGCATGTCCATCCAGGCCGGCGCGCACTGCCTGGAAAAGTCCTATGGCGGCATCGGCATCCTGCTGGGCGGCGTGCCGGGCACGCCCCCGGCCAAGGTCGCCATCATCGGCGGCGGTGTGGTCGGCACCAATGCCGCCCGCATGGCCATGGGCCTGGAAGCCCATGTCACCGTCCTGGATAAGTCGCTGGACCGGCTGCGTCAGCTGGATCAGCAGTTCGGCCGCCGCCTGAACACCGTCTATGCCAATGTCGAAACCATTGAGCAGGCGGTTCTGGAAGCCGATCTGGTCATCGGCGCCGTTCTGGTGCCGGGTGCCGAGGCCCCGAAGGTTGTCAGCCGCGAGCTGGTTGCCCGCATGAAGAAGGGTGCGGTTCTGGTTGACGTTGCCATTGATCAGGGCGGCTGCTTTGAAACCAGCCACGCCACCACCCATGCCGACCCGACCTATGTGGTTGATGGCGTGATCCATTACTGCGTGGCCAACATGCCGGGTGCGGTCGCCCGCACCTCCACCTTCGCCCTGAACAATGCCACGGCCCCATTCGTGCTGGCCCTGGCCGACAAGGGCTGGGTCAAGGCCCTGAAGGACGACGTGCATCTGCGCAACGGCCTGAACGTCGCGAAAGGCCAGCTCACGTATCCCGGCATCGCCCATCTGGGCGCGGTGGTCAGCGCCGACAGCGTTCTGGGCTGAGGTCAGTCTGGGCGGTTCCGGGTCATCGGAACCGCCCTGCCCCCGAAAGAAAGAAGGCCGGGTCCTGTCGCGGGACCCGGCCTTTTCCATGGCCCCCTGTGGAGAGGCGTGGGAAAGCTGAATTACGGTGCGCGTTCGGCCACCTGGACAGATGACGCGCGCGCAGCGCGAACGGCGCTGGCATAGTCCAGGCGAACAGATGTCAGATCATAGGCGCTGCGGCTCAACCGGCCCGCAATCATGGCCTGTTCGGATTGGGTCAGGCTGGCGCGCGAGGCGCGCAGTTCCTGGTGCAGGCAATCCTGATAGTCCGCGACGGCGGTCGCATAGGCGTCAATGGCCCGGGCCTGCTGTTCCACCGGCTTGCCATCAAGACCGGGCGCCGGCACGGACACGCAGACGCGGTCCAGACGCAGGCCCAGATCATCGGCGGGCGCAGCATGGACAGGGGCAGACAGGACGGCGGCCAGCAAAAGGGCGCCGATGGGCAGAACGGTCTTCATCATAGGTCTCATCGCATGCACTGGCATGGGGCTTGTCGCCCCCTTGGCATGGAAGAGTTATGACGCAGTGCAGGATCAGGGGCTGTGACGATGCCCACAGAACCATTCCGCCCTGGTCATTGCTGGCATACCGGTGACGCGGTGCAGGCGGCATGGCCCGGGCCTCCGGACCCGCCCCAGAATGCCGGGGATGGCGGCATTGGCAGCGTAGGGGTAAGCTCCCCCCTGTCTTCCCAACGGATGCCAGCCCCTTGTTCCAGGTTACCCGCTTGCTGACCACCACCCTGGTTGAGGTCATCGACTCCGTGCATGACGGACACGGGCATGATGTTGCCCAGGAGATGGCGGCGGCGACGCTGGTCCTGCCTTATCGTGGGCTGTTCGAATGCCATGTCGGGGATGAACGGGTGGTAGCGGAGCCCAATCAGGTTCTGCTGCTGAATGCCGGTGTACCGGTACGGTTCAGCCACCCGGTGCCGGGTGGGCATGCCAGTCTTCATCTGACCATCGACCCCTCGGTCCTGCGCGAACTGCCACCGCCGGGACTGTTGCAACAGGGGGAGGTGGTGCGGTTCACGCGCCACCGGCTGCGCATTGATCCGCGGGCCCAGGCGCTGACCGCCATGCTGCGCTATTCCCTGATCCAAGGGATCGCCGAACCGTTGGAAGCGGAAAGCCTGGCCCTGACCCTGGCGCAACGCGCGCTGGGGCCGCGTACGGCCCATCTGGCTGAGGGGCGGCTGGGCCAGCAAAAGCTGGTGGACCGGGTCAAACTGGTTCTATCGACCGACCTTTCCCGCCGCTGGACCCTGGCCGAGATCGCGGCAGAGACGGGCGGTTCACCCGTCTACCTGACCCAGATGTTCCGAGAGGTGGAGGGGGTGCCGCTCTACCGTTACCAGACGCGGCTGCGCTTGGCCCGGGCGCTGGACCTGATGGCGGACTATGACGACCTGACGGCACTGGGCCTGGAGCTGGGTTTCTCCAGCCACAGCCATTTCACAGCGGCCTTCCGTCAGGCCTATGGACGGTCGCCCACGGAATTTCGGCAATCGGTTCTTAAACGCTAAAGATTTCGACAGCGCCGGTTTACGGGAACTGGCTTCATCCCCCTTACCAGAGACGTGGGAGGGAATGATGAACCAGAGGACCTGTGCCGCCTGTGACTGTGACCTGGACGAACAGCCGATCCAGGTGACGGTGGGCGGGCGGATTGTTGAAGTCTGCTGTGACGAGTGCGCGATCAAGCTGAAGGAGGCCCATGCCTCCGCCCAGGGTGATTAGAGCATTTCGCTGGTCAGCCGAAATACGCTCTGACATCGCCTGAAGGACAGGCCGGCGAGCGCGGTTCCTGCCGCCCTCCCTTCTCAAACCTGACAATTCAAGAAGAAGAGAAACCACGCCATGGCGGGGAACGGCGGCGCTTTGCCGATTGCATGCCGCAAAGGATGGCCAGGATGGCTGTTGGCGGTCCTGGTGCTGTCGATGCCGGCAAAGGCACATGATTTCTGGGTTGAGCCGCCGCTTTTCCAGACGGAGCCGGGGCAGACGGTACCAGCCATGATCTGGGTCGGCGATCACGGGGCGCGGGAGCGCTCCCCCATTCAGGCACGGCGCATCGTGGCCCTGCGCAGCGTGGGACCCGGTGGTGTCCGCGATCAATTGCCGGGCCTGGAGCTGGGCGGGGTTGCTGCGGATATGCATTTGTTACTGACGGAGCGGGGCACGCATTTGCTGACCCTGGAGACCGACCATGCCGCCATCGCCCTGCCCGCTGACCGGTTCAACACCTACCTTCAACAGGAGGGGCTGACACCAGCCATCGCCTGGCGCCGTGAACGGGGGCAGGAAGGCCGGCCAGGAAGGGAGATTTATTGCCGGCGGGCCAAGGTCATCCTGCAGGTGGGACCGCTTCATCCCGGCAGTGCCGGGATCGTGACGCAGGCAACCGGCCTGAACCTGGAAATCGTGCCAGAGGTCCATCCAGGTCTGCTGAAACAAGGGCAGGCCTTGCCCGTGCGCGTGCTGTTCGATGGGGTCGCCCTGGCCGGGGCCCAGGTCCGGCTCAGCGACCTGACAGCAGATGGCAGGCCCCTTGACCAGCAGGTGACGGACCATCAGGGCCGTGCCCGCTTCGCCATTTCGCGTCAGGGGCGCTGGCTCCTGTCGGTGGTGTGGACCAAGCCCATTCCCGACGGGATTGTCGCGGATTTTGAAACCCGTTTTGCCAGCCTGTCCTTTGCGACGGGCAAATAAGGATCAGAGAAATGCTGCGTTACCGATCGATCCTGGCCGCCTTGTTATCGTGTCTGCCCCTGATATCGGGCGCCTGGGCCGCGGACCATCTGGACAGCCCGACCGTCATTGCCGACCCGCGTGGCGATATCGGCGATCTCTATGCCTGGATGTCGGCGGACACCAGGCGGCTCAATCTCGCCCTAACTATTGTTGGCCTTGGATTCGCGCCGGACATCGGCTATGAATTCCATATCGGCAGCGGTATGCGGTTTGGGGAGGTTACCCGATCGATCAGCGTCTATTGCCGTTTTCCCAAACCGGACGAGGGCGCCTGCCGCCTGGGCGGGGATGATCGGGCGCAGGGCCAGATCGGGGATGCGGCGGGTATTGTGTCGCGCCATGGCCGGTTCCGGATGTTCGCCGGCCTGCGTGACGATCCGTTCTTCAACAATGTACGCGGGACGCGCGATGCCTATCGCGTGGCGCAGGCGGCATTGGGGGTCGGCGCCACCCCGGATAAGGATCGCTGCCCGGCCTTTGATGCGGCCACGGTAGCGTCGATCAGGGAGCGCTGGCGGCAGGTGGATGGCGGGCCCGCCACGAACTTCCTGAAAGGCTGGACCCCGGCCAGTATCGTGCTGTCCATCGATGTGGCCGTCCTCAATGCCGGCGGGCCGGTCCTGTCGGTCTGGGCCGCGACGAAGGGGGCAGATCGGCAGATTGACCGCATGGGCCGGCCCCTGACCGGCAATGCCCTTCTGGGCACCCTGGAGCCGGTGGATCAGGCCAATGTCATGAAGGAGGCGTATAATGCCGTCGCTCCCGCACACTGGCCCGACTTCGCCCCGGAGATTGCCCGCAATCTGGGCCTTTATGATGGCTTTGACGGGACCTGCGGCAATGCGCTGCTGACCGGCGACACGGCATCGGCCGGTCGGCGCTATGACCGGCTGGCCGCTCTTCTGGCCGATGACCGGCTTTGGATCAATTCAGCATCTGGCCAATGCCGCCATTTCGCTGCCGTCGAACTGGCCGCACTGGCGGGACGGACGGACCGGGCGGGGGATTGCGGTGGGCGCAGTCCGGGGCAGGATGCCGTCGATATCTACCGCTCGCTGCTGTCCACCGGTCTGGAAACCGGCATCGATGATGGGGTCGATGGGGATGAAAAGCCACCGTCTGACACAGACTTTCCCTTCCTGGCCCCTCCCTGACACAAATGAAAAAGGCGGCCCCGAGAAAGGGCCGCCTTATCTGATTCAACCGAGGACCTGGATCAAAAGGGTTATGTGCACCACATGAGTGTAAACAATATCACAAGTCATTGATATCCATATATTATTATAATTTCTTCTCTGTTTGATTCTATAAAAATGTAAATAAAACTCAAATTTTGGTCCAAAATGTTTACACTGGACGCCTTGTCAGACTCGAATTTTAATTCGTGGCTGGCAAGGCGTAAGGGGAGCACGAGGGCACACCCTCGTTTCGTCGAAGACGAAAGCAAGCGTTCTAACAATTCGACGGGCGTCTGGTAGCCGCTGATACGGCTCGATGAGTTCTCATGATACCAGTAGGCCGGCCTTGTCGGCCCATCAGCATAAGCCCCGTCTATTGGCCAATATGTGGAATACCCTGCTGGCCGTCGCCGTACAACTGAGGTGGGACCGGTTGCGGACAGTCCGCTTATGCGTGTAGATGGTAGAAATCTGCAATTTGATTCCCGATCTCAAAGCAGACATCCACTGGCTTGCACCACTAGCCATACGCAACTTCAGCTATTACTTGATTGACCAAACACGTTTTGCGATTTCGGATCAGCCCTCGCCCTAGATCTCGGAAAGAGGACGGACAAGGAGAGCTATGACAGATAGCGCTATCGACAAAGTACGCGCCTCACGGGATGGGCACCAATACCACGAAGCTTGGTTGGCGAGGCGCGCATTGGCGTTGCTGTTACCGCGCGACGAGCTATGCGGGATTGCTGTGGAAGGTCTGTCTGTTGAAGACCAGATGAGTGCCAGTCAGGCGACTATCGAAATCGCGGATGCTACCTTTTACTATGGTTCGGTGCCAAATTTCCGAGATGCGACGCGCATTGAAATAGCACAATTTAAATACTCGATTGCAAAAAGGACAACCAACTTTCTCGCCTCAGATGCTGCCAAGACGCTTGAAAAATTTGCAAAATCAGAAGCGTCCTTCTTATCAAGACCTGACCGGTCGAACGTGGCAGGTAAGGTCTCTTACACGATCTACACTAATCGACCCATCAGTCCTGAACTAATCTGTGCCGTCTCTTCTCTGGCAGAAGGGACCGTACCGTCGAATAAAAAGATCCGCGCACAGTACGACGATCTTTTAGCTACGATTCCTTTGAGTGGCGAACAACGCAAGGTGTTTGCGGCCAAGCTGTCTCTCTTTGGTCAAGGTGGCGATCTGCGTATAGTCGAAAAGGGCAATGCGCGAATCATTGCCGACTGGTCGGCTTCGAGTGACGCCATTGCACGCGCTAGGCTGGGTGAGCTTCGGCAGTTGGTGCGCAACAAGGCCGGTTATGCCGGTCAGCACAACAACATCATCACCAAGATCGACGTGCTGGCAGAACTCGGGATTGCCCACGAGCGCGACCTCCTCCCCACTCCGCAGGCTTTTGCTGAATCAGGTCCGGTCGTCGAACGCGAACAACTGCACCAATTCCTCGATGGACTGGCCAGCTCAAGCCTATGGATTGTTCATGCCGCCGGCGGCGTCGGTAAAACCGTCTTCCTGCAGAGCGCTGCAACTCGATTGGCCGAAACCGACGAAGTGGTCATATTCGATTGCTTTGGCGGTGGCGCTTACCGTTCCCCGCTTGATGTGCGGCATCGCCCACAGCAGGGATTGATGCACATCGTCAATGAACTCGCATGTCGTGGCCTGTGCGATCCCATCCTTCCTGGCGCTACCGATCCGACAGAGGTGGTCCGTCTGAGTCTCAAGCGTTTCTCACAGTCGATTGAGGCCCTGCGGCGTATCCGCGCTGCGGCGCGTCTGATTGTCATCATCGACGCCGCCGACAACGCCGCAATGGAGGCCCACGACCGGGGGGAGGTCTCATTTCCGAAGATGTTGCTTGAGAGTTTGTCTTACCCTTCGCTCTCCGTCGATGGTCTCGTGTGTATCGCGACAGCGCGGCCCGAGCGCCGTGCGCTGGCGATAGGCCGGAGCCAGTGCAAGGATTTCGCGCTCAGCGCATTCTCGATCTCCGAAAGCCAGACCTTTATCAAGAAGCGGCGTCCAGAGGCCACGACCTCCCAGATCGAAGCCATTCACCGCCGTTCGAACGGCAATCCCCGGGTGATGGCCAATCTGATTGAACCGGATCGATCCCTGGCCGAAGTCGATACCGGAGCCGCTGCTATTGATCTGAACGATCTCATCCGCCAACGTATCGAGAAGGCGATACGCCTGGCCGACGACAAGGGCAGCACGCGCCAGGAAGTTGCAGCGTTTCTTTGCGCCCTTTCGGTACTTCCCCCTCCGGTCCCGGTCGACGAAATAGCGGCAGCCTTCGGAATTGCTGGTTCCGAAGTGGAAAGCTTCGCAGCAGACCTCTCGCCACTTCTGGAGCGTACACGCCACGGGCTCATCTTCCGCGACGAGCCGACGGAAACATTGGTACGGCAATCCTACGGGCAACAACTCTCGCTGCTGGAAGACGTCGCGACACGTTTGACCAGCTCACAGGGATCATCGGTTTATGCGGCCCGGTCTCTTCCTGCGCTGCTCTTTGCGATGGGACGGACCGATCAACTGCGTGCTCTAGCATTCGACACGCGATTCCCGGCTGAACTCGACAGCGATCTGGCAAAACGTGCTATTCGGCTCAATAGGCTGCGGACGGCTGTGGGAGCGGCCGCCAAGGATAAGGATTTCAGCGCCACCGTCGATCTCCTGGTCGAGCTAGCCGCACTCGTGATCGTTGACGAGCGCGGAGAGGATTATCTGCTCGAACAGCCTGACCTCGTGGTCGGTCTCGGCGACCCCGAGGCGCTGCGGCGTCTGTTCGAAGCACGCACCGGCTGGCCCGGAACACGTCACGCTCGATTGGCGACGGCCTATATCGCCGATGGCGATGCTCCGGAGGCATATGGGCATGCCGTCAGGGCGGATGACTGGCACCGATGGCTCCAACAACAAGATGAGGAGACACGCCGGACAGGTGGTCCCGAATACAGCGATTTTGCCTCGATTGCCTTCTATCTGTTCGCCAAGGGCAAAGCGCAGGAGCTTGCGAGGTACATCTCCCGCTGGAAGCCCTTCTACGGGTTCCTGATTGCAAACCGCTTGTTTGAACATTGCGCGGCGACCGAAGCATTCGGCAACCTGCCTGACCTTGCGAAGACGCTGGTTAGAGTTGTTTCCTTGGCTCAGGTGCCTCCGGCATTGATTGTCGCATCGTTCGCGAACTTTCCCAGCTTTGCTTCCAGGCCACAAGCACGGTCGTTGATGAAGAAGGTGGCGGCAAAGCTGGGTACCGCCAAGGATCTCCCTGAGGAATTCAGTAGCAGGCAGCACGACGACACATACCGCAAGGCATTGATGCGGTGCGCCATCCGAATGGCGAATCTCGGCATGGCGAGGGAACTGAATGGGACATTGCTGGTCGCTGCAACCGAACGTTATCGCATATGGTTGCTGCGTGAAGCGTGGCATGTCGAGCAGCTCGTACCGTTCGCGCTTGGCCTCGCCGCCCGTTGCGTCACCGAGACGCGCGTAGCCGACTTCTTCGACTGTCTGCCACAGGAACTTTGGGTGTTGGTCGAGGACGCCCCACGGCCTTCGACGGACAAGGCGCAGCGGGAATTGTTGGATCAGCGCCTCAAGGAACTGGAAACGACCAAGGACAACACAACGGCGGAAATCGAAGAACGACGGAAGAAAAGCACACTGTCGTCATCGGAGCGGTATTACGTATCAGAAAGGATTTCTCGCGGTATCGTGCCTCTCCTTGCATTGGTGAGACAGCTTACGACCATGATCGCGGCTGTAAAACCCGGTGAAAGGAAGGTCGCGAGCTCTGCATTCCTTGACGCATGGAGAACGCAGCAGACGAATACCAGCGAACGCGGTTTGCATGTACCGCGTGATCAGGTGCGATTTGCAAATGCCCTCTACATGCGATGCGCGCTCGAGCTCTTCACAGCGCTCGATCTGCTCACGGCGGTCACCGCCCAGAAATTGGCTGATTGTTTGGAGGCATGCGAAATCCTGGCGCCCGAAATTGTGATCGGATTTGTCAAACGGCTCGCGGAGCAGCGCGACTGTCACAGTCTTGCTGGGAGTCTGGCCGTGTTGGCTGTCCGATTAATTGAGCGCGAAGACGAAGTACAATATCGCAGCCAATTGTTCGCCCGACTGTCACGCGCGCTTCTGCCCGCCAATCGCGCGGAAGCCGCATCGGTCTTCAAACGCGGATTGAAGGAACTCGACGCCATAGGCTCGGGCGACTACGAATTCACCTACGAACTCTTGGAATTTGCGGCCACCGTGCGCGGCGCTGGTTTGCCACCGCCGCTGGCGCTTCGCCTTGCCAAGATTTGCGAGATCAATGTCTATGACTCGCATAGATGGCATTGGCCGTTGACGGCGAGGGCTTTTTCGCGGGTCATGGGTGCTGCCTACCTTGCACAGATTGCCCGCTGGCATGATCGCGACAAAGTTGATCTGAGCCTGACATTGCCGTCTGCACTCACACATCTACTGAACGACGGCGCATTGAGCCCGTCGTCGGTCGTGTCACTTCTTTGGCTGGTTGATCCGCAGCCTGTGTGGCATTGGGGCTGGGACGATCTCGTCAAGGCCTTGCTAAAGCGAGGTGCTACTGACGCGATTCTGCATGAAGCACTCAATCAATACGAGCGCTCATTCCCCGGTCGCTTATCCAGCCACTATCTTTACGAACTCCGTAGAGCCTTCGATTCCGATCCGAAGATTGCTGCTAGGTTTGTCGAGCGTCTTGAATCTTTCGAACGGCGCAGCACGTTACCGCGAAAAGCCGATACCGAAAGCCGCCCATCCGTGCCGAGTCACATCGGCCTGGATATTAGTCGTAAGAAAGAAGAGGCGGCCCGGCAAGTCATGCTGAAAGAGGCATTGGCCGCTACCGATCCAGCCGATGCTGCGTCGTTCGAGCGCTTTGTGGAAAAATTGGAAGCTGTGCCCGGTTGGCAGGTCAACAAATCCCAAGTTTATAAGTCGCTACGTGATCGCGTTGCCTATGCGGATCGGGCCAAGCACTTGGAAGCTATCGTATCGGCTCGAAATTTGAAGATCTCCGAAAAGAATGACTTGATGCAAGCTGTCAAGGACGAGTGGACAAAAGACTCGCCGACGCAACTGGCGTCTCTGACCGGTTTCGGTCTTCGACTTGTTCGCGAACATGCCGAAGACCTGCTTGGAAAGAAATGGGGCTTTGCTTCCGACATCCACAAACTGTCGGAGGTGACGGGCACACCGATTGACGAACTCGCCATCGCACTGGTCGAGGCAGCGACGACCAGAGAACTCGATGCCGCGGCGATGACATGGCTAAGCACTGCCACAATCCTCTCAAAACGCGCCGATGAGGCCGCGCCACGTAATGCACTTGCCCGTCTACTCGACAGTGGTGCAGCAAGACTTGCGGACGACATCGGCGACGGACCTTGGCGCGAAGAGCTGAATGCCGGAACGGACCCGGACCAAGTTGCCGCCGGGTTGCTATGGTTCGGACTCGGGTCACCGGTTGCCAAGGAACGCTGGCGGGCAGCGCATGCAGTTCAAGCGATGGCCAGGCATGGGCATTGGTCCGTCATCGCGCGGATGTTCACACTGTTCGGCGCTGCCGATGCCGGGGCGTTTCAGGACCGGTCGCTCCCGTTCTTCAAACTGAACGCACAGCTATGGTTTTTGTTGGCTATAGCCCGCATCGCGCTAGATAGTCCGTCCGAAGTCTTGCGTTTTCAATCCGACCTGGAAGCTGTGGCCTTCGATGATACCTTCCCGCATGTCGGACTTCGAGAGGCAGCATGTGGGGCCTTGCGGCATTGTCTCGTGGGCCGACGTGATGCGAGCGCGATGAAGCTTCGGGCACGGATCGGTAAGGTGAACGTTTCGCCGTTTCCCCGTGCCAAGACGCGCAACAAGGCCGTCCGGGATTTTCCGTGGGAGCGGCCAAAAGATGTTCCAGAGTCTGAGCCGCGCTTCTTCTTCGACTATGACTTCGAGAAATACCAGATCGACAAATTGGCCAGAGTGTTCGGGCTTCCGAAGTGGCGGATCAACGACCTATGCCATGAATGGATTAGAGCATGGGCGCCCAGCGTTACATCGATGAACGACTTTTCCGGCAGGAACAAACCATACAGTCAGCGCGGCTATTATCGGCCAACTGAGGAAGCGTATCAATCGCACGGCACTTATCTTGCTTGGCATGCGCTGGCGTTAGTTGGAGGACGCCTGCTTTTGGAGCGTCCCGTTACGGATGAGAGCTATTATGACAATCCCTGGCAGGATTGGCTGTCAGAGTACCGCATCACGCGCAAGGACGGTTACTGGATATCTGATGGCACCGGGCGCTATCCCCTGGTTGCGTCGAATGATCTGAGAACGGGCGTAGGGGATGAAGCGGAACGAGATCTGCCAATTGCCGACAATACGTTGCTGCTGTCTCTTGCAGGCATAGGGCTACAGTTGCCAGAGGACATTGCCGTTCAAGCACGGTGGAACTCGCCGGATGGGGTGGAGTGCAGTATCATGTCCAGCCTAGTCGATCCTAAGCAAGCAGAGTTGACGGCCCTCGCCGTTGCAACATCACCTGGGTCTCACATGTGGTTGCCCTTTCATGAGCCGCATGACGAGGAAGATCCGCGTTTCCGTCGCGATGAGATGCAACCTTGTGAGCCATGGATTACGCATCTCCAGCGGTCGGAGAATTTGGATGAACGCGATCCGTTTGGTGCTCCGTCGGCGCTGTCCATCTATCGGCCCGCAGCATCCGTCATCGCACACTTCCAACTTGCTGCGACCGAGCCTTGGTCGCATGCATGGCAACAGAAGAGTGGTTCGACAGCGTTTCGATACAATGCGTGGGGCGGCTGGCAAGGCGACGGCGAAAGCGCAAAGCGGCGTACCGGCCATGCACTCTATTGCGACCGCGCGTTCCTATCGAAGCTTCTGACGGATCTGGATCGTGACCTTATCGTTCTGGTCAAACTCGAACGCTATCAAGAGAAGAAACGATACAGCGACGAAGCGGGCGAAGAAGGAAAATTTACCCACTCATTCACTGTTGCTGTTTTAGACAAAAAACTCAACGTTCGCGCAATCGAGCCGACGCCGGCGCAAGCAGACGCCGTGTTGAAACTCAGTCAGTACGACGTACACAATTTCGCCAGACGGCTTCGAGCCATCAAAGAGCTGTCGCAGGATAAGAAACCAACGCGCAATGCGCGATCACGCGGAAAGAAGCGTCAGTAGCGCACCGGCTCCGCTGGCCGGGCTCTACTCGCTTCGCTCCCCGCGCCGCGCAATACGGAGCGCCAAAATCGGTTGTGTTTCACATATGATTGCTCATTCTGTTCCGGCACACGAGGTGGAAGAAAATGTTAGAAGATGACGGATTTTGGACATATTCGACAAGGTCTCCCTTTATACGCCCTGCTATCCATGGGAATAACCATACTGGGGCGCTTTGCGGTCGACGCGAGCTATCACCATAGCACGTGGCCTCTCTCGGCCACAGTAGCAGCATCTGTGAAACGTGTCACAGCTGGCGACCGGTCGGGCTGATCTCGCACGATGCTCGAGTTGTAGAAACCTGTCACACCGTGTCACCGTACGATAGCCACAGTGTGCCGGACCTGAGTACAGGAGAAATATGGGTAACATGTCGAATTCGTCTCAACAGTCAGGCACGCAGAGTACCGCGGTAGAGATTCATGAATCGGTGAGCGGGTTTCTTGGCGATGCCGCATCTTGGATGCTGGGCGGTGCATATTGGCTACTCGCGCCGATTGGGCGGGCCATTGCAAGCGGTTACGCTAACTTCGGCACCTGGGTGGACGGCGTCCGGGCCTATATTGTCCAGGCTACAGACACTATAGGCTTCTGGTGGACGCTCGGCTACGCCACGGCTCTGGCTTTGGTCGGCATGATGGTTGCTTACGGTTCCGCCAGGATCATACTGCGCGAGGATGGGAACGGTGCCTGGGATATGGGCCGCCTCGTATTCTTCGGCGCGGCAGTGATTAGTATCCCAGGCACGGTACTATCGTATTTCGGCGCGACACACCTGGGCCCACTGGTCGCCATTCTCTTCCTTACTGCGACAACCCTATGCCATCTCGTGTCAGGGATAGCCCGGTCTGGCATGATCTCCGGTCTTGCCTACGCCACCTTGGCAGCAACCGCATCGTTGTTGATGGCACCGCTGATCACGACGGTCACGGTACTCATCGTGTCACTCGTTGTGGCGATCACCTTGTTGATACTGGCACTTTTCGTAAGCGGGTTCTGACGACACGTACTGCTGGTCGCGGGTTCATGAAATATTCCGCTGGTCAATGATCAGCGGAGGTTTGCGGTGGCGAGATCGGATCGCGAGGCTTTTTGGCGGCCGCACGTCGCGGCGTGGCGGCAAAGCGGAACGTCGTTGGCTGACTATGCCGCGGCGCACGGGATCGGCCGGTGGGCGCTGGGGCGCTGGTCGCGCCGGCTGGCGGCTTCGGATGGGGAGAGCGCTCCGGGTCATAGGGATGGTCCTGGTGCTGTCCCTATGACGGCGAGCGCTCCGATGGTGATGGAGGTGCTGACGGCGTCGCCCCACCGGCGCCGCTGGTCGGAACCCGAGAAACAGCGGCTCGTCGCCGAGACCTTCGAGCCGGGCATGAGCGTATCGCTGGTGGCCCGACGGCGCGGTGTCGATCCCAGTCTGCTGTTCCGCTGGCGCCGCCGCCTGGTCGGCCCGGCCGATCCGCTGCCCGTCTTTGCACCGGTGGAGGTGGCCCGCGGGGAGCCGACCCCGCCCCCGGCGGTGACTCCGGTGCCAACAGGGGGTGGGCTGATCGAGATCGAGTTGGCCGGCGGGCTCCGGCTCCGGGTTGACCAGCACGTCGACGCCGACGCGCTGCGCCGGGTGCTGGGGGTGCTGGGGGTTCTGGAGGGGCCGCGATGATCTCCCTTCCGGCCGGAGTGCGGATCTATCTCGCCTTGGAGCCCTGCGACATGCGCCGGGGGTTCGACGGGCTGGCGCTGATGGTGCAGCAGAGCCTGGGCAAGGACCCGTTCGCCGGGCATCTCTACATATTCCGAGGCAAAGGTGCTGGAAGATTGAAAATCCTCTACGCTGACCAGAACGGCATGTGCCTGTTTGCCAAGCGGCTGGAGCGGGGGCGGTTCGTTTGGCCAATGACCCGCACGCCGGGCGGCAGTGTGGTGCTGACGCCGGCGGAATTGTCGCTGCTGCTCGAAGGGCTGGAATGGCGGCAGACCTTGCCTGCGCGGGGCCCGTCGGTTGCCGGGTAACGGGCCGAAAAAATGAGGGAAGCCAGGGGTTTGGCTGGAATATGGACGATGTCCGGGGTAGAATCGACCATGCGCCTCGACCTCGACAATCTGCCCGGCGATCCCGTCCTGCTCCAGCAGCTGGTGCGCGATCTCGCCGATATTGTCGAGCGCCAGAAGGCCGATCTGGTGGAGATGGAGCGGCTGCGCCTGCGGCTCCAGCAGATGCAGCGCACACTCTATGGCCGCCGCTCCGAACGGCTCGATAGCGACCAGTTGGAGTTGGGACTGGAGGAGCTCGAGGCCGATATCGCCCAGCTCGAGACCAAGATCGCCGCACGCACGCCGGAGCCGGTGGAGGCCGAACCGGTGCGCCGCGGCCGGGACCTGCCCGATCATCTGCCCCATCACGACATCACCCTGGAGCCGGCGGACATCGACGCGGAGGCCGTCTGTCCCTGTTGCGGTGGCGCCCTGCATCCGGCCGGGGAGACCATCTCCAAGATGATCGACTACGTGCCCGCCCAGGTCCGGGTCCTGCGCATCCGCCGGCCGAAATACGGCTGTCGCGGTTGCGGATCGCTGCACCAAGCGCCCCCTCCGGAGAAGGCGATCGCCAAGGGCATGGCCACACCGGCGATGCTGGCCCATATCCTCACCAGCCGCTACTGCGACCACCTGCCGTTCTACCGGCAGGCCCAGATCCTGGCCCGCAATGGGTTCCCGGTCGACCGCTCGGTGCTGGCCGGCTGGGCCGGCCAGGGTTGCTGGTGGTTGGAGGCGGTGCATGCCGAGTTGGCGAAGGCGGTGTTCGCCTCCCCTAAGCTGTTCGCGGACGACACGCCGATGCCGACCCTGAACCCCGGGGCCGGGCGGGTGAAGATCGGCCGGTTTTGGGCCTATGCCCGGGATGACCGCCCCTGGCAGGGGCCGGACCCGCCGGCCGTGGTCTACTTCTACACCCCCGACCGCAAAGGCGAGCGCCCTGCCGACCATCTGCGGGGGTTCCGGGGCGTGCTCCAGGTCGACGGCTATGCCGGGTTCGAGCGGCTGACCACCGGTGGGCAGGTCGTGCTCGCGGCCTGCTGGAGCCACGCACGCCGCCGTTTTTACGACCTGGCGCAGGACGGATCGCCGATCGCGGCTGAAGCCCTGCACCGCATCGCCCAGCTCTATGCCATTGAGGAGCGCATCCGGGGGCGGACGGCGGCAGAACGCCGAGAGGCCCGACAGGCCCATGCCGTGCCGCTGGTCGACGATCTCAAGGCTTGGTTCGAGCAGGAACTCCGCCGCCTGCCGCAACGCGCCAAGCTGGCCGAGGCGATCCGATACGCGCTCGCCCGCTGGGACGGGCTGCGCGTCTATCTGGGCGACGGCCGGGTGGAGATGGACACCAACACTGTGGAACGGACGATCCGCCCGGTGACAATCGGCAGAAAGAACAGCCTGTTCTCGGGCTCCGAGGGCGGGGGCAACCGATGGGCGGTAATCGCCTCTCTCGTCGAGACCTGCAAACTCAACGGCGTCGAGCCCTATGCCTACCTCCGCGACATCCTGGAGCGCATGGTCAACGGATATGCCGCCAACCGTCTCCAAGACCTGCTCCCGTGGAACTGGAAGCCAACCGTCAACACCTGATCCAGTGCGATCACGCCACGCTTACCACTTTTCTTGTTTTCACTGCTTTTCGGCAGGACTCATCACGTCCGAAGCGGGGATACAATCATATTCAGGCGCTGAAGCGACCGCAGCGCCTCAGCACTTCCATCTGTGAAACGTGTCACAGGTTGTCACCATTGGACCAACCATGATGCCGGCGAAGTGGGAGACAATTGCCAGTCGTCGAGGGCCTTAGCAAGGACCCGGCTTCACCAATCCGCTCGTGGCGCAGGAAGCTGGGTGGACGGTCTCTTGACGCCACGCCACACGACCCTTCCACCAAGCCCTGGACACTCTTGCATACTGGGCGTGCCATACCGCGAGCTGTCGTTCTGGTGCGGCTGCGCCAGCGCATGCGCTGCGGTAAGTGATCCACCAGACCCCACTGCTCGAAGAGGCATCCCTCCAGCCGTTCTCGCAGCCCGGCGCAACGCCTCAATTTCAACGTCGCAAGCCCAAGCGAACGTCTCCGCGAGCCGTGCCATCTCAGCTGCATATGGCTTAGCCATGACTGCCCTCAAACTTCACCATCATCAATTCCATACCATACCTGGAGTGGCCGGAGACCGAAAAGGGGCATCGCGTGATCTAATGGCTTCGATATCTCGTATCAATCTCAGATTGAGATAATTATTCATAATGACTGCATTGAGTGTAATGAAATGCTGGAATGTTGCGCTTAGCGATCAATGCAAACTGTCAACATTGCACGCAGCCTTTGCCAGCCATCGTGCCAGTATCGTCGTCTCCGCCAGATGACGCTGCCCTGGCGGTTGGGCAGCAGGCGGATCAGGCCGGCGGTTGGGCTGTGGATGGCTACCACCGCACCGCTGGTGCCCGAGGCGCGGATGGTGCGTTCCTTCAGGGTGCAGGCGGAATCGTAGGCCCCCCAACTCGATCCCGTCCAGTTCCAGGTAGAGCATCGTGACGCCGTTGACCTGTTTCCATGCGCGGCCGCCCTCCGGGTAATAGTCGTAGGTGGCCGCCATGCCGGGGGCGTTGGCACCGACCAGCATGTTGCGGGTAACATAGCGCTAGGTGCGGCCCGCAGCACACGTGCGGTTGCCGCGCGTCGTGGGTCTGGGCGCCCCCCGCCACAGAGCTGATCCCCGGTGATGGGCAGGAAGCGTTCGACAGAAGACTTGCGCGGCATTAGGCTTCCTTCTTCCGACCGCTTCGCCGGATTTCGTCGATGACGGTTCCATTCGTCTTCTCGCGGTCAATCCCTGATAATGCCCCGTTTAACGTCTCTTTCGTGAGACCCGCAGCGGTGGCGTTGTAGAGCCAACGGACAAACTGGGCTAGCAGCCGTTCATTCTCGACCTTCAACCGCTCATTCTCGGCCTTGAGGCTGGCTATGCGCGTTTGGGCGGCAAGTAGCTCGACGGATCCCCTCTGAGTCCGCTCCGGCAGGTTCTTCAGAACATTGCTGCGGGTCGTGTACGCCGTTTTGATGCGTTCGCGCTTCTCAAGAGCCTGTCGCGTGTATCGATGCCCGAGGCGCCCCTCGACTGCGGATTCGATCTCCCGCCAAGTCAGTGGCGTCTTGATATCCCAGCCGGTTATCATCTCGCAGATGGTTTCGATATCTGCGTCGGTCAGATGCCGGGCCATTAGTCGCCTCCCAGCAGGTCTTGCAAGTCGTTGAAAGTCTCGTTGTCAGGTCCTTCGATCAGCATCCTGTCCTGGACCGCCAGCCGGATCGGAGAGAACTCCTTAGGGTTGGTTAGCCGGATCAGGCTGCCCGCCGGGACCGCAGGATCGTCGAGGATGCCAACCAGGATACGAAGCCGGTCGACGGTGGCTTGGTGGTGTTCCTGCCACCGCTCGGCACCGTAATAGCCCTCGGCTGCCGCCTTCTTCGCCTGTTCCAACTGCGCCTCGGCGAGCGCCAGTTGCTCCTTGATACGGGCCGTCTTAGCACCGTCGCCCTTAACGCAGATGTGCTCGTTGCACTGGACGCAATCCCGGTGCTTCTCGCAAGGCAAGGCCGTAAAGTCGTGGACGCAAAACCCGAGTTCGGTGACATGGGCCGTCGGATATTCCAGCATCATGAACTCGTCGCGGGAGATCGGCGCCTTGGCGACGAGTTCTGCAAGGCCACCGAAAAGGTGCTTATCGTCGATAGTCAGGTCACGAGCCATCGCAAGAAACTCTTCCGGCGCCATGTGGTTGTAGTCCTGGTTTTGCCGAATGTCCTTCCGGCCGGACCACTTGGCGATGTCGAGCTGAGACATGCCGCCGCGATGGGCCAATGTGTTGAGCCAGTGGCGAAACTGGTGGGAATGCACCTTAATCCGGCTGCCATCAGACTCGGTGAAGCCAAACCGGTCGAACATCGATTCAGTTGCCTCTTTCCCGCCCAATGCGTCGTTGATGTGCCCGGTGGTCACCGGCTCCACCAAACACAGAATAGTGCCCCGCTGGGCGTGCATCTCATTCTGCCGGACAACAATTAGTGCTTCGGAATATTTCAGCCCGGTGCGCTTGTCTATGACTGGGAAGCCCTTGGGCAGCTTCGCCAGAACTGCCGATTGGAGTTCATCAAAGCGAACCCGTTTCGACCGCTTTCCCGTGGGCGGATCGTAGGTCGGGACGTTGTTGCCGTTCACCCAAGATCGCGTCGCTTGGATACCTGCTAACCCAAGAATCTGAGTGACTTCCTCAAGCAGCAGATATTTCTTGGTGCGCAGGTACTCCGTGCCCCGTGGAAGATAAATCTGATCTGGATGCTGCTCGTACCAAGCGGCAATTTCTCGCGCCGGCCGGCTGACTTCACGGAGCTTTGCAATGGCGGCCTTGGCTACTTCAACCATGGTCGGCGCGATCCATTTTACCATCGGTTCGGCGCCCTTTTCTGGGAGCCACCGCAACCCATAAATCGGCTTCCCCTTATGTATTTCTTCGACCTCGCAATTAGCCCGCAGGCCGAACACCTCGCCAATCCGATCAGGTGCTGTACAAAGGAGTGCGGCTACCGAGGACGCTATGATGTCTCGTGGTTCGACGGCGATGTTGAAACAGCGAGGCAACGCTTCGAGTGCGGCCTGGGAGGGCATTGACGCCGACCGCGCCTCATCGGCGGCCTTTCCCACGCGGGTTCGGATCTCGCGGGGGCGCCGAATCTGGCAATTCCATTTGAACGGGTTGGCGAGCCGGTTCTCAACCATGAATCCAGCAAGACGTTCCAGGGCGCATCCAACCCGATACGCGGTGGCTTCTTCAAACCGCTCCCGGATCAGTTCAACAGCGCGATTGCAAATAACCGGGGTCACTCGGTGGATCGCTGAGTCGCCGTGGGTCTCGATCAGTGCCTTCTCCAGGACCCTAAGCGAGGCCATGAGGTGGGCCAGTTGGACCTTGCCGACGAGCGCTCTGGTGTACAGAAAGTAGGCTTTGGCAAAGCTCCGGAAAGGTTCAGACATCCATCCTGAAACGGCTTTAGGTTGCCCTTGAGATTTTCTAGCTGAATCAAAGGAGGTGAACGCTGCGGCAACTCTGCTATCACCAATACCACTGACTTGAACGGTCCCACGCAGGTCCCAATTGTTCTCTTCCCAGGACAAGACCTCGGGATATGCCTTCAACAACGGCTTGGCGATCTTAATAAGTGCGGCGAGATTGGCCTCGGCTGTCGCCTGCGCATTCGGAACGAAATGGACGACGGTCGTCATTCGGCAGCCTCTCCCATCCGCTCCTGGCAGAGGCGGACGACCTCGGCGCAGGCGTAGATGACACGGTCGTTGATCGCGGCGATCGTGGCGTCGCCGGTTTGCACCATGATGCGCTGTCGATCGGCGAGCAGCTGCTCCAGGACTTGCTCATGGGGACCATCCAACCAGGGTTGGAAGTTCCGGCAGGTGTAGCAGGCGATAGGTGCCATCGCCCCGCAGAAGCCGTAGCTGCCGCAGCTACCGACCGGGTGCTTCAGATCACCGGGGGTGACAATCCGAGATCGAGGATCATCCGCTCGTTCCGCTTGGTCTTCCCCGTCAATTAGCAATCCGACAAAGGCCTGCGCCATCGGCGCCAACTCCATCGCCATCGCCCTGTCGATGCGCTCGACGATCTCGGGCACTGCCTCCACATAAACTCCCACGTTCTGGGTGTCGGAATGATCCAGAATTTCGGCGATGACGAGTTCGGAAAGACCTTCACGGGCGGCCCTGGTGCCGAGGGTATATCGAAACCTCCGCGTCGAGACGATCAGAGAAAATCCAGTCCGCTCGCTCACAACCTTCAACACATCAAAGACCGACTGTACCCGATTATTCAGATCGGTAGCCGTACTGTGGTGAAGAAGACCTTCGCTGGTGTTGACGTTCTCTGGATTAGGCCAAAACGGCAGCTGATCCAGCGGTATGCCGAGGTTTACCCAAACCCGCTTCGTCGCTTCGCAATGTGCTTCGACTAGGCGCCCGAGGTCTCCAGATAGTCTACGAGGCTTGAATTCGGCTCGCGGCTCCTTGCCTCGCTGTTTTGCCCTTGGCAGCTGGATCAGGTACGCCCGCTCGCCACTGCTCGCTTGGGTGACGGAAAAATCGCTAATCTTCAGGGTCGCAAGCTGGATCGCGCGGGCGCCCAGAGCCAGGAACAACTGGACCAAGACGTAATCAGCGATGTCTATTTCGTCATGAGCAAAGGCGTCGTTCAGGGCGGTGACGATGGCCTGTAACTCCATCTCGGTGAACGGCCCCTTCTCTGGGTCCGCTGTTCGAACTGCGTCGCCCTTGCGGTTCCCTTTGAGCCGAACCTTGTCCAGGACCTTGATGACCTCGGGATCCAGTCCAGCCAGACGAAGATCCACCCAACTACGGAAGAAACCGCGTAGGGTTCCAAGATACCATTCGGTGTTCGAGGCAAGCGTTGCGCGATAGGACAGGACATCTGGCGCCGTGATCTTCTGGAGCGGGACCGCCTTACCTGCAAATCGGATGAAGGCAACAAACCTATCCATGATGTTGTTTGCGTGCGCGAGAGAATGCCGTTCCATGTAATGGACGATGACTGCTTTCGCGGAAGCTACCAGTTCATCTGAGGCAAATTCCCGTAGGCGACGAAACGAAAACTGATAGGCCGCAGACGGTCCTGTGACATACCAGACATCACCATCAAGGCACACTTCGGCGCCATCGCGGCTGCGGATGGATGAAGGCAGGTCGGCGAGCGGCTTCACTGAAACATGGCTGTTCATTCACTGCCCCCCGGGAGAAGAACCTTCTGATGTTCCAGCAAGAACCGCTCG
Source organism: Niveispirillum cyanobacteriorum (assembly GCF_002868735.1). Lineage (GTDB taxonomy): Bacteria > Pseudomonadota > Alphaproteobacteria > Azospirillales > Azospirillaceae > Niveispirillum > Niveispirillum cyanobacteriorum. The sequence goes on along the minus strand of NZ_CP025611.1, from coordinate 876,241 downwards.
GCATCCTCGCGGATTTTGCGGCGGTTGTAGGTAGCGGCCGTCCCAGAAGTCGGCGACCATCCCATCATCTCAGAGCGCAGTTGCGCCTCCCGCTCCGACGCCACGCCCTTGGCGTCGATGAGACGGCTGAAGGCGTCGTTCCAGGCGTGGCGAAGGACATGGGTGGTGAGGTAATCGGGCACTTCGGTGCGCTGCCTCAACTGCTCGAATACCCGGCTCTCGCCACTGAGGCTGAGTGGCTTGCCCAACTGATGAGAGACGAAGAGGAACTGATGCTTCGCCGCGTTCGGCACCTTGCGGCGGATCTGGATCATGTAATCCTGGATCATGTCGATCAGCCCGTCTTTCAGCGGCAGCCACCGATCCCGGGTTTTCGCCAGCGGCTGCTGGCGTCGTGGATCCTCCGCATCGTCCGCATTTCTGGCGATCAGAAGCCTCTTGCGGCGAAAATCGATGTGGTCGGTGATCTTGATGCCCAGCGCCTCGCCACGCCGGATGCCAAGGCCGTAGAACATGTGGACTAGGAGCCTGTTGCGGATTTGGAGGCCGAAATCCGCCCAAGGGTTTTCCGGCGCCCCCGGTTCGATCACCGCCAGGAGGCGATCGATGACGTCCTGCGGCGGCGCCTCCCTCTTGCCGACGACGTTCCTGCCCCGGGTCTTCGGAATGGTCGTGGTCAAGTTGGCGATCATTTGGCCCAGTGCTTCCTTGCGAAGGGCCGATGTCTGTAGGTCGAGATCCAAATTTCCCATCTGCCCGAGCCAGGCGAGATAGTCAGCGACCGTCCGAAGGCGATTGGCGGCCGTGTCCTTCTGAACGGACCGGACAGGACGTGGCGCCTTCATCCGCACCTGCTCCAGCGAGACCACCTTCGGCGGCTTGACCGGCTTGGCGGGCGGCGCCACGTCTAGCTCATCGAGGTGCTTCTGAGCGGCGGCGGCCAAGCTGCTGATCTCGTTGGGGCGCAGATAGTCGCCCGAGTGCATCCTGGCCTCGATGTCGACGCCCTGGGCATCAGCCCAGAGATAGAGGAATTTGAGAGCGTAGCAGTTCGCTTGCAGGGTGTTGGCGGCGGGGTTGGCTGCCCGCCGCGCCGTCACGATCCACTCCGTCGTCCGGAACAACGGGACGCCATCTTCACCGATCATGAGAGGCATTCGCTCTCCCTGATCCATGACGATCATTCGGACCTGATACCCCGGCATTCTTTACACTCTGCCCCGGTGGTCATTTCACGGGGAGAGGCTAATCTAAGCGATCGGGGTGTGCAACCCCGATTCGCAAGGAATAACGGGAGAACGCAGTCGAAACTTTACAGGACTAACGGCAGTGGATTTTAGAACGGAATTTCGTCGTCCAGATCGGCCGCGGGGCTGGGCCGGCTGCTGCCGCCACCGGAGCCGCCGCGTGAGCCGCCGCCACGGTTGCCGCCGCCGTAATCGCCGCCGCCACCGCCATAGGAGCCACCGCCCCCACCGCCGTAGCTGCTGCCACCACCGTAGCCGCCGCCGCCATAATCGCCGCCGCGGTCATCATAGCTGGCGCCGCCAGCGCCGGCCCCCATACCGCCGCCTTCACGGCCATCCAGCAGGGTCAGTTCGCCCCGGAACTGCCGCAGCACGACCTCCGTCGTGTAGCGCTCCTGGCCCTGCTGATCCTGCCACTTGCGGGTCTCAAGCTGACCCTCGATATAGACCTTGCTGCCCTTCTTCAGGAAACGCTCGGCCACGCCGACCAGATTTTCGTTGAAGATCACGACGCTATGCCACTGCGTGCGTTCCTGCCGCTCGCCCGTGCCGCGGTCCTTCCAGGTTTCCGACGTCGCGATGCGCAGCGTGCAGACCTTGCCGCCATTCTGCAATGACCGGACTTCCGGTTCCTTGCCCAGGTTACCGATGAGGATGACCTTGTTGACGCTGCCCGCCATGCTGTCGCTCTTTCGCAAAAAGGGATCGTCGGCGGAAGTCGCCCACCGCCGGATGGCTCGCAGCCTACACGCTGCCCCCTGCTGCTTTCTACATTTTTAATGGGAACAATACAAGAACATTGCATTCCGCTCATGGACAGGGCATTGTCACCCCGTCCTATGATCAGCCGGACGCGACCATGAGCGACCTTCCCTTTGCCGATGCCGAGCAGGCCTTGAAAAATCATGCCCTGACCCTGCCCGAGGCGGCGGAGGATTTCCCCTGGGGGGAACGGGTCATCAAGGTGCGGGGCAAGATCTTTATCTTTGTCCACCATTATGAGGGCGTGTTCAGGGTCAGCCTGAAACTCCCCCATTCCCGCGACTTTGCCCTGGATATGCCGGGCGCCGCCCCCACAGGATACGGGCTGGGCAAGGCCGGGTGGGTGACGTTCAAGTTTCACTCGGGTGACGAGGTGGATGTCGAACGGTTGTGCCACTGGACGCTGGAAAGCTATCGCGCCGTGGCGCCCAAACGGTTATCAGCCCTTTTGCCCACATGACGGGGCCGCGTCCGCGTGGCCTTTTCAAACCGGCCGCATCGCCTATCCTTAACCGCACCGCAGCATCCGCCCGCCCCACGGGACAGAAAGCCGAAGATCAAAGCCGATGAACAAGCATATTTCCGTCCGTGGCGCCCGCGAACATAATTTGAAGAATGTCGATGTCGACCTGCCGCGCGACAGCCTGGTGGTTATTACCGGCCTGTCGGGGTCGGGTAAATCCTCGCTGGCCTTCGACACGATCTATGCCGAGGGGCAGCGGCGTTATGTGGAAAGCCTGTCGGCCTATGCGCGCCAGTTCCTGGAGCTGATGCAGAAGCCCGATGTGGACAGCATCGAGGGCTTGTCGCCCGCCATCTCCATCGAACAGAAGACGACCAGCCGCAATCCCCGCTCCACCGTCGGCACGGTGACGGAGATTTATGACTATATGCGCTTGTTGTTCGCGCGCATTGGCGTTCCCTACTCCCCCGCCACCGGCCTGCCCATTGAAAGCCAGACGGTCAGCCAGATGGTGGACCGCATCTTGAACATGCCGGAGGGCACGCGGCTGTACCTTCTGGCCCCCATCGCGCGCGGCAAGAAGGGGGAGTTCAAGAAGGAACTGGCGGAACTGCGCAAGCGCGGATTTCAGCGCGTGAAGATCAATGGCGAGATGTATGAGATCGAGGATGCCCCCACCCTCGACAAGAAGCTGAAGCATGATATCGAGGTGGTGGTCGACCGGTTGAAGGTGCAGGCCGACCTGGGCAACCGGCTGGCGGACAGTATCGAAACCGGCCTGGAACTGTCCGACGGCCTGATCTTTGCCGAGAATGCCGACAATGGCGAACGGACCGTGTTTTCCGCCAAGTTCGCCTGCCCCGTCAGTGGTTTCACCATTGAGGAGGTGGAGCCGCGCCTGTTCAGCTTCAACAACCCGTTTGGCGCCTGCCCGGCCTGTGACGGGCTGGGGTCGAAGCATTATTTCGACCCGATGCTGGTGGTCCCGGATGAGCGGTTGAGCCTGCGGGAGGGTGCCATCGCGTCCTGGGCCAATTCCACCTCGCAATATTATCTGCAGACCCTGGAAAGCATCTGCGCCCATTATGGCAGCAAGATCGACACGCCCTGGGAGAAGCAGCCCGAAGAGGTGCGCAACTGCATCCTGTTCGGGTCGGGCAAGGTGGCCATTACGATGCGCTATGATGACGGCTTGCGGTCTTATGAGACCAAGAAGCCGTTCGAAGGCGTGGTGAACAACCTTCAGCGCCGCTGGAAGGAAACCGAAAGCGCGCTGGTGCGCGAGGAACTGTCCAAGTACCAGTCGTCGCAGCCCTGTGAGGCCTGTAACGGCGCGCGTCTGAAGCCGGAGGCCTTGGCCGTCAAGATCAAGGGCCTGTCCATCGCCGATATCAGCCGCATGTCCATCCGCCAGGCCGGCGAATGGTTCCTGGCCCTTGATCCGCATCTGACGCAGAAGCAGCGCGACATTGCCGTGCGTATCTTGAAAGAGATCAATGAGCGCTTGGGCTTCCTTAACAATGTCGGCCTGGAATATCTGGCGCTGGACCGCGCGTCGGGCACGCTCTCAGGCGGGGAAAGCCAGCGTATCCGGCTAGCATCACAGATCGGGTCCGGCCTGACGGGCGTGCTCTATGTGCTGGACGAGCCGTCGATCGGCCTGCATCAGCGCGATAATGACCGGCTGCTGGCGACGCTGAAACGCCTGCGCGATATCGGTAATACCGTCATCGTCGTCGAACATGATGAGGATGCAATCCGCATCGCCGATTATCTGGTCGATATGGGGCCGGGGGCGGGTGTGCATGGCGGCACGGTCGTGGCGCAGGGTACGCCGGCGGAGGTGATGGCCCACCCGGACAGCCTGACGGCGCAATATCTGTCGGGCCGCCGCCGCATCGAGATTCCCAAGCATCGCCGGCCGGGCCATCCCGGACAGTTCCTGGAGGTCACCGGCTGCCGCACCAACAATCTGCGCGATGTGTCGGCCAAGGTGCCGTTGGGCACCTTCACCTGCGTCACGGGCGTGTCGGGCGGCGGCAAATCCACCCTGGTGGTCGAGACCTTGTACAAGGCGCTGGCCAAGAAGCTGATGGGGGCGCGGGAACATCCGGGCGAGCATGACGCCATCCATGGGCTGGAGAATATCGACAAGGTGATCGATATCGACCAGTCGCCCATCGGCCGCACGCCGCGATCCAACCCCGCCACCTATACCGGCTGTTTCACCCCCATCCGTGACTGGTTCGCGGGCCTGCCGGAGGCGAAGGCGCGCGGCTATGGGCCGGGGCGGTTCAGCTTCAACGTCAAGGGCGGGCGGTGCGAGGCGTGCCAGGGCGATGGCGTCATCAAGATCGAGATGCATTTCCTGCCCGATGTCTATGTCACCTGCGATGTCTGCCACGGCAAACGCTATAACCGCGAAACGCTGGAGGTCCATTACAAGGGCAAGAGCATCGCCGAGGTGCTGGACATGACGGTGGAGGAAGGGGCGGAGTTCTTCCGCGCCGTGCCGTCCATCCGCGACAAGCTGGAAACGCTGGACCGTGTCGGCCTTGGCTATATCAAGATCGGACAGCCGGCCACTACGCTTTCGGGTGGTGAGGCGCAGCGCGTGAAGCTGGCCAAGGAACTGTCCCGCCGGTCCACGGGGCGCACCATCTATATCCTGGACGAACCCACCACCGGCCTGCATTTCGAGGATGTGCGCAAGCTGCTGGAAGTGCTGCACGCCCTGGTGGATCAGGGCAATACCGTGCTGGTGATCGAGCATAATCTGGAGGTCATCAAGACCGCCGACTGGATCATCGATATGGGGCCGGAGGGCGGCAATGGCGGCGGCGAGATCGTGGCTGCCGGCACGCCCGAACAGGTGGCCAAGGTGGCGCGCAGCCATACGGGCCATTACCTGGCGCCTTATCTGAAGGTGGCGAAGACGCGCAAGGCGGGGTGAGGATGGAGCGGGGGGCGAGGGCAGAGCGATCTCGCTATGCCGCCCCCTCCTCCTTCGTCATCCCGGCGCCAAGCCGGGACCCAGGGGCCAAATGCCCGACCTTTCAGCGGCGAAGGCCGGCGCTGCGTCCAGGTTTGTTCTTGTGGCCCCTGGGTCCCGGCTTGGCGCCGGGATGACGTGTAATCTGGAGTTAATATAGTTGACTAGGAAACATTACCATTATAGTTTCCATGTCAATTAATTTACCTCCCAAGGAGAGCCGCCATGGATGCGGAACGGATCGCCATTGCCCGCGACTGCCTGGAGGCCGCCCATACGGGCAGCCTGACTTTCCCCGCCATCATCGGTCGGCTGCTTGCGGCGGGGTTTGAGGGGTATCTGGTGGATTATCGCTGCGGCACGCAGAGCTATTACCTGCCCGATGGCGATGCTGTCACCCTGCCCCTGCCCCACAGCGCCGGCAGCATTGCCCCGACCTTCGACGCCACCTCAGTGGAACGCCTGATCCGCTGGGCCCAGGCCGACGGGCCGGATTATTCCTATCCGGCCTTCTGCGAACAGGTGAAGCAGGCAGGCTGCGCCAGCTACCTCGTCACGTTCCTGGGCCGCCGCGTCGTCTATTACGGTCGGACGGGCGACATGCATGTGGAGCATTTTCCGGGGTGATGGGGGTACGGGCGCCATCGTTCGCTGGTGCTGGACCGCCGACAGGCATATTCTTACCGAAGCATGATCGATAGCTGCAGAGGTATGACATGGCAGCCACGGCCACCCTGTCCAGCAAGTTTCAGATATCCATCCCCGAGGCCGTCCGCGAGGAGCAGCAGTGGCAGGCCGGGCAGGAATTCGTGTTCATCCCGAAGGGCAAGGGCGTGCTGTTGATGCCGGTGCCCGACCCCAACCGGCTTGCCGGCATCGCCAAGGGTGCCAATAAGGAAGGCTACCGCGATCGCGCGGATCGGTATTGACGGTATTAGACTGTTCACAAAGCCAGACTGCTAAAACCAAATACAACAGGGACAGGAGAAGCCCATGACCACCCGGATCGCTTCATGCAGTTGCGGCCAGTTGCGCTTGACCTGTCAGGGGGAGCCGGGGCGGGTGTCCATGTGCCATTGCCTGGAATGCCAGAAACGCACCGGCAGCGTGTTCGCCACCCAGGCAAGGTTCTCGCGCGACGGCGTGAGCATCACAGGCAGCACCAGCACATGGGCCCGCCAGGGCGACAGCGGCGGCACCGCCACCTTCCATTTCTGTCCCACCTGCGGCTCAACGGTCTATTGGGAGATGGACTGGGCACCCGATTCCCTTGCCATCGCCGTGGGGGCCTTCGCCGACCCGACTTTCCCGCCGCCGACTGTGATGGTCTATGAGGACCGGATGCACCCCTGGGCGCTGTCGGCGGAGGGCTTGGGGATGGAGCGGTGGGGGTGAGGTGTCGGGGTTTGCGCGCCGAAGCGGAATTTAGACAGCGCCCCAAATGTGATTTGGTTTAATCGCATAGAAAATACTTCCAATCTCGACAATAAATATCTTAAATTGAGAGGCAACGCCTACTTCAGATCATCAGACTGGGGGGGGCAATGAACACTCTTGTAATTTGGAATGGTAAGCGCCATGATTATTGATGATGACAATAATGACGACTCTGTCATATTACAGATGGGAATATCTGGCTATGATGGTACGGAAAGTGATTATACCGCACAGGAGTACCATGCTCTCGCCGTTCAATCACTTCGTGCTGCAGAAAGCCTCGATAGCCAATACCAAAACCCAATATTTATTCTTCTTTGCCATGCTCTAGAGCTATCTTTAAAGTCATACCTTTCACTTATGGGCGCAGGAAGTGAATATCTTAGAAAAAATTACGGCCATGATATTGAAAAGTTGTTAGGATCATGCAGAGAAAAGGGCCTATCTTTAAACGAAGATACACTAAATTTGATAGAGATGTATTTCTATGATTTTGATCAAGACAAGTATAATAGAGAAAGCTTTGCTAAATTATCTCATGAAAAAAAGAAAATCTTACAAGATGAACATCGAGCAGAAATATACTCAATAGTTGAAGATTATAAAAATGCAAAAGAGCCTATACCTTATAGCATTCAACTCTTCTTGGCATATGTATTTGATGATGAGAATGCTAAAGCAGAGATAGGTAGTAAAAAATACAGAGATGATAAAAAGAAAGTAGGGCACTTTGCAAGCATTAGATACCGAATTGATAATGTAATTCCACCTAGGATTTCTTCACAGCGCTCCATACGAGAAGTTATTGAGGCAACAGATCCAAATGTTTTTCAAAAAAAGATAAATCATAGCAAAAAATTAATATGAAGCGTATAAATGAGCGATTTACTGAGTTAATTTCTATAGAATGTATAGGTATTTTAGGCACAAATACAAAATCAATCCAATTGGCCATGCGTAAGCATCATCAATGGTACGCTCCCAGCCCCATTTCAGCCCCCCACACCGCCCCCCCTCACTCACTCCACCCGATGCCCCTCCAACCGCCGCCGCGCTGCTTCTTCCTCGGCGCGGCGTTTTTCCTTTTCCGCCTTGGTCTGGCCGAACTTCACGCGGTTTTCGACGGCCTGGACCTCGCGGTCGGCTTTGGCCTTGGCCTTGCGGGCGCGGTTGAGATTCACGATTTCGCCCATTTCATTCCCTATCCTGTCGGCCACCGGTTCTATAGGTTAAGACCGTTCGATGGGGGGATGGCAAGAGGGATGGGCTGGGTGTGAAGCGGATCGCGGTGACCCTGGGGCTGACGCTGGCCCTTCTGATCCTGGTGGTGCTGGTCGGGCCGGCCCTGGTGCCGTGGAACGAGTTTCGCTCCCGTGTGGCCGATGGGCTGGCCGGGTTGACGGGGCGGCAGGTGGTCATTGATGGCGACCTGAACCTGACCCTGCTGCCGGTGCCTACCCTGACGGCAGGCGATGTCCGGCTGCTGGATGAGGGCGAACCGCTGGCCCGGATCGGGCGGGTGGGCATGCGGGTGCGGCCCTGGCCCCTGCTGCAAGGACAGGTGCATATCGAGCAATTGGCGCTGGATGACGCGGAGATGCGGGCCATCCTGCCCGCCGATGGGCCGGCACGCTGGCCCATCGCGCTGTCATCCCTGGGCGGGGCGGTGCAGGTCGAAGGGGTGACCCTGTCGGCAGGGTCGCTGGCCATCGAACGCGCGGGTGGTGATGTCATCCGGCTGGCGGGTCTGTCGGGTGAATTGACGGCGGGCGGGCCGTCGGGACCGTTCGAGGTGACGGCCACGGGCGCCCTGGACGGCGCGCCGGCGCGGTTCAGCCTGAATGCGGCCCGCAGATCCGCCAATGGGGCCGTGCCGGTGCGGGCCTTGCTGGCGCTGACCGATGCCAAAGCGGAGTTGCGCTTTACCGGCACCCTGCCGCCCGCCGGCGGCGATCTGCGCCTGGATGGCGATGTGGCGCTGCAGGGGCCGGATGCGGCGCCTGTCCTGCGGCTGGTGCAGCATCTGGCCGGCATGGAACTGCCCGCCGACGCCATGGGCGGGACCGGCGACGAGGCGGGCAAGGCCCCTGCCCTGTCGCTGCGCGGGCGGCTGTCGCTGTCCCGGCAGAGCATGGGCATGGACGGGATCGACCTGCAATGGGGTGACAGCCGCGCCACGGGCAGTGTGGAAATCCCGCGTGAGGGGGACGGCGTCGGGTCGGTCGTGCTGGCCTTTACAGCACTTGACCTGGATGGGTTGGGCCGCGACCTGCCGGGCCTGTCGCCCTGGCTGCTGCGCGCCAATCTGACCTTGGATCTGCTGGCCGATCAGGGGCGGTGGCGCGGGGATATATTGCGCGACCTGCGGCTGGTCGGGCGGCTGGGGGGCGGCGTGCTGGGCGATGCGGACCTATCTGCCACCCTGCCCGGCAGCACGGTCCTGACCCTGAAAGGGGCCGCGGATTTCAGCGGGGAACAGCCCGTGCTGGGCGCCGATCTGGACCTGAAATCCGATAGTGTGCGCGACATGCTGGCCTGGGCCGGGGTGGGGATGGAGACAGTGCCCCTGGAACGGCTGCGCCAGGCGCGGCTGACGGGGCGGCTGTCGGGCAAGCCGCAGGATATGGCCCTGACGGATGCCAAGGGCAGCGTTGATACGACGGGGTTCAGTGGCGCTGTTACGCTGTCGCGGCGCGACCGGATGGGGCTGGGCCTGCGGCTGGAGCTGGACCGGCTGGACCTTGATGCCTATCGCGCCAAGGAGGCGCCGCCGCTCTGGCCGCTGCTGAAACCGCTGCTGGCCGATATCGACCTGACGCTGGAGGGCAAGGCGGGGCAGTTGGTGGCGGCAGGCATGCCCATTGAGGGGCTGGCGCTGGATGCAGGATGGACCGGGGGGGCGCTGACCCTGCGCGATGCGGCGGCGGACAGCGTGGCCGGTATCAAGGTGAAGGCCAGCGGGCACCTGTCGGACAAGGAGGGGGAGGCATCGCACCTGACCCTGACCGGGTCTGGCACCTCGCTGGCCCCGCTGCTGCGCGCGCTCGGCCGGCCCGATCCGGTGCTGGCGGAACGGTTGGGGCCGGTGGCGGTGGAGGCACGGCTGGTCGGTGATGCGGCCAAGCTGTCGGTCGATATCCGGGCCGACGCCTTGGGCGGGACCACGCAGGTGGGCGGCAGCATCGGCAACCCCACGGCCCGGCAGGATGCGCAACTGGATGTGAAGCTGCGCAGCACCCTGCCCGACAGCGCCAATCTGTTGCGCCTGCTGATGCCGGACTGGCGACCCGCCGGGCCGCTGGGTCCGCTGGACCTTTATGCCGGCATCACAGGGCCGCTGTCGGGCACGCTGGTGCTGGACGGGGTGACGGGGCAGTTCGCGGGGCATAATGCCAACGGCGCCCTGACCTGGACCCCGGCCCCGGCGGACGGGACCGGGCCGGCGCGGCTGGACGGCAAACTGTCACTGTCGGTGCTGGATGCCGATCTGGTGATCCCGGCCCTGACGCGCGACGGGGCCGCCTGGGATCTGGGCTGGACCCGCCGTTTGAATGGCAAGCTGGAGTTGAGCGTGCCGCAACTGACCCTGGGGGGGGAGAAGCTGGGCAATGTTACCCTGCCGCTCACCATCGGCAATGGCCTGATCCGGGTGGAGGGAGCGGCGGGCCGCTGGCAGGGCGGCGATGTCACCCTGACCGGCGCGTTGGAACAGACGGAGCGCTCCGGGCTAGCGACGGATGAGGAACCAGGGCCGGTGCCACTGTCGGGTTCCATCACCCTCGCCGTCAAGGATGCGGTCACACCGGGCTGGCTGACCGGCCCGTCGCTGGGCGTGGGCGGGGGTCGGTTCGACCTGTCGGTGACGGGCACGGGGGCCGGCCCCACGCCGCGCGCCATCCTGTCCGCCCTGGCCGGCGAGGGCAAGGTGAGCCTGCGCGATGGGTCCGTCACGGGGCTGGATCTGGCGCTGGTGGGCAAGAAACTGTCTGAAGGCGGGCCGAAGGGGCCGACGCAGCTGCGCACCGCCCTGCGCGCCAAGGGGGTGACGGGTTTCGACAGCCTGTCGCTGTCCTTCACCCTGGCCGATCAGGTAGCGGCACTGAGCGGGATTGAGGCGGCGGGGCCGGCGGGGCGGATGGCCGGGGCCGGGCGCTGGTCCTGGGCCAAGCGCACCCTGGATCTGGGCCTGACGGTCACGCCCGCCAGCCCGGCAGACGCACCACCCATGGCTATCAACCTGACCGGGCCGGACCAGTCCACCGTCCGCACCCTGGACGTGGCAACCGCCGATGGCTGGCTGGGCAAGCGGGAGGCGGATCGGTTGGCCAAACAGGCCGCCGCAGCCGAAGCCGCAGAAGCCGCCAAGGCCAAGGCGGCCGAGGCGGCGAAGCCCAAGCCCCCTGCCCCGGCCCCGGCGGCACCCAAGCCTGAGGCGAAGCCAGCGCCGAAGCCGGAGAAGGAAGGAACCGTGCAGGGAATCCTCGACCGGTTGAAAGGGAACCCTTGATTTGGAAGTCGAATGAGTATTCAAGTCCTAACCGACAGAACCATCAGCACAGCAGGGAGTGCGTGCCATCATGTTGAAGGGTAAGGTTGCCATCATCACCGGCTCCACCAGCGGCATCGGCCTTGGTGTTGCGCGCAAGCTGGCGGCTTCCGGCGCCGATATCGTGCTGAACGGCTTTGGTGATGCGGCGGAGATCGAGGCGGTGCGGAGCGGCATCGAGGCCGATTTCGGCGTCAAGGCCCGGTATTCCGCCGCCGACATGACCAAGCCGGATCAGATCAAGGCCATGGTGGATGAGACGGTGGCAGCATTCGGCTCTGTCGATATCCTGGTCAATAATGCCGGGATTCAGCACACGGCGCCCGTCACGGAATTCCCCGCCGAACGCTGGGACAGTGTCATCGCCATCAATCTGTCGGCGGTGTTCCACGGCATCCAGTCCGCCTTGCCGCATATGCAGGCCAAGGGCTGGGGCCGCATCATCAATATCGCATCGGTGCATGGGCTGGTGGCCAGCGTCAACAAGGCGGCCTATGTCGCGGCCAAGCATGGCGTGATCGGCCTGACCAAGGTGGTGGCGCTGGAAAATGCCGAGGGTGGCATCACCTGCAACGCCATCTGCCCTGGCTGGGTGCTGACGCCGCTGGTGCAGAAGCAGATCGACGCCCTGGCCGCGCGCGAGGGGATCAGCGAGACGGAAGCCAAGGTGAAACTGCTGTCGGAAAAGCAGCCGTCCAAGCAGTTCACCACGCCCGAGGAGCTGGGCGATCTGGCCGTGTTCCTGTCATCGCCCGCCGCCGCCAACATCAAGGGCGCTGCCTTGACGGTGGATGGCGGCTGGACCGCGCAGTAATTACCCATTCCAAATTCCCTTCCTCCAGTTAAAGCGCATCATGACCCGATCAAAAACCGTCGCCCGCCCCCGTATTGGTCTTGCGTTGCAGGGGGGCGGGTCGCATGGGGCCTTTACCTGGGGGGTGCTGGACCGGTTGCTGGAACTGGATCGGCTGGATGTGGAGGCGATTTCCGGCACGTCCGCCGGAGCCATGAACGGCGCCCTGATGGCCTATGGCTGGCTGACGG